>JBCCBB010000001.1:0-169204 GCA_039814545.1 Pseudomonadota bacterium
ATCGCATTCACGATCATCAAGTTCGTCTACGACGGCGCCACCAATGCGCACGTAGGCTACCTGCGTGTCTCATCGAGCAAGGTCACATTCGGTCGCGACGGCATCGCGCAGTCCGCAAAAGACAGCGTCACGGAGTTTCTCGTGGGCAAAGATCTTGAAAGCGCCGTTGCCATTCCGTTCGGCGGCGCCAAGGCGCGCGGCATCCGCCTGCACTAATACAGATGCTGGCTACCCCGTCCCCGCATGCGGCACACTGCAGATGCCGCTCAAGCAAACAACAAGGGGCTACCCATGCAAGCACTCGAAAACGCCAGGGCTTTTTTTGACGCCTGTGAATCCGCGAAAGGCTGGGCCGGGTGTGCGCAATACGTCGCCGATGGCGCCACTTTCTCAGCGCAGTCCGAGCCGCTCACAGACATCAGCACGGTGGAGGCTTACACCGAGTGGATGGCAGGCTTCGTGAATGGCGTGGCACCCGATGGCGACTACGTCGTTCACGCGCAGGCCTGGGACGACAGCACGAACACCGCGGTGTTTTTCGCGACCTTTTCGGGCACGCACACGGCCGACGGTGGCCCTGTCCCACCGACAAACAAGAAGACCGCTTCGCACTACGTCTATGCCATCACGCTCGACGCGGATGGCAAGGTCAGCCAGATGACCAAAGTCTGGAACGCCGGCTGGGCAATGGCCGAGCTCGGCTGGGCCTGACGTCCAGACACAAGAACGCCCCGGACCCTGGCGGGTACGGGGCGCTCCCTCGGGGCACTAGCCCCTACCGTGCGCGATGCGGCACGGCCCTGTCTGCCTAGCGTTACGCCGCTTCGTCAGTCGAGGCGCTGTGCGGCAGTACGTTGCCGCCACCGATCTCGATCTTACGTGGCTTCATGGCGTCCGGAATCTCCTTGCGCAGGCTGATCGTCAACAGGCCGTTCTCAAGCGCGGCGCCCGTGACCTCGACGAAGTCAGCGAGGTTGAACTTGCGCTCAAAGGCCCGGTTCGCGATGCCCTGGTGCAGGAACTTGCGCTCTGCGTCGTCGCCCTTGCGGCCACGAACGGTGAGCACGCCCTTCTCAACGGAGATGTCGAGCTCGGATTCCGCGAAACCCGCAACAGCCAGCGTGACAGCGTAGCGCTCGTCACCCGTGACTTCGATGTTGTAGGGCGGGTAGCCCGTCGACACCGTATCGCTGCGAAGCGCCGTGTCGAGCAGATTGGCCAGCCGGTCGAAGCCGACGCTGGTGCGGTACAGGGGGGTCAGGTCGATGGTGTTCATTGCATATCCTCCAAGTGAGCAATATTGAACCGTGGCTTTAGGACTCTCTCGGAGACGTCCCGGCCACGATGCAGAAGTGGCGGCGTGTGCATTGATTTCAAGAGCCTTGTGGCGCTCACTGGCCAGGAGCGGTCACGGCTGGCACAGTGACCCCCGACGATTCGCTGGAGCCCTGCCATGACCACCCGACTGACTGCACTTGCCGCACTGCTCTTGACGCTGTCTGGCAGCCTGCTGGCCGAGACAAAGCTCATCCATGCCGGCACCCTGCTGGCCGTGCCCGGCAATGCGCCTGTCAGCGAGCATACCGTCGTCGTGCGTGACGGCAGGGTGGCAGAAGTCGTTGCAGGCTACGCCGACGCGGCCGCCTACGACGCCGACGTCGTCATCGACCTGAAGGCCGCGTTCGTGATGCCAGGGCTTATGGACATGCATGTCCACTTGCAGGGCGAGCTCGGCCCCGGCAGTGAGCGCGATGCCCTTAAAATGTCCGACGAACTCATGGCCATGCGCAGCCTGCACTTCGCCATGAATACCCTCATGGCAGGCTTCACCACGGTACGTGACGTCGGCAGTGATCCGCAGCCCATGTATGCGATGCGCGACGCGATCAACAGAGGCTGGATCGACGGGCCGCGCATCATTGCTGCCGGGGGCGTGGGGATCACCGGCGGCCACGCCGATGTCAGTGGCATTAAGCCCGATCTCATGGAGCTCTACACTGCGCCCACCGTCTGCGACGGACCCTACGACTGCCGGCGGGCGACACGTCATGCCATCAAGTACGGTGCCGACCTCATCAAGATCACCTCGACGGGCGGCGTGCTGACGGACCGCGCCACGGGCACCGGCCAGCAGATGGAGATGGACGAGCTACGCGAGGTGGTCAAAGCCGCGGAACGTATGGGCCGCAAAGTCGCGAGCCACGCACACGCCGAGGCCGGCATCATTGCAGCGCTCGAGGCGGGCGTGCACTCCATCGAGCACGGCAGCTACACGGGACCCGAGGCCATCAAACTGTTCAAGAAAACGGGCGCCTATCTCGTCCCGACCTTGCTCGCGGGCGCCACGGTCGCCGACATGGCCGAAAATGCGCAGTTCATGACCGAGGCCATCAAGGCGAAGGCGATCCGTGTGGGCAACGATATGTCGGGCAATTTCGCAAAGGCCTACAAAGCCGGCGTCAAAATCGCCTACGGCACCGACAGCGGTGTGTCTCGCCACGGCACCAACGCCGAGGAAGCCGTGCTCATGCACAAGGCAGGCATGCCGGTCATGGACATCCTCGTCTCCGCGACCGTGAACGCGGCCGACCTTATCGACATGACGGACACGCTGGGCACGCTCGAGCCGGGCAAGCACGCGGACATCATCGCCCTTCCCGCCTCGCCGCTCGAAGACGTCACGGTGCTGCGAACGGTCAGCTTCGTCATGAAGGGCGGCAAGGTCTTCAAGCAGTAGTCGCGTGAGCTCGGCACAAGACAACTACCGACGCGCCTACGACAACCGCATCGGTTTCGGTAAGCGCCCGGCGCTCATTCTCATCGATTTCGTCGAAGCGTACTTCGACTCGAATTGCGCGCTCTTCGCGGACATTCAGCCGGCGCTCGAGAGTGCGTTGCGCGTTCGAGACGCCGCTCGCGCTGCCAGCGTCCCCGTTATCTACACCAACGTCGTGTACCACCCGTCGCTCATCGATGGTGGGCGCTTTGCCCAGAAAGCGCTGCCGCTCGAAGTGTTCAAAGTTGGTGGGCCGATGGGTGCCTGGCCTCACGGGCTTGAGCCGGGTGCCGACGAGCTTGTTGTTTCAAAACAGTACCCAAGCGCGTTTTTCGGCACATCGTTGGCCTCAACGCTGACAGCGGCGGGCATTGACACGCTCGTCATCACGGGCCTCACGACGAGTGGCTGCGTCCGCGCCACCTGCGTCGACGCCTGCTCGCACGGCTTCGTCCCCATCGTGGTTGCGGATGCCTGCGGTGACCGGCACGACGATCCGCACGAGGCCAACCTGTTCGACATGAACGCCAAGTACGGCGACGTCGTGAGCGAAGCCGAAGCCCTCGCCTATTTCAGCGGTTCGCCTTCGTAGAAGTGCGCGTAGAAATGCCGCCGACACAGCGACACGTAGCGATCGTTACCGCCAATCTCGACCTGTGACCCCGCCGTGACGACGTTGCCGTCCCCGTCCAGCCGCACCACCATGGTCGCTTTGCGCCCGCAGTAGCAGATCGCCTTGATCTCGTTGAGGTTGTCTGCCCAGGCCAGCAGGTACTTGCTGCCCTCGAACGGCTCCCCCTGAAAGTCGGTGCGCAGGCCGTAGGCCAGCACCGGGACGCCCAGCACGTCGCAGATCTGGCACAGCTGCAAAACCTGCTCGCGCGTCAAGAACTGCGCTTCGTCAATGAGTACACAGTGCAGCGGGTCGTCGTCGAGTCTGCGCGCGACGAGATCATGCAAGTCGTCCTCCGCGCGAAACGTCCGGGCGTTGGCATCGATACCGATCCGCGATGTCACCTTGCCGATGCCGTAGCGGTCATCAAATGCCGGCGTCAGGATCATCGTGTGCATGCCGCGCTCGATGTAGTTGTAGCTCGATTGCAGCAATGACGTCGACTTCCCCGCATTCATCGACGAGTAGTAAAAAAACAGTTTGGCCAAGGGGCCCCTCCACAATCGCCTATCCGGCGCGCAGCTGCGCCAGGGCCGGCTATAATAGGCCATGGCTGGTGAATGGCCAGCCGCCGACCGAAATCGGAACCTGGCCCATGCACGTCGAAGTCACACATCCCTGCGTTCAGCACAAACTCTCATTGCTGCGCGACGTCGAAACGGGCCACACCCAGTTTCGCCAACTCGCACGCGAGATCACGCAGTTCCTCTGCTACGAAGCGCTCAAGCACGTCCCCGTCGAACCCGTCACGGTGACCACCCCGCTCGCGGAGGCGGCATGCCACCGGATTGCTGCCGATATCATCGTGGTGCCCATCTTGCGCGCCGGTGTCGGCATGCTCGATGGCGTGCTGGAACTCGTGCCCACGGCACGGGTCGGATTCATGGGCCTGTACCGGGATGCGGACACCAAACAACCCGTGGAGTACTACAGAAAACTGCCGGCAGCGCGCGAGGGCGCGCTGCATATCGTCATCGACCCGATGCTGGCGACGGGCGGCTCGACGGCCGAGACCTTGTCGATCCTGAAGGCAAACGGCGCTGAACAGATCATCGTTGTCGCGATTGTGAGCTGCCCGGAAGGGCTCGCCGCAGTCGCCGAGCAGCACGACGATGTGCCGGTCTACGTCGCAGCCGTCGACAGTCATCTCGACGACCGCAAATACATCGTTCCCGGTCTCGGCGACGCGGGCGACCGGCTTTTCGGGACGCGCTGAATGCAGCGCCGCGCCCTGTGGTTCGCCGCCGCCATCGCAAGCCTTTTTTCGGGATGCCGGGCGGAGCCCGCCGCCGCCCCACTCGCGCCACCCGCCGACCTGGCCCTGCCAGCCATCGTCGGCCCGCTCGACCACAACGTGTTGCCGGAAGTCTCAGGCATGGCCGCCTCACCCACGGATTCCGGAACGCTCTGGACCGTCAACGATTCCGGAAACCGCGCCGAGATTATCGCGCTCAGCGTGTCCGACATGGGTACGCGGCGTGTTCGCGTGGTCGGCGCACTCAATAGCGATTGGGAAGACCTGGCGAGTTTCACCCTCGACGACACTGCCTGGCTCATGATTGCCGATGTGGGCGACAACAACGCCAACCGCAACCGCGTCTCGCTTCATTTCCTGCCTGAGCCGGACGCTGGGGCAGACGCCGTCGCGCAAGCGTCAACGATCGAGTTTTCCTACAGCGACGGCCCGCGAGATGTCGAAGCCGTCGCCGTCGACGCAGAACGAGATGCCATTTACCTCCTCAGCAAACGCACCAAGCCACCGGTGCTCTACAGCCTGCCACTGCGTGCCGCGATGGCGGCAGCACGCAGCGGCGACCGCCTGACCGCCAAACGACTCGGCGCCGTCACGACCATTCCGGCGCCTACGGCATTGGAACTTCGGCTTTCGCCCCGTTTCGGCAAGTTTCGCGACCAGCCGACAGCCATGGATCTCTCGCCTGACGGGCGCGTTATCGCACTACTGACATACGGTGAGGCCTACCGCGCTGTGATCGATCCCGGCGAAACCTGGCTCGACGCGCTCAACGGGCCACTCGAGCCACTGGGGATGCCCGTGCTCAAGCAACCCGAAACGATCGCCTGGGCGGCGGACGGCAGCCTCTATGCGAGCAGCGAGCAACGGGGCGCTCCACTGATACACTGGCGCGCTGATGAGCGCTAAACGCATCCAGATCGGAGACGCCACGATCCGGGCCTTGTTCGAGGCCGCAGCAGGGGTTCGCGCGCACGCGCATGCGCCATACTCCGGTTACCGGGTTGGCGCCGCGGTACTCGACGAGCGAGGCGACACCTGGCTCGGGTGTAACGTTGAAAATGCGTCTTATCCCGAGGGCAGCTGTGCAGAAACCGCGGCGATTGCTGCCATGATTGCAGGCGGCGGGCGGCGTATTCAGCACGTGGTCATCGCGGGTGGCCACGACGCCATCGCGCCCTGCTCGCCCTGCGGCGGCTGTCGTCAGCGCATCAGTGAGTTTGCGGACAGCGCAACCCGCGTCTGGCTTGTAGACGCCGACGGCACATTAACGCCCTATAGCGTCCGCGACCTGTTGCCCGCTGGTTTCAGCCTCGACGACACACGCTAGCGCGCGGCAACATCCTCAGATCAACAGGCTCGCCAGCGCGGCACTCATGAGGTTCGACAGCGAACCCGCGACGACCGCCTTGAGCCCGTACTGGCCGATGAGCTCCCGGCGCTCGGGAATCAATACGCCCAGACCGCCCAGCAAAATTGCGACAGAGGACAGATTGGCGAAACCGCACAGCGAGAAGGTGACGACAGCCGCGGTGCGTGGTGACAGATCGTCGATGATGTCTCCCAGGTGCAGGAACGCGACAAACTCATTGAGGATCAGCTTCTCGCCGAATAGGGCGCCGGCGGTTTGTGCTTCTTCCCAGGGCACGCTCAGCAGGTACATGAGCGGCGCAAAGACGTAACCCAGTACCTTCTCAAGCGTGACGCCTTCGATGCCGATGAGGCCAAACAAGCCACCGACGATGCCATTGAACAGCGCGATAAGCGCGACGAATGCGAGCAACATGGCGCCGATGTTCACGGCCAGGCGCACACCGTCCTGCGCCCCACTGGCTGCGGCCAGGATGACGTTCTTCTCCCGTTCGATGTCGGGCTGCTCGGTCACGGGTGACGCGATGTCGTTATCCATGTCCTCGTCTGGCATCAGGATTTTGGCCATGAGCAGACCGCCCGGCGCTGCCATGAAACTGGCGGCAAGGAGGTAGTCGAGATTCGCGCCCATTTGCGCGTACGCCGCCAACACCGTTCCTGCGACCGAGGCCGTGCCCGAGACCATAAGCGCGAACAGCTGCGGCTCGGTCAGCGACTTGAGGTAAGGCCGCACCACGAGCGGCGCTTCGGTCTGACCTACAAAAATGTTGGCTGCGGCATTGAGCGACTCCACGGGGCGCGTGCCGATGACGTATTGAAGGCCACGCCCCACCACGCGGACAATGAGCTGCATGACACCGATGTGGTAGAGCACGGCCATGAGCGAGGCGAAGAACACAATGACGGGCAACACCTCGACCGCAAAGCTCTGCGCACCCTCGGACGGGTCGTAGAGGTTGCCGAAGATCATGCCGATGCCGCTACCCACGTAGCCGATGATCGCCATGACGCCGTTGCTCATGGCTTCGATAATGCGCTGACCCGCATCGAGCCTGAGTGTCAGCACCGCCAATAAGGCTTGCAGGAGAAACGCTGCAATGACGATACGCGGGCGAATGGCGCGTCGGTTACTGGAGCAAGCAACGGCGATCGCGAGCAATACGGCGATTCCGACAATACTGATCAACTGTGCAGGCATCAGATTCCCTTGCGGGTCTTGGTTGAAACGGGGCGTGACGCCGTCAGCGATTGACGCCGAGGCGCTCGGCGATCACGGGACGGGACTCGGGCTCTGTGGTTGAGATGGTACACGCGGCGGCGTAGCGGGCGGCAGCTTCGCGCGCGCTGGCGTCATCAGCAGCGTGCACAACGGCCAGCGGTCGGTCCGAATTGACTGCGGCACCGACCGGTAAGATGTTCGAGAAACCAACGCGGCCATCAATGGCCTCGTCGCCGCGGCGGCGCCCGCCGCCGAGGCCGACGACCGCGAGGCCCACCTCGCGTGCGTCGACGGCAGCCAGGTACCCCGCCGCGGGCGCCGGTACCGACACCGCGACCGGCGCAGACTCAATGTAATGGTCGAACCGGTCGAGGAAGTCCCAGGGTCCGCCGAGCGCCGTCACCATGCGTTGGAAGCGCTCGCGCGCCGCGCCGCTGGCCAATACGCCTTCGGCTTGCGCCTGCGCGTCGTCGCGGTCCTCGGCCAGCCCGGTGACCACGAGCATCTCGGCAGCCAGCGCCATGATGACCTCGTGCAAGCGTGCCTCACGGTGGGTCCCCGCCAGATAGTCGTGTATCTCGCGCAATTCCAACCAATGGCCAGCGCTCACGCCCAGCGCTTCGTCCATGTCCGTCAGCACGGCGCGCACGTTCAAATTCGCGGCCGCAGCGGTTTCCACAAGGTGGATCGCAAGCTCGCGGGCACGCGCCACGTTAGGCATGAAGGCCCCGCTGCCGTACTTGACGTCCATGACGAGAAACTCGTTACCCGCCGCGATCTTCTTCGAGAGAATCGACGCGGTGATCAGTGGCAGGGATTCGACCGTGGCGGTCACATCGCGCACAGCGTAGACACGCCGGTCCGCGGGCGACAAGTCTTTGGTCTGCCCGATGATGGCGCAACCCACATCGGCCACCACCTTGCGCAGCGTGGCCAAGTCGGGCGTGCTCCGGTAGCCGGGAATGCAGTCCATCTTGTCGAGCGTGCCGCCGCTGTGGCCCAGCCCGCGCCCCGACACCATCGGCACAAAACACCCACAGGCGGCCACAATGGGTGCCAGCGCCAGGCTGACCTTGTCACCGACTCCACCGGTGGAGTGCTTGTCGATCACGGGGCCACCGAGTGTGTTGGATTGCCAGGCGAGCACACGCCCCGATGTCGCCATCTCGCGCGTCAGCAAGCTGGTCTCTTCAGCCGTCATGCCCTGTAGGAACGTAGCCATGCAAAACGCCGCGATCTGGGCGTCTGACACACTGCCGTCAGTGATCCCGGCAACAAGGGTGTTGATGGACGCTGCATCGAGCGTCGCACCGTCGCGCTTGCGTCGAATGATGTCGCTGGTCAGCATCCGACGCGGTGGCTCACCCGGCCTTGCGTGCCGCTACGGTGCTGACCACGTCGGCCAGCTTCGGGCGGTGGTCCGACAGCTCATCGGGAGTCAATGCATCGAGTTCGTGGGGAAACACAAGCCATTCATCCGTCTTGTGGACGTAGTAGTCCGGTGTCAGTTCGGTCTGGTTGCGCGTCGGCTTGAACCAGGGCACCGCAATGCGCACGTCCCAGGCCATATTGTCGCGCGAGCGCCGGCCGAGCTCCTTGATCACCGCCGCAATCGTGTTGCCCGTGTCGAAAACGTCATCGACGATGAGCACACGGTCTTCCGACGTGATCTTGTTGACGATGTAGTCGAGGCCGTGGATCGCCACGTTGCCCGAGCGTTTATCGACGCCCTCGTAAGACGACGTCCGAATGGCGATGTGGTCGGAATCAACACCGCAGTAGGCCAGCAACTCCTGCACGGCCATACCGACAGGCGTTCCCCCGCGCCAGATCGCAATGATCAGCGTTGGGCGGAAGCCGTCCTTGAGGATATTGGCACCCAGGCGAAATGAGTCTTCGAGCAGACCCTGCGCCGACAAAACGATCTTTTCCATACCCCCGCCGCACGGCACTGACGGCCGCGTCTGGAACTCGTTATACTCGCGCCATCCTACCGTAGATCGCCACCGAGGCACAGATGGGCGCCGCCCCTCCCGACAAGCAGTTCGTTAACGCCGATGACATGCTCATTGACGCCTTCAAGCTGTCGGTGCAGATCTATGACTCCGGCTTCAAGCCCGACTTCCTCGTCGGCCTGTGGCGCGGCGGCAGCGCCGTCGGTATCGCGGTCCAAGAAGGCCTCGAGCACTTTGGAATCGACACCGATCACATTGCTGTTCGCACGAGCTACGCCGGCTTCGATGCCTACCACCGGCAACGGGCTGACAAGAAATCAGCGATCCGAGTACACGGTTTGCGCTACCTGCTCGAAAATGTGAGCTCCTCACATTCGCTGCTCATCGTGGACGACGTGTTTTCGACGGGCTCCAGCGCCCAGGCTGTGATCGACAAGCTCGCGCGCAAGTCGCGCCGCAACCTGCCACGCGACATTCGCATTGCGACGATCTGGTTCCGACCGAGCGAACAGACGCTGCGCCCGCCGGACTTCTACGTACACGAGACACGCAACTGGCTGGTACTGCCTTACGAGCTGTCGGGACTGTCTGCGGAAGACATTCGCGAGCACAAGCCGGAACTGGCAGACATCCTCGACGAGATCCCCGAACACCTGCCCGAAGCCTGAGCGGCGCCATCCTGCCCACGGCCCACCTGGAATCCCCATGAGTAAACCCCAAGTCGAGCTGATCGGCATCAGCAACGCGATCGTGGACGTCTTGTGCCACGTCGACCCCGAATTTGTGAGCCAGTTCGGCAACCCGCCGGGCTCAATGACGCTGATCGACCGCGACGACGCCGAGCGAATCTACGACATGATGGGACCCGCCACAGAAAGCGCCGGTGGCTCTGTCGCCAACAGTGTCGCCTGCTTCGCGAGCCTCGGTGGCCAAGCTGCCTACATTGGTCGCGTCGCCGAGGACCAGCTCGGACGCATCTTCAATCACGACATGGCCAGTCTCGGTGTCGACGTGCGCCTGCCTGAGGAAACGCGCGCCGCGCCGACGGCGCGATGCCACGTGCTCATCACACCCGATGGCGAACGCACGATGCAGACCTTTCTCGGCGCCTGCACAGAGATTGCCGTTAGCGACGTCACGCCGGACACGGTGGGCGCGCCCAAATTGCTGCTGCTCGAAGGCTATGTCTGGGATACACCTGATGGCCCCGCCGCCATGCAGGCTGCCATCACGCACACGCGCGCGACTGGCGGGCGCGTGGCGCTGTCGCTATCGGACTCCTTTTGCGTCGAACGCCACCACGACGCATTCCTCGCGCTGACACAAGGCGATGCCGATTTGGTTATCGGCAATGAAGCCGAAGTGCGCGCGCTGTTCGGCGGGGATGACCTCGACACGGTGCGCGAGCGCGCGGCCGCATCGGGCAAACTCGTGGTCATGACGCGCCACGAACATGGCAGCGAAGTCTTCCAGGGCGCAGAACACATCGTGCAGCGCGCCGACACCGTCGAGCGCGTGGTGGACTCAACCGGGGCCGGTGACGCCTGGGTGGCAGGTTTTCTGTATGGCGTGGCGCGCGACTACGCGCTTCCGGACGCCACGGCGCTGGCCACGAAATGCGCAACACTGGCGCTGAGCCAGGTGGGCGCGCGACCGCAACCCGCAGCGCTCGCCGCCCTCCTATCCGACTAGCCGGAGGCTAATTCGCCACGGGGTGCCAGGTGGTCTTGATCTCCTGGAACGCTTCGATGTGCCAGGGGCTCGCCGAGGCATCGGCCGACCAATCCACATTGTCGAAGCGACGCACGCGTTTGAAGTTCTCGGCGGCCGCTTTTTCGGCCGCATTGCCGGCATCGGCGGTGACGTCGCAGAGCGCCAGTGCGTTGACGTCCATGTGACCGGCCATGTGCGAAAGTAACTCGTCGCGTTGCCCCGTGAGCAGATTGATCACACCGCCGGGCACGTCAGACGCGTGCAGCACTTCAGCAAAGCTCACCGCAGACAGCGGGTGCGACTCAGAAGCCAGGGCCACAACGGTATTGCCGCCAACAATGGCGGGCACCACCACGGATACCAACCCGAGCAAGCCCGGCTGTTGGGGCAACACCGCGGCGACGACGCCCGTCGGCTCGGGCAGCGAGAAGTTGAAATGCGCCGAGGCCACGGGATTTACGCTCGACAGCACCTGCGTGTATTTGTCGGACCAGCCAGCGTAGTAAATGAGCCGATCGACGCTGGCCTCCACCTGGGCCATAGCCGCGGCTTCGGCCACGCCTTCTGCATGCAGCTCTGCGGCAAACTGTGCGGCACGCCCCTCGAGCATCTCGGCGATGCGGTAGATGATTTGGCCGCGCAGGTAGGCGCTGGCTGCAGACCAACCCGCCACTGCACCGCGCGCCGCGACCACGGCGTTGCGGAAGTCCTTGCGGCTCGCGCGGCAGACGTTGACGGCGCCGGCACCATCGCTACGCTCAAAACTCTCGTAGCGACCCGACTCCGTGCGCGGGAACTTGCCGCCGATGTAGAGCTTGTAGGTCTTGGCGACGTCGAGCCGCGCGCGTTCGCCGCTCATGCGCCTGCTCCCATGCCGAGATCGAGATACGCGCCCAGGCCGTGCAGGCCACCCTCGCGTCCCATACCACTTTCCTTGTAGCCGCCAAACGGTGACGTGGGGTCGAACTTGTTGAAGGTGTTGGCCCAGACGACACCCGCGCGCAGCGCGCCCGTCATCTTGAAGATGCGTGAGCCCTTGTCCGTCCAGACACCGCCAGACAAACCGTAAGGCGTATTGTTGGCCTTCTCACGGGCCTCATCGAAGGTGCGGAAGGTCTGCACGGTTAGCACGGGGCCGAAGATCTCTTCCTGCACCACGCGGTTCGACTGCGCGACCCCGGTAATGAGCGTGGGACGGCAGTAGTAACCCGACTGCGGTGCGTCGCTGCCGCCCTGCCAGATTTCGGCGCCCTCAGCACGGCCAATGTCGATGTACTCGTTGATCCGCGCCAGTTGCGCTTCCGAGTTGATCGCGCCGACATCCGTGTTCTTGTCGAGCGGGTCGCCGACGATGAGCGTGTCAATGCGCGTGCGCAGCCGATCGAGCAGTGGTTCCGCTATCGCTTCCGAAACCAGCAGGCGCGATCCCGCGCAGCACACGTGGCCCTGATTGAAGAAGATGCCATTGACGATGCCCTCAACGGCCTGGTCGAGCGCGGCGTCCTCGAGCACGATGTTGGCGGCCTTGCCGCCGAGTTCCAGCGTGTAAGGCGTACCCGTACCTGCCAGCGTGCGCATGATGTCGCGACCGACCGCTGTCGAGCCCGTGAAGGCGAACTTGTCGAGATCCGGATGGCGCACGAGTGCGGCGCCGGTGTCGCCCGCACCGGTGACAATGTTCACCACGCCTGGCGGCAGCCCGACGTCAGCGACGAGCTCTGCGAGCTTGAGCGCCGTCAGCGGCGTCGTTTCCGCGGGCTTGAGCACGACGGTGTTACCCGCGGCCAATGCGGGCGCGAGCTTCCAGGCTGCCATGAGCAACGGGAAGTTCCACGGGATAACCTGCCCCGCCACGCCCAGCGACTTCGGGTTCACGCCCGGGAACGCGTAGTTGAGCTTGTCGGCCCAGCCCGCATAGTAAAAGAAGTGCGCAGACGCGAGCGGGATGTCGATATCCCGCGACTCCCGAATCGGCTTGCCGCCATCCATGGATTCGACAACGGCGAACTCGCGCGCGCGCTCGGCGATCGCGCGGGCGATGCGGAACACGTACTTGCCGCGCTCTGCGGGCTTCATTTTCGACCAGACCGTGTCGTAAGCCTTGCGCGCCGCCGCAACGGCACGATCCACGTCTTCACTACCCGCCTGCGCGATGCTTGCGATCGGCGCCTGCGTGGCCGGGTTGATCGTCTCGAACGTCTTGCCGCTGGCGGCTGGCGTGAACTCGCCGTCAATGAACAGACCGTAGCTGTCGCGCAGCGAGACGTGATCGGTGCTCTCGGGGGCCGGGTCGTACTGCCAGCCCGGTTCGAAAGCCAGTGTGCTTTTGGTTGCCATGTGGAGTCCGGTCTCCGTCAGTCTTTGGAGAAGTAATCGGGCGACTGGTAACGACCCGTCGCCTGCTTCTCAAGTTGCATAAGGACGTCATTGGCGAGCGAGCTCGCGCCGAAGCGGAACCAGCGCGGCGTCATCCACTTTGCGCCCAGCGTCTCGTTTAGCATCACGAGGTAGTGCAACGCCATCTTGGCGACCGAGATACCGCCCGCGGGCTTCATGCCCACCTGTACGCCCGTTTCCAGAAAGTGGTCCCGGATGGCGTGCAGCATGGTCAGTGTGACGGGCATCGTGGCTGCCGGCTTGATCTTGCCCGTTGAGGTCTTGATAAAATCAGCGCCCGCGGCCATGGCCAGCATGCTGGCCTGGCGCACGCGGTCGAGCGAGCCCAGCTCACCGGTTTCCAGAATCACCTTGAGATGCGCATCCCCGCAGGCCGTCTTCACCGCAACGATTTCGTCAAACACGGTGTCGTAATCGCCGGCCAGGAACGCACCGCGGGCGATAACCATGTCGATCTCCGCAGCGCCTGCTTCCACGGCCATTCGCGTGTCGTCGAGCTTGACCGAGAGCGGCGCCTGGCCACTA
Source organism: Pseudomonadota bacterium (assembly GCA_039814545.1). Lineage (GTDB taxonomy): Bacteria > Pseudomonadota > Gammaproteobacteria > Steroidobacterales > Woeseiaceae > CALBPI01. The sequence goes on from JBCCBB010000001.1 coordinate 13,882, forward strand.
GGGAACGCTGTGGCCACGGAAGCGACCTCGATGCCGCTGTCGCCCAGCGCGTCGCGCGCGACGGACACCATGGTCGGGTAGACGCAGACGGCGGCCACAGTCGGCAGATCGGGCATGCGTTCGTGCAGGTGCTGCGCCTTGGCGCAAAGCTGGCGCACCTTGCCCGGCGTGTCCGCACCCTCGAGCGTCGTGAGGTCAATCATCGACAGCGCGAGCTTGAGCCCGGCCACCTTGCTGGCCGTCTTGATCGAGCGGCTGCGGAAACGCGCCACGCGTTCCTCGACACCGACCGTATCGACGGGTGTGACGCGCGCGAGATCAGGCTGCCTGGGCTCAGCCGCGCTCACGGACGGTCTCCAGCGCGACCTGGATCATGTCGTCAAAAGTCGTGGCACGCTCATCGGAACTCAGTGCTTCGCCGCTGCGGATGTCATCGCTGACCGTGCAGATGGCCAGCGCCTCCACACCGTGCTCCGCACAAATCGGGTAGATGCCCGCGGCCTCCATTTCAACGCCAAGCACATCGTACTTGGCCATCGTGTCAAACATATCCGGGTCGGGCGTGTAGAACAGGTCCGCCGAGAACAGGTTGCCTACGTGGTAGCGCACACCGCGCGCCTGGGCCACGTCGGCAGCTGTGCGCAGCAAGCGGTAATCCGCGATCGCCGCGTAGTCGTAGCCGCCGAAACGCATGCGGTTAACAGCCGAGTCCGTTGACGCACCGGCGCCGATGATGACGTCACGCAGCCGGACACGCGGGTTGACCGTGCCACAGGAACCCACTCGAATGATGCGGCCGACGCCGTACTCCGTGACCAGCTCATGCACGTAGATCGACACCGACGGGATGCCCATACCGTGCGCCATGATCGACACGGGTACGCCCTCATAGGTACCGGTGAAGCCGAACATGTTGCGAACGTCGGTAACTTTTCGGGGCGCATCGAGATACGTCTCGGCAATGTACTGCGCGCGCAGCGGGTCGCCGGGCATAAGAACGCTGGGTGCAAAATCGCCGGGTGCGGCGTTCATGTGTTTGGTCGCCATGGATCGTGTCGTCGCCGTGTCTGGCCCTTGGGAATGGAGCGCTATGATACACCGCCACCCCGAACGAGGTGGCCCGCAAGCCGCACCGGAGCAGCCCATGCACACACGATCTGACGACCTCGAGACCGTCTACACCGACGAGCGCTGTTTCATCACCGAGCTCGTCAATGACCCGGACCACCCCGAGGCATCCGTGGCCAAGTGCCGCGTGGCACCCGGGGTGCTCACGCAGCGCCACAGCCTATCGGTTCGAGAGTGGTATCTGGTCCAGTCCGGGCAAGGAGAGATGCACGTCGGTGACGCAGCCCCCTTCGTAATCGGACCCGGTGACGTGGTCGCTATCCCTGCCGGGGCCGCGCAACAGGTCCGCAACACGGGTATCGAGGACCTCGTCTTCCAGTGCCTGTGTCTGCCCCGCTTCACGCCAGACAGCTACACCAATCTCGAGTAACGCGGCACGTGCCCCGGTGCTGGGCTAACATCTTGGGATGATGAGAAGCGTAAGCGTCGCCGCACGCAGCCTTGCGGCCCTGTGTCTTGGATTGAGCCTTGGCGCCTGTGGCGCGGAGGCACCACCCGCCGAGGCGCAGGCGGAAATCGCCCTGATCGTCTACGGCGATGTCGTGATGACGATGGACGTGGATGGTACGGAAATCGCCAATGGTGCGGTGGCCATAGATGACGGCGCCATTGTCGCCGTCGGCACCGCAACCGAGATCGACGCAAAGTTCACGGCGGCCGATACCCTTTCAGGGGAGGGTCGCGTGGTGATGCCGGGCCTCGTCAACGGGCATACGCATGCCGCCATGAGCCTGTTGCGCGGCATCGCCGATGACCTTGAGCTCATCGAGTGGCTTGAGCGCTTTATCTTTCCGGCAGAAGTGGCCGTCGTCGACGAGGAATTCGTTCGCATCGGCACGCGATTGGCCTGCTGGGAGATGATCCGCGGCGGCACGACGAGCTTCGTCGACATGTATTACTTCCCGGATGCCATGGCCGAAGAGACGCTCGCCTGCGGACTGCGCGGGGTCATTGTGCCCTCGGTCATCGAGCAGAAAAGCCCGGACGCCGAGACCGGCGCCGAATCGCTGGCCCAGGCCGTCGACTTTGTGCGACGTTGGCGTGACCGCGACGGCCGCATCATCCCGGCCATTGGCGCACACTCCGTGTACACCCTGTCGCGGCCGCGGCTCGAGGAAATCCAGGCCGCTGCGGCCGCCGAAGGCGTGCCCATCTCGATCCACGTCTCGGAGTCAACGTTCGAGATCCAGGTTACGGCCGCCAATCACGGGATGACGCCCGTCGAGCTGCTCGACGAGATGGGCTATCTCGACCTGCCGCTCATTGCCGCGCACATGGTCTACCCCTCGGAATCCGATATGGCGCTGCTCGCCGAGCACGGCGTCGGGGTCGTACACAACCCGACCTCAAACATGAAGCTCGCCTCGGGCGTATCGCCGGTTGCGGCCATGCTTGAGGCTGGCGTGCGTGTGGGTATCGGCACCGATGGCGCCGCGAGCAACAACGATCTCGATATGTGGGAAGACGTGCGACTCGCTGCTCTGCTGTCGAAAGTCTCTACGGGCGACCCGACGGCCCTGCCCGCGCGGCAGGTGCTCGACATGGCCACGCGCAGTGGTGCCCGGGCCATTGGCCTCGGCGAGCTTGTGGGGCAGCTCGTGCCAGGTAAGCGCGCCGACGTCATCCAGGTGGATGTCACCGCGCTCGATGCGGCGCCGCGCTTCGATGCCGCCTCACATCTTGTCTACGTGACCGACGCCGACGACGTCGTGACGACCATCGTCGACGGTCAGGTGCTCATGCGCGAGCGTGAGATTCCGGGCATGGATGCCGAGGCGCTGCGCCGAGACGTCGCGCAATGGCGCGAGCGCATCATCGCCGCAACAGGCGGGCCCGCTCAGGCGGCGAGGAACGAGTCGCCGTAGTCGAGCGCCGGGAGGTCGAAGTACTCGGCCAGCGTCTGGCCGATGTCGGCAAAGGTGCCGCGCCGACCGATACCGCCTTGCCCCACCGGTCGACCGTAGGCCAGCACGGGGATATATTCGCGCGTGTGGTCTGTGCCGGGCCAGGTGGGGTCACAACCGTGATCGGCGCAGAGGATAAGCAAGTCGTCCCCCGCCATGGCCGACATGACCTCGGGTAGTCGCGCATCGAAGTCTTCGAGCGCCTGGGCGTAACCCGCAACGTCACGCCGATGCCCGTAGAGCATGTCGAAATCCACGAGGTTCGTGAACACGATGGACCGGTCGGGCGCTTCCGCCATGGCACCCAGCGTGGCGTCTACGAGGGCTTCGTTGCCCGTCGCCTTGACCCGCTTCGTGATGCCCTGGTGGGCAAAGATATCCGAGATTTTGCCTACGCTGACGACGTCACCGCCTGAATCGACGAGTCGATCCAGCACGGTCGGGGCGTGCGGCGGCGTCGTGAGATCGCGCCGGTTACCCGTTCGCACAAAGGTTTGCGGGCTGTCGCCCGTGAAGGGTCGTGCAATAACGCGGCCAATCTTGTACGCGTCAACGAGCTCGCGCGCGATGTCGCAGAGCGCGTAGAGCCGTTCCAGGCCGAACGATGCCTCGTGAGCCGCAATCTGGAACACGCTGTCGGCAGAGGTGTAGACGATCGGCTTGCCCGAACGTCGGTGTTCCTCGCCAAGATCGCGAATGATGTCCGTGCCTGACGCATGGCAGTTGCCCAGCACCCCAGGCAGCTCGGCGCGCTCGATCAGTGCTTCGAGCAGTTCGGGCGGGAACGTGTCCGTCTTTTTGTCGAAATAGCCCCAGTCGAACAGCACGGGAACTCCTGCGATCTCCCAGTGGCCCGAGGGCGTGTCCTTACCGCTCGAGCGCTCGGCGGCACAGCCCCAGGCACCGACGATATCGTCGGCGACGGGACCGTCTGGCCACTCGCCGCTGGCAAGCTCAGCGGCGTGCATGAGCCCCAGACGGCTCAGGTTCGGCAGCGTCAGTGGCTGCGGGCGTTCGCCCGCCTCAAACGCGCGCCGGCAGTGGCGCGCGATGCTGGTCAGCGTGTTGGCCCCGGCGTCGCCGTAGCGGTCGGCGTCGTCCGTGGCGCCCAGGCCAAAGGAATCGAGAACGAGGATGATGGCCTTGCCCATGTGCACTCCGAAGATGTCAGCGTCGGCGGCTTCTCTATAATGGTGGTTTTGATTGCGGCACAACGCAACGTTTACAAGACTTATGACCGGCAAAGCGCAAGAGAATTCGCGGGAATTCGACATCATCGTCTGGGGTGCAACTGGCTTCACGGGCCAACTCGTGGCCGAACATCTCGCGGATACCTACGGCATCGCGGGTGAGCTGCGATGGGCCATCGCGGGGCGCAACCCCGACAAACTCGAGGCCCTGCGCGAGCAGCTCGCGCGTGGCCGGCGCAAGCCGTCCATTGTCCTTGCCGACAGCCAGGACGCGGAATCGCTGAAGACGCTCACGCAACGCACCCGTGTGGTGGCGACCACGGTCGGTCCCTACTCGCGCCTTGGCAGCGAGCTCGTGGCCGAGTGCGCGCGCAACGGCACCCACTATTGCGACCTGGCCGGTGAGCTGCCCTGGATTCGACGCATGATGGACGCACACGGCGGCACGGCCAAGCGCTCCGGCGCCGTCATTGTGCATTGCTGTGGCTTTGACTCGATCCCGTCAGACGTTGGTGTGTGGTTCCTGCAGCGCGAAGCGCAGGCGCGGTTTGAGCAGCCCCTGCAACGGGTGCATGGCTACGTGGAACGGATGAATGGCGGCTTCAGCGGTGGCACGGCCGCCAGCATGCTCGAAGTCGCCAAAGAGGCCCGCAGTGACCGCCGCACAGCCCGTCTGCTGACCGACCCTTACGCGCTCAATCCGCGCAATGCGAGTCAGGGCGCCGACGAGAACGAGAGCCTGGGCTTCCACCGCGACGAATTCATCGACGGTTGGGTCGCGCCCTTCCTCATGGCGTCCATCAACACGCGGATCGTACGTCGCACTAACGCACTCATGGGCAATGCCTACGGACGCGACTTCCGCTACGCCGAATACACGGCGACCGGCGGGGGCGCACTGGGTCTGGCCAAGGCCGCAGGCCTCAGCGGTGCACTTGCGAGCCTGCTCGCGGGCGCGGTGACAGCGCCAGGGCGCGCCTTTCTCAGTCGGTTTGTCTTTCCGAACCAGGGCGACGGACCCAGTGCCGAGGCACGAGATAATGGCCACTACCAACTTCGGTTTGCGGGCGTCGACGAGGAAGGTCGGACGCTGCAGGCGACGGTGACTGGCGATCGGGATCCGGGTTACGGCAGCACAAGCCGCATGCTGGGTGAAGCCGCTGTCTGCCTCGCCCGCAGCGCGCCGCGCGGCCCAGGTGAACGGGGTGGCTTCTCGACTCCGGCCGCCGCCATGGGCGATGCGCTGATCGAGCGATTGCAGCGCAATGCGGGTCTGACCTTCAAAGTCGATGAGGCGGCTTCGAGCGCCGCCGAGGCTTAGTAGTTCGCGGCGCGTGCCGTCTCCGGCCCGGACTCATCGACAACCACACACGCGCCTGAAACCGTACCCTCGCGCACGAAGCGCTGCACGTGCTCGAGTACGGCCGGCGTGACGCGTTGGCCTTCGCACACGATCAGGCTGCCGGCCTCAGTGCACAGATCTTGTGCCAGCGCCATGCCGACATCTAGGTCCGTTACCCTGACCGAGCGGGTTGCGCGCTGCGAGTCCGATGCGTTCCCGGCTTCGAGAATCCGCTTAAGCAAGCGCGGATCAAACTCCTTGCGCCGCGTGCGCAACTCCTCGTCGATTTCCGTGGCGTCGAATCCCCTGCAGCGTAGCGCGTCCGTGACCTGTGCCAGGTGCAGTGCGCGTGCGCCCAGCGGGATGGCTTCGGCACGAACCACATCGGCGGGGCCGCCTGAGCCGTCGTAGTGCTTGTGCTGATAGCGGATGATGTCAGCAACAGGCGTCATCCGCGGCACCCGCGCCAGCATATCGGCAACGGTCACGGCGGTGTGCTCGTAGTCACGCCGGTCCTGCTCATTGAGCGGCTGCCCGCTGTTGGCCTGTTCGGCAATCGATTCCGGCAGCGCCATAACGCCGAGCTGCGACAGCATGATTGCCGTTTCGATAACCCAGCGACCCGTGGCGTCCAATTCGTCGCGACCCTCGAGCAGAGCGAATACCGCGGAGCGCAATCGGCGGGTGCGTCCAAACGTGTCGGGGCGCGAGATGGCGAGCAACTCGCTCATGACGCCGAGACTGCCCTGCAGCGTTTCCTCGAGCAGCTCCCGTTCCGCGTTAAGGAGACGGTAATGATCGAGCGCCTGGCTCACCACGACGCGCAGGCGGTCGACGTCGCAGGGCTTCGTCAAGAACCGAAACACGGCGCCGTCGTTGACGGCGTCAATGGCCGTTTGCTGGTCGGCATTACCGGTGAGCATCATGCGAACCGAACGCGGCGATAGCTGCTGCGCCGCGCGAAGAAACTCGACGCCACTCATACCCGGCATGCGCATGTCGGACACGATCACGGCGAAGTCATCCTCGCCTGCAAGCAACGCCAGGCCAGCCTCGGGGCCCTCGGCGGTTGCGACATCAAAATCCTTGCGGATGGCGCGCTTGATCGCCTGCAGGACGTTAGGCTCGTCGTCGACAAACAACACACGCTGGTTCATGCCGCGTCTCTCTCATTGGGCTGGATCGAGGCGAGATCACGCCACGTCTGCGCAGACTCGACGAGACCGATACTCTCGAGCCAGGCTTCGTCAAGCGGCAGCGCGTCCGGCTCGCCGACACTTGTGAGCGCCGCAGCGGCATGGACGGCGACGATGGGCGCAAACCCGGACACCTCCGTACGAGAAGGCTCTCGGTGGTATGCCAACGACTCGACGATGCCGTCTGCCAGTCCCCAAAGGCCCAGCAGGTAGGCACCGACTTCGCCTTGTGTGACCTCGAAGGCATCGCGTTCCGCGACATCTTGGTCCACACCCGCGTCCATGACCTCGCTGACACGCTGGTACTCGGAGGGCAGTTCGGCCGCGAGGATAAGCTTGCCGAGCTCGTGCATCATGCCGGCCTGGAACGCCTCGTCGGCAACCACTTTGTTGTCGGATTCGTGGCGCGCGATGGCCTTGGCCAGGGCCGCGACGCGGCGCCCGCGACGCATCAGCGTGTCGGGCGATACGCCACCTTTCGCATGGTCGAAGGCCTTGAAGGCCGATTCCGAGAGGACCAGTGCGCGAATCACGTCCATACCCAGATAGGCGACGGCGTGGTCCACGGACGCCACGTGCCGGCGCAAACCGAAAAAGGCGGAATTGACGAGCTGCAGCAACTTCGCCGTCATCCCCAGGTCTTCACTGACGATCGTGGAAATCTCAGCCAGCGACGGTTCGTCCTTGCCCATTTCCGCGCTGATGCGCTGATACACCTCGGGCACGCTCGGCATTTGCCCCACCTCGGCCGTGAGCTTACGCAACCGATCGCTGGCCAACATGCCCCGCAGTTGGCAGGTGCGCTGAACGGTATTCCTTAGTGTGTCGGCATCACAGGGTTTGGCCAGAAACTGGTGCGTGGCCGCCACTGAACGGATCGCCATTTCCTGCTCGGCGTGGCCCGACAAAATGATGCGCGCCGTGCCCGGGTGTTTCTGGCGCACAATCTCGAGCAGTGCGGCACCATCCTTGCCAGGCATGCGCATGTCCGTGACCACCACGTCGAACTCGCCGTCGCGCATGATGTCGAGCGCCGCATCCGCGCCGTCGGCAAAGTGCATCTCCCACTCGTGGCGCATGGGACGCAACATGCGCCTCAGGCCCTGCAGGATGTTCTGTTCGTCGTCTACGAAGACAATTCTTTTCACGCAGCAGCCTCCCTGATGCCGTCCCTGCCTGCGCCGCGAAGCGGCAGGATGACCGTAAAGGTCGTCCCGCGACCGGGCGCCGAATCGAGCAGAATGTCGCCACCGTGCTGATCGGTAATCACACTGCGACTGATGGCGAGCCCCTGACCCGTCCCGCGACCGACTTCCTTGGTGGTGAAGAACGGGTCGAACACCTTGTGCCGGATCTCATCGGGTATGCCAGGACCATCGTCGGAAATTCGGAAGCAAACAGCATCGTCACCGTGCCGTGCTGAGGCGATGCGGATCTGGCCCAGCGGATCGCCCTCCCCACGTGTGTCGCCAATGGCGTGGGCAGCGTTAACTAGCAGGTTCAAAACCACTTGCGCGATGGCCGACGGGTAGCATTCGACACGCGGCAAATCGGCAGCCAGGTCACGCTCGATCTCGGCAATGTACTTCCACTCGTTGCGCGCCACGGTCACCGTGCTCTCGATGACACGGTTGAGGTCTGCGGCTTCCATGTCGCCCCCGCCCGGGTGCGAGAACTCCTTGAGTGCCAGCACGATCTCGCGGATCTTGGCGATGCCATCCTGGCCCTGTGCCAGCGCCGCCGGAATTTCGGCGACAAGGTACTCGAGATCTGCCGCATCGACCGCGCTGTTGAGCGCATCAGCCGGTGCCGAGTCTTCAAGCGCGCGCAGCGACGTGATCACACCAGGCAGCGTCTCAAGCAGTGCGTGCAGGTCGTCGAAGCCCTCGCGCAGAAATGAGAGGTTGTCACTTACATATTGCGCCGGCGTGTTGATCTCGTGCGCAATACCTGCGGCCAGCTCGCCAATGGACTCAAGCTTGCGCGTGAGCTGCAACTGCTCCTGAAGCCGGTCCCGGTCGCGTTGCGCGTGATTTCGATCCGTGACGTCAACGAGCATGGCGTGGGCAACAGACACACGGCCTGCACCATCGCTGCCCGGCTGGGCACTGAACAAGCACTCCATCTCGCTGCCGTCCGGGCGCAACATCGACACCGGTTGTTCGTGCTCCGCGCCGCCGCCGAACACGCGATCGATGCTGTTTCGCACCGCGCCGATATCGGTATCGGGATGCAGCAGTGACGTGAACGGCATGCCCTCAAGCGCATGGCGCTCAAGCCCCAGCGCATCGACAAGCCTCCGGTTCGCGTCAAAGACGCGCCGGTCCCGATCGAGCAGGAACATCATCACGGGCACGTTGTCCGTGAGCTGTCGCAAACGACTTTCGGCAGCGGCGACACGGCGCGTCTGCACTTCCTGTTCCGTCACATCGGTGAGGTAGACGTCCATGATGGGTGCTTCCGCGCTGTCGGCAGAGCGGCGCGCGAAGACAACCACGTGGCGCGAAAAGCCGTCGAGCGACTCGACGATGTGGCCCTGCTTGTACTCGACGATCTCGCCGTCTTGGGCGCGCTTCAAAAGGTTCGCGAGGCCCGTCAGCAGGCCGTTGAGATGGACGTCGGTGACAGCACTGGCGTCCGCCGCTCCCAGCATGTTCAGGAATTCACGATTGGCGGCCGTCACGCAGGCTTGGGCGTCCACACTGAACGCAGCGACCGGCATGTGGTCAAACAGGTCGTGATATTGCTGCGTCGCGGTTTCGACGTGGACGCGCTGTGATGCACGTTCGATCGAGCGCCGGATCACGCGCAGCGTCGCCGGTACTGGTATGACATCAGGATTCAGGCAGTCGTCGACACCGCAAGCAAACAGGCTCGATTCGCAGGATTCGATCTGCGGCGCCATCACAATGACGGGCGTTGGTGTGACTCGCCGTGTCAGGGTCGGCAGGGCGTCTCCAGCCGCGTGGGGCTCCATGTCGGACAGCACAAGCACAATGCAGGCAGCACCGCGAAGCGCATCCGGGTCTTCGAGCGCCGTGTTGGCGTCGATGTGGTCCGCGTCGCACCAGTCCGCGGCTTCGAGCGCGCGCAGCATGGGCGCTGGCGCGGCCGCCGCGTCGCTGGCCACAATGACGTGCGCTGTGACATTCCTGCTCAAATCCCGGTCTCCCCCTGCAGTGCTGAGGCTTCGTGACACGGCAGATATGAATCTAGCGACCGCCGGACAACGAACTTTAGACAGTGCGGCCCAGTTCTGGCGCGGCTTCGCCGCGCGGCACACCGAGGTCCCTATACAGGCTGTGGCGCCCACGGGTCGGCTTGCCGGTTGCCCGGCGCCACGGTAGATTCGAGTGAGTAGGTGCGATCGGGTGATCCCGGTCAAAACCGGTAATCGTGGAGCGCAAATGGCAGGAACGCTGCGTCTCTCCCGCTTCAGGGCGGTGCTTGCAACAGCCTCGGTGGGGCTGCTGGCAGGCTGCGGCACGACGGTAAAGCTCGACAACATGCAGTTGCCCGAGGCGCTCGTCGAACCGTATCCGCTTACCGCCGCCGTGCGCTTCGGTAAGGACGTGGAGTCCTTCGTCTACGAAGAATCGCTGCCCACGGGCGGTACTTACACCATCGATCTCGGTCGTGCGTCTGCGCTGATGTTCAACGAAACACTCGAGGACATGTTCGCGGAAGTGGTGCCCGTGACGCCCGACACGCTTGTCCCCGACGGCATCGACTTGCTGATTGAACCGTCCCTGGTGGCGCTCGAGTTTGCCATCCCTGCGCAGACGGTCACCAAAGACTACGCCGTCTGGATTCGCTACCAGATCCGCGTCTATGACAGTGAAGGCACGCTCCAGGCGGAGTATCCGTTGTCTGCCTACGGCAAGGCGGCGCGTGAGTCCCTCGTGGGCGGCACTGAGTCCGCGCTGCGGTCAGCGGCGAGCCTGGCCATTCGTGACGCCGCTGTATTGATGTTGCTGGGCTTTGAGCGCGAAGCCGCGCTTGCAAAGAACCAGCTCGCTGGGCTCGCTGTGGCCCAGCAACCGCCCGCCCCTGCGGGTGCGGAGACCCCGCCCAAGCCAGCCACCGCGCCTGTTCAGGCGCCGGCACCCACCGACGACGCGGAGAAATCCCTGTGAAACCGACCCAGATTCTTAGCCGAGGCCTGCTGTTCGCGGCCGCCGTAGCGCTGAGCGCCTGCTCGACGAGCCGCACGGACCTCATGAACACCGTATCGATGGATGAGTACGACGGCGAGTCTGTCGTCGTCATGGCGCGCAGCTACCACACGGGTAACGCAACCGAGAAGGACTTCACGGACTGCGTGGCCAGCCAATTGCGCTCGGGCCGCAACGCCATCAACATCATGCCCAAGGCGCAATTCGTTGACGCCATGTACCCCTGGTTCGAGCCGCGCACGGTGCCCAACGACATCAGCGCACTACCCAAGCTGCTCAACAATCCCATGATCGCCGATCGCATGCGGGAAACCGGCGTGCGCTACGTCGTGTGGCTTGATGGCAATACAGACACGCCCAACGGTGGCGGATCCGTGTCGTGCGCCGCGGGACCTGGGGGTGCGGGCTGCTTCGGCTTCGCCTGGTGGGAATCGGATTCGGACTACGACGCTGTCGTCTGGGACCTCGAGGGCACCCGTGAGGCCGGCAACGTGGAGACGCGCGTCAACGGTACCTCCTACCTACCCGCGATCATCGTGCCGATACCGCTGATCGCGCGAACGCAGTCCACCGCCTGCAAAGACCTGTCGCAGCAGCTGCAGACCTTTATCGCGTCCGGCGCCTGACGCTCCCGATACTGCATCCGCCGCCCTGACCTGGGCGAAAGCTCCGGCAACGCTGCCGGAGCTTACGTATGCCCCATCTCATCGCCAATTTCGCCATGTTCCAGGCGTCCTGGGTGGCCCTCGTTGCGGGCGCGGCCAATGGGCTGTTAATTCCCGGTGTGCTGCTCACGGCGCTGTTCCTGGCCTGGGAGCTTCGCCGCAGCGACAACCCGAGCGGACTCGCACTGCTGGTCGCCCTGGCCATCATTGGCGGCATTGTGGTGGACGGTGGCTACGCGCTCAGCGGTGTCGTGGACTACCAGCTTCCGGCCGGGCCTCTCGCACCCTGGTGGATTCTGGGGCTCTGGGTGGTTTTTTCGCTGACGCTGACGGAGTCCATGGGCTGGATGCGTGACCGCAGGCTGATCGGCAGTCTCATGGCCGGTGTCTCCGCGCCGCTGTCCTACTACGCGGGTTACAAACTTGGCGCCGTCGAGTTCCCGCGCGGGCTCTGGTTCGCCATGGGTGTCGCCGCCGTGACTTGGATGCCCGCCATCTTTGCACTCGTCACGCTGAGCAATCGTCTGCTACCAAAGAAAACGGCCGCGCCAGCCTGAACGCCAGCGCGGCCGCGGTCTGTTTACCGTCTCTGATTAGTCCCGCGGGATGCGGATCGTCTGTCCCGGGTAGATTCGATCCGGGTTTTCGATAATTCCTCGATTCGCCTCGAAGATCTTCATGTAAGCACTTGCTTTACCGTAAAATTCCTTGGCGATCTTGCCCAGCGTATCACCACTCTTGATGACGTAGGTTTGCTCGACCGGTTCGGCCTGTGCCGCAGGCGTGGCTGCTGTAGCCGCGACGATGTCGGGTGATTGCACCGGCGTTGCGGGCGCCTTGACGGTCATGCGATTGACGTAGACATCGGCCACGCCCTGCACGTTGCCGGCCAGCAGCGCGCACTGCTGCATGGCCGCTGCAGAGTCACATTCACCTGACAGGCTGACGATGCCTTGGTTGAACTCGACGCCGAGGTTGGTCACGCCCGGATTGTTCTCTTCGATGAGCTCGCGAATCTTGTCGACCGCATCGTCCTCGGTGTTAAACAGGCGTCGTCCGACGTCCTTCGCAAATCCAAATAGATCCATGATGCTTCCCCTCCCCCTGGGTCGCTTACTTAAGAATAAACGTGACCTTGAGCACCACACGGAACTCGACGATCTTGCCGTCGTCGCAGACGACTTTCTGGTCTTTCACCCAAGCGCCCTCGATGTTGTCGAGGGTTTCGTTGGCACGCTTGATGCCCTGCTTGACGGCGTCCTCGAAGCTCTTCGACGACGATGCAATGATTTCTGTAACGCGGGCTACGCTCACAGTGTGCTCCCCACCGGTATGACCGGCTCTTGTTGTCCCGCGCGCAGCTTAACAGCCACCGTGAAGCGCGCTCAAACGAGATCGGGAGGTATCAGGGCAGCGGCCGGGCCACACCGGCCAGGCGGCTGGCGTAGAACGGCGCATCCAGGCGCTCGATGCGAATCCGGGCGCCGGTGCGGGGCGCATGCACGAACTGATCGCCACCCAGGTACAAACCGACGTGCGACAAGCGGCCGTCGATCCGGAAGAACAGCAGGTCCCCGACTCGCCGCTCGTCGACGGCCACACGCGGCAATTCGCGCCATTGCGCCTGCGTGGTGCGCGGCAGCGCCACACCGGTGAGGCCATAGGCGTACTGGACGAGCCCGCTGCAGTCGAAGCCGCCTGGCGCCGAACCCCCGTAGCGGTAGGGCTCGCCGACCTGGGCCAGCGCCATAGCAGCGGCGTCGTTGTGTCGACGCGCCGCCTGCCGCGCGGGCACGGGCCTCGCGGCACCCATCTGGGCCCGAGGCGCCACGGCTTCGCGCGTTCCGGCTTGTGGCGGGTCCTGCCACGAACAGGCCGCCGCTACGACGCAGAGCGCAGCGGTAAGGGCGACCTTCAGGCCACGCCGACTTGTCGGGAGTTCAGGCCTCATCTGCCCTATGATCGCGCAATGAGCGCTTCTCACCAACGCACCGCATCACAACTCCTGGCACTACTCCTGACCGCGCTGTGGCCGATTTCCGGCGCCGCGCAAGGCGAGGCCGAGGGGCCACCCCACTACGCGATTGAGTACCAAGTCGTGGTGGGCGCTGGCACCACGGCCCAGGTGTCACTCGAGGTCACGCAGCAAACGCGCACATTGCGACGACTGCGAATTCCCGACCCAGGACCTGAATTCACAGACTTCCACGAAGACAGCGGCAACCTGACACGCGACGGTGACGACTGGGTCTGGGCCGTCGATGCCGATGGCGGACGCTTGTCCTGGACCGCCTCACTAGACCGCCGACGCACGAATGGCAGCGTAGACGCCATGAAAACCGACTCGTGGATGTTGCTGCGTATCGAGGACCTCGTGCCACCCATCGCCAGCGCCACGCGACCTGGCGCGGAATCGGACGCCCGCATGGTATTCGAGCTGCCCGACGGCTGGAGCATCGTGACGCCCTATCCGCGTGTCGCCGGCGGCTTCCCCATCGAGGACAACGATCGCCGACTAGACCACCCCGACGGCTGGATCGTTGCCGGTGACATTGGCGTACGGTATGACCGCATCGCCAACACCACCGTGGCCATTGCGGCGCCGCGCGACCAAGCGGCGCGCCGCCTCGATGTGATGACCTTTCTTAACTGGCACCTGAGCCACGTACGGGCGCTGATGCCCGGGTTCCCCGAACGGCTGCTTGTGGCCATGGCCGACGATCCGTTTTTCCGCGGCGGGCTGTCGGCCCCCAATTCGCTGTTCCTCCACAGCGACCGGCCGCTCGTGAGCGGCAACGGCACCAGCACGCTGCTGCATGAGCTGATCCATGTCGGCCTGGGCCGAAGCGCAGGCCCCGAGGCAGACTGGATTGTCGAGGGCATCGCAGAGTACTACAGCCTGGCCCTGCTCTACCGAGCCGGCAGCGTGACCCGGCGGCGGCATCGCAACACGCTCCGGCACCTGCGTGAGTGGGGGCAGGACGTCGCGTCACTGCGGACCGATGCGTCTTCGGGCCCGGTGACCGCGCGCGCCGCGACGGTGCTGAGCGCTCTGGACGCTGAGATTCGGCGTCGTTCGGGTGGCACCTACTCGCTTGACGACGCCGTGCGCGCACTGGCCGCAGGCGATGGCCCGCTGACGCTCGACGCACTACGTGAGGCCGTCAGGACGTTGTTGGGTCGAGATGCTGACGCACTCGCAGATGCGAACCTGCCCGGCTACGGCTGACATGGCGTGTGCCGAGCGTCACAAATTGCCGGCCAGAGGCTGGCAAAGCCCGTGTTGACGGGCACAATCCTCGCCCATGCCAGACCGTCGTGACCTAGCCCTTCTGTTGCGCTCGCGCATCCCGCTGATCCTTGTAGAGACGCGCGACGAGCGCGCCGCCCTGCGCCAGTTGTCGGACTACGTTATCGGCGGTCGCGCGGCGGATCACATGCCGCTGTTTCGCTGGACGGTCACTGACGGTCTGCAGCGCGTCGATATCGATCTGGCGCCGCAGGCCATGAATGCCGAACCCGCTGATGTGCTTGGCCACATCCGCGCAGTGAGTAAACCCGGCATCTACGCGTTGCTCGACTTCCACCCCTACCTCAAGGACCCCGTGCACGTCCGCCAACTCAAGGACATCTGTCTGGACTTCATGGAGAGCGGCGGCAAGCTTGTCATGATCAGTCCCTCCTTGAAGCTGCCACCTGAGCTCAAACACCTGAGCGCCAGCTTCGAGATGGCGGTACCGGACGTGGCGCGACGCGAGGAGATCGTGCGCGAGGTGGCCACGCGTTGGCGCTCCGGCAACTCGGGCGCGCGCGTGAAAACCGATCCGCATGCCTTCGACCTGCTGGTTCAGAACCTTGCGGGACTAGGCGACGTGGACGTGCGACGTCTGGCGCACAACGCGATCGCCGATGACGGCGTGATCTGCCAGGAAGACATCCGCGGCGTTATGCAGGCCAAGTACCGGCTGCTCAATCGCGAGGGCATGCTCAGCTACGAATACGAGACCGCACACTTCGGTGATGTGGCCGGCATGCGGGCACTCAAGCAGTGGCTCTCGCAACGCCGCGACGCCTTCCTGGGCAAAGCCAAGCGCGCCGGCCTCGATGCGCCGCGCGGCGTCGTGCTCCTGGGTGTCCAGGGCTGCGGCAAGAGTCTTGCCGCCAAAGCCACGGCTGGGGCCTTCGGTACACCACTGCTGCGCCTTGAATTCGGCGCACTGTTTAACAAGTGGCAGGGCGAGACAGAGCGCAACCTGCGGGAGGCGCTGTCGATCGCTGAAACCATGGCGCCCGTCGTGCTCTGGATCGATGAACTCGAGAAGGGCCTGTCACCTGCCGAGGACAACACGGGCACCTCGCAGCGCGTCCTGGGCGCGTTTTTGACCTGGATGGCAGAGCGCCCTCCTGGTGTATTTGTGGTCGCGACAGCCAACGACATCGACCGCCTGCCGCCCGAACTGGTTCGCAAGGGGCGGTTTGACGAGATTTTCTTTGTCGATCTGCCCAGCGAGGACGTGCGCCGCGAAATCATCGGCATCCACCTCAAACGCCGTGAAGTGCCGCCGGGCGCCGTGGACGTGGCCGCCGTGGCTGCCGGGACCGACGGCTTTTCGGGTGCTGAACTCGAACAGCTCATCGTGGGCAGCCTATTCGCGGCGGACGCCGCCGACACCCCAGTCGAGACCGCCCACCTGCTCGAGGAAGCCGCGCGCACGCGACCGCTGTCCGTGGTCATGGCCGAGCGCATCGCCGGTCTGCGCCAATGGGCGGCGTCGCGCACCGTTCCGGCCGACTGACCACTGCCCCAAGGGTTGGCGCGTTTTGTGAGTCGCCTCACGGAACGCGTGGCTCCGAGTCGCTAGTATCTCGGGCAACCTTTGGAGAGCACCACGTTGAGCGAAGATAGCCTCGAACACACGAGCGTTTTGCCCGAGCGAATCGGCCAGGCGGCCACGCGCAAAGTGTGGCTGCCGAGCCTCGTGTACGAGTGCCTGCCCTACTTCTACATCCTCGCAGGCTTCGCCGCGCTGTTTGCCACGCTCTACATCAACGCGTGGTACTGGGTGGTCCCGCACTGGATCCTGTTTACCGCACTGTGCCTGCATTTCGGCGTGAACACGCTGTATCGGCGCTTCCGCTACCGCAACGCCAACCGCGACACGGAAGCCCCATAGCGCTAGACGCTCGGCTTGACCCCGCGCTGCGATTGCCCGAGCATCGCGCCCACTGCGAATACGGGTCGGTGCGTTGGGCAAATTCATCAAACGAGAAGCGATTATCGCGGGCTGCATCCTGCTGGCCACAATCGTGCTCGTCTTTCCCGCGGCCTACTTCGCGGGGACCAAGACGTTTGGTCCCTTCGGTGACAACGGCACCCTGGGCCGCTGGCTCGGATCTCTGTTCGGGGAGCTCGCAGCGGGCAGCCCGGCGATCTGGTTCTTCACGCTGTCGCCGCTTCTTGCGATCACCGTGCTTCGTGCGGGTATCGCACTGGCGCGTAAAATCTGACGCCAAATGTGACCTGCCTCACACTTCCGGCCCAGCCTGCTGGCCGATTTTCTCAGTCGCATATAACTTTGCATAAGCGGACGTCCATTCGGAGACGTCGATGTGAACTGGTATGGCTGGACTGATCGACAAATTGAAGCAATACGTGTCGGACCGACGTGTCAAAGACGTCGCGCCGCCCGAGGCCCAGATTCCCACAGGGCTCTCCCGTACGTTGCAACCCATCCGACCGCTGCCCGGCGAGGCGCCGCGCGCCGGTGCGCCGCTGCAAGGCCATGTGCGCTCGCCCAACGATCGTGACCAGGTCCTCGACCAACCCGAGGAACGCACTGAGGAGCTGCTCACCCTCTCGGAAGACGCGCTGTACGATCCTGACGATAACGGCATGGACCCCTACAACACGGGCAGCTTCCGAACCAGTGGGATCTGGCGTCGCGACTGATCGGTCCTGATTGCCGCCGAAGCTGACATAAGCTCGGCCACACCCCCAAAACAGAGAACCCCATCGACGCGCCGCGGCGCCCTCGCGACTAGGCTGTACCTGTGTTCCTGGGGGGACGATCGAGGTCAGCACGTGGTCACACGCAGTACAGTGTTTGCAGGGCTAGCCGCCGCCGCACTTGTCGTGGTGTGTGGACCCACGTGTGCCGACACAATCGCACCGCCAGCGTCCAACCTTGCGCCCGTTACCGGTGGCCTGTCACTCGTACCCGAGCGTTGGCGTTATCGACCTGCGCCCCCTGCGCTGCCCGTCGAGTCTGCGCCGTTCTCGGCACCTGAGTTCGCAAGCACGCTCGACTACCGCACCGAATTGCTTGAGGCCGACTACGTCGCCGATCGCAGCTCCTTCATCAATACGGTTCGCGCCCGTCGAGGCCTGCCCTTTCTCACGCTCTGGGAGGGCGCCGGCCGCTGCCTGTTCTTTGGCATTAACGATCGTGGCCGCGCCGGCTTCAACTTTGTAAAGCTGCGGCGGGCCAATAGCCGGTCGGACGTCAAGAACGACATCAGCGTCAACACGCTCTACGCTGAGCTCACGGGCGAGCGACGCGCCACGTTCCCCGAACCGCCCAAGCTGTTCCCGCACTAAAACCGAACCATCGAATCGATCTATCGCTGTGATCAGCAGTTTCAACTGTTGAGCCCGTTGTGCGCGCGTATCATTTGTATATCGCCTATACGCAAACCACTCGCAGGAGATCAGAGCCATGCAGATCGATATCGGCATCAGCGACAGCGACCGCAAAACCATCGCCGCGGGATTGTCACGTCTGCTCGCGGACAGCTATTCCACCTACTTGAAGACGCACAACTTTCACTGGAACGTCGAAGGGCCCATGTTTGCGACCCTGCACACGATGTTCGAAACGCAGTACACAGAGCTGGCAACGGCCGTGGATGACATCGCCGAGAGAATCCGAGCGCTGGGCGAGCCTGCACCGGGCTCCTACAGCGCGTACTCCGAGCTCTCAAGCGTCGCCGATGAGACGGGGCACCCGGAGGCGCTCGACATGGTGCGCCAGCTCGTGGCCGCACAGGAGACTATCGCGCGGACGGCGCGGGAAGTGATGCCGCTGGCAGATAGCGCCGGTGACGAGCCCACAGCGGACCTGCTTACGCAGCGTATGCAAGTACACGAAAAAAACGCCTGGATGCTGCGCAGCCTGCTCGCCAGCTAACGCGTGCGCCAGTCGGGCGCGTTGACGCACCCGACTGGCGTGGCATAGGCTTTAGCGCAGTTTAGGACCATCAATCTTCGGGGAGAGTGCTGATGTCCATCCGGATCGCCTTTGATCTGAGCGAAAACGACCTGGAACACTTCCGGTTGATCATGCGACAGGCGCAAAAGTCCGCTGATACGCTCTCTGAGTCTGAAATCGTCGACGCAGCCAACACACTGCTCGAAGAGGTCAATACGAGCGACGCGCCGGACTTCATCCGCGAACGGTTCTACAAGCTTTCAACGATGACGGCGATGCTGCGCGACAGCGAATGGCAGTTGCCCAAGGAAGAAACGAACCGCGTTCTCAACGCGCTCGCGTACTTCACTGAGGAAGAAGACCTCATTCCCGATCACATTCCGGGACTCGGTTTCCTCGACGACGCCATCATGGTGGAACTTGTCGTCCGCGAACTCAAGCACGAAATCGACGCTTACGAGGACTTCTGCGCCTTCCGCGCCCGCGAAGAGACGCGCCGCGGGAATGAAGAAGACGACGTCTCGCGTGAAGAGTGGCTGTCCGGCCGTCGCGCCGAGCTCCATTCGCGCATGCGCCGCCGCCGCCGCGGCGGACGCCGCTCTCGCTCGTCGGGCTCGGGTCGCAGCTTCAAGTCGCCGTTCTCGATCTTCTAGGGCGCCCTGTGAGCGAAAGGAATGCGGCGGCAACGCTGCAGGCCGCACTCACCGAAAAACTTCGACAGCACATCAACGACGCCGATGCGTCGCGCGCGGAAACCTTGCGGCGCGACTTCGTTGTACTGGCTGAGGACTACCGCACGCTGCAACTCATGGACGAGCTCCCCGGGCATGCCGACGGCGCGTACTCGGCCTGGCGCCAACTCGCGCCCGAACTCACTGATGCCGTTTCCCGGCAGCAACTCCTGGATATTCTGGCCGAAGCCTACGCGCAGGCGGGAGGGCCCGGAAGCGCCCGTTAGGCGCTAGGATGGCCAGTAATAGACGCCGATTGCGACGAGCATCGCCCACATCGCGACTTGCGCCCACCAGCGCCAATGCGTCTCCTTTACAAGGCCTACGAAACTCCCGGCGCTGATCGCGGTCAATAGCGCAAACAGGGCCACACTTCCGGCCAGTGGCGAGAATTCGTCACGTATCCGGGGCTGGTCCAGCCCGCTGAGCACGAAGATCAGCATGACGACCGCGAGGCCCAGCGTGATGGCAGCAGCGGAGCCCAGGACGACACCGGTGATTATGGTCAATGGTTTCATGTTGGATATGCCCCGTTCCGGAGCGGCCCACCCCCGCAGCGGTCAATCCGCCGGAATGCGCCCTGTGACTAGCTTTTACGGCACCGAAGGTGCTACAAGAAACACTGTGCGGTTCGACCGTTGCGCCCCGCGCGCGAGAGTGTACGGCGCCCGCACCGCGCGGGAAACCATTGCGGCGGTCCGCCTCACAGAATCCAGATTGTCCCCCTAACCGAGTCAGCCAGGAAGCACATGCAGACAGCGACCCGAGAACGCACCCCAGAGCCTTCATCCAAAAGCCTTCGTCATCGCCTTGTTGCACTGACTACCAGCGCTGCAACTTTCTGCGTGCTGGCGGGCATGGCCTCGGCAGACCTCATTACCGACGAGGTGCTGGAACCAACACCGCAGCACCACCGCATCAGCTCGCTGGTCACGCGCTTCGTTGAAAAGTCGCACTACAGTCGAACACCTGTCGATGACCAGCTTTCGGCGCAAGTGCTCGATACCTACATCGAAGCACTCGACGGCAACCGCCTTTATTTCCTCGCCAGCGACATTGAGCGCTTCGAGGAGTACCGCGACCGCATCGACAACATGGTCGTCGGCGCATCGCTCGACCCGGTCTTCGAGATCTTCCGCACCTACCAGGCGCGCGCCGCCGAACGCTGGCAGTACGCCGTGGTCACCCTGGAGCAGGAACCGGATTTCGGCGTTGATGAGAGCTTTCAATTCGACCGCGAAGACACCGCCTGGCCGAGCAACAAGGCTGAGCTTGATGAAATCTGGCGCAAGCGTGTCAAGAACGATGCGCTGAACCTGCTGCTGACGGAGACGACCTGGCCCGATACCCAGGAGAAGCTGCGCAAGCGTTACCAGCGCTTCGAGCGCCAGCTCAACCAAGTCAACTCGGACGACGTGTTCGAGGTCTTCATGAATGCCTTCGCACGAACGCTGGACCCGCACTCAAGCTACCTGAGCCCCCGGAATTCTGAGGAGTACCGGATTCAAATGAGCCTGTCGTACTTCGGTATCGGCGCCTCGCTGCAGACCGAAGACGAGTACGTCAAGGTGATGAATGTGATCACGGGCGGCCCTGCGGCACGAGACGGCACGCTGCAGCCCGCAGACCGGATCGTCGGTGTCGGTGAAGGCGCCTCGGGTGAAATCGTTGATGTCATCGGCTGGCGTCTCGACGACGTCGTGCAGCTCATTCGGGGCCCGAAGGACACGGTTGTGCGTCTGCAGGTGTTGCCCGGTGGCGCCCTGCCCGGAGACGCCCAGAGCGTTATCGAGCTCGTTCGCGGTCAGGTCAAGCTCGAGGAGCAAGCCGCCAAGAGCGAAGTGCTAACGGTGCCGCGCGAAGATCGTGATCTGCGCATCGGCGTGATCGAGATCCCAAGCTTCTACCGCGACTACCAGGCGCAGCAGGCTGGCGACAAAGACTTCAAGAGCACGACACGCGACGTGCAACGCATCCTGGGCGAGCTTCAGGCCGAAGGTGTCGATGGCATCGTCGTCGACCTACGCGGCAACGGTGGCGGCCACCTGACCGAAGCCACGATGCTCTCTGGCCTGTTCATCGACCAGGGCCCGGTCGTGCAGCTGCGCTACGGCCACGCGCGCGTGGAAGTACTCAAAGACCCAGTACCCAGCGTCGCCTACGACGGTCCGCTCGCGGTTCTGGTTGACCGCTTCAGCGCCTCGGCCTCGGAAATCTTCGCCGGCGCCATCCAGGACTATGAACGCGGTGTTGTGCTGGGTCAGCAGACCTTTGGCAAGGGTTCGGTGCAGAACCTCTACAACCTCGACCAATTCGTACCACGCAGCGAAGGCGACGGCCTTGGCCAGCTGACGCTGACCATCGGCAAGTACTACCGGGTGACCGGAGACAGCACCCAGAACCGCGGCGTGCTGCCGGACATCGAGCTGCCCTCGCTCATCGACGCGGAAGAATTCGGCGAGAGCACGCGGCCACGCGCCCTGCCCTGGGACCAGATCCGACGCACCCGTTTCCGACCCGGCTCCTCACTCGATGACTCGATTTCGGTTCTCGCGCAGAACCTGGAGGCGCGCCTGCAAGGTGATGCCGATCACGAGTTCCTCCTGTCGGACCTTGAGGCGATTCGGGCCAACCGCGAGCGCGACACCGTGTCGCTGAATCTCGAGACCCGGCAGGTAGAACGCGAAGCGTTCCGCCAGGCGCGCCTCGACCGCGAAAACGCGCGCCGCGAAGCCGCCGGGCTCGACCCACTCGATAGCATGGAAGCCCTCGAAGAAGCCGAATTACCTGACATCGTGCTCAACGAAGCGGCAGACGTGGTGGCAGATATGGTGTCGCTGAAACGCACTGAAATGGCGCGAAACGACCGCTGACACGACTCCGACGTCACTTAGACACGCACCCAAGCCCCGCACTGCGGGGCTTTTTTTTGCCCAAATCAAGGCTTGCGCGTGTTGTTATGGTGTTATATGTTACTACAACACTAGAACAGTAAACCGGGAGCGACTTCGTGCTGACGCGCCCCAACGATCCCCCTAACGCGAAGCGACGACAGAATGACCTGGCTGCGGGTCTACGACCGCTGCTTTCCTTTGCCCTGACAACGGGCACGGCCTTCATTGCGGTTGTGTGCATCCATTTGGGCGCGGGCGGCATCCAAGAGGGAAATGCCAGCGTATATCCGTTGCAGGAGCCACCCAGCGCCGAACTCGAATTTGCACCGCTGACCACGACGCTCGACTTGGAGCCTGCGCGCGAACTGCCGCTACAACCCGACACGTTCTGACGACAACACAATCAAACGACCCCTGGACGGCTACACCATGAACCACCCAATGCGACCTGCCCCCCGAAACCTCGCCCTGCTCCTGCTGTCGCTCACGCTCGCAGCCTGCGGCGGTGGCGGCGGCGACACGGACGGTGATGTCGACGGTGAAGAAACCGTCGCCGAGAACGGCGAATCTGAGCAGCCCGAAGCCATCATCCCGGTAGAAGTGATGACCGTGGAACGCGGCGACATCTTCGCGGCCTACACTGGCAGCGCATCGCTAGAAGCCTTTGACGAGGCGAGCGTCGTCGCCAAGGTTGGCGGTGAAGTGCGTCAGATCCTCGTTGAAGAAGGCGATTTCGTGCAACGCGGCGACGTGCTCGCACGACTCGACGGAGACCGCCTGCGCCTTGAACTCGAGCAGTCGCGCGCCAACGTGGCACGACTGGAGCAGGAGTACGAGCGCAGCGTTGAGCTCAACCAGAAGGGTCTGGTAGCCGCGAGTGCCTTCGAAACCACCAAGTACGAGCTCGACGGCCTTAAGGCGCAGTTCGAGCTGGCCAAGCTCGAGTACGCTTACACGACCATTCGGGCACCGATCTCGGGCGTGGTCTCCACGCGAGACATCAAAGTCGGCAACACGATCGAGCGCAACGCGCCGACCTTCACGATCACAGCACTCGATCCGCTCGTGGCCTACCTCTTCGTGCCGGAGCGCGAGTTTGGCCGCATCGACGCGGGCCAGCCCGTACGTATGCGCATCGACGCGCTGCCCGGCGAGCTGTTTGAAGGCACGGTCGCACGCATCAGCCCGACCGTGGACCCCGAAACGGGCACGTTCAAGGCGACCATCGAGATCAGTGATACGGCGTCGCGGCTCAAGCCCGGCATGTTCGGGCGACTGGCGGTCATCTACGACCAGCAACGCAACACCTTGCTGTTGCCACGCGACGCGCTCATCGAGACGACGAGCGGCAAAAGCGTGTTCGTAATTCGAGATGGCGTCGCAGAACGCGTCGATGTCGAAACCGGTTACGCCTGGGAAGGTGAAGTGGCCGTCCTCGAGGGACTGGCCGATGAGGACCGCGTGGTCATCGTCGGGCAAGCCGCACTCAAGACAGGCAGTAAGGTCCGCGTCATCGGCGAAGAGACCTCCACTCTGGCAACGGCTTCCGAAACCGCCGAAACCGTCGCCGGGACCTGATCCGTGGCCAACTCCGAACGCACATCACGCGACGGCCTCTGGATCGTTCGCAAGGCGACCGAGCGCCCGGTGACGGTGCTCATGCTCTTCGTCGCCATCATCATGTTTGGTTGGGTATCGTTGACCCGCCTGTCGGTGAACCTGCTGCCCGACCTCTCCTACCCCACTCTGACGGTACGCACAGAGCTGACGGGCGCGGCACCCCAAGAAATCGAAAGCCTTGTGACGAAGCCCGTTGAAGAGGCAGTCGGCACGATCAGTGGCGTACGCCAGGTCCGTTCGGTGTCCCGCACGGGTCAGTCCGATGTGATCGTCGAGTTCAACTGGGGCACGGACATGAACCTCGCGAGCGTCGACGTTCGCGAGAAGCTCGACATCCTCGAGTTGCCACTGGAAGCGCGCCGCCCGCTGCTGCTGCGCTTCGACCCCTCGAGCGAGCCCGTCATGCGCATCGCGGTCGGCCCGGAGACTGAGAGCGCCGTGCCACTGGATGTCGATACACTCAAAACACTGCGCCAGTTTGGTGAAGACGATCTTAAGGACCAGCTCGAGAGCGTCGACGGCGTCGCCGCGGCCAAGGTATCAGGTGGTCTTGAAGACGAGATCCAGGTTCGCGTTGACCAGCAGAAACTGGCGCAACTCGATCTGTCCATCAGCGAAGTGGCCGAGCGCCTGCGCGCTGAAAACGTAAATCTCGCCGGCGGCCGACTGGAACAAGGCTTGCGCCGCTTCCTCGTACGCACCGTCAACGAATTCGACTCGGTCGAGGCCTTCGCCGACGCCATCATTGCCAACCGCAACGGCCAGCCCATCTATCTGCGCGACGTGGCCGTGGTCACACGCGGCTACAAGGACCGCGAGGCGATCACACGCGTCGATGGCCGCGAGGTCATCGAGATCGCGCTCTACAAGGAAGGCGATGCCAACACGGTGCTCGTCGCGACCAACATCGAGCGGCGGCTCGATCGCCTGCGCGAAGACCTGCCCGACGGCACGGGCCTGACCGTACTCGCCGACCAGTCGGCATTCATCAGCGAAGCCGTCGACAACGTGAAGTCCGCGGCCCTCTGGGGCGGCATTCTCGCGATCATCGTGCTCTACGGCTTCCTGCGCGATGCGCGCGCAACGGTCATCATTGGTCTTGCCATCCCGATCTCGGTCATCGGCACCTTCGCCCTCATGCACCTGTCAGACCTGAGTCTCAACATCATGTCGCTCGGCGGCATCGCACTGGCGATTGGTCTGCTCGTGGACAACGCGATCGTCGTGCTCGAGAGCATTGTCGACAAACGAGAACAAGGCGTGCCGCTGCTCAAAGCGGCGCAACAAGGCACGAGCGAAGTGGCGGGCGCGGTGTTTGCCGCCACGCTGACAACGATCGCCGTGTTCTTCCCGATGGTGTTTGTCACGGGCGTCGCGGGCGAGCTGTTCCGCGACCAGTCGCTGACGGTGACCTTCGCCCTGTTGTTCTCGCTGCTGCTCGCCGTGCTGCTCATTCCAATGATGGCCTCCTCGGGCGCGCGCCGCGGCTTCGTGGAAAGTGAGGCATCGCGGCGCTTGGGTTTCATGGCGCGCATCTGGTCTGCCGTCATGCGCGCGTTTCGTGTCGTGGGACGCGGCATCGCGTTCGTGGGTCGTCTCATCGGCGCGATCCCCGCCTTCTTGTTTGGTGGGCTCTATCGCATCATCGCGCGGCTCTACACGCCCATCCTCGAGTGGTCGCTCCGGCACCGCGCGGCCGTCTGCCTCGCGGCAGCGGCGCTGTTCGCCGCCACAATGTCGCTGGTGCCGCGTCTGGGTACGGAGCTCATACCGCAGCTTTCGCAGGGCGAGTTTTCGATCAACCTGCGTCTCGCACCCGGCACCCCGCTGGCCAAGACCGATTCGGTGGTGCTGCGCGCTTACGAGGCCGCGGGAGCCGTTTCAGATATTGAGCAGTCCTTCTCGGTGACGGGCACGGGCAACCGACTCGACGCGAACCCCGTCGATGCCGGTGAGCACACGGGCGTGCTCACCATTCGCATGAAGGACGGCGCTACGCGTGAGGACGAGACGCGCGCCATGAACCAGTTGCGCGTCGGCCTCGATGCGATTCCGGGCCTGAGCTATGACTTCGAACGACCCGCCCTGCTCGCCCTGAGCACGCCCGTTGAGGTCGTCTTCCGCGGCTACAACCTCGAGGCGCTGCGCACCCATGCCGAAGCGATGGCCGCGCAAATGAGCTCGGACCCGCAATTCACGGACGTTCGGTCGAACATCGAAGGCGGTAACCCCGAGATCCAGATCGAGTTTGATCAGGAGCGCGCCGCAGCACTGGGTCTGCGGGTTCGCGACATTGCAGATCGCGTGGTCGGCAACGTCCGCGGCAACGTGGCGACGCGGTACAGCTGGCGTGACAAGAAAATCGACGTGACCGTGCGCAGCGTGGAAACCAACGACGCGTCCATCGAGGACGTACGCGCGCTGATCGTCAACCCGGGCAGCGCACGCCCCGTGAGCCTGTCCGACGTGGCCACGATTCGACTCGCAACAGGACCGTCGGAAATCCGCCGTTTCGACCAGGATCGTGTTGCCGTCGTTTCGGCATCACTGGCCTTCGGTGATCTGGGCTCTGCCGCCGCGCGCCTCGAGCGCATTCTGAGCAACACGCCGCTGGCCGAGGGCATCAATGCCGAAGTGCTGGGCCAGAGCGAAGACATGCAGGAATCGCTGGCATCGATGCAGTTCACACTCATCCTGGCCGTGTTCCTGGTCTACCTCGTCATGGCCTCGCAGTTTGAATCGCTGATCCACCCCTTCGTGATTTTGTTCACCATCCCGCTGGCGCTCGTGGGCGCCGTCCTGGCGTTGTTCATCACAGGCACGACAATTAATGTGGTCGCGTTTATCGGGGTAATCATGCTGGCGGGCATTGTGGTCAATAACGCGATTGTCCTCATCGACACAATCAATCAGCTGCGTAATACGGGACTGGCTCGGGGCCAGGCCATTCGCGACGCGGCGCGCGCGCGATTGCGTCCGATTCTCATGACCACACTGACGACAGCACTGGGTTTGTTGCCCATGGCGCTCGGCTTCGGTGAAGGTGCCGAAGTGCGCACGCCCATGGCCATCACGGTCATCGGTGGGCTCGTCACCTCGACATTGCTCACGCTCGTCGTCATTCCCGTGGTTTACGACCTGCTCGACCGTGAGAAGGCGCCAGCCCCGGCGCCAGAGCCCGAGGTGGCACAGGGCGGTGATGCTGCGGTGGCCTCGTCATGATTCACACAGAATTCTCACTGCGCCGCCCTGTCACCATCACGATGGTGTTCGCCGCGCTCGCGGCCATCGGTTTGATCTCAAGCCGCTTGTTGCCGCTCGAGGAGTTCCCGGACATCGAATGGCCGGGCTTTTTCGTGAACATCCCCTACGAGGGCTCCACGCCTTCCGAGACCGAACGCGAAATCACGCGCCCGGCCGAAGAAGCACTGGCCACCCTGCCCGGCGTGCAACGCATGTACTCGTGGTCGCGCGAGGACGGCAGCCAGATCTGGATGGAGTACGGCTTCAATTCCAACCAGAAGACAGCGGCCGTTGAGGCGCGCGTCAAACTTGACGCGATTCGCGACCAGCTACCCACGGATCTCGAACGCATCCAGGTCTTCAGCGGGTCGATGAACGACCAGCCGATCATGAATCTGCGCGTGTCGAGCGACCGCGATCTGTCCGAGCAGTACGAGATGCTCAACCGACTCGTCAAACGCCGCCTGGAGCGCCTGGAGGGCGTCTCGCAGGTGCAGATCGAGGGCGTCGAGCCGCCTGAAGTCAAAATCCGTCTCGACGCAGGTCGGATCGCGGCGCACGGTATCAATCTCGGCGAGCTCGGTGAGTTGCTCCGACGCAGTAATTTCGTCGTCAGCGGCGGACAAATCACGGCGGGCAATGCGCGTTGGTCGCTGCGCCCCAGTGGCGAATTCAAGAGCCTCGACGATATCCGTAATCTTGTCGTTGACGGTCGCAGCCTGCGTCTGGGCGATATCGCGGAGGTCACGCAGACCCCCAAGGAACGCACCTACGGACGCCACCTCGATGGCAACTACGCCATCGGCATTTCTGTAAGCCGCGCCACGGGCTACAACATGGTCGATGTCGCCGACCGTGTGAAGGCCGAGGTCGCCGCCATCGGCGACGAGCCCGAGATGGTCGGTATCGAGATCTTCGACCTCTACAACCAGGCCGATTCGGTACGCTCTTCGCTCATCGACCTTGTGAAGTCGGGCATCATCGGCGCCCTGCTCGCCATCGTCGTGCTGTACTTTTTCCTGCGTCACATGACCTCAACGCTCATCGTGACACTGTCGGTGCCGCTGTCGCTCATCATTACTTTGGGCGCGATGCATTTCATCGGCTTGTCACTGAATATCCTGACGCTCATGGGGCTGATGCTTGCCGTGGGGATGCTCGTCGACAACTCCGTCGTGGTGACAGAGAGCATCTTCCGCTATCGGCAAATGCACCCTGACGATCCCGAGCAAGCCACCCGCGAGGGCGTCAACGAAGTGGGTATCGCCGTCATCGCGAGCACGGCGACTTCTGTCTGCGTCTTTGCGCCGCTCGTGTTTGGGCAGGAAGTCGACATCATGGTGTTCCTGCGCCACGTCGGTATCACCATTTCCGTCGCGATCGTCTGCTCGCTGGTCGTCGCGCAGACACTGATTCCCATGCTCACGAGCCGGGTCAAGAACACCGCGACGCTAAGCACCACGAAATCGATTACCTGGCTCACCGAGCGCTACACGCGCTGGCTCGGACGCATCGTCCAGGCACGTGGCTGGCGTCGCATCATCGCGCCTATCGTCGCGGTGCTGATCCTTTTCTCCATGTTCATCCCGATGAACACCGGCATGCTCAAACAGGACATGTTCCCCGAAGAGCCGACCCGCCGTGTCATGCTGCACTACAACCTCAATGACGTGTACGCACTCGAGCGCGTCGAGGCGGCTGTAAACCGCATTGAAGGCTTTTTGTTTGACAACCAGGAGCGCTTTGAGATCAGCGCCGTGTACAGCTACTGGGAGCGCGGCCGCGCTGAAACCACCCTGTTGCTGACCGACGAAGGCGCGACAACAGATTCTCGCGACATCATGGCCAACATTCTTGAAGACTTGCCCGACATCGCCGTCGGCGATCCGTCGTTCGAACGGAACAACCAGGGATTCGGCGAGGGCTTTAGCGTCACGCTGACGGGCGAGTCCACCGAGCGCCTGATTGGCGTCACGCGAGACGCCTATGCCCTGCTGCAGCAGATCGAAGGCCTTGATGATTTCTCCACAGACCTCTCCGCCGGTCAGCGCGAGGTGCAGATTCGCATCGACCAGAATCGTGCCGCACGCTACGGCATGACGGCCGAGTCCGTGGGACAGGCCGTGGGCATTGCACTGCGTGGCGAACGGCTGCGCGAATTCCGCGGCGAGAACGGCGAGGTCGAGATGCGGATTGCGTTTAGCGACGACGATCGTCAAACGA
This sequence comes from Pseudomonadota bacterium, assembly GCA_039814545.1. Taxonomy (GTDB): domain Bacteria; phylum Pseudomonadota; class Gammaproteobacteria; order Steroidobacterales; family Woeseiaceae; genus CALBPI01. The sequence goes on from JBCCBB010000001.1 coordinate 43,401, forward strand.
TCGACCAGCTGGCCGGCCTGCCGATCCCCGTCACCGACCCCAGCGTTGGTTTGAGCACCGTAGAGCTGTCCCGTATCGCGGCGCTCGAGCAGCTGCGCGCACCGCGCAACATTCGCCGCACAGATCGCAAGACCTCGGTCTCGATCAACGCAGCGCTCGTGGACGACGCGACCCTCGACGAGGTCAAACCCCGCGTCAAGGCGGTTCTCGATGAACTCGACCTGCCCGCCGGTTACGCCTGGAACTTTGGTCGCGGCTTCGATCGGGCAGATGAGACACGCAACGTCCTGGTCGAGAACATCCTGCTCGGCATTCTGCTGATCCTCATCGTGATGGCCGCACTCTTCGAGTCACTGCTCTACCCACTCTCGATCATGGTGTCGCTCGTCTACTCGTTTGTAGGGGTCGTGTGGTTCCTAACACTCACGGGTACGCCCATGACCTTCATGGCCATGATCGGGCTCATGATTCTCATCGGCGTCGTCGTCAACAACGGCATCGTGCTCGTCGACCACATCAATAATCTGCGCCGCGACGGCATGACCCGCGACGCAGCGGTGCTACAGGGTGCGCGGGATCGCTTGCGTCCGATCCTGATGACCGCGGCCACCACCATCCTGGGTCTGACGCCGCTGGCCGTAGGGACTACGCAGGTGGGCTCAGGCGGACCCGCGTACTACCCCATGGCGCGCGCCATCATCGGCGGCCTCGCCTTCTCCACGCTCGTGTCGCTGTTCGTCGTGCCCATGGTGTACATCGGGCTCGACAAGCTGAAGAACTGGAGTAGCGCGATCTGGAATGCCTCGGGGGCACGACCGACGCCAGCTACAGGATAAACGCCTTCGAGATCGACCAGACATCGCTGCCGAGCACCTGGCCCGGCGTCGAGAAATGCTCGGACACGACAAGCGATGCCGTAACGCCGTCGGCGGCACCGTCGAGCACATCAAAGGGCTCCGGGATCACCGATTTCTCGGTGGCATAGGTCGCATTGCGCTTCAGGTGATCGGCTTGTCTCAGCAGATGCGGGCGAAACTCCGCGCCACGCTCTAGCGCCAGCAGCGACTGGAACGCGTTGTCGGACTGGCGCATGATCGCGCGGCAGTCGTCGTCGCTACCATATTCGATGGTGCCGACTTGCTTGTTGATGGCCGCAGCCGCCTTTTCCACAAGGCCGTATTCGTCAAAATGCGCGTGCAGAAACTGCGCCATGGCGAGCACGTGCAAGTTGATGATACGTCGGTCTTCGACAGCCAGCTCGGCGAGCTCGGGCGGCTTGGCCTTTTTGAGATGCCGCACCTGCTCGATGGTCTGACCGTGCGCGATCATCTGCTGCTTGAGATCCATGGCAAGCGCTTCGTGCTGCTCATCGAGGCGGCGCCGGCGCATGAAGTGCCAGATCCGCGACGCAGCGCGTCGCTGCTCAACGCACTCAACAAGCGCCTGCTTGGTGAGCTCGATGGCGTGTTCCTGCTCCACGGCGAGTTCGCGCGACTTCTCAAGCCGCTGCTTGCGCGAGGTCTGCCACTGCTCAATCTGCATGATCTGCCGTCGGCCGGCGATCTGGCGACCCATATCGTTGGCCAGGTGACACAAGCGCTGGTGGCAACGGCGCCAGAGGCCCCGCAGATGGTAGAAGAGCGTCGTGGTGACGACCGTCTGCTGCTCGGTGAGCAAGTCCTCGAGGTACTCGAGACGACGCTTCATATTCGCGGTTTCGGATTCTGCGCGCCCCAGCGCGGCCTCAAGGTCGTAACGCTCATTGCGCAGCCGCGCGAACTCCTTTTTGAGCTTGACGCGGTTGGAGAACAACTCGAGCAGGCGATCGTCCTCGCCGCCGCCCGAGCGTCGTCCGGAATTACCAAATATAGCGCTGAGTGCCATCCGCCGAGCATTGCACATAAGGCATACGCGAACGGTGACGGGGTGCACATTGCGGCCGCTCGGGCCGCGCGGGGGCTCAGCGGTGTGACGTACGCCCGCTGAAGTGGTGGCCTGCGTCGATGCAGTACTCGAGCCACTTGTTGAGCATCATGTTGTGCCGCCAGCGCGTGTCGAGTTCCTCACGGTGGCAGCTCGCAATCCGGCGCAGAATCGCGTGCCGGTGGCGTGAGGTCAGGCTCATGGCCTCCGCCAGACGCCCGTCGAAGTACACACGCAGGCGCAAGTCCGGGTCCGCGAGCCACTGATCGGTGTTCGCGGCGTCGCCGGCCTGCTCGGAGCAGGTGCTGACGTCATCATTCCGAGCAAACAGGTAGGTGAGCTGCAACGTCGCGGTGTAACGTGTGCGCTCGAGCACTTCGAGGTGCAGCGGCAGGTCCTGCTCGACGACCGAACAGTGCGCGCCGTCGAGGTTTTCGATGTCGTCAACGAGCTGTCGAAGCCGGATGAAGTTGCTCTCATACAGGCTCATGAGACCCGCAAAGCTGCGCGCTTTGACGACGGTTTCCGGGACGATGAGGCTGTCGGTTTGCATGCCCGGAGCTTACCACAGCGCCCCGCGCCTTCTGGCGACGCAGTGCACGAAATACCGCCAAAAAAAGCTTGACAAATCAGGGTGCAACGCGCCGCTCCACACCGGTGGTCTCAAGGATGCGGCTGGCGATTTCCTCGATCGAAAACTCCGTGGTGTCGACGAACGGAATACGGAACTTTTGGAACAATCGTTCGGCCGTTCTGAGCTCGAAATTCACCTGCTGCGCACTGGCGTACTTGCCCGCCGAGCGCCGTTCCCGTCGGATCTGCTGCAGCCGCCTCGGCGTGATGGTCAGACCAAACAACTTTTTGCGGTTGGACATGAGCTTATCGGGTAACTTTCCGCTCTCGAACTCGTCGTCGGTCAGCGGAAAATTAGCCGCGAAAATGCCGTACTGCAGCGCCAGGTAAAGACAGGTGGGCGTCTTACCCGAACGCGAGACGCCGAGCAGGATGACGTCGGCTTGTTCGTAGTCGCGCGTCATGCCGCCATCGTCGTTGGCCAGCGCGAAATTCGTGGCCTCAATGCGTTTCATGTAGGTCTCGGTATCGGACATCCCGTGCGCGCGACCCGCGGCGTAAGAGGCCTCGGTCGCAAGCTCCGTTTCGAGCGCGCCTACGAGGGCATCAAAGATATCAAGGTAGAGGCCGTCGGCCGTGCGAATGATCTCGCGCAGCGGCCCGTGCACCAGTGAGCTGAAGACGATGGGGCGCTCCTCGTCGCGCTCGGCCGCAGCGTTGATCTTGGCCTTTAGATCGTGCGCCCGGGCCTCGTCGTCGACAAAGGGCACCGTGACGCGACGAAACTCAAGCGCCGGGAATTGGGTCAGCAGGCTGTGCCCCAGGGTCTCGGCCGTCACACCGGTCTGGTCAGAAATGAAGAATACGGTGCGCTGTACCATTGCGCGCTCCCAGGCTGTCGGCGCCAGCTACCATAACGCAACGGCGGCCCGTGGGGCACAGCAAGCGTTTTGCTGGTGCAACCGCTATAATGCGCGCCTTTCAGAACCGGGCGCCGCCCCGGGTTTCGCCCCGCTGGGGCGCGTTCTGCGGGCCGCCGCGCCGCAGGTACGACCGAACAAAAAGAGAGGCCACCGTGGATCCATATGTCATTCCCTTTGAGTCGCTTGGCATGGGCGACGTCGAGCTCGTGGGCGGCAAAAACGCCTCTCTTGGGGAAATGATCAGCAACCTGACGCGACTCGGTGTGTCGGTGCCCAATGGCTTTGCGACAACGTCAGAAGCTTATCGCGTGTTTCTTGGCGAAACCGGCCTCGACACCCGGATCGCCGAGCGCCTCAAGGGGCTCGATGTCGATGACATCGCTGCGCTGACGGCAGCAGGCGGTGACATCCGTGACTGGATTCGCGCTGAGGCACTACCGCAGAAGTTGCACGAAGACCTAAAGGCCGCCTGGAACAAAATGTCGGGCGGTGAAGACATCTCTGTCGCCGTGCGCTCCTCTGCCACGGCCGAGGACCTGCCGGACGCCTCGTTTGCGGGCCAGCAGGAGACCTTCCTCAACATTCGCGGTTTCGACAACGTCGTCACGGCGCTGCACGAGGTCTTTGCCTCGCTGTTCAACGATCGCGCCATCGCTTACCGAGTGCACCAGGGCTACTCACACGAGCAGGTCGCGCTGTCGGCCGGGATCCAGCACATGGTGCGCAGTGACCGTGGCTCCAGTGGCGTGATGTTCACACTGGATACGGAATCGGGGTTTCGCGACCTCGTGTTCATTACCTCAAGCTGGGGTCTTGGCGAGACCGTCGTCCAGGGCGCCGTCAACCCGGATGAGTTCTACGTCTACAAGCGCGGACTGCGTGAGGGATTTGCGCCAATCATGCGCCGTAATCTGGGCAGCAAGGCCATCAAGATGGTGTTCTCGGAGCAGGCGGAGGCCGGCAAGAGCGTCGAGACCATCGACGTTGACGACGAAGACCGCACGCGGTTTTCGATCACGGACGAAGATGTCATCGAGCTCTCGCGTTACGCGCTGACGATCGAGGAACATTACGGTCGCCCCATGGATATTGAATGGGGCAAAGACGGCGCGGACGGCAAGCTCTACATCCTGCAGGCAAGGCCTGAGACCGTGCAAAGTCGCAGCGGTCGCACCGTGCAGCGGTTCTCGCTAAAGCGCCGCTCTGATGTCATTTGCCGCGGCCGCAGCATCGGCCAGAAAATCGGCACCGGCAAAGCGCGCGTCATTCGCGACGTGAAGGAGATGGCGCGCGTACAAAGCGGTGATGTCCTGATCGCCGACATGACGGACCCCGACTGGGAACCCGTCATGAAACGTGCGGCGGCCATCGTCACGAACCGCGGCGGCCGCACCTGCCACGCAGCTATCATTGCACGTGAGCTGGGTATCCCCGCCGTTGTGGGCTGTGGTGATGCACTCGAGACCATCGCCGACGGTGCCGAGGTGACGGTCTCCTGCGCCGAAGGCGATGAAGGCCTCATCTACGACGGCATCCTCGAATTCGAGAAACAACAAATCGAGCTCGACAAGCTGCCCGAGGTGCCCGTCAAAATCATGATGAACGTCGGCAACCCCGATCGCGCCTTCGACTTCGCCTCGATCCCCAACCGGGGGGTGGGCCTCGCGCGCCTCGAGTTCATTATCAACCGCATGATCGGCGTGCACCCGCAGGCGCTGCTCGAGTACGACGACATCGACGCAGACACGCGCGAAATGATCGACGAGCAGATGGCCGGTTACGCCGACCCAATCGAGTTTTTCGTTGCGAAACTTGCCGAAGGCGTGAGCTCGATTGCCGCGGCCTTCCACCCTGAACCTGTGATCGTCCGTCTGTCCGACTTCAAATCGAACGAGTACGCGAACCTGATCGGCGGCGAATTCTACGAGCCCAACGAGGAAAACCCGATGCTGGGTTTCCGCGGTGCGGCGCGCTACCTGGACCGCGATTTCCAGCCCTGCTTCGAACTCGAATGTCAGGCCATCAAGCGCGTGCGCAATGACATGGGCCTGACCAATGTGGAGCTCATGGTGCCGTTTGTGCGCACTGTCGATCAGGCGCGCGAGGTGACGGAGCTGCTCGCCAAAAACGGCTTGTCTCGGGGCGAGAACGGTCTTCGACTCATCATGATGTCGGAGCTGCCCACCAACGCCCTGCTCGCCGACCAGTACCTCGAGTACTTCGACGGCATGTCGATTGGTTCGAATGACATGACTCAGCTCGCGCTCGGGCTCGACCGAGATTCAGGACTGATTGCAGATTTGTTCGACGAGCGTGACGAGGCCGTGAAGCGGCTGCTGGAGATGACGATCAGCGCCTGCCGCGAGTCGGGCAAGTACGTGGGCATCTGCGGCCAGGGGCCATCTGACCACCCAGAGCTTGCGCGCTGGCTGCTCGATCAGGGCATCGAGAGCATGTCGCTGAACCCCGATACCGTGATCGAGACCTGGTTGTACCTGGCCGGCCAGACGATCTGACCGGGGCGCGGCAACGCGCTACAGCAAGTCGCCGCTGCCGTATCCACCGCGCTTTCGGCGACGCAGGCCCGGCAACACCAAGCCAACAACCACGCCGGCGAGCAACACCGCGGCACCAATCAGGAACCAGTGCATGATGCGACGACTCGAGAGCTCGTCGTTTTCCTGCTGCAGGGCTTCGAGAACGATCTGAGTGTCCGTCAGTTCCTTGCGCAGCGAGGTGTTCTCACGGTCGATGCTGATGACGTTTGCGGCTTTGGCCTGCAAATCGTTGAGCTCGGTTTCGAGACGCTGGTTTTCCTGATCCAGTGCCGCGATTCGACGCGCGGACTCGGCGCTGGCCTGGCGCAAGTCGTCGAGCTCCTTGCCCTGATCCCCACTCTGGTTACGCAAGGTATCGACGCGCTCGCGCAGACTCGCGAGCTGACTGCGGGCGTCCGGCTCGCTCATGAGGTATCGCGTGAGCACGTAGCCTTCCGTGTCGCTCGTGGTCAGTCGAACGCGCGACCAGCCGTTGCCGGCGTCGCGCTCGAGCACGACGAGCGGTGTCCCCGAGCGCAGGACCCGGACGATGGCGGTGTTGCCAGCGCTGGGCGCGCGGCGCATCGTGACCTCGAACTGGTCGGTGACGTAATTGGTCTGGTTCTGCGCAATGGCCGTTGCGGCTACCGCGGTGGCGGCGAGTATCGTGAGCAGGCCGGCGATCCAACGTCGCAACGGGCGCGGCCCGGAAAATGGCGTGTTCATACTGCTGGTCGTATCCCTATCGCGCGGCGCGCAACGACGCGCCGTTGAGCCGCGCAGGTTAAGCCCTGCCCCGACGTTTGTACACTGTCGCCGACTGGCAACAGTCTACTCTGAGGCCGGCGCTGTGAGGTGCGCGAGCGCGGCGGCGTGGGCTTCCCAATTCTGCCCATCGAAGTCCTCAACGCGCACCACGTGGTCGGGCTCGAGTGACAAGCAATTGAGATTCAGGTTGTAGCCGTCGGGATTGGAGCGCGGCCGGTAGAAGGACTTCACGCCGCAGGTCGAGCAGAACCAGTGCCGCGCTGACCCTGTGTTGAAACGGTACTCCGAAAGCGCGGCGCGGTCCGAGAGCAGCTCAAAGGCATCAGCCGGCACGATCACCCCCACGAATCCTGATGCAGCGCACATCGAACAATTGCAACGGTGCGCAATCGCGGGGTCTTTGAGACGCGCGCGGAACCGAACGGCGCCGCAGTGGCAGGCGCCCGTGACAGTGCGTGTCGCCGCGCTACTCACGCGTCGCTGCGCCGCCACACAAGCAGCTGGTTATTCGCGGGCATCGCGTAATGGGCCTGCTCAATCCAGCCTGCCCCGGCGGCCTCGCTGCGCACGGCTTCGAGATCGCGAATGCCCATACCACCGATCGCACCGCGCAGCTGCGCATCGAACGCCGCGTTACCCGGCGATGTCGCCTCGCCCTGCATATGCAGTGGCCCATAGAGAATGAGCAGTCCACCCGGACGACACGCCGCGGCGGCCCCCGCAAACAATCGGGTCACGCTGTTCCAGCTCATGATGTGTAGCGTGTTGACCGAAAACACGACGGCCACATCCTCGAAGCGGTGCCAGTCGGAAGCCCTGTCGACATCCAGCGCAGCGGGCGCGGCAACGCGTTCCGGATGCGCAGCGCGGTCACGCCACGCCATGATCGTCGCCACATCAGGCTCGCGGTCAGTCGGCAGCCAGCAGAGATTGGGCGTGAACGTGCTCAAAGAGGCCGCATGTTCACCCGTGCCACAACCGACCTCCAACAATGTGCCTTTAATGGGCGCCAGCCAGTCGGCAACGACCCGCCCAATGGGCGCCGCGTTGCGCGCAGCCGCCGGCGCCGAACGCGGCGCGGGCACCGTCATCTCAGATCGGCCGTGGGCGCCTCGAGCCAGTGGTCACGGTAGTGGCGCAGCTCGGCAATCGAATCGCGAATGTCGGCCAGGGCCAGGTGCTGTGAACCTTTACGCACGCCCGCGGCGACACTGGGCGACCAGAGCTTTGCCAAAATCTTCAACGTGCTCACGTCGAGGTTGCGGTAGTGGAAGAACCGCTCGACTTCCGGCATGTAGTTGGCCAAAAAGCGGCGGTCCTGACAGATGCTGTTGCCACACATGGGTGAGGTGCCCGGCTCGAGATGCGTTGACAGAAACTCAATTGTTGCGACCTCGGCGGCGCGCGCATCGTGGCTGCTGTCGAGGACACGCTGGACGAGGCCGGAGCCCGTGTGCTGGCGTGTGTTCCAGGCGTCCATGGCGTCAAGCCGTTCGCGCGGCTGGTGAATCGCAATGACGGGTCCTTCGGCGATCTCTTCAAGGAACCCATCCGTCACGATCGTTGCGATTTCGATGATGCGATCTGCAGCGGGGTCCAGCCCCGTCATTTCCAAATCGATCCAGATCAGGCGCGTGGCGCGCGCATCCTGCACCTCTGCGGCAGCGTGTGTCGGCGATGTCATCGCGAAATTGTAGCAGACGCTTGCATTGATTCGACGCGGACCGTCGGCATACTGTGCGCCATGGCAGGCCCTCGCAACATGCAGACCGACACGAGCCGCGACATGCTCGTAACGGCTTGCTACGGCCGCCGATTTGGTCTCGCCGTGCCGGGTGATCCTGGCGCGCCCGAGCACCAGGCCCGCACCCGTGGCAAACGACTGCGACCCGTTGCCGGTGACCACGTCAGGGCGAGCCCGCTCGCCAACGAAGACGACTGGCTCATCGAGTCACTGCTGCCGCGCGACAACGAACTGGCGCGCCCCGACAGCCGGGGCAGACGCGAGGTCCTGGCGGCCAACGTGTCGTTGATGGTCGTTGTAGTGGCCCCGGAGCCGGCCCCTGACTTCTACATCGTTGACCGTTATCTCGCGGCCGCCCGCCTCATGCCCTGCGAAGCGGCTATTGTCTGGAGCAAGCCCGACCTCGGTGACCCACCGGACGCGTTCGAGACCTACGCAGCCCTGGACTACCCCGTACTGTCCTGCAGCGCGCGCGACGGCGCCGGCCTCGAAGCGCTCGCGTCGCTGCTTCGGGGCCACACGGGCATCCTAGTTGGGCAATCGGGCGTTGGTAAGTCGTCGCTGATCAATGCGCTCATCGGCGACGCGCGCCAGCGCATTGGCGCTGTGTCCGAAGGTAGCCGCGAGGGCCGCCACACGACCGTCACCGCAGCACTGATTCGCACCGAGACCGGGCTCTCCGTGATCGATTCGCCGGGGGTGCGCGACTATGCACCCAGCATCGAATCGCTGCGCGACGTCGGCGCGGGTTTCGTGGAGATCGCGCAGTACGCCCAAGACTGCCGGTTTGCCGACTGCCAGCATCGGTCCGAGCCCGGCTGCGCCGTCAAGGCGGCAGTCGCGTCAGGGGACATTGATGCGCGGCGTTACGACAGCTACCGCCGGCTGCGCCAGCTCACGGAACAATTGCGGCGCGACTGGTAGCCGAGAACCGCGCTATCGCGTGGCGCCGAAGCCGCCTGCGAGCTGGCCGCCACCGAGCAAGTGCAGGTGCATGTGGAACACGGTCTGGCAGCCATGCGCGTTGGTGTTCACGACGAGACGGAAACCCGAGTCCGCGAAGCCCTGATCGGCTGCGTAACCGCGCGCCGCGAGGACCAGTCGGCCCATGAGCGCCGCGTCTTGCTCGCTGAGCGCATTGGCCGACTCAATGTGGCGCCGGGGCACGAACAGAATGTGTACGGGCGCCTGCGGATTGATGTCACGGAACGCGACAATCTCGTCGTCCTCGTAGACGATATCCGCCGGAATCTCGCGCCGGATGATCTTGCAGAACAAGCAGTCTTCTTCGGTGCTCACGCGAGCGCCTGCCGTTAGCCCGCAGCCTCGACGCTGCGTCGACCCGTAAACGCGTGCGACAGGGTGCCCCCGTCGACGTATTCCAGCTCACCACCCACGGGCACGCCGTGTGCAATGCGGCTGGCCGCAACACCCGAACGCGAAGCCAGATCGGCCACATAGTGGGCCGTTGCGTCACCCTCCACCGTCGGGTTGGTCGCAATGATGACTTCGCGCAAGCGGTCGTCGCGCAGTCGCATGGTTAACAGATCAAGTCCCAGTTCCTCAGGACCAATGCCGTCGAGCGGCGACAGATGCCCCATGAGTACGAAATAGCGGCCGCGAAATCCCGTGGCTGCATCGAGCGCGAGCACGTCTGCCGGTGACTCAACCACACAGAGCTGACTGTCATCGCGCGTCACGTCAGAACAAATCGGGCACACAGGGTCTTCGGAGAACATGCGGCAACGTTCGCAGTGGCCGATACCCTCGGCCGCCGCGCGCAACCCGTCTGCGAGGCGGATGGCACCATCGCGGTCTCTCTCGAGCAGTGCGAACGCCATGCGCTGTGCCGACTTCTGCCCAACACCGGGCAGACAGCGCAAGGCATCTATGAGATCCGTCAAAAGCGGCGTGAACGCCATGTCAGAACGGCAGCTTCATTCCCGGTGGCAGGCCCATGCCACCGGCAAGGCCCGACATCATCTCCTTGCTGAGTGCCTCGACTTTGCGCAGCGCGTCGTTGAATGCCGCCGCCACAAGATCCTCGAGCATCTCGCGATCCTCGCCGAGCAGGCTGTCGTCGATCGCAATGCCGCGAACCTCGTGACGGCCGGTCATCGTGACGCGCACGAGACCGGCGCCGGACTCACCTGTCACTTCGGTTTCCGCCAATTCGGCCTGCGCCTTTTCCATATTGGCCTGCATGGCCTTGGCCTGCTTCATGAGCTGGCCGATTCCACCTTTCATCATGGCTCTCCATTGCGTTCGACGAGCTCTGCGTCGAACATGTTTTTGATTGCGGCCACACCGGCGTCACTATCGAGCTCATCGCGGGTCGCCGCTTGCGCCTCGGCCGCTTCACGCGCCACACGCTGCGTGGGGGTCTCACTGGCCGCCTTGCCGTCGATTTCGACACGCACGGTGATGGCGTCACCGAGATAGTCAGACAGTGCCGATTCGAGTTCTGCAACCCGCTCGGGTTTGAGCATGGACTCGCTGCGCCGATCCAGCGACAGCCGCACCAGCGCGTCTTCGCGACCTGCAAATGCACAATTGGCGGCCAACAGACGCGCGACACCGCTCAAGGGCAACTGCCCGACCAACCGATGCCAGTCCTCAAGGCCCGTGGCGGCCTCGTCTGCGCTGCGCACGACGGGCTTGGGTGCGGGTGCTGCCGAAGGCGCCGCCGGCGCGGGTTCCGCGACCGCTGACTGTGACGTCTTGGGCGTCGCCGCCTTGCCGCCCCTGGCGCCCCCCGCGGCGGGCGCCCACGCCGGCGCACCGGGCCGAAACGCCAACATGCGCAACAGCGTCATCTCGACGCCCGAGCGCGGATCGGGGGCCATGTAGAGATCACGTTTGCCCACAACGGCGAACTGATAGTAAAGCTGAGCGTCCTCGGGTGAGATGCGGCCAGCGAGGCGCTCGACCTCGGCCGCCACAGCCGCGTCGGCATCGCCTGCGCCCGTGGCCTGAAATACAGCGATACGCGTCAGCAGGGCCGCGAGTTCATCGAGCAGGCGGCCGTAGTCTGGGAACTGCGCATCGGCGTCCTCAATGAGGTCGAGCAGTCCTTGCGCATCGCCGTCAGCCAGACCGTCCACAATCCGTGCGACGGCGTTGCGGTCGAGGGCACCGAGCATGTCGGCCACGGCATCGCCTTCTAGCCGCCCGCCGCCGTAGGCGATGGCCTGGTCCATGATCGACAGGGCGTCGCGCATGCTGCCGTCGGCCGCGCGCGAAATCATCGACAGGGCCTGATCGTCGGACTCGAGCCCCTCTTCCTTGGCGATGAACGCCATGCGCTCCGCAATAAGCTGAGGCGTGAGTCGCTTGAGATTGAACTGAAGACAGCGCGACAGCACCGTGACGGGCAATTTCTGCGGGTCCGTCGTCGCAAGCAGGAACGTGACATGCTCGGGCGGTTCTTCGAGGGTCTTTAGCAACGCATTAAACGAATGCGTCGACAGCATGTGGACCTCATCGATGAGGTACACCTTTTTGCGCCCCCGCGTCGGGCGGTACTGCACGTTGTCGAGCATCTCGCGCATGTCGTCGACTTTGGTGCGCGAGGCCGCATCGACCTCGATGAGATCCACAAAGCGGCCTTCGTCGATCTCGGTGCAGGCACTGCAAACGCCGCACGGCGTTGCCGAGACGCCGCGTTCGCAGTTCATTGCCTTAGCTAAGATGCGTGCGAGCGTGGTTTTGCCGACGCCGCGCGTGCCCGCGAACAGATACGCGTGATGCAGTTTGTCGCTCTCGAGCGCATGCGATAGCGCGCGAAGGACGTGCTGCTGGCCCACAACGTCTTCGAAACGTTGCGGCCGCCATTTTCTGGCGAGAACGAGATAGCTCATGGAGACCAATGCGCCGGGGCGCGCCGCCGCTGCAGCGCGAGTGAATTCGAGGGCCCGTGCCAGCTGTGTCCCGGCACCCGGTGTGACCGCTGCCGCTGCTCCCTTCCGGGCCTGACGGGGTTCACGGCTGACCGTCGCGGGGCAGCCGACACGGACCAGGCCCTAGTATCTCAAGGCGTGCCCGGGGAATCACCCCCGATTTCGATCTGAGGGCGAGCCAGGTCGCCGGGCACGGTATAATCCATCCATGGCCGTCTGCAGCACGCGACTTCAGGCGCTGGCATGAGACTCGTGCTGGCCCTCATCGCGGGAGCGTTGCTCACCACGCCTCACTTCCCGCCCCCCATTCTCGAGCAGGTCCTCGAGACCGGTCGCCTACGCGTGGTCACGCGCAATGCACCGACCGCCTGGTACATCGGTAGCGACGGCCCGACAGGTCCGGAGTACGACCTCGTGCGCGGCTTTAGCGAAGACCTGGGCGTCGAACTCGACATGGTGCCGATGGACAGCTTCTCCGAGCTCGTGCCTTCGGTTGCGCAGGGCGACGCGCACATGGCAGCCGGTGCGCTGTCGATTACCGAGCCGCGACTCGCGCTCGTGCGCTTTTCCCAGCCCTACCAGCAGGTCGAGCAACACCTGATCTACCGCCGCGGTACGGGGCGCCCCCAATCCCTCGTTGAGGTGCAGAACCGCGAGATTGTTGTCGTTGCAGGCTCCAGCCACGCCGACACGATGCGGGCGCTGGAGCCCGACCTGCCGCTTTTGCGCTGGCGCGAGGACGCGAGCGTTGACGCCGCCGATCTGCTCGAACAGGTGGCGGAAGGCGACATCGACTACACCGTGGCCGATTCCACGGATTTCAGCATTCACCGCAACTTCCACCCCGAGCTGCGCATCGCGCTCGAGCTCGAGGTGGCGGACTCGATTGCCTGGGCGTTCCCGCCCGACGGTGACGACACGCTGATCGTGCGCGCCAACCAGTACCTGCAGAAGATCCGTCGCAACGGCGAGCTCACACGCATCCTCGACCGCTATTACGGCCACAACGACGAGTTTGACTACGTCGGCACTCGCAGCTTTATCCGCCACTACGAATCGCGGCTGCCCCGCTACCGGGAGCTGTTCCTCGAGGCCGCCAGTGCCAATGAGCTCGACTGGCAGCTGCTGGCCGCCATGGGGTACCAGGAGTCGCACTGGCGGCGCGGAGCCGTGTCGCCCACGGGCGTGCGCGGCATCATGATGCTGACCCAGGCCACGGCCGACTACCTGGGCATCGAAGACCGCACCGACCCCGCGTCAAGCATCAGCGGCGGTGCCCGCTTCTACGCGCGACTCAAGGCGCGGCTCAACGACAGCATTCCCGAGCCAGACCGCACCTGGATGGCCCTGGCTGCCTACAACGTGGGCTTCTATCACGTCGAAGACGCCCGCAAGATCGTCGAAATGCAGGACGGTGACCCCAACCGCTGGGTGGATGTCCGCGACGCACTGCCATTGCTGGCGCGCAAAAAGTGGTATTCGCGCGTGCCCTACGGCTACGCGCGCGGCTGGGAGCCCGTCGAGTACGTTGAGAACATCCGCAACTACCGCGACATCCTGCATTGGCTCGAGAACCGCGATAACGACTCAGAGCCCGATGAAACGGCGCCTGAGACGCCCCCGGAAGCCACTTCAGAAGGCACCGAAACCCGCGCCTGAGCGCAGCCTCGCGGCATTCAGGCCGCATTCAGTGTCCCACCTGCCTAATGGTGCCCAGACCCAACTGAAAGGGAGTGAGCACCATGATCGCATTTCGCCAATTCCGCACCCTCATCATCGCGGCCAGCCTGGGGCTCGCGGCCCCCGCAATAGCCGAGACACCGCCCCCTGCCGGCGTCCAGGTACTCGTGGAACAGGGCAAAAAAGCCAACGAGGCCCAGCGCAAGCCGGGCAAAGACGCCCAGCTCTCGAGCAAGTCGACGGCCCCGTCGCGCGGCGCAGGCGCGCGCCTGCGGCGTAAGGCCCCGACAGCGGCCGATGCGCAGTCGATCAACCAGGACTTCTGGATCTTCGACGCCACCACCGCGATTGCCGGCGACCTCGACGGCGACGGCTTCTACACACGTCTGGAGCTCGACTTCGATGCCGACACGGTCTACGAACAGGCCTGGGTCTACGCCGTTGTGTACCTGTCGCTGGAGGGTGGTGACTGGATCGAATACGGCGAAACGGCCGTGTTCGACATCTACGGGGCCAGTGGCGGCGACGCGTACTACTTCGACGCCGACCTCGTCTCGGGTTTCCCAACGGGCTATTACGACGTGCTCATCGAGCTCTACGACGACTTCGACGGACGGCTCGTCGCCACGTTTGGCCCCGGACAGTCGGCGGATCTGTTTGACCTGCCGCTCGAGAGTGAGACGGTTGACGCACCCTTCGAGCCCGTCGTGGTGGTCACCGAGGAAGGCGGCGGTAGCGCCAGCCCGGGCCTCATAGCGCTGCTCTCAGTCGCGCTTTTGTGGCGCCGGCAGCGGCTTCATGTAGCGGATGAGCTCTGCGTCATAACTCTCTGATTCATATAGCGCCCTCGCGCGTTCATTCTTGCGGAATGCGTGCAGGGTAATCGATTGGGCGCCTCGATCGGCCGCAGCCTGCTCCACTGCCTCCAACAGGCTGCGGCCGGCGCCCTGCCCCCGGGCTCCGGGCCCCACCACGATCGCTTCGAGATGCGCGCTCGGCCTGCCACTCAGCAACTCGGGCCTAAGCGACACCAGCGCCAGACCTAACGGCCGGTCCTGCTCGTCGGCGGCAACCAGCAACAGCGTGTCATCGCGCGAGCCATCCAGGTGTTGCGCCACAACCTTCGCATCGCCCCGCCAGAGATCATCCGGATTGCGGTCGTTGGGTACGGGAAAGTCGGCAAGGCCCGGCATCAGGTCCATGAGTGCGGGGCCATCGTCCACGCGGGCCGCCCGAATCGTCATCATGTCGCTTGTCTCTTGTTACGAAAGAATTGCCGGAGTCGCTCCCCAGCCTCATCAGCCATGAGCCCGCTGCGCACCGCGAAACGGTGATTGAGACCCGGCAGCGCCAGGGCATTCGTGATGCCTCCCAGTGCACCTGATTTCGGATCGAGCGCTGCAAACACCACCTCGGCGACCCGCGCGTGCACCATGGCGCCCACGCACATGAGGCAGGGCTCCAGTGTGACGTAGACGTGGCAGTCGGTGAGCCGGTAATTGCCCAACCTTGCAGCCGCATCTCGTACGGCCAGAAGTTCAGCATGCGCGCTGGGGTCGTGGCTCGACCGGGGCGCATTGCGGCCACGGCCGACGATCTCATCACCGCGCACGACGACGGCGCCCACCGGCACCTCGCCCGCCGCTTCCGCGGCATCGGCCAAGGCGAGGGCTTCTGACATCCAGCGGTGGTCGTAGTCGCTAAACACGCTGAGGCTTACCTCGTCGCTCACATCAAGACCTCGGAATCACGGTGACGTTGCTCGCACACCGGAGTGAATCGCCCCTACAGTACCAACGCTGTGGCGAGCGCTGCATTGGCCATCATCAACACACAGTCGATGACGAAGATCAGCAGCATCACACCCTTGAACACCGGCCACAATCCACCGCCACGCCGGTTCGCGATCGCCATCGGGATGTTGCCCACAAATTGCGAGCCGTGCGCCACCGCATTGAAGGCCAGCAGCGTGGCCCATTGCGCGTCCGTGTCGAAGCCGCCCACGTTGAAGGCCAGCAGCACATTGAACAGCGCGAGCGCCAGATTGAACCCGCCCATGAATCGCCCCGACTCGACGAGTGCAGCGTAGGCCGTATTGTCGCGATCGGCCTGAACGGGCACCAGGACCTTGCCGAAGATGGCACGACGCCGGTAGAACGCATCGAAGCCCATCCCAAACCAGATGGCATTAAGCGCGAGCACAACCTGCAATCCCGTCACCACGCTCGTTCAACATTTGCGCTGCGGTTCAACCAGGACAAGCAACAGATCATCCGTGTTCTACTCTCAGACAGCGGGACGGTAAGCGCTGCCCGATGCGATGTCGCGCCACTGGCGCACGTGGGGCGGCGTGTCGTCCAACCACCGCGCCTGCCCGTCTTCGATCACCAGAATTTCTTCCCACTTGGCACCAACGCCGGCTTTGCCGGCGTGCGGCTCCACGAGCCACAAACCATCATGCGGCTGATGATTCGACGCCTTCAAGGTGCTCCAGAGCGGGCTGCGTCGGCCAACACCGCTTGTCGCGAGTTTGTCCTTGAGGTTAAACCAGCTGATGGCGTAGGCGTCGAAGCCCCTCATCCTTGGCTTAAATGGCAGCTTGCCAAGTTTTACCGCGCGATGACCCAGCACTTCGCCGATATGTTTGGTGTGGACAGGCTCGTAGCCATGGCGGGTCATGTTGTCGATCACGTCACGAGCAATCTGCCGGAACGTCGCGCCCTTATTGACGGCTTTGGGTATCGACTCCCGGTACTGGGAGAGGTGGCGCATCATTTCCCGGTGCACGTCATTGTCGCCAAAACAGAAGCTGTATGACGTATCCACGAGGAACCCATCGCGAATCGGGGACGCGTCGAGAATGACGCTATCGCCGTCCGCCAGCGCTTTACGCTTGGGGAAAAAACTCTTGACCGTCCAGTTGCCCGGAAGCGCCGTGCGCTCACCGAAAAGCACCACGGGCAGATGAAAGAACGAGGAAAATCCGGCTGCGTAGTAGTCCTTCACCAGCTGACGCGCCACTGACTGTTCGGTTTCCCCGCCCGCAAGCTTGAGCGCGGCGGACTGAAGAATCCGGAACGACTGTTCTTGCAGGTCCCGAAACCGGGCGAGTTCATCTGCGCTGAAGTTCTTCGTCTTAACAAACACACGCGCCCCCTTCAGCTAGTGTGGCGAAGCACTCACTCCCATTCGATGGTTGCGGGTGGCTTCCCCGAGATGTCGTAGGTCACACGCGAGATGCCCTCGATCTCGTTGATGATGCGCAGCGACACGCGCTCGAGAAACTCGTAGGGCAGCCGCGCCCAGCGCGCCGTCATAAAGTCGACCGTTTCGACCGCGCGTAATGCGATCACGTAATCATACGTCCGCCCGTCCCCCATGACGCCCACCGAACGAACCGGCAGGAACACGGCGAATGCCTGACTCGTCTCGTCATAAAGTCCTGCAGCGCGCAGCTCGTCGATGAACACGGCGTCGGCGCGCTGCAGCAGCGCGGCGTACTCGGCCCTCACCTCGCCCAGGATGCGAACCCCGAGGCCGGGCCCGGGGAACGGGTGGCGGTAAACCATGTCGTGCGGCAGGCCGAGCTCGACGCCGACGCGGCGTACCTCGTCCTTGAACAGCTCGCGCAAGGGCTCAAGCAGCTTCAGATTCATGTGCTCGGGCAAACCGCCGACGTTGTGGTGGCTCTTGATGACGTGGGCCTTGCCCGTGGCACTACCCGCGGACTCGATCACGTCGGGGTAAATCGTGCCCTGCGCCAGCCAGCGCACACTGTCGAGTTTCTCGGCTTCGGCTTCGAAGACCGCGACAAATTCGCGCCCGATGATCTTGCGCTTGGCCTCGGGGTCGGCCTCACCTGCCAGCGCACCGAAAAAACGTTCCGCAGCGTCGACGCGAATAACATTGACGCCCAGGTGACGCGCAAAGGTGTCCATGACCTGGTCGCCTTCGTTAAGCCGCAGCAGGCCATGATCGACGAAGACGCAAGTGAGCTGATCGCCAATCGCCGCGTGCAGCATGGCTGCAACCACCGATGAGTCGACGCCGCCCGACAAGCCCAGCAGCACATGGTCGTCGCCGACAGCGTCGCGGACGCGCGCGATGGCGTTACTCGCGATGTTGCCCGTAGTCCAGTCGCCGGCGCAGCCGCAGATCTCACGGACAAACCGGTGCAGGATGGCGGCACCCTGCAGCGTGTGCGTGACCTCGGGGTGGAATTGCACGCCGTAGAACTGGCGCTCGCGATCCTCCATGGCCGCCAGCGGCGCGTTGGCGCTGGCAGCAATGCCGGTAAACCCCGGCGGCAGCGCATCGACGCGATCGCCGTGTGACATCCAGACCTTGAGCCGGGCCTGCCCTGCGTCGTTGCGTTCGTCAGCGAAGCCCGTGAGCAGCTCCGATTCAATGGTCTCGTCGACCTCGGCGTAACCGAATTCGCGGTGCGACGAGGCGCTCACCTCACCGCCCAGTTGCGCGGCCATGGTCTGCATGCCGTAGCAGATGCCCAGCACGGGGACGCCCAGCTCGAACACCACCTGCGCGGCGCGCGGCGGCGCGCTCTGATTTACAGACTCGGGGCCGCCCGACAGGATGATGCCGCGCGCGCCGAATTCTCGGATCGCATCGGGGTCCATGTCCCAGGGGTGGATCTCCGAGTAGACGCCCGACTCGCGCACCCGGCGCGCAATCAACTGCGTGTACTGGGCGCCGAAATCGAGGATCAGTACGCGGTCGGCGTGAATGTCACGCGCTGCAGGCGCCATCACTCGCTCCGGTAGTTGGGGGCTTCTTTGGTAATCGTCACATCGTGCACGTGGCTCTCGCGCATTCCGGCACCGGTGATCCGCACAAACTCAGGTCGTGTCCGCATCGAGAGGATGTCAGCGCAGCCCGTGTAGCCCATCGCGGCGCGCAGGCCACCCATGAGCTGGTGGACGATGGCAATGAGCGAGCCCTTGTAGGGCACACGGCCTTCGATACCTTCAGGCACGAGCTTCTCCAGCTCGTCGGTGGTGTCCTGGAAGTAGCGGTCCGATGAGCCCTGTGCCATGGCCCCGAGTGAGCCCATGCCGCGATACGACTTGTAGCTGCGACCTTTGTAGAGCTCGACCTCACCCGGCGCCTCTTCGGTACCGGCAAACAGGCCGCCGATCATGATCGAGGACGCGCCCGCCACGATCGCCTTGGCGATATCTCCCGAGAAACGGATGCCGCCATCGGCAATAACGGGAACGCTATGGCGGTCCATGGCCTCGGCCACTTCGGCAACCGCCGTGATCTGCGGCACACCCACACCGGCAACCACACGCGTCGTACAAATCGAGCCGGGGCCGATCCCGACCTTGACGGCGTTCGCACCGGCCTCGACGAGCGCTTCAGCGGCCTCGGGCGTCACGATGTTGCCGGCAATGATCTGGGCATCAGGATACTCACCGCGAATCTGGCGCACACGCTCGAGGACGCCGCGCGAGAACCCGTGTGAGGTATCCACAACGAGCACATCAACGCCTGCCTCCATAAGCATGGCGACGCGTTCCTCGGTGTCGCCGCCCGTACCCACCGCCGCACCAACCCGCAGCGCCCCGTTGCCGTCCTTGCAGGCGCGCGGGAAGTCGGTGGCTTTCTGGAAATCCTTAGCTGTAATCATGCCGCGCAGGCGGTAGGCGTCATCAACCACGAGCACTTTTTCGATGCGGTGCTGGTGCAGCAGCGACAGCACTTCCTGCTTGGCCGCGCCCTCGCGCACGGTCACGAGCTTTTCCTTGGGCGTCATGACCGTCGACACGGCCGCATCGAGATGCGTCTCGTAGCGTAGGTCGCGGTTGGTGACGATGCCTACAGTTTCGTCACCCGATACCACGGGCACGCCCGAGATGTTGTTGGCGCGCGTGAGCTGCAACACCTCGCGAATCGTCATCTCTGGATTCACGGTAATGGGGTCGCTGATAATGCCGCTCTCGAATTTCTTGACCACACGAACGTTGCGCGCCTGCTCCTCGGGCGGCAAGTTCTTGTGGATGATGCCCATGCCGCCTTCCTGCGCGAGCGTGATCGCAAGCCGCGCCTCAGTCACGGTGTCCATGGCTGCCGAAAGTAAGGGGGTGTTGAGCGTGATGTCCCGCGTGAGTTGCGTCGCGAGCGACACTTCGCGCGGCAATATTTCGGAGTACGCGGGCTGCAGCAAGACGTCATCGAATGTCAGAGCCTCTCTCGCGATTCGCATGGTGCGCCTCCTCCGGTGTTTCTGGGGATGTTTGGGGGTTAACCGACCATTGTACCGGGGATGGCCGGGCGAGGTAAGCACCCGGTGAAGGCGTCCCGTATACTCAAACGCTTTCACGGAGCGACGCCTTGCGGGCACCGGCACAGCATGACGTCTGGAGTGTCTCGGCACTCAACCGCGCCTCGCGCGAGCTGCTTGAATCGAGTTTTGGCAGCATCTGGGTCGAGGCCGAGGTCTCGAACCTGGCGCGCCCCGCATCAGGCCACGTCTACTTCTCGCTCAAGGACGGCCAGGCGCAGGTGCGCGCCGCGTTCTTTCGCCAGCGCCAGCGCGGCAGTGCCCGTGATCTTGCCAATGGGGACCAGGTGCTCGTCCGGGGCCGGCTGAGCCTCTATGAGCCGCGCGGCGACTATCAGCTTATCGTCGAACACCTCGAGCCGGCCGGCGAAGGCTTGCTACGCCGCGCCTTCGAACAACTCAAGCGCAAGCTGCACGCCGAAGGCCTGTTCGATCCCGAACGCAAGGTCGAGCTGCCTGCCCTACCCAGCCGCATCGGCGTGATTACCTCGCCGTCAGGTGCCGCCGTCCGCGACATCCTCAAAGTGCTCGGCCGACGTATGCCGAGCGTTCCCGTGTTGATTTACGGCGCCAGCGTGCAGGGCCGGGAGGCGCCCTCGGAGCTCCGTCGCGCACTGGCGCTTGCCGTGGCCCGCAAAGAGTGCGACGTACTGATCCTCGCGCGCGGCGGCGGCTCGCTCGAAGATCTGGCCGCTTTCAACGATGAGGGCCTCGCGCGCGACATTGCAGACTGCCCAATCCCAACGCTGGCTGGGGTCGGTCATGAGGTGGACGTCACCATTGCCGATTACGTGGCCGACGCGCGGGCGCCAACGCCCTCGGCCGCCGCTGAGCTTGCCGTGCCCGATGGCCGCGTGCTGCTCACGCAGGCACGTGAGCGCGGCTACCGTCTCGGCAACGCCGCACACCGACTGTTGCAACGCTACGCGCAGCGGATGGATCAGCTGGCGCGCCGCCTGCTGTCCCAGGGGCCCTCGCGCCGGGTTGCCGAACAACGGCGGGTGCTTGAGCGGCTGGCCCAGTCTCTGCGCCGCTCCGGCCGTGAGGCGCTCGATCGCCGGTTGCAACAACACGCCGCGCTCGCCGCGCGCCTGCGCGTGCAGTCGCCTGCCACGGCGCTCGCTCGCCGCAAGCGCACGCTCAATGACCTCGCCGGCCGCCTCCTGCGCGCCGAAGCCGTCACACGCAGCTCGCGCGCCCAGCGACTGCGCACACTTGCCAAGACACTGCAGGCGGTCAGTCCGCTCGCGACGATCGGGCGCGGCTACGCCGTCTTGCGTGATACCAACGGCGATGCCGTTACGGATGCGTCCGCGCTCGAGCCTGGCGACGCTGTGGCCGTCACGCTGAGGGATGGTGTGGTGGACGCCGAGGTTCGGGGCGTGCGCTTAAGCGACGATTGACGCTTAGTCGTCGAAGGACAGCGCGCGCTGAACGCGTCGGTGCCATTCGCTGCCCTCGCCCTCGCGGACAAAGACGTGGCAGTGATCCATATCGCCGCCGTAGATATGCAGCGAGACCGCAGGGCTGCGATCGCAGGGATTCGCAATCAGGTGGTATTCGTAGGGTGGGATCAGGCACCCGGCACTGCCGATACCGGCCATGTAGGAATTGCGGGGCTCGAAGCGGTAACGCGCTTCTTCCGCCTGCTCCATGAGCTCGTACTGCAGGACATCGATGCTGCCCGCACAGACGCCTTCGACGCACCACATACCGGCATGGTCGTGGATGGGGGTCGACTGGCACGGCCCCCAGGTCATGGCAACGATGGAGTAACCGCGTTCCGGGTCGCGATGCAGCAGCCGACGCGCGTAGCGGTCGGCATGCGGCTGCATGACCGCAACGGGCAGCTCGAAGGCATTGCCGCGGATCATGCGACACAATTCGGACTTGATGCGGTCCACGACCGCCGAGGTATCGGGCAACGCGACAGCCTCGTCGCAAAGCGCGATTAGCGGGGCCAGACCTGCTGCCCCGCGGGCATTGGGCTCATCCGCGGCGATAACCATGCGGTGAGTCTAACATCGGAAGCGGTTTAGCGGTTGGCCAGCCAGCTGCCAATGACGGGCCGGAACCGGTCCATATCGACAAGAAACGAATCGTGACCCTGAATCGAGTCGAGCGCCTCGAAACTGACGTCGCAGCCTGCGGCGCCCAGCGCATCGGCAAGCTCGCGCTGCTGCCAGAGCGGGAACAGGGTGTCGCTGCCAACCCCAATAACGAGCGCCTCGTCGAGCGCCGTGCGGCCCACACCGCTGGCCACAGAGCCCCCGTAGTCGGCAATGTCGAACAGGTCCATGGCGCGCGACAGGAACAGGTAGCAGTTGGCATCAAAGGCACCCGTAAACTTGAGCGCGTGCGCTTCGAGGTAAGACTCGACCTCAAAATCGATACAAAACGGGTCGTTGGCACCGTGTTCGGCTGCCACACGCTCGCGCCCGAAGCGCTGCACCCACTCCTGGGCGGAGCGGTAGGTGATCATGCCGAGCTTGCGCGCCATGCGCATACCCGTGATCGGGCCAGCGTCGGCAGCGTAACGACCGTCCTGCCAATCGGGGTCGCGGCGCACCATCTCGCGCTGCAGCGAACGCAGCGCGATGGCAAACGGGGCCGCGCGTGCGGCCGAGGACACCGAGATGAGCCGACCGCAGCGCGCCGGGTGTAATGCCGCAAAAGCCAGCGCGGTCATGCCGCCCATGGAGCAGCCGATCGCGGCAAACACCCGGACTATGCCAAACGTGTCGAGCACGGGTATCGAGGCATTCGCGATGTCTTCCAGAGAAAGAACTGGGAAATCAATGGCGTAAGGCTTATTTCTCGAAGGATTATTACTGGCCGGCCCGGTCGAGCCGAAGCAGCTGCCCAGCGAATTCACGCAAATGACAAAGAAGCGATCTGTGTCGATGGGGCGTTGCGGCCCCAGCATCTCCTCCCACCAACCGGGCGACAGGTCGTCGGGCGACGAGGCGGCATGCGCCGATGGCGACAAGCCCGTGAACAGTACGACCGCGTTGTCACGCTCCGGTGACAGCTTCCCCCAGGTCTCATAGGCGAGTGTGGGTCGCTGGAGGACGCCGCCACGGCGCAGCTCGAACGAACCCGGCAACTGGAGGACACGGCGGGCGCCGGCTTCAGAGACAGTCATAGGGAAGCACCCGCCACGCCATCACGCGTGGCGCGTTCGAACACCGTCAGAAGAACTTCCGGGCCATACCCAGCAAATTGCCCACGGCTGAACCGCCCTCATCCTTGTCGAGGAAGCTCGACAGCAGGCCTGCACCCGCGGAGGACGCGCCACCACCGATCAACGAAGCCAGAGCGCCGCCCTTGCTTTCCTTGCTCAGCGAGCCCATCGCCATGGCCGCCACCATGGGCAACATCTTCTTGAGCGTGCCCACGTCGACACCCGTACGCGAGGCCGCTTCGGCGGCCACTTTGCGGCTTTCGTCCTTGCTGCCCAGCAAGTGGCCCAGGATGGCGTTGCCGTCGGTGATCGTTGCGGCCCGGCTCAGCAGGTCCGGCTTCTCGACGTAATCCGAGTGGTTGCCACGCTGCAGCGCAGACATCAGCGCACCCAGCCCCTCGGGCTTCTCGGCGTTACGGCGGATCCCGCCTTTGAGTGCCGGCAACAGCTCCGCGATAGCAGCGCCCGCTTTGCCCTTATCGAGCTTGAGGCTGTCTGCAACCTGGCCCACGAGGGCGCCGTTGCCCGACTTCAGAATTGTCTCGAGGATGCTCATGATTCTCTCCCACCGTCCCCTGTGTGTAAGACGCGAGAGCCTACCACGGCCCACGCGCAAGACGTCACCTACGAGCGTTTCTTCACATGCTTAAGCAGGCGCTTGCGACGCGCCTGCTGGCGCGGTGTCAGCGTGTTGCGCCGTCCCTCAAAGGGGTTCTTGCCCGACTTAAGCTGCAGACGAATCGGAGTGCCCCGCAGCTTAAAGGTCTTTCTGAAATAGTTGACGAGGTAGCGCCGGTAACTGGCCGACAAGCGTTCCGCCTGAGTCCCGTGCACCACGATGACCGGCGGATTGCGCCCGCCCTGGTGTGCGTAGCGCAGCCGTGGACGACGCCCGCGCGATAGCGGTGGCGGATGCGCGCCAATGGCGGTTTCAAGCGCCCGAGTGAGCGCAGATGCGGGCAGCTCTCGACAAGCCGCCTCGTGCACACGCTCGGCCTCGGGCAGGAGCTTGCCCACACCACTGCCATGCTTGGCCGAGATAAAGTGGCGCGGCGCGAATTCGGTAAATCCAAGCTTTAGCTCGAGGCCGTCGCGTAAGGCACGACGGCGATCGGGATCGAGGCCGTCCCACTTGTTGATGACCACAACGAGCGCCCTGCCCCGTTCGATGATCAGACCAAACAACGAGACATCCTGGTCGGTCACGCCCTCGCGAGCGTCAATGACACCAATCACCACGTTGCTCTGCTCAATGGCCTGCAGCGTCTTGATGATGCTGAATTTCTCGATGGCCTCGGTCACGCGGGTGCGTCGTCGCACGCCGGCCGTGTCGACGAGAACGTAGTGTTTGCCGTCGCGCTCGAACGGCACCCGCACGCTGTCGCGCGTGGTGCCGGGCTTGTCGAAGGCAACCACCCGTTCTTCACCGATGAGGCGGTTGATCAGCGTCGACTTGCCGACGTTGGGCCGGCCCGCCACGGTAATCATGATGGCGGCGTCAGCTTCAGGCTCGGGGTCGCCTTCGGGAGCGGCGGCAAGAACGTGCTCCACAAGCGGCACGACACGATCGCCATGTGCTGCAGAGATCACAGCGGGGTCGCCGAGACCCAGCGCGTAGAAATCCGATGCCACAGCATCGGCATCCAGACCCTCGGCCTTGTTGATGGCTACAAAGACGGGCTTGTCGCTGCGACGGACGCGATCGGCGATGTCGTAGTCGCCGGACAACAGACCGTCCCGCGCATCGACGAGGAAGATCACGACATCTGATTCATCGATAGCTAGGCGGGCCTGCTCCGCCATCAGCGCAGCAACGCCCTCGTCGTCATCGCCAAGACCGCCCGTGTCCACCACAAGATAATCGCGCCCCCCAACCTTGCCGTAGCCATATTGACGGTCGCGGGTCAGCCCTGGGTAGTCGGCAACGAGCGCGTCGCGCGTGCGCGTCAGTCGATTGAACAGCGTCGACTTGCCGACATTAGGTCGACCGACGAGTGCGACGACGGGCAGCATGGTTCGGTCAGCGGCGCTCGCCGCGCTCGCGGTAGCCGACCAGTGTGCCTTCGCTGGACTGGGCGTAAAGCGTCTCGCCCATCACGTAGGGGCGCTGCACGATCGGCCCATCGCCCACGCGAACCCGCGCCGCCAGTGTGCCGCTGCGCGCGCTCAAAAAGTGCAGATAGCCTTCAAGATCGCCCACAACGACATATTCGCCAAAGGCGACAGGCGCCGTCAGCTGCCGACGCAAGAACAGCTCGTTGGACCATTGCTGCGTGCCGTTGCTGCGCGACAACGCGATGACCTGGTCGTCCTCGAGGGTCATGTAGACGTTGGTCCAATCGATTCCAAGGCCCGAGTAACTCGACAGCTCACGCGCCCAAAGTGCCTGGCCTGATTCTGCCGCGATCGCGGCTGTACGGGCACGGAAGCCCGTGACGTAGAGGTCATTGCCAGACGCCGCCAGCGCGCCATCGGCATCGACCATGCGTTCAATGTCACTGCGACCCGAGGGGATACCCAAGGGCAGCTCCCAGAGCACCTCGCCAGAAAGCAGGTCTGCCGCCAGGATGCGCCCGTTGTCGAAACCCGCTACGACAGCGTCACCGACAATCACGGGTGCGCCCGTGCCGCGTTGCGACAGTCTCGGTACCGGCTGCTCCACAAACCAGAGCAACTCCCCCGTTGAGCCAGACAACGCAAGCAGACGACCATCAACGCTGCGCACGATCACGCGTTCGCCACCCAAAACCGGGGGCGCGAGTACTTCAGCCGCGATGTCCTGGCGCCAGAGCACGTCGCCAGAGCGGGCATCCAGCGCCGTGATGCCCCCGCTGCGATCCGCAACAGCGAGTCGGCCATCACCCGCGCCCGGCCCGGCCGTAATCGTATCGTCGAGTTTCACACGCCAGGTGCGCTTGCCCGAGACGGCGTCGTAGGCCACGACCGTACCGTCAGCCCCTGCCGCATAAGCGCGCGTGCCGTCACCCGAAGGACGCAACGCGTAGCGCAGCACACCACCACCGCCGCCGAGACCCTCATTGATGACGCGATCGAGCTTCAGCGTTTCTGAAAAGTCGGTCAGCGGCGTGGGCGGCAACGCCGCCTCTTCGTCGTCATCGCCGAAGATCGAGCAGCCGGAGATGGCCAGTACGGCCGTCGCCAGCGCCATGAGGCGCAGTGTGCGGGTCACGGGCTTTCCGCTTCCGTCGCGACGACGGGCGCCGCGCCCAGGTCGGCAAGTTTCATCTCAACGAGCCGCACATCAATCAGCTGCGACTGACCCGGCGCCGTCAGCGCCGATTCGAACGCTGCTCGAGCCGCTTCGGTGTTACCAAGTGCGATCTGGACGTCGCCACGCGTCTCGGAGAGCAGCGGCGCGTAGGTGCCGGCGTCGCTGACACCATCAAGAACTTCGAGTGCCTGGGCGGGATCGCCGCGGTAGGACAGCACACGGGCCAGTCGAGAGGCCGCGACGGGCTCAAGCAACGTGCCGCGCTCCCGTGCCAGTACGTCGCGCAGCGTGGACTCCGCCTGCTCCGTCTCACCGCGCTGCATGTAAAGCCCCGCAAGCCTTAGCCCGGCCTGAGTGACATAAGGCGAATCCGGGAAGTCCGATGTCAGCGTGCTGTGGTGAGACACAAGCATGGTCAGGTCGGATGCCTGGGCGGCATCGACCGCCTGCTCAAAGACCTGCGAGGCGCCTTCTGCGTATGCGCGCTGCTCGCCCTTCCACCAGTTCCAGCCGAACAGGCCGGCCGTTGAGAGGACCACGGCGCTGATCAGCAGCTTGCCGTTCTCGTCCCAGAAAGCCTTCAGTTTCTCGACTTGTTCGGCGTCTTCGTAATCGCTCACGGTCTCATCACCTATCCATCGTCATGTGTTGCGGCGGGCCCAGCGGCACCCGACGCGAATTAGCCGGCAATTCTAGCGGTTTCGTGCGCCCTGCGAAACGGCGCGACGCGCTCTTCAGCGCGATCCGACCTCGGCCTTAAGCCGGCCTACGAGGCCCGCTTCGTCAAGACGCTCCTGCTCGCGCCGGTCTCGTAGCGGCTTCACGGAGATCACGCCGTCCGTGAGCTCCTGTTCGGCCACGATCAGCGCCACCGCGGCGCCGCTCTTGTCCGCCTGTTTGAGCTGAGACTTCATGCTGCCAGCGCCCAGATGGCGCTCGAGCCGAAGCCCCGGGACCGCGTCGCGCAGACGCTCGCTGAGCGCCAGTGCGGCCGCATCAGCACCCTCGCCGACGGAGACTAGGTACGCGTGTGGTTCGACCGCGGCCGGACGCGCCTGTTCCGCTTCGCATAACGCCACGAGCCGCTCCACACCGATGGCCCAGCCAATGGCTGGCACAGATTTGCCGCCGAGTTGCTCGAACAGCCCGTCGTAGCGCCCGCCCGAGCACACGGCACCCTGCGAGCCCAGCGCGTCGGTCACCCACTCAAAGACCGTGCGCGAGTAGTAGTCGAGCCCGCGCACCAGCCGCGGGTTGACGGTGTAGGCGACACCAACGGCATCTAAACCCGCACGCAATGCATCAAAGTGGGCCTGCGATTCGGCGTCGAGGTGGTCCAGCAACAACGGCGCGCCAGCGATGACTTCCGCCATGGCTGGGTTCTTGCTGTCGAGGATTCGCAGCGGATTGCTCTCGAGTCGGCGCAGGCTATCGGCGTCGAGCGCCTCGCGGTGGCCCTCGAAATAGGTGACGAGCTGGTCACGGTAGGCCGCGCGCGCCTCCGTGCTGCCGAGCGAGTTGATCTCCAGCGACAGCCTCGAGATCCCGAGTCGCTGCCAGAGCCGCGCCGACATGACGATCATCTCGATGTCGACGTCGGGACCCTCGTAGCCGAATGCCTCGATATCAATCTGGTGGAATTGGCGGTAACGGCCCTTCTGCGGCTTTTCGTAGCGAAACATCGGCCCGCCCGTCCAGATGCGGTGCTTCTGGTTGTGCGTCAGGCCGTTCGAAATCGCGGCGCGGACGAGTCCCGCCGTGGCCTCAGGGCGCAGTGTCAGACTCTCGCCATTGCGGTCATCAAAGGTGTACATCTCCTTCTCGACAATGTCGGTGGCATCGCCAATGGAACGGCGAAACAGCTCGGTGCGCTCCAGCAGCGGCAATCGCACGTGACGGTAACCGTAGCCCGCGAGGAGCTCTGACACAATGCGCTCGAGCGCGAGCCAGGTATCGCCATCGGGCGGCAGGATGTCGTTCATACCCCGAACGGGCGTGATGTGCTGAGCCATGGTCTTGGGGCCCGTAAGGGACGCGTGGTGAGCAGGAAAGCCGCGCATTATACGCGGCTTCGGCCTAGGGCAGCGTCAGTCTTGCACTGCGGCCGCGGCGTGCGCTGGCCGGAATGGACACGGCCTCACCGTCGAGTATGAGCGTGGCGGCATCAGCAACGCCCAGCGTCACGGACAGCGGCCTCGGTCCGTCGATGCGACGCCTGTCACCGGCCGCCGCGGTGCCCGTGGCCAGTCGGCGTCCCTCGGCATCAAGCACCTCGAACCAGCACTCGGCCGTGAAGCGAATCTCGAGCCCTGCAGCTGCTGTCGCGGTGCTCGTAACTGGCGCAGCAGCTGCCGGCGCGGGCGTGGTCGCGGCCGACGTTGTCGTCGACTGCGAGGCGCGCTCTCGGGCCTCAGCAAGCCGTGATGCAAAATCTGCATTAGTGGCGGGCTCGGACTCGGGCTCAGATGTGGAGGCGTCAACATCCTGCGTCGGCTGGGTCGCTGTCTCCGGCGCTGATGACGTTGCCGCCGAAGTCTCAGCACCGCGCGGCCACAGTAAGATTGCCGCCACCATTGCCGCGATGACCGCGGCAACCGCCAGTAGCGTCAGCAGGGGCGCCACGCGGTTGCGACGAATCGGCTGCTGATACTGCACCACAAGCTCCGGGGGTTCGGCGCCCGAATCGCCCACCGTCGCGGCATAACGGCGCATGGCGTCGTCGACGTCCAGGCCCACGTGTCCGGCTAATGCCCTGAGATGTCCCTTGACGAATACTGGCGCGCCCAGTGCGCTGAAGTCATCACTCTCGAGCGCTGTAATGACGCCCGGGTCCAAGTGCAATGCAGCGGCTACCGCCTCTACGCCCAGGCCGGCCGATTCGCGGCCCTCACGCAACCACGCGCCCAGCGCCGGTTCGGCTTCGGCAGCGCTGGCCGGAGCGTCCTGCGTTGCGTCGTCCGTCATCGCCGGTGCCTAACCGCCCTTGAACCGTTCAGCCTCGCGGGAATCCGGGAACAGCTCGACGAGCTGCTCTGCGTAGTCCTCTGCGGCCCGCTTATCGCCAAGCTCGGTCTCGATCCGCCATCCCAACAGCAGCGTTTCAGCGGTTGGGTCGGCACCCTGCAACAGTCGCTCCAGGAACGCGCGCGCGCTGAGCGGATTGCCCGTCGACATCTTGAGATCCGCCAGCTGAATTAGCGCGTCGCCGAAGGTGGCGTTCACGCCGAGTGCCTGACGGAAAAACCGCTCGGCAGCCTCTGCGTCAGGCTTGTTGCGCATGCACACACCGGCGTTGGTCAATGCGGCGGCAGGTGTCGAGTAGAGCGGATTTCGTGCTGCGCGTATGAAGTACTTCTCAGCCTGGTCGAACCGGCGCTTGCCGCACAGGAAGATCGCGTAGCTGTTCTGCACTGCGGCGTCGTCCGGGGCCACGCGGATCGCGTCGCGGAACGCTCTTTCGGCCAATTTGGGTTCGTCGATGCGCTGGTAGAGGTGGCCGAGCGTGACGTGCGCCTGCGCGAAGTCAGGATTCTGCTTGACCGAGCTCTCGAGCCGGTCGCGGGCCTGGCGCAGTTTGCCGGACCGCATGTATTCGACGCCTAACCGGAAGTTGTACGCGGCCGCATCTTCGGGCGATTCGTTAAGGACCCGGCCACCCGTTTCGGTCACACAGGCGGTACACAGCAAGGCTGCGACGGTTAGCAGAAGTGCGCGCACCATGGAATTCGTCCTCGCATCGAACATGCGCGGAGTTTACCGCAGACGCGGCGGGCGTGCCGTGACGTCAGCGGTCTCCGAGACGCCGGCGTACGCGGTCCTTGACGCGCCCCGCTAACTGGCCGCAGGCGGCGTCGATATCTTCGCCTCGAGTCCGTCGAACCGTGGTCACCACGTTGCGAGATCGCAGTCTGTCACGAAACCGGTCGATGACCGCATCCGAGCTGCGCTCAAACTCGGTGCCCGGGAACGGGTTAAACGGAATAAGGTTGACCTTGGCGGGCTTGCCCACCAGCAGACGGGCCAGTGCATCGGCGTGCTCGCGCTGGTCGTTCACACCATCGAGCATGACGTACTCGAAGGTCACGTGCCGGTTGCCGAACGCAGCCACGTAACGCCAGCAGGCATCGAGCAGGTCCTCGATGGGATGGATTTTGTTGATAGGCACGAGCCGATCGCGAAGCGCGTCGTTCGGCGCGTGCAACGAAACAGCCAGCGCGACATTGCATTCCTGCGCCAGCTTGTCGAGCTGCGGCACGAGACCGGAGGTGCTCAGCGTCACGCGGCGACGCGACAACCCATACGCGTGATCGTCGAGCAGGAGTTTCAACGCGGGTACGACATTGCGGTAGTTGGCCAGCGGCTCGCCCATGCCCATAAACACGACATTGGTGATGGCCGACTCGCCATTGGCGCGGCGCGGCAACTCAGCGATGGCCGTCCACACCTGGCCCACGATTTCTGCCGTGGTCAGATTGCTGTTGAAGCCCTGCTTGGCGGTCGCACAGAACGCGCAGTCGAGTGCACAACCGACCTGCGACGAAATGCACAGCGTGCCGCGATCGGCCTCTGGGATGAATACCGTTTCGATCGCCTGGCCATTCCTGGCCGCCATGAGCCACTTGAAGGTGCCATCAGCCGACTCGTGACGGTTGATGATCCGTGGCAGCTCGAGCGTGGCGTTGGCGATGAGCTCGGCGCGCAGTGGCTTGGCCAGGTCTGTCATCGACGCGAAGTCGACCACCTGACGTTGGTGCACCCACTGCATGAGTTGGCGTGCGCGGAACGGTTTGTGCCCGCGCTGGGCGAACCACTGCTCGAGAGCCGCACGCGGCAGCCCGAGCAGATTGTCGCCGTCCGCCGCCACACCGGCGGCGTCCTGGGCGGAACTAGCCGCGGGTACGCTCACTGATGCCTTCAGGGAAGAAGAACGCGACCTCAACGACCGCGGTTTCCGTCGCGTCCGAACCGTGCACGATGTTCTCTTCGATGCTGTCGGCGAAGTCGGCACGGATCGTACCCGCTTCGGCGTCGGCCGGGTTTGTGGCGCCCATGAGGTCGCGGTTGACGGCAACGGCGTTCTCGCCACGCAGCGCCTGCACGATCACGGGGCCCGACATCATGTAGCTCACGAGATCTGCAAAGAACGGGCGCTCTTTGTGAACCGCGTAAAAGCCTTCTGCCTGCTCCTGCGTCAACTGCATCATGCGTGCGGCAACGATCTCAAGGCCGGCCTTTTCGAAGCGGCCGTAAATCTCGCCGATGAGGTTTTTCTGCACGCCGTCGGGCTTGATGATGGAAAGGGTGGTCTCGATGGCCATCGGTTGTGTTTCCTCTTGATACGGAACGGCCGGTGCACAGACCGGCCGGAAATAATCGGGTGCCCGGTCTCGCCGGGCGGCGCAAGTCTACCGCCGGGTCGCCCCGGCGACAACGCGCCTAGTCGGCGTCGACGTTGAAGCTCTCGCCGCAGCCGCATTCGCCGGCCACGTTGGGGTTCACGAAGCGAAAGACCTCGTTGAGGCCATCCTTGACGAAATCCACCTGGGTGCCGTCAAGCATCGGCAGGCTCTCGCGGTCGACGAGGACCTTGAGGCCGTCTTGTTCGAACACCGCGTCGTTCGCCTCAACGGCGTCCGCGTAGTCGATGACGTAGGCCCAGCCGTTGCAGCCCGACTTGCGAACACCTAGCCGCAAGCCCACGCCGCCGCCGCGCTTGTCGAGGTAGGTGCGAACCCGTGCCGCTGCGTTGTCAGAAAGCGAAACCGCCATGATGTCGTCCGTTCTCGTTTATGGAGTCGCCGCCGCGACCAGGGCGCGCCACGCATCTTCGACCACCAGCAGGGTCGACAGCGCGTCGCGCGATAAAGCCAGTGCCTCGAGCCAGTCCTGGGCGGACCCGATGGCGATGGTTTCCAGCGCCCGCCGGGCCACGTACTCGCAGGCCGCAATGACGTCGGGGCCACCAAAGACGAGGTACCGGATATCCTGCAACCCGTCCGCGCCGGCCGTTGCCGAGAATTGTACCGCACATGCCCGGGCAACACTGCCCGCAGCGCCCGTCAGAGCGCCTGGCGCCGGAGCCCCATAGTGCCGCGGCGCCTCCAACAAAGATGTGCGCAAATCCTCAGGATTCAAGGCAACACCTGCGCCAGGTCGCCGGCCATGGCGCGCAAAAGCGCCACGGCGGCCTCGAAACGTGTCGCAGCCGTGTCTACTTCCGCGGGCGTCGTTGAGCGTCCGAGAGAGAAGCGCAATGACGCGCCCGCCAGGACGTCGTCGCGCCCCAGAGCACGCAACACGAATGACGGCGCCACGTCGCGTGAATTGCAGGCCGAGCCCGTTGCGAGCGCGATCGGCTGCATGGCGGCCACGAGGGCCTCGCCGGCCACGCCTTCGACCGACACATTGACGATACTCTGCAGACGCGCTGTCGCCGAGCCATTGAGCACGACGCCCGGGACGGCCAGCAAACGCGCCGCGAGCTTACGGCCCAGCGTATCGAGGCGCGCTCGATCCGACTCGAGCGATGCGCTGACCAGGGTCGCCGCCTGACCGAAACCGGCGATCTGGTGCACAGGCAACGTACCTGGCCGGCGTCCCCCCTGCTGCCCACCGCCGAACAACAGCGGCTCGAACTGCACGCCGTGGCGTGGCGCCACGTAGAGGGCCCCGATACCCTTGGGGCCGTAGCACTTGTGTGCCGTCACGGACATGAGATCGATAGCAAGGTCCGCGGGCGCGACGGGCACTTTGCCGAACGCCTGTGCGGCGTCGACGTGGAACAAGGCATCGTGGTCGGCCACGACGGCGGCGAGAGCGGGGATGTCGTTGATCGTGCCAATCTCGTTGTTCACCCACATCAGCGACACAAGCACCGTGTCGTCGCGCAAGGCGCCGGCAAGTGCTTCGGGCGTAACGCGGCCATCAGCCTCCGGCGTCAACCAAGTGACCTCATAGCCCTCGCGCTCTAGCTGCTTGCAGGCGTCAATGACCGCCTTGTGCTCGGTGCGGCTCGTCACGACATGTTTGCCACGCGCCGCGCGGTACCGTGCGGTGCCAATGATGGCGAGGTTGTCCGACTCAGTCGCACCCGAGGTCCAGACCAGCGTGTCTGGCGCGACGCCCAATGCCGCGCCCAGCGCAGCCGCAGCCGCATCGACCTGCGCGTCGGCCTGTGTGCCCCAGGCGTGGCTTGAAGACGGATTGCCGAAATCGGCCAGGGCCGCCTGCATGGTCGCCATCACCTCCGGCGCCACGGGCGTCGTTGCCGCGTAGTCCATGTAGATCGGGTCAACAGGGTAGAGCCCAAGCATCAGCCCTGCCCGCCACGCCAGCGCGCCGACTCGAGCGCCGCGAGGATGCCGCGCAGGATGTTGACCTCATTGCGATCGGGTTCGGCCCGGTTGAATAGCCGCCGAATGCGGCGCATGAGGTAGCGCGGGTTTTCGGGATTCAGAAACCCCGACTCAAGCGACAGCCGCTCGAGATGGCCGTAGAAGTGCTCCATCTCTTCGGCTGTCGCCGGCGGCGACTCCGGGTCCTGCAGCCGCGGCTCCGGATCGGTGGCCAGAAACAGCTCGTAGGCAATCACCTGCACCGCCATGGCGAGATTCAGTGAGCTGAACGTCGTGGTGGGTATTACGACCAGTGAACTGCACAGGTCCATGTCGTCATTACCGAGGCCTGTCTTCTCCGGACCAAACACAATCGCAACGCGACCCGCGTCCGTCCGTGACAGCACTTCCTTCGTCGCCTCCCGCGGCGTGAGCTGCGGCCAGGCGATGCTGCGCTGACGGGCGCTCGTGCCGATCACGTAGCTGCAGTCTGCGACCGCATCGGCCAGCGTGTCATGCACGCTCGCGTTATCGAGAATTCCCGTCGCACCCGACGCGCGGGCCACGGCCTCAGCACTCGGGAACGTGCGTGGGCGCACGAGCGCGAGGTCGGACAGGGACATATTCATCATCGCGCGCGCCGTGGCGCCGATGTTTCCGGGATGCGTCGTGCCTACGAGCACGATGCGAACTGCGTCGAGCACCGGGGGGCTCCGTCGTCTGGCTTCGTCAGCATGTTATTCTACCGCCCCTTTGCACGCCGGCACTGCACGGCGTGTCCTGTATTCGAGAGAGCCCCTACCATGCACGCCCTGCTCAACGTCGCCGTCGCCGCTGCGCGAAAAGGCGGCGATTCCCTGATTCGCAGCCAGCGCCGCCTTAGCGATCTCAATGTTCAGAGCAAGGGTCGTAACGATTTCGTCAGCGAGGCGGACCGCCTGGCGGAAGCAAAAATCATCGACGAGATCCGCAAGAGCTACCCCGACCACGCCATTCTGGCTGAAGAAACGGGCGCCCACGACGGGCAGGAAGACGTCACCTGGATCATCGATCCGCTCGACGGCACCAGCAATTTCCTGCATGGCAACCCCGTGTTCTGCGTCTCCGTCGCCTGCCAGATTGGCGGGAGACTCTCGCATGGTGTCGTCTACGACCCACTGCGCCAGGAGCTCTTCACAGCGTCGCGAGGTGCCGGCGCTCAATTGGACGGTCGCAAGATCCGCGTCAGTGGCCGGCAACACCTGAAGACCGCCCTACTCGGCACCGGCTTCCCGTTCCGCGCCGGGCAAGAGGAAGACGTCGACAACTACCTCGCCTTGCTCAAGACGGCACTGCTGGCCAGCTCAGGCGTGCGCCGTCCCGGTGCTGCAGCACTCGACCTGGCCTACGTGGCTGCAGGCAGGCTCGATGCATTTTGGGAGTTCGGGCTCAAGGCCTGGGACGTGGCCGCGGGCGCGCTGATCATTCGCGAGGCCGGCGGTATTGTGAGTGGCGTCGATGGCGGCGAAGACTACCTGCACGGCGGCCATATCATGACAGGAACGCCCAAGATCTACGCTGCCCTGGCCAAGCTGTTCGCCAATGAAGGTCGAGCGCCCGTCCGAGCGATGCTGGGTAAAACCTAAATGCCGTGAGACGCCAAACGGCGCACCGGTCATTGCGAGGGCCCACCGGCCCACGGCAACCTCCTAACGCCACAGCGCGATTCAACAGGACCGCAACCGGATGGAGATCGCCACGCCGGCTGCGCTGGCTCGCGATGACGGGCTTTGGCGGCGCCGGCTCCCTAGTGACGATCTATAGAAACGCCGGCTCGTGATGACTCAACCGTCATTGCGAGGGCCCAAAGGGCCCGCGGCAATCTCGAGACGCAGTCGCCCCGTCAAGGCAGCTCGTCGATTTCATCGCCGTCGACAGGTTCCGGCGGCAACAAGTCTCGTGCACTGACACCCAGCTGCAACGCCACGGCGCTGGCCACATAGATCGACGAGTAGGTTCCGATCACGATGCCCGCGATCAACGCGATCGAGAACGATCGTACCGACTCACCACCCAGCACCAACAGCGCGGTCAACACGAGCAGTGTGGTCACACCCGTGATAATCGTACGTGCGAGCATCTGATTGATCGAACGGTCGATCACACCATCAGACTCCTCGCCGCGCAGCGTGAGGAAGTTCTCTCGAATGCGGTCGAACACGACAACGGTGTCGTTGAGCGAATACCCGATTACGGCTAGCAGCGCCGCAATAACCGACGAGTCGACTGGGAACTGGAACAGCGCGAACAGACCCACAGTAATGACCACGTCGTGCGCCAGCGCGGCCACGGCACCCGCCGAGAAACGCCACTGAAAGCGGAACATGATGTAGATGAAGATCATGATCAGCACGAAGATCATGGCCAGGCTTCCGGCCTCGGCTACTTCCCCACCGATCTGCGGAAAGACGACAGAGAAGCTACGAGACTCGACGTCGGGGGCCGTCTGCTGCAAGACACTCAGCAAGGCCTCGCGCAGCTCCGTGCCGTCGGACTCCTCGCTCGGCGGAATCCGAATCATGATGTCGCGCTGAGTGCCAAAATAAATCACCTGCGCATCGGTGTAGCCGGCGTCGGTGAGCTGCTTGCGCACAGCATCGACGTCAACAGACTCCGAATAGCCGGCCTCGAACTCCACACCGCCCGTGAACTCGATACCCAAGTTCAGGCCGTTGATGAGGAACGCGGCAATCGATCCGGCAATGGCGATCACGGACACAATCGTGGCCACGCCGCGGCGCGCCATGAACCGGAAGTGCGTTTCTTTGGACAGTACACGCATGACTCAGACCGCCAGTTTTTCGAGCTTGCGCCCGCCGTAAATGAGGTTGACCACGGCTCGTGTGCCAACAATGGCCGTGAACATCGAAGTCGCGATCCCTATCGAGAGCGTCACGGCAAAGCCCTTCACGGGCCCCGTGCCAAACATGAACAGCACGAGCGCTGCGATAAACGTCGTGATGTTGGCATCAGCAATTGAGGAGAACGCTTTCTCGTAACCCGAGTGAATCGCGCCCTGTACCGAATTGCCCGCATCGAGCTCCTCGCGGATGCGCTCGAAGATGAGCACATTGGCATCCACCGCCATACCGACCGTGAGCACGATCCCGGCGATACCTGGCAACGTGAGCGCCGCCTGTAACAACGACAGCACCCCCACAATGAGCACGAGATTGGTGAGCAGCGCGAGATCGGCGATGACGCCGAATACGCGGTAGTAAAACGCCATGAAGATCACGACTGCCAGGAAGCCGATCTGGATCGCCATGAAGCCGCGATCGATGTTGTCCTGACCGCGGCTCGGGCCAATCGTCTGTTCGCCGACTTCGTACAAGGGTGCCGCCAGTGCGCCGGCCTTGAGCAGCAAGCTCAGGTCGCGCGCTTCATCCGTGGTCAGCCCCGTAATGTTGAATTGGTTAGAGAACACGCCGCGGATGGTGGCGACGTTGATCACGTCATACTGCGGTTCCGAGTAGTAAGTCACCTCGCCGTTGACGATGCGCTCCTTGCGTTCGCTCTCGATAAAGAGCACCGCCATGGGCTTGTTGACATTCTCCTGAGTCGTGTCGAGCATGCGTGCACCACCGACGGCATCGAGCCGGATGATGACGGCCGGTTGACCTTCGCTGAAACCTGCGCTGGCGTCGACGATCTGATCACCGGAAGCAATCACGTCAGGCTTGAGCACGACGTCCGGGCCCAATCGCGACGGGAACGGGCGCGCGCCGCCACCGGCCCCACCCTCTTCAACTAACCGGAACTCGAGTGTTGCCGTCGCGCTCAGGATGCGTTTCGCTTCTTGCGGGTCCTGGACGCCCGGCAATTGCACCACAATGCGGTTGACGCCCTGGCGCTGAATCACAGGCTCGGCCACACCCAACGCGTCGACACGATTGCGCATGGTCGTGATGTTCTGCTCCACGGCAAAGGTCTGACGCTCGCGCACCTGCAGTTCGGTCATGCGGACGCGGAACGAACGATCGCTGCGGCCGTCAAGAATCTGCAAATTGGGATCAATTCGAGACACGATGCGCCGCGCCGCAGCCGCGTCCTCGGTACTGCGCAGCTCAACGGTAATGGTGTCGCCCGTGCGAGTGACGCGCCGGCGTATCTCTTCGTCGCTGAGCCCGATCTTGAATTCGGTCACATAAACGTCGAGTCGCTTTTCAATGGCGGCCTCGAGGTCAACCTCGAACAGCAGGTACACACCACCGCGAAGGTCGAGACCTAAACTCATCGGCTCGAGCCCCATGTTCATGAGCCAGTCGGGCTGCATGGGCGCCAGGGTGCGAGCAACCCGTACGCCGTCGCCGCCCAGTTCATCGAGTAACTCGTAGGCGGCGCTCTGGGTATCGATATCCGGGAACGCGAGAAACACTTTTTCGTCACGAACGAAGTCGCGCTCGATGCTGAGGCCCTCGGCCGCGAGGCGCTCGCGAAACTGGGTCAGCGTCGATTCACTCAACGTGCCCGTGGTTGCGCCGATCTGGATCGCTGGCGCCGTGCCGTAAAAGTTGGGCAGGGCTGTCAGCACGCCGAATACGACGACGCCCAGTACCAGCAGGTACTTCCATAGGGGGAATTGGTTCATGGCCTAGTCCAGGTTCGTGAGGCTCAGGCGGCGTCGAACGTGCCCTTCGGCAGAACAGCCGTCACTGTCTGGCGTTGCACTTTGAGCTGGACGTTGTCGGCAAAGTCGACCGTCAGGAACTGCTCACTCGTGTCGCGGACAATGCCAATCAAACCGCCCGAGGTCAGGACCTCGTCGCCAGGCTGAATGTTCGAGACGAGCTCGCGGTGCTGCTTCTGGCGCTTCTGCTGCGGACGAATGAGCAGAAACCAGAACGCGACGAACAGAATGATCATGGGCAGGAAGAAGCCAAGCGGGCTTTGCTGCGGCTGGGCTGCCCCCTGCGCCCAGGCGTCACTGATCAAGAATTCCATCTTGCACCTTTGCTGTGTCCGCCCGCGCAAAAACGGGCTGTTCGGATCGATCTCGGGGCGCGCTCGGCCAAATCAAGCACGCGAGCCCGATTGCGGGCGCGAATTATGCCACAGACTCCCGGCCACACTCGGCGGAAGCGAGGAATTCTGTCGCGAATTGCGCGAAGCGACCCGCCTCGAGGGCCGTGCGGATCCGGAGCATGAGCTGCTCGTAGTAGTGGACGTTGTGCAAGGACATGAGCTCGTGGCCCAGTAGCTCGTTGCAGGTGTACAGATGACGTAGGTAGGCGCGGGAGTAGTTCTGGCAGGTATAGCAGGAGCAGTTGGGGTCGAGCGGGCCCGTGTCGTTACGGTGCTTGGCGTTCTTGATCTTGACCGTGCCCTGGCTTGTAAACAGATAGCCGTTGCGGCCATGACGCGTCGGCATGACGCAGTCGAACATGTCGACACCACGGGCCACGGCCGTGACGATATCTGCCGGCGTCCCGACACCCATGAGGTAGCGTGGCGCCAACTCGGGTAACTTGCCGGCCAGGCCATCAAGCACGGCGACGCGTTCGGGCTCGCTTTCACCGACTGACAGCCCACCAATCGCGTAGCCGTCAAAGCCAATGGATTCAAGCCCGGCCAATGACTCGCTGCGGAGGTCGTCGTACATGCCACCCTGAATGATGCCGAACAGCGCGTCCCCACGATCCGGCTCATCAGCCTTGAGCATATCGAAGGCATCGCGGCTGCGTTGCGCCCAGCGCAGCGACAGCTGCATGGAGCGCTCCGCCTCATCGGCGGTGGCCGGGTGCGGCGTGCACTCGTCGAACACCATTGTGATGTCCGCGCCCAGATCGTGCTGCACGGACATCGAGCGCTCGGGCGTCAGCATGATGCGGTCGCCATTTACGGGCGAGGCAAAGGTCACGCCCTCCTCGCTGACCTTGCGCAGCTCCGCGAGGCTAAACACCTGGAAGCCGCCCGAGTCCGTAAGAATAGGGCCCTGCCAATTCATGAAGTCGTGCAGGCTGCCGTGAGCGCGGATGACCTCGGTCCCCGGACGCAGCATGAGGTGGAACGTGTTGCCCAGCAGGACTTGCGCGCCTGTACCCGCGACTTCTTCGGGCCGTAGCGCCTTGACCGTGCCGTAGGTGCCCACAGGCATGAACGCCGGCGTGTCGACCACGCCGCGCGCGAATTCGAGCTGGCCACGCCGGGCGAATCCCTCCCGAGTCGAAACCGAGAACTTCATGCGTCGGACTCCGACGGCCAGATCAACATGGCGTCACCGTAGCTGAAAAAGCGGTACTGCTCGCGCACAGCGTGCGAATAGGCCGCGAGAATACGATCGCGCCCCGCAAGCGCGGCAACCAGCATCATGAGCGAGGACTTAGGCAGGTGGAAGTTCGTGATCAGACCGTCCACGGCGCGGAACCGATAACCGGGGCGGATGAACAGTCGCGTCTCACCCGTAAACGGCGCAAGCCGGCCGTTCGCAGCCGCGGTCTCAAGCGCACGCAGGCTTGTCGTGCCGACGGCGATGACGCGCCTCCCGCGCGCGCGGGTTGCCGCAACGGCATCACAAACGGCGTCGCTCACCTCAAGCCACTCGGCATGCAGCTCGCCGGCCTCAAGCGCCGTATCGTCGAGCGGCTGAAAGGTGCCCGCTGCCACGTGCAGTGTTACGAAGGCCCGTTGTACGCCCTGCGCCTCGAGTGTCGCGAACAGTGCGTCATCGAAGTGCAAGCCCGCCGTTGGTGCGGCAACGGCACCCGGGTGTCGCGCGTAGACGGTCTGGTAGCGCTCCCGGTCTGCGGCCGTATCGGGGCGATCGATATAGGGCGGCAGCGGCATGTGCCCGCAGGCGTCCAGCACCGCTGTCACGTCAGCATCGAAGCTCAGAGAAAAGAAGCGTCCGTCGCGGCCGTCCACAGTCGCCCGCGCTCGCACCGCGCCGGTCTCGTCCACGACCTCAATCTCCCCACCCGCTTTGGGCGCCTTGCTGCTGCGCACCTGCGCCCAGGCGTGGCGCGGGCCATCGACGCGCTCGATGAGCAACTCGGCCTTGCCGCCGCTGTACTTGCGACCAAACAGCCGTGCGGGAATGACGCGTGTGTCGTTGAGCACCAGCAGGTCGCTGGGCGCCAGCAACCCGGGAAGGTCCGAGAAATGCAGGTCGCCTCGCGTACCATCCGCGGCTATGTGCAGCAACCGACTCGCGGTGCGCGCGGCCGCCGGCTGCCGGGCAATAAGCGCGTCGGGCAGCTCGAAATCAAAGTCGTCGGGGCGCATCGGCACACAGGGTAGCAGAGCCCGCGGCAGTCACAGACCCAGCGCCACGAAAAAGCGCCACGCCCCGGGAGAGGAGCGTGGCGCTTCAGGCGGGTGACGGAGATCAGTTGGCGCTGCGTGGCGCGATGTGGACCTCGTCAACGTCTTTCAAATCCCAGAACAGACCGTTGTTGCTGCCAACGCGCTCAGGCACCTCAATCTCGATGGTGCGACGACGACCGTCACGAACGATCTCAACTTCGAGCGCTTCGCCCTCGTCGTAGCTTCTGAGAATCCGCATCGCGTGGCTGACATCGGCGGGCTTGCGACCGCCAATCTCACGAATCACATCGCCGTCCTCGAATCCGAGATCCTCTGACTCGGGCGCGCGCACCACGAGCAGACCGTCATCGGCCTTGAAGTACTTGCCGAGTCGCGGCGTCAGTTCCACAAGTTCCATGCTCGACCAGGGCGAGTCGCTGGAGAGAAACAGGAAGCGCTGGGCATCGCCCAGATTGCGCTCTCCGATCACGCGGGCACGCTCCACCATTTCAAGCGCGCGCAGGTTCTCGGCGTTGGCGCGCTCGACTACGCGGAAGTCGAAATCCTGCTGGCCCGTCGAAAACGCAAATACGTTCGGGGCGAATGCGGCGTCGGTCAACGTGACATCAGCGCCCTGGGCTTTACCGTCTCGTGTGAAGCGCAGCGGGAAGGAATCGCCCTCCTCGGCATCGCGCAGCCGCTCGCCGATGAGCTCCACGGCCTCGACGGCACTTCGGTCGCTGAGATCGTCACCGGCAAAGCCAATGAGCACGTCGCCCGACTTGATGCCTGCCTCTGCAGCCGCGCTGCCGGGTGCGACGCCCACAATCTTGACGCCACTGGTTTCGCGCTTGCCCGACGAATCCGTCGACTCCTCGGTCGCGAGCGACAGGCCCAGTTTGGGACCCGACTGCGCCGACACCAGACGCTCCGTGATGATCACAGACTCGGGCGACATGTCGCGGGATAGACGCGCCACTTCCTGCGCAGCCGCCTGCAAACGCCGCTCCGCCTCCTTGAGACGCGCCTCGCGTTCGGCCAACGGTGCCTCGGGTGCTTCCGGTGGCTTGGGCGCCTGCTGCGCCAGCAGCGGGCCGGCCAGACACAGCGCCAGCGCCGTCGTCAGCAGATGGTGTTTCTTGCCTGTCATCGTTCCAACTCCATACCGTTATGTGTTCGGGCCGTGCTGCGCGTCTTCTGACATCACAGCGACACGACCGTGGCCGGTTGCGCGTGCAGCGACACCAGCGTGCTCATGAGTCCAACCCGCTCGCGCCAGAGCGCCGTGCGGCCCGTCTCGTCAACCTTCGTCCCGGAACCGCTGAGCTGCGCATCGATAAGCGCCACTCGATCCTCCAGTGCCGTGATCGTGCTGGCCGTGCCCACACGCTGAACCCGGCCGCGCTGTGGCACGGTGTCGAGCACCGACTCGAGATAGGCCGACCGCGCCATGAGCGTATCGATACTGGGACCTGCCACGGCGACAGCGGTGCGCTCGGTCGGGGTCTCTACGGCTGCCACGGGCTGTGTAACGGGCCCCACCTGCGGCCCCAGCTTCGGCCAGATCACCCACACGGCCAGCGCCACACTTGCGGCCAGCGCGAACCGCGCGACGGTCCGGGCGCGCAAGGGTTGCTGTTCAACACTCGGCGCATCATCCAGAAGCGCGTCGAGTCGCGCTGTCACGGCGCGGGACGGCGCGAGCTGTGGCAGCTCGCGCAAAGCATCGCGCACGGCGTCAGGCTCACGCCCCGGACGTGTCGTGTCGTCATTCATGCGATACACCTCGTATCCAGTGTGGCCGCGGGCGCCGGTGCCGCCACGGCCGTGTCGAGCCAGCGCCGGAGTTCGGCACGGGCACGCGACAGACAGCTCTTTGAGTAGCTCTCAGTCTTGCCTGTCAGGTCAGCAATCTCGCGGTGGGTGTAACCCTCAACGTCGTAGAGCCAGACCACGACGCGATGCGATTCGTTGAGCCTGCCCAACGCGTCACCCAGGTCGCGGGCCAGGCCCAGTTGCTCCGTCGCATCGCGGGAAGGCTCATGGGTCTCGTCGAGAGCCGTGGCCCGGCGCTGCCATGCCGAACGGAAAAACATCATGCAGCGGGAGACCGCAATGGTGCGAACCCAGGTGGCCAGCGACGCCTCGCCGCGAAACTCGGGCAGGTGGCGCAGCACCTCCACGAAGGTCTCCTGAGTCAGGTCTTCCGCCGTCGCCTGCGACTG
This sequence comes from Pseudomonadota bacterium, assembly GCA_039814545.1. Taxonomy (GTDB): domain Bacteria; phylum Pseudomonadota; class Gammaproteobacteria; order Steroidobacterales; family Woeseiaceae; genus CALBPI01. Next base: position 87,011 of record JBCCBB010000001.1, read on the forward strand.
ACAGAGCCGATAGCACAACGTGTACACGGGACTCGCCAGCTGGCGGCAGACGAGGTCCAGCGCACGCCGATCACCGCGCTGGGCGCGCGTGACAATGGCGGTGTCGAAATTGAGGCCAGCAAACCCACTCATGCCCGTTTAGATGCGTTAAGGCGGTAAAGGGTCGCAGACTGCCACAAAAAAAATGCCGCCATCGCGCCGACGCGGCACCACGCGGGCGTTTGGGCTACAATCCCTGCGCTGTCAGGTACGCCAGAGTGGTGGAATTGGTAGACACGAGGGATTCAAAATCCCTTGCCAGCAATGGCGTGTCGGTTCGAGTCCGACCTCTGGTACCAACAGCTCACACAGACGACCTCCGGGCCCTGACCGGGCTTGCACAGGATTCGCATGAAACTCCCGATGAACTACTGCTCCAACTGTGGCCACGCAGTGGGTCGCGCCGTGCCCGAGGGCGATACCCACGAGCGCTGGGTCTGCCCCAACTGCGGCATGATCCACTACCAGAACCCCAAGATCGTCGTGGGCTGCGTGCCTGAGCGCGACGGTCAGATACTCCTGTGCAAACGCGCCATCGAGCCGCGCCACGGTTACTGGACGGTACCCGCGGGTTTCATGGAGCTTGAGGAAACCATGGCCGAGGGCGCTGCCCGCGAGACCATGGAAGAGGCCTGTGCCGAGGTCGAGATCGGCCACCTGTTTGCGGCCGTCGACGTACCCCAAGCCGGACAGGTCCACGTGTTCTACACGGCCAAGCTCATTTCCGACTTCGCACCGGGACCGGAGTCGCTGGAGACGGCGATGTATGCGCCCGAAAACATCCCCTGGGACGATATCGCCTTCCCGAGCGGCCGCTTTGCATTGGAAAAGTGGATCGAGGACGGGGGCCGCAACAATGGCGTCCACGCCTACACTGCGCGGCGCCGGCTCATTGGGTGAATTCAGCGCCGAGGCACGCTAAGCTCCGCGCTCAGACCAGACAGAGGACCGACCAACAATGACTTTCGTGGTGACCGAATCCTGCATCAAGTGCAAGTACACCGACTGTGTCGAGGTGTGCCCCGTCGATTGCTTCCACGAAGGTCCGAACTTCCTCGTCATCGACCCCGATGAGTGCATCGACTGCACGCTCTGCGAACCGGAGTGCCCCGTCGAGGCGATCTACTCTGAGGACGAAGTCCCGGCCGGCCAGGAGCACTTCCTGGAGATCAATGCCGAGCTCTCAGCACAGTGGCCCGTGATCACCGAGGCCAAGGAACCGCCGGCCGACGCCGACGACTGGAAAGACGTTGACGGCAAGGAGCAGCACCTGGAACGGTGATGCCGTGCGCCGCCGACTGCGGCGCGCCACCGCGGGGACTAGCGCTTGCTGACTGTGGGTGTGTTCGCCAACAGGGCAGCCAATTCCTGAGCGGGTTTGTAACCCGGAATAAACTGGCCCGTGCCTGTGACGATGGCCGGGGTGCCACCGACGCCCAGTCGTAATCCCGCTTCGAAGTGACGCATCACCATTGAGGTGTCGCAACCCTTGGGCTTGGCCGGAAGGCTCTGGTCGGTCTTTGCGCGCGTCAGTGCGTCATTCCGATCTTCGGCGCACCACACCTGCTCGGCCTTGCGCCAGTTTTCGGAGCCCGGTCCGCCACGCGGCCAGAGCAGGTAACGCACCGCGATACCCAGATCGTTGTAGGCCTGCATATCTTTGTGCAGCTCGCGACACCAGCCGCAATCTACATCCGTAAATACGGTGATGGTGTACTTGGGGTCCTTGGGTGCAAAGGTGACGCCAAGCCCATCATTAAACTCAGACAACAGATCGACACGGCCCGCTGCTGCCGCGTCCTGGGTCAGGTTGCGGTCGGATTCGAGGTCAATGAGGTCGCCGCGCATGAGAAAACGGCCGTCTTCGGTCAGGTAGGCCACCATAGGACCTTGACGCACCTGGACGACACCCGGCAACGGCGTCTTGTAAATCTCGTCGGCTTGCAGATTCGGAAATTTGCTCGCCAACGACTCGCGGACCGCCTCAAACGCATCGTCAGCCGCGACGTTAGCCGCCGTGGCAGTCAGAAGGAGCAGGAGTGCGGTTCGGAGCAAGGTCGACATGGCGGAGTCTCAAATCAGGTCTTACGAGGCGGGGACGTCAGGCCGCGCGGATACTCCCACGCAAGCGCATCACCCGCAAGCACGGGTCGTTAGTGTAGACCACGGCAGCCAGTGATTTGTTTCACTGCCGGCGCCTGGCGCCCGGTCACCCGCGCGGGTGGTGCCGCTCGTGCAGCTCCTTCATACGCTCGCGCGCGACATGCGTGTAGATCTGAGTCGTCGACAGGTCGCTGTGGCCCAGCAGCATCTGCACGACGCGTAGGTCTGCGCCGTGGTTGAGCAGGTGCGTGGCGAAGGCGTGACGCAGTGAATGCGGTGACAGGCCGTCCTGGATACCCGCTTTCTGCGCGTAGCGCTTGATGATGTGCCAGAAGGCCTGGCGCGTCATGCGATCGCCGCGGCGCGTCGGGAACAGGTATTCCGTCTGACGCTCGAGGAGGATCTCGAGGCGGGGGCCCTCAATAAACTCCTTCAACCAGCGCTGCGACTCCTCGCCCAGAGGGATCAAACGCTCGCGATCGCCCTTACCGACGATACGCAGCACGCCCTGGTTGAGGTTGACCTGCGACTGCTTGAGGCTGATGAGCTCGGTGACACGGAGTCCCGTGGCGTAAAGCAGCTCGAGCATGGCGCGGTCACGGTGCCCCAGGGGTTCGGACACGTTGGGTGCGCCGAGCAGTGATTCGACTTCGTCTTCGGTCAGCGTCTTGGGCAGCGAACGCCCAATACGCGGCATCGCGATGTCGACCGTGGGGTCGTCAGCGCGTTTGTGTTCGTTGGCAAGGTAGCGAAAGAAGCGACGGAAGCTCGAGAGCTGTCGCGCTGTGGAGCGCGGCTTCGCACCCGACTCAACGCGCCAGGCGATGAAGTCGAGCAGATCGGCCTTCTGCGCTTCGGGCAGAACGACGTTTCGCTCGGCAAGCCAACGCGCCAACGCCATGAGATCTGCACGGTAAGCGCCCAGGGTGTTCTTGGACAACCCGCGCTCCATCCAGATCGCGTCGAGGAAGGTGTCGATCACCGCCTCAGCGTCGGCGACTGCGTTTGCAGCACCTGAATTGTCGTTTGTTGCCATCAATGCCATCTGCTATTTTCCGCTCGGTCGCGCCAAAATCCGGGCGCGATCCTGCGCCTTGAGGGGCCGCTACCGGGCCCGGTCGCACGCGATCTTGCGGCGTTGCGAGACTATTCCACGCACGTCGCAACGAATGCCGTGATCAGAGTCACAGAACCCCCAGACCGTTAACATAAAGGGAACTGGGTCACATAATTCTTAGTGGTCGACCATGTCCGAAGCCCTTGAAACACGCCGTTCTCCACTCCGCGTCGTCGCGGATGTCCTGTTCGGCGGCTGGTTCTTGCTGGTCTTCGCGGTCTGCGTACTCATTTGTCTGCTGGGCATCCTCGTGGTTCCCGGGCTCGAGCGACGCCAACGCATCGCAAAGACCATGTCCCAGCTCGTGTTCCTACTCACAGCGACAGGACCCGACTGCGAGGGCTTCAACCAGCTTCCCGAAGGGCCTTGCGTACTCGTCGCGAATCACCAGAGCTACCTGGACGGCGTGGTCATGACGGCCGCCCTGCCCCCGCGCTTTTCGTTTGTCATCAAGGCTGAGATGCGGGACGTACCGCTTGCCGGCTGGCTGCTCGTTCGCATCGACTCGTTTTTCGTCAAACGCGAGGACAAGCGGGCCAGCGCGTCGGCTGCCCGGCAAATCCTGAAGGCCGCGCGCAGCGGTCGGGCGCTGGGGTTCTTTCCGGAAGGCACGTTCCAGGACTACACGGGCATCCACCCGTTTCGCCGCGGCGCGTTTGCAGCCGCCAAGGCCGGCGGCCTGCCCATCGTGCCCGTGGCGCTCACGGGCACCCGTGACATCCTGCGCTGCTACCGTTGGTGGCCGCGGATCGGCCGGATCCGGATCAGGATGCTGCCACCCATCACCGCAGAAGAGGTGGATCAGCTCAACGCCGGCCAGCTCGCGGACCGCGCACGGCACATGATCATGGCGGAAACGGGCGAGCGCGACCTCGTGCTCGAGCCCGTGGAGTCCGCTGCCTGAATGAGACGGGGCGCGACCGCGCCCGAGTCCTTAGGACGCGATCTTGAGCCGGTCGTTGACGAAGCCGATCCAGGCGCGGGCGTTCTTGCGCTGATCGGCGTCTCCCGAGTCCTCCGCCTGCTTGAAGGCCGCCAGCGAATCGCGCAGCCGACCCATCTCGGAGTAGGCCGTGCCGATGAGCAGGTAAGCATCACCCTCATCGTCGTAGCCCTGCTCCAGCGCGCGGTTGGCTGAAGCCACCACGTCTTCCCAGCGCGTGAGCTCGTTATAGATCTTGGCCTGTCGGATCGCGTACTCAGGATCACCCGTCAGCTCGCCGAGTTCCGACATCACGGCCAACGCCTTGTCGTACTCTTGCGCCGCTGTCCAGGCCTGCTCGAGCAGCGTCAGCGTTTCCTTCTTGCGCTCGATCTGACCCGCTTCCAGGCCGCTCTCGAGGATCTGCCCGCCCGTGAAGGGAATATCAAGGAACATGTTGAGCCGTACGAGCGACAGCAGTTTTTCCTCTTCGGTGATCATGCCCTTGTGGTAGGCCACCATCATCGTTGCCAGAGCCGGACGGTCCTGGTTGAGTTCCATGTGGGCACCGGACAATGTTTCCCAGTAGCGTTCCTTGTCAGGCCAGAGCTCGACCATCTCCTGCAGAAGCGGCACCGCTTTCGGAATCTGCTTGGTTTCGAAGTGAATCGCGAGCAGCAGCTGGTACCAGGGCTCATTGGGCTTTTCTGACTTCTCGATCGCACGTTCCACGTACGGGCGCGAGCTCACATAGTCCTCGAGCTGGGCGAAGCTCGAGCCAATGAGCATATACGCATCGGCCTTCGGTTCTGCCTCGTACTTGAACCATTCGCGGGCCGTATCGATGGCCTTCATGTATTTGCCTTCGGCTGCATACAGGCTGGCCAGCGAGTACAACATGCCCTGTTGGGCCTGGGCCTGCAGCGCGTTGAGCGCCAGTGACTGCTCGAAGAAGTCGATAGCGGGCTCGATTCGGCTCTCATTCGCGTGAATGAAACCGATCGCCTGAAGCACCAGCGCGCGCTCGTAATTGTTCAGGCGGCCATTCTCGAGCAACACCTGCGCCCGTTGCATGGCCTCTGCATTCTGGTCCTCGCCCATGAGCTCATGAACGGCCGACAGACGCTTGTAGACCGGCTCCGACATCGCCTGCGCCTTGACGTCGCGCTCGAGGATCTCGCGGTCGTCCGACAGTTCTTCCTGCGCGTGACCACTGGCTGAGACAGTCAGACCAATAAGGCCTGCGAGCAGAATAGAAAACAATGAGAACAAAAACTGGCGTTGCATAGGCGGTCGCCTCTCCTGTCGCGGGCGGCTTAGCCGCCCAAACTGAAGTCGAGCGTGATGCGGGCACGGCGGGCGATCGCTTGCCCGTCAACCACGCGTGGCTTGAACTTCCACTTGTACAAGGCGCGCTGCGCATTCCGGTCAAAGATGCGGCGCGGCTGCGAATTGACGACCGACACTTCCGACACACTGCCGTCAGCCTCAATCGTAAACTCCAGCTCGACCCAGCCCTCAAGACCCTCCAGCGCGGCTTCGCGCGGGTACTGCGGCTGGATCGATACGATCGGTATGACATCGCCCTCGGGCGCCTGTTCCCCTGGATTCCATCCGCCCAGGTAGGGTCCGGTGCCTGATGCGATCGGCACATTGACCGCAGGCGCCTGGATATCCGGCATGTCCGGTGGCGGCTTCTGTTGGTTCTGGATGGTGAGCTTGGGCGGCGGCGGCGGCTCTTTGGGCTTTTCGGGCTCCGGAGGCTTGCGACGCTCCTTCTGGTTTTGGATTTCGTCCTGCTTGACGCGCACGAAGTCCATGCTGAGACGCTCGGCATCTTTGTCGCCGATGTCCGGGGTGCCCGCGATGAGCGCATGCATGAGCAGGAACAGGCCCAGCGCCACGACGATGCCTGAACAGATTGAAAGCACAAATCTCATTGGCAATCCTCCAAACGGCCCTTACGAGCCTTCCAGCTCAGCAGCGACCGAGATATCGATGACGCCGCCCAGTCGCACCTGGTCCATGATGTCGATGACCACGCCCGTCGGCGCCCCATCGTCAGCAATGATGACCGCCGAACTCTCTGGGCTCTCGGCCGTCGCCTCCTCGACCCGCTGGCGTACGAGCGTGAGCTCGATTTCCTGCTTATTGAACCAGATGTCACCCGATTCGGTCACGCCAATGAGGATATTGCCGCGGGGTTTCTGCGTCGCCCGCTCGACTTTCGGCCGCGTGGGGTCAATCCCCGTTTCCTTCACAAACGAGGTCGTAACAATGAAGAAAATCAACATGATAAACACGATATCTAACATCGGCGTGATGTTGATTTCCGTGTCGTCCTGCTTTTCTGAGTGTCGTCTCGCCATGTGGTTCCCGTCTCCTAGGGTGTCGCCAATGCGGCCAGCGACACCCGCTGGGCGCCTGCCACACGGGCTTGGTCAACCACGCGTACGAGGATGCCCGCATCGGCCTCGCGGTGCGCTGCGACTACCACTGAAGCGTCAGGCTTAACGGCCAGCGCGCTCTCAATGTTGGCGCGCACGGCCCGAATGTCGGTCTCGCGGCTCTTGATCGTGATGGTGCCCGTCCGGTCGATCTTGATGGCAATCACCTCGGACACCTCAACGTCCTTGGGCGGCTCATTCGAAGGCCGCGACAGGTCAACGCCGAGCTCTTTCACGAACGAGGTCGTCACGATGAAAAAGATCAGCAGGATGAACACCACGTCGAGCATCGGTGTGATGTTGATCTCGGCCTCTTCCTCATTGCTGTGAATGCGTCGTTTCATGTGCGCCTCACGCGATTAATGGTGAACGAGCAGATCTTCGAGGGCTTCCACCTCGCGACCAGCCCGACGCTCGATGAGCACGCTGACGTACAAGCCCGACAGCGCGGCCACAAGGCCGGCCATTGTCGGAATCGTCGCCTGCGAGACCCCGCCGGCCATCAGGCGCGCATTGCCCGTGCCGTGGAAGGCCATGACATCAAACACCTGGATCATGCCGTACACCGTCCCCGACAGGCCGAGCAGTGGCAGCAAGGCCATGATCGACTTGATGATGGGCAGGAATTGCCGCGTCTCGATGCTGAGCTCCGAGATCAGAAGATCACGGACTCGGTGGGCATGCCACGAGGTCGTGTCCCGCCGCGACTCCCACTCCTCTACCACGGCGCGCTTCAGACCGGGCATCACCCGCGAGAAAAACCAGTAGCGCTCAATAATGAACGTCCACATGACCGTCGTGGCGATGAGGATAAAGAACAGGACCGGGCCGCCCAGCTCAAAAAAGCTGCGCAGCGCGATCCAAGGTGCCTCAAGAAAGTACATCGATCAGCGACGCTCGGTGGCGCGGGCGATGATGCCGGCGCTCTGCTCTTCGAGCACCTCGATGAGGTTGCGGCTGCGACCCGAGACCACCGTGTGCAGGAACACCAGCGGAATCGCGACGATCAGACCCAGCATCGTGGTGACGAGCGCTTCCGAGATACCACCCGCCATGAGCTTCGGATCACCCGTGCCAAACAGTGTGATGGCCTGGAACGTGTTGATCATGCCCACAACCGTGCCGAGCAGACCCAAAAGCGGCGCCACGGCCGCGAAGACTTTGATCAGCGACTGACCCGATTCGAGCGGCGGGACCTCGCGTAGAATGGCCTCATCGAGCTTGAGCTCGAGCGTTTCCGTGTCCGCGTGCGGGTTGTCCGTGTAGACCGAGAGGATGCGGCCCAGCGGGTTGTCCGCCGACGGCGTGTCGCTCTTGAGCTGCTTGCGCATTTTGCCGCGGATACCCGTCAGCACAACAAGACGCCACAGCGCGATGAGAATCCCGATCAAGCCGATGGCGATAATGACGTACCCCACGGGGCCGCCCTGATTGATGCGTTCACCCGTGGTCGCCTTCTTGGTTTCGAGGCCCAGCAGCGTGCCGCGCGAGGGATCAATCGTCATGGGCACGATCTGGCCCGCGCCCGTGCCAAAAAAGTCCTTGGCGGGGCCCGTGTAGCGGCCGGCAGGCTGCGGCGTCAGCAGCTGCAGGGAGTTGGTCTGCTCACTAAAGAGCAGGAAGCCGTCTTTGCTGACCACGTCAAACAACCCGACGCGCACGACCTCACCCGAGGTGATGCCGCCCGCCGCGTCGCGAATTTCGCTCTGGAATCGCTCAACCGTCCCCGAGCCCGCAATTTCCTCAAGGTAGAGGAACTGCAGCTGGCGCAGCTCGGCAATCGACGGCAGCTTCTTGGCCTGACCAAGTTCCGCAGCGATGTCGCCCCGGTCAGGGTTTTGCACCGTCAGCAGCGACGTGTCGACCATGCCTTTGGCCTCGCCCGCCGACTGGCGAACCACGCCGAAGAGCTCACCAATGTCGCCCAGGCGGATACGCAGCGTGTCTTCGAGATCGGTCAGTCGCAGCTCGTTGTTGTCAAACGACGACTTGAGGCGCTCACTGCGACGTTGCTCCTCGGCCAAGGACGCCTTGGCGCTATCGAGCAGTGCTTGCTGCTGATTGCGCTTGCTCAGGAACTCCTGCTCACGCTCGCGGTTTTCAGCGGACACTTCGCGGCCCTCACGACGGACATCGCCGAGAAGGTCCTGCATGGAATCCTGTGCCGAAGCGGCAGGCGCGAGCAGCGTGACAGCAGTCAGCGCCAGTGCGGCGCGACTGAACTTATTGAACGTCATCATTGTGCTGCCTCCGCACCGGCTACGGGGAGGACAAGCAACGACGGTGCCGCCTGTTTCTTGGCGAGTGCCAGGCCGTCAGACACCGAACGGCGGTAGCCCGAGTCGGCCACTTCCCAATCACGCGTCTGCTTGTTCCACATGCCCGTTACGGACTCGTCACGCGTCTGGTAAGCCAACACAACGCGGCCCACACGCAGGAAGTCGACCTGGGTGTCCTGGCCGTTGATGTTGACCGTGCCTTCGTAAGCCTCGATCGTGCGGCCGAAGCCGGCCTCGATCTTGTAGGCCTCCACGATCTGGCGGTACTTCTCGGACACCGTCAGACCCGAGTCTGTCATGTTGTCCTCGAGCCGAGCGATACGCTCGGCGCGTTCCTGTTCCTGAAACGGCATGTCCGCTTCGATGAACGCTCTAAGATCGGCGATCATGTCGAGCATGAGCGGGACGATGCCCTGCTCTGTTTCCTCGAAGTTCTCAAGCTGAGTCTCGATCGACGTGATCTCGGCTTGCTGGTCGGACACGATGGCCTGCAGGTTGTCGTTGTAGATACGAACGCGGTCAAGCTGCTGCAAGGTGAGCCGGTAATCGCCCAACAGTTCAGAGGTTTGTTGCGCGTAGCGGGTCACACGGCGCTGCGACTCCTGCGAACTGCGATCAAAAGTGCTCTGCTCATCAATAACGCGCTTGACGACCTGTTGGGCCGAGGCGGGCGCCATGAGCGCTGCACAAAGTGCCAGCGTGCCGACTTTGCGGAAAAAGCCGCTCGGCACGCTGTCTTTCAACAAAAACAACGACATGAAATGAATCCTGCTTGTAGTAATGCTTATTTGGCGAGAATGCACCGGTGCCCTGCCGGCAACCGGCCGTGGGATGTGTTTCGTTTCCCCCTCTCTCCCACCAAGGGCTGTGAACAGCGTGGCTGCCACCCCCCGACGGAGCCGTTGAACGCTAGCAGAATCACTGCGGAAAAAAAAGCGTAGCGACGGTGTGTTGCGGGGACCACATCAGGGTGCAGCGAACCCTGGTTTCCGTCAGAATACGGGCCCTTTTGGCGACCTACACTCCGGAGCGGCGCATTTATGTCAGACGGGCCCATCGTCATCACGGGCGCACGCCGAACGCCCATCGGCGCCTTCCAGGGCGCCCTCTCCGGCGCCAGCGCCACCGACCTCTCCGCGGCCGCCTCGAAAGCGGCAATCGCTGACAGCGGCATTGACGCCGACCTCATCAGCGAAACGCTCATGGGCTGCGTACTACCAGCCGGCCTGGGCCAGGCGCCCGCGCGCCAGGCCGCACTGGCTGCCGGGGTGCCCCAGTCGCGCGGCGCTACCACCGTCAATAAGGTCTGTGGCTCAGGCATGAAAACCGTCATGCTCGGCCACGACCTGATTCGCGCGGGCAGCGCGCAAGTAGTGCTGGCAGGCGGCATGGAGTCCATGTCGAATGCGCCCTACCTGTTGCCCAAAGCGCGCGGCGGCTACCGCATGGGTCACCAGCAGGTCATCGACCACATGTTCTATGACGGCCTGCAAAACCCCTATGACGACAACATGATGGGCGTGTTCGCCCAGCGTACGGCTGACCGTTACGACTTGTCGCGCGAGGCGCAGGACGCGTTCGCCCTGACCTCACTCGAACGCGCGAAAAAGGCGTGTGCGGGCGCCTTCGATGCCGAAACCACGCCCGTCACCATTTCGGGGCGTCGCGGCGACACCGTTGTCAGCGAAGACGAAGAGCCGTCACGCATCGACCCCGAGCGGATCCCGACGCTGCGGCCCGCGTTTGCAAAGGATGGCACCGTCACGGCCGCCAGCTCATCGTCAATTTCAGACGGCGCAGCCAGCCTCGTCCTGATGAACGAAGCCACCGCCTCAAGTCTCGGGGCGCAACCCATCGCACGCATCGTCGCGCACTCAGGCTTTGCACATGAGCCCGAGTGGTTCACGACTGCCCCCATTGGCGCGATCCGCAACCTACATGAGCGGCTGGGCTGGACGCCTGACGACGTCGACCTCTACGAAATCAACGAAGCGTTTGCCTGCGTCACGATGGCGGCGATGCACGACCTCGGTCTGCCGCACGACAAAGTCAACGTCAACGGCGGCGCCTGTGCGCTGGGACATCCTATTGGGGCATCCGGTGCGCGCATCATCGTGACTTTGGTGCACGCACTCGCGGGTCGCGGCGGCAAACGTGGCATCGCCTCGCTCTGCCTCGGCGGCGGCGAGGCCGTGGCCATCGCCATCGAGCGCCCCTGAATCAGAGAGCACGAGGACGCATATGAAACTCAAAAACGCCAAGGCCATCGTTACGGGTGGCGCCTCAGGTCTCGGGCTGGCAACAGCGCGTCGCGTCATCGCCGCCGGCGGCCGCGCTACGCTGCTCGACATCAACGATGACGCGGGCGCCGCGGCCGTCGCCGAACTCGGCAACGACACGCACTACATCAATACCGACGTTAGCCAAGAAGCTGCTGTGCAGGCTGCAGTTCAAGCCGCCAGCGAGCACATGGGCGGTATCACGCTGGCCGTCAACTGCGCCGGTATCGTGGCGCCCGGTCGCGTGCTGGGTCGTTCAGGACCCATGGCTGGCGACTATTTCGCGCGCACTGTCATGATCAACCTTGTGGGCTCGTTCATGGTGGCCAAGGAAGCGGCCAACGTCATGCAACACAACGAGCCCGAGGCCGACGGCGAGCGCGGCGTCATCGTCAACACGGCATCGGTGGCGGCGTTCGAGGGCCAGATCGGCCAGGCCGGTTACTCGGCGTCGAAAGGGGGTGTCGTGGGGATGACGCTGCCTCTGGCGCGAGAGCTCGCACGTTTCGGTGTTCGCGTCATGACAATCGCACCCGGCATCTTTATGACGCCGATGATGGCGAGCCTGCCCGACGACGTGCAGGCATCACTGGCCGAGCAGATCCCATTTCCCAACCGCCTGGGCACGGCAGAGGAGTTTGCCGACCTGGCGGCTTACATTTACACGAACACGATGCTCAACGGCGAGACGATCCGCCTCGACGGCGGTATCCGGATGCAGCCCAAATAAGGTCTGTGGGCGCGCTTCGGCGCGCCCCGCTTACATGCCGCTGTAGTTGGGTCCGCCGCCGCCCTCAGGCACGCGCCACTCGATGTTCTGAGTCGGGTCCTTGATGTCGCAGGTCTTGCAGTGCACGCAATTCTGCGCGTTGATCTGGAAGCGGGTTTCCCCGTCCTCCTCGACAAACTCGTAGACACCGGCCGGGCAGTAGCGCTGCGAAGGCCCGTCGAACTTGGGCAGATGATTCCCCACCGGCACGTCCGTATTGATGACGTGCAAGTGCGAGGGCTGATCTTCCTCGTGGTTCGTGCTCGAGAGGAACACCGAAGACAGTCGGTCGAAGGTGATCTTGCCGTCGGGTTTCGGATACTCGATGCGCGGCGCCTGGTCGGCGGGCAACAGCGTCGCGTAGTCGGGCGTCTTATTGCGCAGCGTGATGGGCCACTTGCCGCGGAAGATGTTCTGGTCCAGGTAAATGAACGCCGAGCCCAAGAACCGCCCAAAGCTGTGTTGCGCCGGACCGAAGTTGCGCGTGGCGTGCAGCTCTTCCCAGACCCAGGAGTTGCGAATCGCCTCGCTGAAGCTCGTGAGCTCCGCACCACTGGGGTCGGAACCGTCGACAAACGCGTCAAACACGGCATCGGCAGCGAGCATGCCCGTCTTGATGGCCGTGTGTGAGCCCTTGATCTTCGCCGTGTTCAAAAAGCCCGCATCACAACCGACAAGCATGCCGCCGGGCACGGTGAGCTTCGGCAAGGACTGGATGCCGCCCTTGTTGACCGCGCGCGCACCATAGGACACACGCCGACCACCCTCGAGGTACTTGCGAATACCCGAGTGCAATTTCCAGCGCTGGAATTCCTCGAACGGGTAGAGGTGCGGGTTCTTATAGTCAAGCGCGATGATGTAGCCGAGGAACACTTGGTTGTTCGCGGCGTGGTAGAGAAACCCGCCACCCTCGGTGTCTTTCGGCAGGGGCCAGCCTAGCGAATGGACGACGAGGCCTGGTTCATGCAGTTCGGGGTCGATCTCCCAGACTTCCTTGAGCCCGATGCCGTAGTGCTGCGGGTCGCTATCCGCGTCGAGGTTGAACTTGCTGATGAGGTGTTTGCCCAGGCTGCCGCGACAGCCCTCGGCGAAAATCGTCTGCTTGCCGAGTAGCTCGTAACCGGGCTCGTGGTTTGCCTTGGGCTGATGGTCCTTGCCGATACCCATGTCACCCGTTGCGACACCCCGAACACGGCCATCATCGTCGTACAGGACCTCGGAGGCCGCATAGCCGGGAAACAGCATCACGCCCATTTCCTCCGCCTGCTCGGCCATCCACTGCACGAGCTTGCCCAGGCTGATGATGTAGTTGCCCTCGTTGTGCATGGGCCGCGGGATGAACATGGCAGGCACCTTGCGTGCCTTGTTCTCGCCCGTCATGTAGAGAATCTCGTCTCGGGTTACCGCGGTTTCGAGCGGCGCACCCATCGCCTTCCAATCCGGAAACAGCTCTTCAAGTGCACGCGGTTCGAACACGTTGCCCGACAGAATGTGGGCACCAAACTCCGCGCCCTTCTCAACCACAACCACAGAAAGTTCCTGGCCGCTTTCGTTGGCCCGCTTTTGCAGCTGGCAGGCGGCTGCAAGCCCGGCCGGCCCGCCACCGACGATTACGACATCAAACTCCATCGACTCGCGTTCTGTGGTCATGCTGTCTCCGTAGGCGCTACACAACGTGTGCCCCGGCGTGGGGCAACGGCGCGCCAGTCTAGCAAAGGGGCCGTTTCGCTGCACTGCAACAAGACACCCACAGGCCGCCAACGCACGCTACACTGCGCGCCAGAATTGAACCGGAGACACGCGCTTGGACGACGCGCCCGCGCAACCCGACAATCTGCACGCGCGTTACGACGCGCACCTCGCCCGTGAAGGCTGGTGCGACGACGCCGTGCAACGGGCGACGCTCGACCCGCTCGAGTCACTGCGCGAAGCGCTCATGGCGCGCCACCTCGCACGCGAGCGGCGCCGTTGGTGGCGGCCCTCGCCCGACCGACCCGCACCGCAAGGCCTCTACCTCTGGGGTGGCGTTGGTCGCGGCAAAACGTTTCTGATGGACCTGTTCCACGCGGCGTTGCCGCCTGTCTCCGCCAAGCGCAGCCATTTTCACCGCTTCATGTACGACGTCCACTCGGCGCTAAAGTCGCTCGACAATCGCGAAGACCCACTCGCCGACGTCGCCGACGGCATCGCCGCAGAGGCCGAGGTGCTGTGCTTTGATGAGTTCTTCGTGTCGGACATCGCCGACGCCATGATCCTCGGCCGGCTGTTGCAACACCTGACGGCGCGCGGCGTCGTGCTCGTCGCGACGTCGAATGCACCACCCGCCGAGCTCTACCGGGACGGCCTGCAGCGCTCGCGGTTTCTCCCGGCAATCGCCCACCTTGAAACGCATTGCGATGTCGTCCAGGTCGACGGCGGCGTGGACTACCGGCTACGTGTCCTCGAACGCGCGGCGTGTTATCTCACGCCCGACGACGATGACGCGGCGCGGGCACTTCACGATGCCTTCACGGCGCTTACAGACCAGGCGACGCCAGAACCGGACACCATCCAGATTGCTGGTCGGCCCCTGCCGCTGCGCGCGAAGGCCGCGGGCGTGGGATGGTTCGACTTCGACGTGTTGTGCCGCGGCCCCCGCAGCCAAAACGACTACATAGAGCTCGCGCGACGCCTGCACAGCGTGCTGCTCTCGGGCGTGCCGCAAATGGATGGCAGTGACGACAACGCAGCACGACGCTTTATCGCACTCGTCGACGAATTCTACGATCGTCGCGTCAACTTCATTGTCGCCGCCGCGGTTCCCGTCGATGCGCTCTACGTGGGACAGCGGCTCGAGTTCGAGTTCGAGCGCACGCGCAGCCGGCTCACGGAAATGCAGACAGCGGCCTACCATGCGAGCCCCCACCGACCCTGAAACCCGGCGCCGCGCCGGCGGTGGCATACTAGGGTCGGGGCAGCTGCAGGAGCACAGCAATGACGCAACGCGACACGGGTACCGGGGACGACGATCACCCGACGCTGGCGCTCGAGAATTTCTTGCCCTACCGCCTCTCGATCCTGTCCAACACGGTCAGTGGCACGATCGCGTCGGCCTATCACGAGCGGTTTGACCTGACGATTCCGGAGTGGCGCGTTATGGCCGTCATTGCGCGCACACCGGGTATGTCGGCCGCGCAGGTCTCAGAGAAGACGCTGATGGACAAGGTGGCTGTGTCGCGCGCCGTCGCGCGTCTGCTCAAGTCCGGGCGGATTACGCGCGATTTTGCCGACCAGGATCGGCGCCGCTCCATCCTGCACCTCTCCGATGAAGGCCGCGCCGTCTATGATCAGGTCGCACCGCTCGCGATCCGCATGGAGGCGGACCTGCTCGAAGGCTTCAGTGAAGAAGAGATCGAAACACTCAACACGCTGCTTGAGCGGATGCTCGCGCGGACCCACTTGATCGGGGCACCGCGCGTCTGACGGTAATCAGTCCTCGCGGCCCAGCGTGTCGCGGTGGATTTCCGTGCGCACGGCGATCAGTTCCTCGAAGAACTCCTGTTCGATGGCGCGACGCAGGAACGACACACCCGTGGAGCCGCCACTGCCCATCTGGTGACCGATAATGCGTTCCACGGTTTTCATGTGGCGGAAACGCCAGAACTGGAAATTGTTCGCGATATCAACGAGCGCCTCGCACATCTCGTAAAGGTCCCAGTGCGTCTGTGGGTCCTCGTAGATGACGCGCAACACGGCCACCACGTCGGCATCGACTTCGCGCGTATCGGTAAAGTCTCGCTCCAACGCGTGCGCCGGCATCGCGTGCCCCTGCCGCGCCAAATATCGCAGGAACACATCGTAGAGTCCGGGTGACTCGATGGCGTCAGTGAGGCGCGCATGCCACTCGGGCAGATGCTCGTACACGGCCAGCATGCGTCGGTTGCGTTGCCCCAGAAGCACCTCGAGGTGTCGGTACTGCGGCGACTGGAACCCGGACGCGCGTCCAAACACGCTTCGGAATTCTGCGTACTCGCTGGGCGTCATGGTCTCCAGCACGCTCCACTGCGCGTAAAGCTGTTTCTGGACCTCCTTGACACGCGCCAGGTGCTTCACGGCCTTACCCGGTCGGTCGGCTTCGAGCATCCGCATGGCCGCCTCTATTTCGTGCGCCACAAGCTTCATCCAGAGCTCGGCGACCTGGTGCTGGATGATGAATAACATCTCATCGTGGTGCGCCGGATCACTGAGCGGCTGCTGGCAGTCGAGCAGCCTCTCGAGCTGCAGATACGCCGAGTAATTTTGTCGTCGAGCGAGGTCTGTGACGATACCCGCTTCCATTTCGCGCCTGGTCAT
Source organism: Pseudomonadota bacterium (assembly GCA_039814545.1). Lineage (GTDB taxonomy): Bacteria > Pseudomonadota > Gammaproteobacteria > Steroidobacterales > Woeseiaceae > CALBPI01. The sequence goes on from JBCCBB010000001.1 coordinate 103,298, forward strand.
TGCGCTGGCCCTCCACGGGGGTCTGAAAACCGACGAGCTTAGCAGTGCACGGCGCAGGCGCAATGCCACGTGTCACGGTCCTCGCAGCAATCCGCGGAGACCCCGCAACCGACGAGCTGATGTATACTCGCGCCGTCCGCACGACAGCGGCGACGCATACGGGACAGCGTCTGCCGCGGAGAGGCTCATGCCAGCGCCCAAGCGCCGCAATACCGATAAACAGGAAGCGCTGATCGAGGCGATCAGTCGCGCCGCTGACAAACACGCACCTTTCAAGAATCCGGACCAGTTTCGCCGATTCTGCGCTGAGTACTTCAGGAATGTCGCCGTCGACGACATTGCCGACGACGACCCGGCATTGTTGGCCAATGCGGCACTCGCACACGCCAGCCATGCGAGGCGGCTGGCCCCCGGCGAACATGCGCTAAGAATCTACAATCCAACGCTCAGCTCCCATGGCTGGGAATCCGCGCACACCGTCATCGAGCTCGTACACGAGAACATGCCGTTCCTCGTCGACTCGCTGAGCATGGCGCTTGGACGGATCGGCTGCGACATACAACTGACGATTCACCCGCTCATTCGAGTGCGCCGCACGGCCAAGGGTTCACTGCAGGACGTGATGACCCGCCGCGCCCAGGCGGGCCACATCGAGTCCTTCATTCGCTTCGATATCCGCCGCGAGAGCCGACCTGAACGACTCGACGCGATGCGCGATGCTTTGGAGCGCACGCTCGGCGACATCCGCGCCGCCGTCGCGGACTGGACCAAGATGCGTGCCAAGATGGCCGCCGCCATCGCCGAGGTGGAACGCGTCAAACCGGCTAACACGGCGCTGCGCGAGGAGACTATCGAGCTCTTGCGCTGGCTCAACGATGACAAGTTCACCTACCTCGGCTACCGCGAGTACCGAATCGACGACAGTGGCGAGGCGCAGAAACTGCGACCCGTGGGCCGCTCCGCACTGGGCGTCAAACGCATTCCCGGCCGGCGCGGTCGCGCACATGAAGTCACCACGCCAATGGAGCGCTTCCGGCGTTCGCCCGATATCGTACTGCTGACCAAGGCCAACTCTCGCGCGACCGTGCACCGCGACAGCAACCTCGACTACGTCGGTATCAAGACCTACGGTCGCGACGGCAAGCCCAATGGCGAGCGTCGCTTTATTGGCCTGCTGACCTCACAGGCTTACAGCGAACACCCTGCGTCGATTCCGCTCGTACGCGGCAAAGTCGATCGCATACTGGATCGCGCTGGTCTCGACCCCACAGGTCACCGCGGCAAAGCGCTCCTCCACATTTTGAGCAACTACCCGCGCGACGAACTCTTCCAGGCAACCATCTCTGACTTGCTGCGCACGACCACGGGCATCCTGAACCTGCAGGACCGGCGTCGCGTCAAATTGTTTTTGCGACGGGACCCGTTCCACCGCTTCTATTCTTGCCTCGTGTTCGTGCCTCGTGAGAAGTACAACACCGAAGTTCGCCAGAAGACCGAGCAGATTCTGCTTGCTGCACTCAACGGCAACACCGTGGAGTCGACGGCCCAGGTGTCCGAAGCGACGCTGGCCCGCGTCCACCTGCTCGTCTACGCGGACGGCCGCAAGAAACCGCACATTTCGATTCGACAAATCGAGGCGACCATTGCCGATGCGGTCGTCACCTGGCGCGACCGGCTGCGAGCCGCCCTGGCCGACAACTTCGGCGAGGAACGTGGTGCCGATCTGTTCGACACCTATGGCGACATCTTCCCGCTCGCCTACGAGGAAGACCACGACGCGCAGCAGGCCTGTCACGACATTCAACGCCTGGACACGCTGCTCACAGGCGACGCGAGTTCGCTCAAAGCGTTCGACCTGCACATCGATCCCCGCGGACCCGTTGCGGGCATCCGGTTCCGGGTCTTCCGCTTTGACGACCCCATCGCCTTGTCCGATGCCCTGCCCTTGCTCGAAAACCTGGGCCTGCGCGTGATCAACGAGCGGCCCTATCACCTGCGGACCGATGCCAGTCCAACCTGGATCCAGGACTTTGAGGTCATGCCGATCGTCGACAAGTCCGCGGCGGAGCTTCGCGCCGTCGTGCACAAGCTCGCCATCGGATTCGCCACGCAGCTGCAAGGCCACGCCGAAGCCGACGGCTTCAACCGGCTGATTCTTTCGGCGGGACTCGACAGCCGAAACGTCGCGCTCATTCGCGCGTACGCCAAGTACCTGCTGCAACTTGGGCTGCCGTTCAGCCAAAGCTATCTCGAGGACATACTCGCGGACCACAGCGACTTCGCAAGCGCGCTAGTCAGCTGGTTCGAATCGCGATTCGACCCGAGCTCCGACGCGGTCGCGGGTGCGCGTATCGAGCGGCTACGCGCGGTAGAGGCAGCCGTGCGCGACGCCGACAGCCTCGATGCCGACCGGGCGCTGCGCGCGATGCTCAACACGATGCAGGCGACACGACGTTGCAATTTCTACTGGCGCGATCTCGTGGGGCAGCCCGCGCCGACGATCGCCTTCAAGCTGGCCACCGAGTCGATCGACGAGGCCCCGTTGCCGCGCCCGATGCATGAGATCTTTGTGTACTCACCGCGCGTCGAGGGTGTGCACCTGCGTGCCGGCGACGTGGCGCGCGGCGGCCTGCGCTGGTCGGACCGGCGCGAGGATTTCCGCACCGAAGTCCTGGGGCTTATGAAAGCCCAAACGGTCAAGAACACCGTTATCGTGCCGACGGGGGCGAAAGGCGGCTTCTTCCCGAAACAACTGCCCACGGGCGACCGTGACGCGATCGGTGCCGAGGTGACCGCGTGTTACCAACTGTTTGTGGACGCCCTGCTCTCACTGACCGACAACCTCGTCGACGGCGAAGCGCAGCGACCGGCGCAACTCGTTGCCAATGACGGTCCCGACCCTTACCTGGTCGTCGCCGCCGACAAAGGCACGGCGCGCTTTTCTGACACCGCCAATGCGATCGCGGTCGGTCGCGACTTTTGGTTGGGGGATGCCTTCGCTTCAGGCGGTTCAGCCGGCTACGACCACAAGGTCATGGGCATCACGGCACGCGGCGCCTGGGAGGCGGTCAAGCGGCACTTCCGTGAGATGGGCGTCGACACCCAGCAAGACCCCTTCACCGTCGCTGGCATCGGCGATATGTCCGGCGACGTCTTCGGTAACGGCATGTTGCTGTCGGAGACCTTGCGCCTGCAGGCGGCTTTCAACCATTTACACATATTCATTGACCCCGACCCCGACGCCGCAGCCAGCTTCGCTGAGCGTCAACGTCTGTTCGCACTGCCGCGCTCGGGGTGGACCGATTACGACACCCGACTGATTTCAAAAGGCGGTGGCGTGTTCTCGCGCGACGCCAAATCGATTCCGCTGTCGCCCGAAATGCAGCGTCTGCTTGATACGGATGAACAGTCGCTCAGCGCACCGGCGCTCATCAGCGCCATCTTGAAGATGCCCGTAGACCTGCTCTGGAACGGCGGCATCGGCACTTACGTCAAGGCCACCAGCGAATCCGATGCGGATGTTGGTGACCGGCACAACGATGCCCTGCGTGTCGACGCGAAAGCACTGCGCTGCAAAGTCATCGGCGAAGGCGGCAACCTCGGACTCACCCAACTCGCCCGCGTCGAATACGCGCAAGCCAATGGACGCATCAACACGGACTTCATTGACAACTCGGCCGGCGTCGACAGCTCGGACCGAGAGGTCAACATCAAGATCCTTCTGAGGCTCGTAGCCGAGGAGCGCGGCTTGCGCAATGCGGCGCGCAACAAGCTGCTCGCGGACATGACGGACGATGTCGCCAAGCTCGTACTACGCAACAACTACCTGCAAACGCAGGCGATCAGCATGATGGAAGCGCGCGCAGTGTCGCGGTTCCCGGAACACCGTTTGCTCATTGAGTCACTCGAGCGGTCCAACCTGCTGAACCGCGCACTCGAGCATCTGCCCGACAACGAGGCTTGCGACGAACGCAAGCGCAATGGGAAAGGACTCACGCGCCCCGAGATTTCGGTCATTCTGAGCTACGCCAAACTCGACCTGTACCGCCGACTCTCTGAGTCGCCCAGTGAACTCAAGCCGGCGCACATCGAAGAGCTCAAACGCTACTTCCCGAAAGCCCTGCAGCGTCGTTACGGCGCGCTCATTGGCGACCACCAGCTGGGCCGCGAGATCATCACCACGCTGCTGACGAACAGCATCGTCAATCGTATGGGTCCGGTATTCCCGATTCGCGCGGAGCAAGACACGGGGTATTCGATCAACTGTGTCGCACAGTCTTACGAGATCGCGCGCGACCTCACGGGTGCCCGCGCCATCTGGGCGGATATCGAACGACTCGATACGCGGATCCCCACAGATATTCAGTACTCCATGATGTTCGAGGTGGCGCGCAAGCTGCGCCACGCCTGCTACTGGTTGCTGCGGACGTACGACGCTGAGTTTCCCCACGACCTGGTGGAAACCCTGCAAGCCCCGCTGCAGCGTGTACTCAAAGACCTGCCTGAGCTCATGTCGCAGCATGGCCAGGATCGACTCAAGGCCTTGCACCAGCAACACACGCGGATGGGCGTGCCGACCCAGCTCGCGGCACGCGTCAGCGCGCTGACCTACATCACCGACGCGCTCGAGATCGTGCGCCTCGCCGAACAGCGCCAATGCGACACCCACACCATCGCCGCCGTTTACTTCGGCCTTGGCAAGCGTCTACAGCTCGACTGGCTGCGCCAATCCATCGACGAGCTGGCTGTCGACGGCCGCTGGCAGTCGCGCGCACGCGGCACATTGCGCGACAGCGCCATGCGTGCGCAGCGCGACCTCACGAGCCGCGTACACTCGCTGAACCAATGCGAAGCGAAAGAGGCATCAATCGAAGACCTCGTGGCCTCGGACGCCACGGGCTTTGAGCGCATGCTGCAGCTTGTTGAACAAATGCGCGAGAATGCGAATCCGGATTTCGCGACGCTGACGGTTGCTGTCGACGAATTCACGCAGCTCACCGAAGAGGACTAGCCGACATGGCCGACGAACAGCTGATCGCCGTCTTCATCGACTTCGAAAACCTGGCGCTGGGCGCCAAAGATACTGCGGGCGGTGAGTTTCACATCGACCTTGTGCTGCGCCGACTGCTTCAGAAAGGCCGCCTGGTCTACAAGCGTGCCTACTCCGACTGGAGCCGCTACCAGAGCTTTGTGCGCGCATTTCACGAGCAAGGCGTTGAGCTCATCGACATTCCGCAAACGAAGGTCAGCGGCAAGAACTCGGCCGACATCCGCATGGTCGTTGACGCGCTCGACCTCTGTTACGCCAAGCAACACATTGACGCCTTCGCGCTGATCTCGGGCGACAGCGATTTTTCGCCGCTTGCGGCCAAGCTCAAGGAAAACAACAAGCGCGTCATCGGCTGCGGCATCAAGAGCTCGACCTCCGATCTGCTGATCAATCAATGCGACGAGTTCATCTACTACGATGACCTGGCACGCGAGGCCAGTCGCAGCAAGAAGAAAAAGAAAAAGACCACGCGTCGCTCCAAGTCGCAGGAAGCCATCGACATGACCGTCGAGATCGTGCGCTCGCTGGAGGGCGACTACGACCCACTGTGGGGGTCGCTCGTGAAGCAGACCTTGCGACGCGTGCATCCGGGCTTCACGGAAAGCTACTACGACTTCAAAAGTTTTGCGGACCTGTTGAAGGCCGCGGAAAAACAGAAACTGCTGTCGCTCGATTACGATGCGCAGCGCGGCAATTACATCGTCACGAGCCAATAGGGAGACATCATGGCGGGCAGACTGGTCTTGTGCCGACACGGGCAAAGCGATTGGAACCGGAAGAACCTGTTTACAGGCTGGACGGACGTCGACCTTACCGACACAGGCATTACTGAGGCGCGTGAAGCGGGTCGCACTCTGCGCGACCAGGGCTTCAAGTTTGATATCGCCTACACCTCGGTACTCAAACGCGCGATCCGCACGCTCTGGCTCGTGCTCGACGAGATGGATCTCATATGGATCCCGGTGACGCGGGCCTGGGAGCTCAACGAACGTCATTACGGCGCACTGCAGGGCCTCAACAAGGCCGAGACGGCGGCCAAGTACGGCGACGAGCAAGTGCACATCTGGCGCCGCAGCTACGACACACCGCCGCCGGTGCTCGAGGAGGACGACGAGCGCCACCCGAAACACGATGCGCGCTACGCAGGTATCGAGGGGCTCCCCGCCAGTGAATCCCTTAAGACCACGCTGGATCGTGTCGAACCCTACTGGGACGCGCAGATCGCGCCCGCACTGACGGCAGGCAAGGACGTCCTCATCGCGGCGCACGGCAACAGTCTGCGCGCGCTGGTGAAGATGCTCGACGGCGTCTCGAACGAAGACATCACGGGCTTCAACATCCCCACAGGCGTTCCCATGGCCTACACGCTCGACGACGATCTGAATCCGCTGTCCCGCGAATTCCTGGGAGACCCCGAAGCCGTGGCGAAAGCGGCAGCAGCCGTCGCCAATCAGGGCAAGGCCAAGTGATCTACGCGCTCGACGGCAAACGGCCCGTCTTCGAGGGCCAGGGGCAATGGGTGGCGCCCAATGCTCATGTCATCGGCGACGTGACACTGAAGGCCGACGCGTCCGTCTGGTTCGGCACGGTCGTCCGTGGCGATGTCGACCGCATCACGATTGGCGAGCGCAGCAATATCCAGGACCAGTCGGTGCTGCACACGGACGTGGCCATTCAACTCAACGTAGGCAGCGACGTGACCGTCGGCCACCAGGCCATGCTGCATGGCTGCACCATCGGTGACGGCAGCCTTATCGGCATCGGTGCCACAGTCCTGAATCACGCCGTCATCGGCAAGCAGTCACTCGTGGGCGCGCACGCGCTCGTCACCGAGGGCAAGCAATTCCCCGACGGCGTGTTACTCATGGGGGCGCCCGCCAAGGTCGTGCGCGAGCTGACCGAACCCGAACGCGAGGCGTTGGCTGCCAGTGCCGCGCACTACGTCGCCAATGCGCACCGCTTTCGCGACGGGCTCGAACCGCTGGGCTAGCGCTGATTGCCCGGCTTGCTGGGCGGCTCGCGCGGCGTATCCCAGACGCGGATCACCCCTTCCTGCGCCGTTGATGCGACCAGCACGCCTTCGCGCGTGTAGATTCGCCCGCGTGCAAAGCCTCGCCCGCCGGTCGAAGCCGGGCTATCGAGCACGTACAGAAACCACTCGTCGACGCGTGGCTGGCGGTGAAACCAGAGTGCGTGATCGAGGCTCGCCATCTGCACGCGGCCCAGGCCGTAGGGCAAACCGTGCGGCAGCGAACTCGTGCCGAGCAACTCGTAGTCGGACACGTAGGCCAACATCGAACGATGCAGGTCCGGGGAATCGGGCAATCGATCCACCGCTTTAACCCAGACGTGCTTGTGAGGCGGCCGCGGTTCATTGTCCATGAACGCGGGCCGCTCGACGTGGCGAAACTCAAAGGGCCGCGCCTCCGTCATGAAACGGCGCATCTTGGCCGGGACCTGTTCGGCTTCCTCACGCGCCAATCCGCGCGAATCGGTAAGCGACTCGGGGTCCGGCACGTCGGGCATGTCGAACTGGTGCTCGACGCCCTCTTCGGGCACCTGAAATGAGCACGCCATATTCAAAATGGGTCGGCCGTGCTGAACCGCCACAACACGGCGCACGGAGAAACTGCGCCCGTCGCGCTGACGGTCGACCTCGTAGACGATGGGGGCGTCCATGTCGCCACGGCGCAGGAAATAGGCGTGGAGCGAATGCGCGGCGCGGTCGTCGACCGTCTGCTGCGCGGCCGACAGCGCCTGGCCCACAACCTGACCACCGAAAACCTGCGCACTGCCGATATCGCGGCTCTCTCCGCGAAAGATGTTGTCCTCGATGCGCTCGAGCGTGAGCAGGTGTTGCAGATCGGCAAGGACCGGGTCCATGCGGGCTTCCTCGACAAAGCTCTGGGTGGCGTATTAGACCACGCCCGCGACTCTCCGGTATGATCCGCGCCTTTCCCGACGGAGCACCCTCATGAGCGAACGACGCTGGCCTACCCGACTTGTCGGTCTCGGTATCCTCGCCACCTTTATCGCCGTTGCGTTCGTGATTCTGTCCGGGCCCGGCTACCGTTTTGGCGTGCTGCCGCTAAGCCTCTCCTTCCGCATTGTCATGGCGGCCGCGCTGATCGCGGTATTCGCCGTATTCATGCTGATTATCGGCCTGATCGGAAAAGGCGCCGACGGCCGTATGCCCAAAGCAATCATCGCGTTGGTGTTATCCGGCGGCATCGTCGCACAGCTTGTGAGCGTCTACCTGACCGCCAAGAGCGTGCCGCCGATTCATGACATCACGACCGATACAGTCAACCCGCCGCAGTTCGATGCCCTGCTGGGCGCGCGCGACGGTGCCGCCAACCCGCCCGAATACGCGGGCGAGGAAGCGGCGAAGCAACAGGCGGAAGCCTACCCCGACATTCAGCCCCTGGATCTGCCAGGCGTATTGCCCGCAGACGCACTCGAGGCAGCCGAGGCTGCCGCGCGCAGCATCGGCCTCGAGGCCATCGTGGCGCAGCCGGGCAAGAACCTGCTTGAGGGAACCGACGTGACGTTTTGGTACGGCTACAAGGACGACGTGGTCGTGCGGGCCACGGCTATCGCGAACGGTACCCGCCTCGACATTCGCTCCAAGTCTCGCGTCGGCACTTCAGATCTGGGCGCCAACGCTAAGCGCATTCGCGCGCTCAGCGAGGCCATCAAGGCCCAGGTAGGCAGCTAGCGGACGAGCGAAATCCGACCGCGCAGAATGTCGGTGTACATGACCCAGTCGCCGGCGAGACTGTAGAGCGGGTACTGAAACGTGGCCGGCTTGTTCTTCTCGAAGACAAAGTGGCCGAGCCAAGCAAACCCGTAGCCGACGAGCGGCATCGCCAACAACCACCAGGCATTGCCCGTCACAATCGCGGCAACAACCACGCCGATCACGCCAGTGCTGCCAACAAAGTGCATCACACGACAGCGCGGATCGGCGTGCTCCGCGAGGTAGTACGGGTAGAAATCGCTGAAGCGCTCAAAGCGCTCTGTCGTTGCATCATTCATGCGGACTGAATGGCGCCGCCGTCAACGTGCAGCCCCGTACCGGTTATGAAAGCAGCGTCATCGGACGCGAGGAACAAAGCGGCCTTGGCGACGTCGAGTGCCTCACCAAGCCGGCCAACGGCGGCCTTGCGAATCCAGTAATCACGCATCCCCGTATCGCGGCGAAACGCCTCACGCGTCGCCTCCGTCATGATGGCGCCGGGCACAATGCAATTGACCGTGATGCCGTCGCGGCCCACTTCGGCCGCAAGCGCACGGGTCAGCCCCATGAGCCCGTGTTGGGCCGCCGTGTACGCCGCCAAACCCGCCGCACCCCGCGACGAATAGACGGAACCGACATTGATCACGCGCCCACCCGGACTCTTACGCAGCCGAGGCAGCAGCGCATGCGTGAGCCGGTACGCCGGCCGCAGGCTCAGGGCAAAGGTGCGGTCCCAGCGCGCGTCATCGGCACCAGCCATAGTGGGCGCCGGCGCCTCGGGCCCGACCCAGACGAAAATATCGAGGCCATCGAGGTGTGTGTCTGCCAATTCCGCGAGGGCTTCAGGGGCACCCGCGTCGGCGGCATCTATCGCGGCACTGTGTACATTGGTCATCCTCTTGAACATAGAGGCGATACCCGTGTCGGCGGCATCCACGGCCAACACTGTCGCGCCCTCTTGTGCCAGCAGTCGTGCCGTCGCCTCGCCAATGCCCTCGCCGGCGCCGGTAACGATGGCGAAGCGTTGGTGCAGACGTCCCTCGCCGTTCATGACGACACCGCCGCACGGTCACGCGCAGCCAGGCTGCGTAGCGCGATCACTGCGGCACCCAGCAACACGGCGGCGGTGGCCAACAAAACGGCACCGCCTGCAGGATTGGGTGGTCGCGCGATGAAGCACCAGCTGCCGCTGCCTGCGGCCAGCGCACCCAGAACAAGCAGCCAGATCGGCAAGGCGTGAATTTTTTCAGCGCCTGTGGTGGCAGTTGTGGTCACGAACCGGTCTCCGGAAGCTGATACTCAGAAAACTGCTCGCGCAGCGTGGTCTTCTTGATCTTGCCAGTTGCCGTGTGCGGCAGCTCCTCGACGAACACGACATCGTCCGGTGTCCACCACTTCGCGATTTTGCCGTCGAGGTAACCCAGGATGTCGTCGCGCGACAGCGTCACGCCGGGCTTCGGCACCACAATCATGAGCGGACGTTCCGTCCACTTCGGATGGGCGATACCAATTACCGCGGCCTCCGCCACATCGGGATGGCCCACGGCCGTGTTCTCAAGGTCAATGGAGCTGATCCACTCACCACCCGATTTGATGACGTCTTTCGTGCGGTCCGTGATCGCCATGAAACCGTCTGGATCGATCGTGGCCACATCGCCAGTGTCGAACCAGCCGTCGGCGTCGTGGGTATCGCCCGTTTCGTCTTCACGGCGGTAATAGGCGCTGCAAATCCAAGGGCCGCGAACGCGCAACGCGCCATAGGCCTCGCCGTCCCAGGGCTGCTCGGACCCATCATCGGCAACGATCTTCATCTCGACACCAAAGATGCCACGACCCGCTTTGGTCTGAATCCTGACGCGATCGTCGTCCGAGAGATCATCGTGCTTGGGCAACAGCTTGTTGACGGTGCCTAGCGGACTCATCTCCGTCATGCCCCAACCCTGCTGCAGCACGACATCGTGCTGGTCGCGGAAGGCTTCGATCATCGAGGCAGGCACCGCGGCACCCCCGACGAGCGTGCGCTCCAGCGTGTCGAGTCGCACGCCGGCGGTTTCGCAGTAGTCGAGCAACGCCAACCACACCGTTGGCACGCCGAGCGCAAGCGTCACCGCCTCGCCCGACAATAGCTTGTAGAGCGTTTCGCCGTCGCCCATCTTCGGGCCCGGCATCACGATTTTCGCACCCACCATCGGGCAGCTGTACGGGATGCCCCAGGCGTTGACGTGGAACAGCGGCACCACGGGCAGCACACAATCGCGCCGCGAGATGTCCAGGATGTCAGGCTGAAGACCCGCCATGGCGTGCAGCACCGTAGAGCGATGCGAGTAAAGCACCCCTTTCGGATTACCCGTCGTTCCCGAGGTGTAGCAGAGCGCCGCGGCCGTGTTCTCGTCGAATTCGGGCCAGTCGTAGTCGCCGCTGTGACCCGAAATGAACGTCTCGTAGTCGATGGCGTCGCTGCCCTCGGGCACGCTGTCCGGCCCGCCCATCACAATCACGTGTTCCAGCGTCGGCGTCTGGTCGCGGATCTTGTCGATGAGCGGCAGGAACATCGGGTCGACGAGCAGCACGCGGTCTTCGGCGTGGTTGATGATGTAGACGAGCTGTTCCGGGAACAGGCGCGGGTTGATCGTGTGGCAGACAAACCCGGCGCCCGAGATGCCGTAGTACGCCTCCATATGCCGGTAGTCGTTCCAGGCCAGCGTGGCGACCCGGTCGGCTCGCTTCAGGCCCAGTGCGGACAGCGCCTGCGCCGCCTGCGCGGCGCGGCCGAAGCAATCGCGGTAGGTGTACTCGTGACGCGGGTTATCCGCTGTCACGGAGACGATCGTGGCGTCGGGATGAAAGGTCATCGCGTGCTTAGCGATGCTCGAAATGAGGAGCTGTCGCTCCATCATGAGGCCCTGCATAAATCCCCCCGGATTCACGTGTTTACAGCCTGTGAAGTCTGCCTGATTCGACGCCCCGCCACCACTGTCAGCCAGCCTCAAGCGACTCCCTGAGCGACTCGAGTTCCAGCCAGCGCTCCGTCGCCGAGTCGAGGGCCGCTTCCGCCTTAGCTACCTCGGCCAGCACGGGCGCCACCGCCGCGTCGTAATCCTGCTCATAGAAGCCCGGGTCGGCGACCCGGGCCCGCAGCACGTCGAGCGCCTCAGTCAGGGTGTCAATTTGACCCGGCAAGGCGTCCAGCTCGCGTTGGTCCTTGTAGCTCAGCTTTTTCTGCTGCCGACGGTCGCGCCCCGAATTGCCGGACACCCGAGTCGTGGTACTCGCTGGTGCGGCCTGGGCCTCGAGTTCGCGGCCGCGCCGCAGCCAGTCCGAGTAGTTGCCCACGTAGCGCTCGATGTGGCCGCCTTTCTCGAACACGAGCGTGCTCGTCACGACGTTATCGAGAAACTCCCGGTCGTGGCTCACGACAATGAGCGTGCCGTCATACTCATTGAGCTTCGCCTCCAGCACATCGAGCGTCTCGATGTCGAGATCATTGGTTGGCTCATCGAGCACGAGCAGGTTAGCGGGCCGGGTGAACAGCTTGGCCAGCACCACACGATTGCGCTCACCGCCAGAAAGCGCCGAGACCGGAGACAGGATTCGCTGCGGCGAGAACAGAAACCCGCGCAGGTAACCAACGACATGTCGTGGTTTCCCGCCCAGCGTCACGTAATCGCCACCATCGCCGACGACCTCTGCGATGGTCTTTGAGTCATCGAGCTGGCGACGCATCTGGTCAAAGTAGCCGATTTCCAGGTTGGTACCGTGCTTCACAGTCCCCGTGTCGGGCTCCAGTTCACCGAGCATGAGCTTGAGCAACGTGCTCTTGCCGACACCGTTGTTGCCCACGAGCCCGATGCGCTCGCCGCGTCGTATAGAAAGCGTCAGCCCCTCAATAAGCGGCTCGTCAGACCAGCCGTAGCTTACGTTGTGAAGTTGAACGACCTTGCGCCCCGAGGGATCGGCACCCTCGATATGCACGCGAGCGCCCTGCGGTCGCTTGCGCCTTGCCGCAGCTTCGTCACGCATCGCGTGCAGGGCACGCACACGCCCTTCATTGCGCGTTCGCCGGGCTTTGATGCCCTGCCGGATCCAGGCTTCCTCGTCGGCGAGACGCTTGTCGAAACGCGCGTCACGTTCGGCCTCCTCCGCCCAGGCCTTTTCTCGCGAGCGCAAATAGCGCGCATAGTCGCCAGGCCAGCTCACGAGCTGCCCGCGATCAATATCGACAATGCGCGTGGCGAGTCGCTGCAGAAATGCGCGGTCATGGGTGATGAACACAACGCTGCCCTGGAAACCCAGGATGCGGCGCTCGAGCCATTCGATCGTCTCGAGATCCAGGTGGTTCGTCGGCTCGTCGAGCAGCAACACGTCGGGTGCTGTGACCAGCACGCGCGCGAGCGCCACCCGACGACGCCAACCGCCCGAGAGTCCAGACAGTGGCACATCCGCAGGCAGGCCCAAGTCGGTGACCGTCCGGTCGATGCGCTGCTCAATGGTCCAGGCGCCTGCTGCATCAAGCTCGGCCTGCAAGGCGTCCAGTGTCGCGACATCTCCCTGTTCGCCGAGGTTCGCCGCCGCGCGCTCGTACGCCGCACGGCGCTCGAGCAATTCCGCCAGAGCCCCCGCGACATAGTCCCGCGCTGACACCTCGAGCGCCGGGGGCAGCGCCTGTCCCAACTCGCCAATGGTCAGGTCACCCTGGCGGATGATCTCACCCGAGTCGGGCTGCAGATGCCCCGCTATGAGCTTGAGCGTTGTCGACTTACCGGCGCCGTTGCGCCCGACGATGCACACACGCTCGCCCGCCTCGATGGCCATCGAGGCGTCCTCGAGAACCGGGCGGTCGCCGAAAGTCATACGGATACTGTCGAAACGGATCAGGGACACGAGCAGGCTCGCTTAGCGGTGCGGCAAGGAACTTCCAGCGCAGAGCCGGGGCGCCAGTATACTGGCAAGAACAGGAGGAACTGACGTGAGTGACGCTGAACAGATCGAGACGCTCGAGACCCGCATCGCATTCTACGAGCAGGAGCTCAATGAGCTTCGCGATGCCATCGACGCACAGCAGCAACAAATTCTGGCCGTCGAGCGCCGGGCCGAGTTGCTGATGCAGCGTATCGCCGACCTGATCGAAGGCGGTTCGGCATCGGGCGACGGTGACGAGCGCCCGCCACACTACTAATCGCGACCCGAACCGGGAGCCTTGCGTGAGCAGCACACGCTTCTTCGACGTCTTCATCCCCGCGCTTGAGCAAGCCGGGCGCTATGCGCTCGAGATTCGTGATCGAATCGAGTCCCGACCACAGAAATCGGGTGACGCCTGGACCAGCGTCGTGACGGACGCCGACCTCGGCGTGCAGCATTACCTCGAGGCGATCGCGCTCGCCGAATTCCCGACCTGGGGTTTCTGGGGCGAGGAGCGAGACGCGTCGTTTCACACCCCCTACTTTCCGCAGGACGCGGAGTACCTGCTCGCACTCGATCCCATCAACGGCACGCGCATCTATCGCGAGCGCGGCGATGACTTCGACATCATCATGTCGCTGATTAGGAGGGGCCGTGTGGAAGCGACGCTGTCTTACATGCCGGTACCGCGCCTCTTCTATGGCGCCGATCTTGAGACGGGCGCCTTCTCCCAGCAGACGGGCAAGGCACGCGCACCATTACGCGTCGACAACACCTCCATGACACTTGCCGTGTACAAAGCGGACAACTGGCTGGCATCGCTGCCCGAGGCCGTCGCGGTGTACGACACACTGGGTGGCTACGTCTCCGGTGACCCAAGAAACTGCATGAACAATGTGTTCGGTGGCCAGATAGGCGGCTACCTCATGGGCGCCACGCCCTTGCTCGACGTCGGCGCCACGGCATTTACAGTGTCCCAGGCGGGCGGCTTCGCGACCCAGCCCGATGGCCGACCGTTTCGCCATTTCGAGGACTTTGATCCGGCACGTACTGAGCCGCTGCTCGTGTGCGCCAACCCCGCGTTGCATGCGGCGGTCAGTCAGGCCATCGCCGGCGCGGCTGCGTGAGTCCGCGCATCGCAGATGTGTTACTCGCCGCAGGCGCCTCCCGCCGGTTCGGCGGCAAGAAGCTGCTCGCCGCGTGTGGTGGCCACACACTCATTGCACGTGCCGTGGCGCTAACGCGCGACACCGCCGTCGCTACACGGCTGGCCGTCTTTGGCGCCGTAGAGGCCGCACTCATTGACGCTGCGTGCGAAGCCAGTGTGGGCTTCGTCATCAACCCCAACTGGCAACGCGGCCAGGGTACGAGTGTCGCGGCGGGTGTCGCGGCATTGAGCAAGGACTGCGATGCCGTGCTCATGCGCTTGGCCGACCAGGTGCTCGTGTCGGCCGAAGACATCGACGCCTTGTTGCGCGCGTGGAACGCCAAACCTGAGTCTATTGTGGCCGCCGAGTACGACGGTGTGCGCGGTGTACCGGCCGTGTTCCCGAGACGATGTTTCGCGGCACTCGCCGCACTGGACGGTGATCAGGGTGCGCGACGCATCATGGCGTCGGACGATCACGTCGTGACGGTCGACCTCCCCCATGCCGCCCTGGACGTGGACACACGCGAAGACTTAGCGCGCGCCGAGTCGCTATTACTCAGCCGTGGGCGTGCGCCGCACAACGCTCACAATTGACCCAACCTGAATCGCCGTCTGAGTAGTTTTCTTTCTTCCAGATGGGAAGGCGCACCTTGATCTCGTCGATGATCCGTCGGCAGGCCCGAAACGCCTCGTCGCGATGCGGTGACACAACGCCGACCCAAACGGCGCAATCACCGAGCGCCAGTTCACCGGACCGGTGTACGGCGCGCGCGGCGATGATCGGGATGTCGCGCTGCACCTCAGCGATAATGCGCTCGCCCTCCGTCACCGCGAGCGGCGCGTAGACTTCGTATTCGAGGGCTTCGACGTCGCGACCTTCGTTGAGATTTCGGACCCAACCTTCGAACGTGACGATGGCGCCAGCGCGCACGTCGGACAGGGACGCGCGCAGCGCCGCCGTGTCGATGGGCGTCGCGCTGATCGCCATGACCTCGCCGTCGCTCATCCGCCGGCCACCGGCGGGAACAACAAGACCTCATCACCATCCGCGACCGGGCTGTCCCAGTCGGCCATGACGTCATTGATGGCCACCTTGCAGTGCCCGCGAGGGTCGTCGGTGCCGTGTCGGTCGGTCAGCTGCCGAAACAAAGCCAACGCATCGTCCGCCGCGGTTTCCACAGTTTCCGCGTCACGACCGGCGCGCTCACGAAATAGCGCGAAATAGCGAACGTTAATGGTCTTCATGCGACGTCCTCGGCCAGCAAGGCCGCCAGGTCTTCAGGAGCATTCATATTAGCCAGCGCGCCGTGCGTCACCGCATCAACGAGCGGGGTCTCAACATCAAGCAAGCAGCGACGCGCACAACGGCGATCGTCGGCAAGTTGGGCCTCAATACGCACACGCATTGAGGACCGCCAGATCGCACACAGTGGCTCCGGTGTGCCATCGCGTTCACTGCGCATCGCAATCGCGGGCGCATTGGGGTGATTCGCAGCCGCGTCTCGCAGTGCTTCGAGCGTGGCGCTATCTAGGCGCGGTAAATCGCAGGCCAGCACGAGCCAGTCCGCGTCGTCACGGTGTCGCAATGCTGCGAGGATACCGGCCAGGGGACCTTGTCCCTCGGGCGCATCTTCAATCATTGGCCACTGCCGTCGCAGTGCATCGGACGCCGCCGAATCCCGTACCGACACCCAAACCGACTCAGCAACCGCGGCCGCGAGTCGCGCCGTGCGTGCCAGCATGGTCTGCCCTTCGATTTCGATGGCGGCTTTGTCGCTGCCCATGCGACGGCTCTCGCCACCCGCCAGCAGCAACGCCATGAGCGGCCGTTCAGCCACGGTCAAAATCCGATTTGCCACCCGTCTTGGCCACCAAACGCGTCTCGCGAATTTCGATGTCGTGCGAGAGCGCCTTACACATGTCGTAGACGGTTAACGCAGCAACGCTGGCGCCCGTCAGGGCTTCCATCTCAACGCCCGTGCGGTGTTGCACCCGACAGCGGCAGCGAATGCGGATACCCGCTCCGTCCATAGCCATGTCGATATCGCATCCCGTGAGCCCCAGCGGATGGCAAAACGGAATCAACTCGTGCGTGCGTTTTGCCGCCATGACGCCAGCAATGATGGCTGTCGCGAACACGGGGCCCTTCTTGGTGCTGTAGTCGCCGTCAGCAAACAACTCACGCAGCGCATCTGGCAGCCAGACAAAGCTCTCAGCCACCGCCTCGCGTGCGGTCACGGCCTTGTCTGACACATCCACCATTGTGGGTTGGCCGGCGTCATCAACGTGCGTGAGCGTCTTGTCGCCCGTTGCCGCCATGCTCAGCCACCCACCCGGTACATTTCGACCTTGCGCGGTCTTGCGGCGCGACGTTCCGCGGCACGACGCTCGCTGTAGCGGTCGTCACGCGCCAGCCAGACCCGGCGCACGATGCTCTCAAGCTCCGCGTCGGTGGCGCCCTGTCGGATCGGTTCGAGCAGGCGCGTGCCCTGCGTTGCAAACAGACAGGTGTAGAGCGTGCCGTCTGCGGCCAGCCGGGCACGGTGGCAACCGCCACAAAACGGCATCGTCACCGAAGAAATGAAGCCGATCTCGCCTGCCCCGTCGTCGTAGCGGTAGCGTCGCGCCACCTCACCCGGATAATTCTCGGCGACGGGCGACACGGGCCAGCGTTCTGCAATTCGATCGAGTAGTTCACGTGACGGCACCACCTCGTCGCGGCGCCAGCCATTGCGGTTGCCGACATCCATGTACTCAATCATCCGCACGACGTGGCCCGACCCGCGGAAGTACTCGAGCACGTCGAGCACGCCGTCGTCGTTTACACCTCGCTGCACCACCGTGTTGATCTTGATGCTCTCGAAGCCGGCCGCCTCGGCCACCCGCAGTCCGTCGAGGACGCGCGCCAGATCGCCACGGCCGCCGCTCAGCCGGGCGAATACCTCCTCGTCGATGCTGTCGAGGCTCAGCGTTAGCCGATGTAGACCGGCCGCCTTGAGCCCGGGTGCTGCGTCTGCGAGCAGCATGCCGTTGGTGGTCAGCGCGAGGTCTTCGACGCCTTCGATGGCCACGAGACCGGCGACGAGCTCAGACAGCCGCTTCACCAGCAATGGCTCGCCGCCTGTCAGCCGAAGCTTCGTGACGCCAAGCCCTACAGCGATGCGCGCCACGCGAACGATTTCTTCGTTGCTCAGGCGGTGCTCTCGACGCAGAAATTCGTAATCCTCACCGTACTGCGATTCCGGCATGCAGTAGGGGCAGCGGAAGTTGCAGCGGTCGATCACCGAAATCCTCAAATCACGCAAACCTCGACCCAGCTGGTCGCGCGGACCAACGGCATCAGAGTTTCGCGGCGTGAGGGGGTGTTCGGTGCTCATGGGCTCACTAAGTATACGGTTTCTGGCGGCGAAATCGTCGCGCCGCGTCATAAGTAAAATCTGCGTGCAGGCAACGGTTTGCGCTGCAGGATCGCTCAGTTGTGCAGCGCAGCATCCGTGACTATACTCGGGCGCACCCTGCGTCGCCACGCATCGAGCACATCGATCCAACGCGCGGCGCGGTAACCAACGGCCCGGGGGGTTTCGGGTCCGTCGAACCGCAGGAGTCTCGACTATGGATTTGAGTTTCACGCCCGAGGAAATCGCGTTTCGCGATGAGATCCGTGCCTTCTTTGCCAACGAATACCCGGACGACATTCGCGAGAAGGTCAACCGCGGTATCCGGCTCGACAAGGACGACCACGTCCGCTGGCAGAAGGTTCTCGCTAAGCACGGCTACATGGGTGTGAACTGGCCCGTCGAGTATGGCGGCACGGGCTGGAGCCCGGTCCAGAAGTATCTGTTTTCCATCGAAATGGCCAATGCCAATGCGCCCGATGTCGTACCGTTCGGCGTCAACATGGTCGGCCCCGTCATCTACTCCTACGGTACCGAGGAGCAAAAGCAGCGGTTCCTCCCTGACATTCTCGAAAGCAATGTCTGGTGGTGCCAGGGCTACTCAGAGCCCGGTGCCGGTTCCGACCTCGCCTCACTGAAGACCATGGCGGTTCGCGATGGCGACCACTATGTGATTAACGGCACGAAGACCTGGACCACGTTGGGCCAGCACGCCGAGTGGATTTTCCTGCTGGCACGTACCAACACCGATGTGGCGCGTCGCCAGGAGGGCATCAGCTTCCTCCTCGCTGACATGTCGACTCCGGGTATCACCGTTCGCCCGATCATCACGATCGAGGGCGGCCATGAGGTCAACGAAGTCCACTTCGAAGACGCGCGCGTGCCCGTAGAGAATCTTGTCGGCGAAGAAGGCCGCGGCTGGACCTACGGCAAAGTGCTGCTGCAGCACGAACGCACGAACATCGCGGGCGTCGCGCGTTCCAAGTACCGCCTCGCACGGCTGAAGGAACTGGCATCGTCGTCGCAGCACGGCGCCAAGCCTCTCATGGAGCAGGCTACCTTCCGCGGCAAGCTTGTCGCCACCGAGGTTGCCTTGAAGGCGCTCGAATACACCGACCTGCGCACGCTGGCGGCCGTCGCCACAGGCAAGGCGCCGGGTCCCGAGAGTTCGATCCTGAAGATCAAGGGTACGGAGATGCAGCAGCGTCTCGACACGCTCTACATGGAAGCGGCCGGGTATTACGCCCTGCCCTACGTGCCGGAGCAGTTCACGCTCGACGCGGCAGAAGACGATGTTGTCGTCGACTCGAGCGAGCCGACCACGTCTTTGCGTTACTTCAACTACCGCAAGGCGTCGATTTACGGCGGATCCAACGAGATCCAGAAGAACATCATCGCTAAACACGTACTCGGGCTCTGATCGAGCCACGACGCCAGGACGACACCATGGATTTTTCGATTACCGAAGACCAGAGCATGCTGCAGGACAGCGTGGCTCGCTTCATCCAAGACGAATACGACTTTGACTCACGCCAGGAAGCGGCAGCGACAGACGCAGGATTCAGTGCGGAACGGTGGCGTGAGTTTGCCGAACTCGGCTGGACGGCCGTGCCGTTTTCTGAGGAAGACGGCGGCCTCGATGGCGGTGCCGTCGAACTGATGCTGCTCATGGAGCAATTTGGTCGCGGGCTCGTGGTCGAGCCCTACCTGCCCTGCATCATCATGGCGGGTGGCGTCCTCAAGCGTCTGGCCACCGACGACCAGAAGGCCAGCTGGCTTGCTGACATCATCGGCGGCGAGAAACTCGCCGCGCTCGCCTACGCAGAGCCACAAGCGCGCTATGACCTCAACGATGTCGCCGTAACCGCGACCGCTGATGGTGACGGCTACGTGCTCAACGGCCACAAAACCGTGGTGCTCAACGGCGGCAGTGCGGATACCTTGGTCGTCAGCGCCCGCACTGCGGGTGAACGACAGGATGCCAACGGCATCAGCTTGTTCGTCGTGGACGCCAACAGCGCCGGCATCAAGCGCAAGGCGTACCCAACCGTGGATGCCCGTCAGGCTGCCGAGATTCATTTTGAGCAAGTGCGCGTCGGTGCCGACCAGTTGCTGGGTGCGGCGGGCGAAGGCTTCGCCACGCTCAAAGCCGTCATCGATGACGCCACAATCGCCGTCTGCGCCGAAGCCGTGGGCATCATGCAGGTGCTCAACTACAAGACGCTGGAATACTCGAAACAGCGCGTCCAGTTCGGCGTGCCGATTGCGAGCTTCCAGGCGCTGCAACACCGCATGGTCGAAATGTTCATGATCTATGAGCAGACCCGTTCACTGCTGCTTCACGCCGTTATGACGGAAGAAGCGGACGCGGGCGCGGACGCTGCGCTTCACGCGCTCAAGATTCAGATCGGCACCGAAGGCCGTAAGCTTGGCGAGGAAGCCGTACAGCTGCACGGCGGCATGGGCGTAACTTGGGAGCTCGACGTCGCGCATTACTTCAAGCGCCTGACAATGATCGACACGCTGTTCGGCAACGCCGATCACCACGTCGAGCAGTACCCGCTGGCAGTCTGACGACGGCCCGTCATCACGTCTCGGCGTTGATGCCCGCGAGCGCTTCGCGCTCGAGTTTGGCCCACGAATCACGCAACGTGACGACGCGATTGAATACGATCGCGTCGTCCGTTGTGGTCGTATCGGGGCTGAAGTAACCGAGCCGCTCAAACTGAACGGCGTCACCCACAGCGACGTCGGCCAGCGCCGGTTCGACCCAACCCTGGCGCACCGTGAGTGAGTCCGGGTTGATCGCCGCCTGCCAGTCTTCGAGCCGGGCCGGCTCAGCCTCCCGGAACAAACGGTCGTAGAGATTCACCGTTGCGGGCAACGCATGCTCCGCCGACACCCAGTGGATCGTGCCCTTGACCTTGCGGTCGCTGGCACCACCGCTGCGCGTATCCCTGTCGACACTGCACACGAGCTCAACGACGTTGCCGTCGTCGTCTTTGATAACCTCGTCACAGCGAATGATGTAGGCATAGCGCAACCGCACCTCACCGCCAGGCTTGAGCCGGAAAAACTTGCGCGGTGCTTCCTCGAGAAAATCATCGCGCTCGATCCACACCGTGCGTGTCAGCGGGACCTTGCGGGTGCCCTGCTCCGGCTCGTTGGGATGGTTGCTGGCCTCAAGCCACTCTGTCTCGCCGTCCGAAACGTTGGATAGCGTCACCTTGAGCGGATCGACGACAGCGAGCCGACGCGGCGCACGACCCAGGGTGTCGCGAACGGCAGCCTCAAGCATCCCCAGCTCGATGAGCTTGTCCTTCTTGGTGATGCCCACCTGGTGGCAGAACCGGCGCAAGGCCTCGGCCGGGTAGCCGCGACGGCGCAAGCCGGCCAGCGTCGGCATGCGCGGATCGTCCCAACCCGACACGTGACCTTCCTCGACCAGCGCCGACAGTCGCCGTTTGCTCGTGACCATATAAGCCACCGCCAGCCTCGAAAACTCGATCTGACGCGGCGGGTACTCGTGCGGGATGCGTTCAACGAGCCACTCGTAGAGCGGCCGATGGTCTGCGAACTCAAGCGTACACAGGCTGTGCGTAATCCCTTCAAAGATGTCACAGAGGGTGTGCGCAAAGTCGTACATCGGGTAGATCGGCCAGGCGTCCCCCGTGCGCTGGTGGGACGCGTGTCGAATGCGGTAGAGCGTCGGGTCACGCAGGTTGATGTTCGGCGACGCCATGTCGATCTTCGCGCGCAGCACATGCTCGCCGTCGCCGAATTCGCCCGCGCGCATGCGGGTAAACAGATCGAGGTTGTCGTCAACGCTGCGACTGCGGTGCGGACTGTCCTTGCCCGCCTCGGTCAGCGTTCCGCGGTAGGCGCGGATGTCCTCCGCGCTCAAGCTGTCGACGTAGGCATCGCCGCGCTCGATGAGCGACACAGCAGCTTCGTAGAGACGTTCAAAGTAGTCCGAGGCGTGGGTAAGCCCGGCGCTCCAGTGGTATCCCAGCCAGCGAACATCGTCGCCGATGGCGTCTGCGAACTCCTGTCGTTCCTTGGCAGGGTTGGTGTCGTCGAAGCGCAGGTAGGTCTGGCCACCGTTCTCATCTGTGACCCCGAAGTTCAGCGAGATCGACAACGCGTGACCGATGTGCAAAAAGCCATTCGGCTCCGGAGGAAACCGCGTTACGAGCCCGTGCGGCAGTCGCTCGGCTGCGAGCTCATCGGCAATGATCTGGCGGATAAAATCGCGCGGCGCGGCCGCGTCGTCGCTCGGGGCGTCGGTCATGGATTGGGTGCCTGGCTGGGCGCTACAAACAGCCCGGGATTGTACGTGATCGCTTGTCTCAGCGCGCGTGCCGGTAAGCCCGTGCGAAAGCGCGAAGCTCGGGTCGTGCCGGTGCGAGCTGGCGGGCCGCAACCAGACGGACGCCGTCATCGCCGACCGTCCCCACCACAAACTGAAAAATGTAGAAGCCCTCGACACCCATACGCAGGTCGGTCAGCACCAGCGCATTCCCATCACGGCGTAACGCGTACCAGCCGTGCGTGAACCAGCGCATTCGCTGGTAAGGCGCGTGGTTGCCAAGCGCAACATCAAACTCGCGTTGTTGCGGATAACACCGCCAGCGCCCCGGCTCAGGGCGCTGCCACGCGTAAACAAACTGATCGCAGTGCGCTTCGGCGGACAGACTCAAAAGCCGCCAGCGCGCGGTGTTGAACGGCGTCGGCGTGGCTTTGACCATGCTCGACCCGGGCAGCGCCGCCAGCCGCGCACCGCGCTCGAGACGCGCCTGTACACCCGCGGACAACACCAGGTAGCTCGCGCAAAACGCTAAGGCCGCCGACAGCACACGGCGGCGCCTGGTCGGTCGACGCAGCGCCATCACAAGCCCAATCGCGAGCGACGCTGAGAACAGCGGATCAATGATGAACACGCTCCCAACGCTGATTGGATAATCACTGAACGGGTGCAACGCTTGCGTGCCGTAAATGGTCATGCTGTCGAGGAGCGGGTGGGTGACAAACGCGAGCCAGATGGCCAACAGCATCGGCCAGCCGCCGCCCCGGAAGCCCGGCAAGAACCGAAACAGCAACCATACAACCGGGGTCGCGAGCGTGAGCCAGAACCACGAGTGCGACCAACTTCGGTGCACCGTCATCGCGGTGACTGGGTCCGCGTAGCGCACCAGGACGTCGAGGTCGGGCAAGGTACCGCAGACGGCGCCCATGAGTGCTGCGCGGGGTCCGAGCTCTCGCCCCGCCACGAGATGGCTCACGGCGGCGCCCAACGCCGCCTGCGTTAGGGAATCCAGAGGCTCAGTCCGAGGACTTTTCGGCGCAACGCGAACAGATGCCTCGAACCTCAAGCATCTGGCGCTCGGCCTCGAAGCCCGCAGCAGCAGCAGCGGCTTCGATGCGCTCGTTGATCGCGCCTGCATCCAGCTCGATGACGTCCTGGCAACTGCGGCAAATCAGGAACTGTCCGCTGTGGGCGTGCGCCGGGTCCGGGCAGCCAATGTAGGCATTGAGTGAATCAAGCCGGTGCACCAGGCCTGCATCCATGAGGAAGTCCAGCGCGCGGTATACCGTGGGCGGCGCCGCCCGTCGGCCATCCGAGGAGAGCGCGTTGAGGACGTCGTAGGCACCAACGGGCTTGTGGCCGGCCCACACGAGCTGAAGCACGTGTCGACGCAGCGGCGTGAGGCGCAAACCCCGCTCGACACAGATCGCTTCGGCGCGCGCTAGCGCTGTCGCAATGCACTGCTTGTGGTCATGCGCGTCCGTGCTCTTGGCATTCACTTTTGCAGCCATGTCCCCATGATACAGGAGCGGCCCGCCGGCGCACGAGGTCATGCGTAGTCCCGACCGCCGCAAACCGCTATGATTGCCGGCTTTGAACGCCACCACCCCACCCGGGCGCCCCGGTGCCCCGCTGCCAAGTGAAGGACATGGTCAACATTACGCTGCCTGACGGTTCGGTCCGCAACTACGATGGACCGATCGATCCCCTGACGATTGCCAAAGAGATTTCAGGATCGCTGGCCAAAGCGGCTGTTGCCGCCCAGGTCGACGGGCAGGACTGGGACCTGACGCGCAGGATCGATCGTGACGCCAGCGTGGCCATTGTCACTCGTGACAGCGAGGCCGGGCTCGAGGTGCTGCGCCACGACGCCGCGCACGCCCTCGCCGAGGCCGTGAAGGAGCTCTACCCCGAGACCCAGGTGACGATCGGCCCTGCCATCGACGACGGTTTCTACTACGACTTTGCGCGCGAGACCCCCTTCACGCCGGATGACCTCGACGTCATCGAGCAGCGTATGCACGACATTGTGAAGCGCGACGAAATCGTCGAGCGCGAGGTCTGGACACGCAATGACGCTGTCGCGTTCTTCCGTGACCAAGGCGAGGAGTACAAGGCGCGGCTCATAGAGCGCATCCCAGAAGACGAGCAGATTTCGCTGTACCGCCAGGGCGACTTCATCGATCTCTGCCGCGGTCCGCACTTGCCCTCCACGGGCCGGCTCGGCACCGCATTCAAGCTGCTGCGTGTTTCCGGCGCGTACTGGGAAGGCGACTCGCGCAACGAGATGCTGCAACGCATCTACGGCACCGCCTGGGCCAACGACAAACAGCTGCGCCAATACCTTAGGCGCGTCGAGGAAGCCGAGAAGCGCGACCACCGCAAACTTGGCAAACAGATGAACCTGTTCCACTTCCAGGAAGAGGCACCCGGTTCGGTGTTCTGGCACCCGCGTGGATGGACGCTGTTTCAGCGACTCATCGACTACATGCGCGAACGCCAGCGCGAGGCGGGTTACCGCGAGATTCACACACCGGGCGTCATGGACCGCGCGCTCTGGGAAGCATCGGGCCACTGGCACTGGTTTGGCGAGCACATGTTCACGACAGAGACCGAAGACGGTCGCGTCTATGCGCTCAAGCCCATGAACTGCCCGGGCGCCGTGCAGGTGTTCAAGCAGGGACTCACGAGCTACCGCGAGCTCCCCATGCGCATCTCGGAATTCGGCGGCGTACACCGTTACGAACCGTCGGGCGCCCTGCACGGCTTGCTGCGCGTGCGCGCGTTCACTCAGGATGACGCGCACGTGTTCTGCACCATGGAACAAGTGGCCAGCGAAGCAATTGCCATCACGACGCAAATTCTCCAGATCTACTCAGATTTCGGTTTCGATGACGTGCGCATCAAGTTCTCCGACCGTCCCGAAAACCGCGTCGGCGACGATGCCATCTGGGACGAGTCGGAGACGGCACTCAAATCAGCACTCGAACACACGGGTCTCGAGTACAGCTACAACCCGGGCGAAGGTGCGTTCTACGGACCGAAGCTCGAGTTTGTGCTTCGTGACGCCATTGGTCGCGACTGGCAGTGCGGCACCTTGCAGGTCGATCTCAATCTGCCGCAGCGACTAGGCGCCAGTTACATCGGCGAAGACGGCGATCGCCATGTCCCCGTCATGTTGCACCGAGCCATGTTCGGTTCGCTGGAGCGCTTCACGGGCATTCTGCTCGAGCACTACGCCGGCAATCTGCCGCTCTGGCTGGCACCGACGCAGGTAGTGGTTGCCACGATTACCTCGGATGGCGACCAATACGCTGTCGACCTTGTGAGTGAGTTGCGCAAAGCCGGCCTCGAGGCCGAAAGCGACCTGCGCAACGAGAAGATCGGCTACAAGGTGCGTGAGCACAGCCTGGCCAAAGTCCCTGTGATCATGGCTGTGGGCAAACGCGAGGTCGAGGAAGACACTGTCGCCATTCGGCGACTGGGCACCAAGGGTCAAAAAACGGCCCCGCGTGCCGAGGCCATCGCGGCGCTGCTGGAAGAGGTCATTTCGCGCGAAACCGCGAATGTGACGATCGAGTAGGCGCTCCGTAACACGCCGCAGATGTGCAGGAAGCCACAGAAGTGTGCACTGCATCAAAAGGCTTATGTGGAATCGGTCACAGTTTGGAAACTCGGTGCCTGAGGCCGGTTATGTCGTGCGTTTTTCCTTCATATACTGCTAGCTGAGGGAAAACCACGCGAACGGGTCGCGGCGGTACTCACCCTCGCCGAGGCCGCCATGGTTGACCAGTACAAGACCCAGGTGATGTTCCTGCACCCGGAGCCATCGTTGATGGAACCGTGCGCGCGCCTGCTCGGTGAGAACTTTTCGGTGCACATGGCCGCCTCGGGCACCGAAGCACTCACCACACTGGGCATTACACCGATCCACATCATCGTGTCAGCGCAGGACCTGCCCGGCATGACGGGACAGGAAGCGCTCAAGGAAGCCAAGCGCCGCTCTCCGGAGACGCGCGGCATCCTGCTCGCCTCGCCCGAGATGACAGACTCGGATCGCGCGTCACTGGTCAACGTTAAGCACCTGAACCTCGTGCTGGGCCCGCTGGCCAGCGCCGAGGAGGTTTGCGCCGCGATTCAGCACGCGTTGTCGGACGACGGCAGCGGCAGCATGCAGCCCGCCAACGACACGTCGGCCGGCCCGCGTAGTCAGGCGCGACCGAGCCCGTCACCGGCGACGGCACCCGGCGATGTGTCAGGTCCCTACGACCTGTTGGCCGAAGACATCCCCGTACTCGAGCCGGGCGCCGCAAACGATGCGCGTCCTGCGGCCCAGTCGCTGAGTGAAGTCGAGATTGTCGTTCTCACCAACGACGGCAGCTTCCTGAAGACCATTCGTGCGGCGACGGGCGCAAGCCATGTCGTCAATCACGCACCGAACCTTCAGGCTGCAATCGACGTCGTGCGTGACGGTCAAAGCGGCGTTCTCATCACCGACGCAGCAGTTGCTGTGCGCGATGTCGAAACGATCACGGCCAAGCTGCGCAAGTACATGCCGTCTCTCGTCACGATTGTCGCCGGACGACGCGAGGACGGCGAAAAAATGATGGGCCTGATTTCCGACGGCCTCGTCTACCGCTTCCTGCTTAAACCGATCAGCCCGGGCCGCACGCGACTCGCGATTGAAGCCTCGGCCAAGAAGCACCTGACGCTCGCACACACCGAGGTGCCGCTCACACCTAACGATGTCCAGGAAAAGATGACCGAAACCGGCATCATCAAGGGCGTCACATTTGACTCAGGCCTGTTCCGCACGACGGACGTCCGGCCGACCACGGTTGCCGTGCCCGAAATCGACGAGGAAGACGTCGATGGCGGGCTGATCGAGCGACTGTTCGCTGCCTTCGGTCCAATGCCGCTCATCATCGGCGCCGTCGTTCTTGTAACTGCCCTGGGCTTCTTCCTATTTGGCGGCAGTGACGACCCGGCAACTGATGGCGGTGCGACTGCAGCGACCCAGCCTGCAGCCACGCTCCCAGCGGCACCGCCGCCGACGCCGGCCGAGCGCGCAGCCACACTCGCCGCGCGCGGTGAGCGTGCCCTACGAGACGGTCGACTGACGCAGCCTGCCGACGACAACGCTGTGGTGCACTTCGCACAAGCCGCCGCGCTGGTGCGTGACGACGCGGCGCTCCGTGCCCAGCTTGAAAGTGTGTTGCAACAGGCGTTTGCGCAGATCGAATCGAGCCTGCTGGCCGATCGCATCTCTGAAGCCTCTGCCGCGCTGGCGGTACTGAATGACACGGTACCCGGACACCCCCGCCTGGCGTTCTACAACCGCCAGGTCAGCCGTGAGATCGCGCGCCAGGATCTCGAGCGCGCCGAAACCGCCCTGCTCTCCGGTGACACCGCGGCTGCCGAGAACGCTATTGCGCGACTCGAGCGCAACGGCGTGACAGACCCGGCCATTGTCACAGCACTCCGTGATCGACTCGCCGCCGTTCCCGCTGCGGGCGCCACGGTCGCCGCCGCACCGACAAGCGTAGACGACCTACTTGAGTTTGCCGCCCTGCGCGTCAGCGAAGGGCGCCTCATCGAGCCCACTGATGACAGCGCGCGCGACTACTACCAGGCAGTCATCGAGCTCGAGCCCGACAACGTCACGGCGCGACAGGGACTCACCTTCGTCGCCAGCATGCTGATCTCCGAATCACGGTCAACCGCCGCACGCGGCGAGCTGGCACAAGCGGAACGGCTGCTCGATGAAGCGGTCGCGACGGGTGCCAACCGTGTCGAAGCGACGGCGCTGCGCGGCGAGATCGACACTCTGGCACAAAGCGCTGCGGCCAACGCTGCCCGCGCAGTCGTGGGGACACCCGCGCAAGAGTCGACCGAGGCCCCGGCCAACACAGCCGAGGACACGACGGCACCACCCCCGCCGCCGGCCAGCATCGGCACGGGTGGATTCGGCGAGCGCACGACCACACCCGTGCGTGAAGTGCCCGTCCGCGAGCCAAGCGTGGCCAAGTCGACGCCAGTCACGCAGCCCGGGTCAGGAAAACCCGCAAACGCCGACGTATTGATGCCTGAAGCTGGCGAGTTTGATCTCGTACAGACACGCGCCGTACCGCCGGGGTACCCGCGCGCGGCACAGCGCCGCGGCATTGAGGGTTGGGTCGATGTCGCGTTTAGCGTTCGCGCTGACGGCACCACGAGCGACGTCACGGTGGTCGAAAGCCAGCCGGGCACTGTCTTCGATGATGCGGCCACTGAGGCCGTTTCGAAGTGGCGCTACGAGCCGCTCGACACTGACGATCCGAACGCGTTTGCGCGTGCGCGGATCCGCCTCGAGTTCAACCTCTCCAACTAGGCGCTTACGCTAAAGCGCATCGCGCTCGGCGAGCCGGGCGTGGATACCTGCGGCTATCGACAAGGCAATGCCGGCCGGCTCCTTGGCACCCAGCGGTAAGCCTGCGGGTCCGTCGATGACCGGCCGAATCGCGGCCGCCTGATCACCAATGGCCTCCAGCAACCGCTCACGTCGGTGCACGGGACCGAGCAGGCCGACGTAGTGCCAGTGTGTGTGGCGCGCCAGCGCACGCAAGTAAGTCGTATCGGTATCGAGGTGGTGGCTCATGACCACAACGACCGGGTAGTGCCCCAACGCAACTCGTTGCGCCAGTGCTGCGGCGGGTGCCGCGATCCGCTCGGCGGCAAGCCCGGCATCGAACGCATCGATATAGGCGGGACGATGGTCGTACACGGTCACGTGCCAACCGAGATCGCCCAGCAATCGCGCCAATGGCTCGGCGTCGGGCGCGGCGCCACAGAGCAACACGCGTGGCGCGGGCCTGACGTGGATGACAAAGACTGGCGCTGGCAGTGCGTCATCGACGACCTCGGCCGAGCGGCCCGCGAGCCACTGCTCGCCGAGCACCCGCTCCACGGTCGTTCGCGTTTCAGACCTGACGCCGTAATGGACAAAATGACCCTCGGCGCTTGCCGACGTCATGAGTTCTGCTTGCGGCGTTGCGGGTGCCCCAAGACCCAACACGGCGCTGATGCCATTGCGATAGGCATCCGCCACGGCTAACAGGGGCGCGTATTGCTCGGGCTCGTAAAGCGGTGTGAGCAGAATCTGTAGACGGCCTTCGCAGCCTGCACCCATGCCCCAAAGCGCATCATGCTCACCACCGAGGTCGTAGTCGACGATGGCGGGCGCTCGTGACGCCAGCGCCTGCGCGGCACGCGAGGCGAGGTCACCTTCCACGCAGCCGCCGCTGACGAGCCCCTGGTAGTCGCCATTCGCAGAGATCAGGATAAAGTCGCCCGTCTTGCTGTAGGTCGACCCCTCGGTGTCGGTCACGGTGGCGAGCACCATGCCCCGCCCCTGGTCGTGCCAGGCACTGAGCCGTTCGAAGACGCGGTTCTTATGCAGCATGGTGTGTCCAGGCGATGAGCTGCGGCGAGTATACTGCCCGCGCCAGGTCCTTCCCACGGAGCGCAGCATGAGCGACACGCAGGCCACCTTGTACGGCTACTACCGAAGTTCGACAAGCTACCGCTTGCGAATCTTGCTCAACCTGAAGGGCATTGCCTACGACAGCGTGCCCGTCGCGCTCGACAAGGGCGAACAACGCGAAGCGGCGTTTCTCGACATCAATCCCATGGGCGGTCTGCCTGTCCTTGATATCGACGGTCTGCGCCTCATGCAGGCGCCCGCGATGATCGACTACGTCGAGGAACACTTCGATGCGCCCAAGCTGTTGCCCGACCCCGGGGCGTCGCGCCAGCGCGTGCGCGAAATCGCGGCGATCGTTGCCTGCGACATTCACCCGCTGAACAACCTGCGTGTACTCAAACATCTGCGTGCTACCTATGGCGCCGACGATGCGGCCATTGCCGATTGGTACCGGCACTGGATCGACGCGGCTTTCCCCGCACTGGAACACATGGTGAACGCAAGCGATGACGTACCGTTCTGCGTCGACGGGCAGCTGTCACTGGCGGAGGTCTACCTGATTCCTCAGATCTACAACGCCGAGCGATTTGACGTCGATATGACGGCGTATCCAAAGCTCACGCGCATCAACGCGCATTGCACGGCGATGCCGGCATTCGCCGACGCACACCCCGACCGGCACCGCGTCGACTGACGCACTCAGCTCGGGTCGTCGGCGCGCTCAAGATCGGCGGGCAAGTGCACACCCGCGCGCCAGTAGTGCCAGGTGCTCCAGGCGCCCACGAGCACCAGTGACAGCAGCGCGTAGCGCATGCTATCGGCGCCGAAGCGATCCGCCAACAGATCGGAAAGGAAACCCGTGACGGGCGGCCCAAGCCCCAGGCCGATCATATTGATCACCAGGAGTAACACCGCAGCCGCGACGCCGCGCATGCGCAGGTTTACGATGCTCTGCGTCTGCGCGAACGTAGTGGCTTGATAGAAGTTACTCAAGAACGCCGGAACGATGAACACGAGCAGCACCATGCGCACGTCGGTGACCAGGTACACCGCTACGCTGAACGGCAAACTGATAAGGCCCGCGACCGCGTTGGTCCACAAGCGCCAGCGCGCATCCACGTGGCCAAAGCGATCGGCGAAGAACCCGCCCGCAAAGATCCCCGCGCCACCCGCCAAACCCAGAATAAGGCCAAGCCACAGGCCGATCTCGCTGGAGCTCATGCCGTGCGAGCGCGACAGAAAGGTCGGAAAGAACGTGGCCACACTGTAGCCGGCAAAGGCTGCCAGTGACGCGCCAAACGACGCATGAACAAAGGAACGTCGGCGCATGAGAAAGCGCGCCGTCTCTGCAACGGGCGGCCGATGCGCCACGGTGCGCCCTTGCTCGGAGAGCCCCCGCGGTGGCTCCCAGACGGTAAGCCAAAAGACGATGGCAAGTATTACGCCCGGCAGGCCCACAATGAGAAACGCGAGCCGCCAACCGTAGAGTTCATCGATGAGGCCACCGACAAACAGGCCGAACATGATGCCCAACGAAATGCCCAGCGAGTACACGCCGAGTGCCGTCGCCCGCTTTGACGGCGGGAAATAGTCGGAGATCAGCGAGTGCGCAGGCGGGCTACAGCCGGCTTCGCCGACGCCGACGCCAATGCGCGCCAAAGCGAGCTGAGCAAAGTTTTGCGCCATCCCGCAGAGCGCCGTCATGCCGCTCCAGATGAGCAGCGCCAGCGAAATGAGTTTCACGCGGCTGCCCCGATCGGCAAGCGTCGCGATAGGAATACCCAGCGTGGAGTAAAACAGCGCGAAAAACGCGCCCGCCAGCAGCCCGCCCTGCCAGTCGGCGATGTCGAGCTCCGCCTGAATCGACGGCAACAGAATCGAAATGATCTGGCGGTCGATGAAATTCAGCGTGTAAACGACGACAAGCATCGCCAGCGCGTAGTAGGCGCGTGGGTCCACGCGTTGGCCGTTGTCCGCCATCATTCCCCCAGGTCAGGCTCCACGGTGCCGACCCGAAGGCTGCGTTACCGCGGGCGGCGCGTCAACCGGATTTTGCGATCCGCGACGCGCGCTTGCGCTCGGACTCGGTCAGGAGCTTCTTGCGCAGCCGGATGCTTGAGGGCGTGATCTCGACGAGTTCATCGTCGTCGATGAACTCCAGCGCCTGCTCCAGCGACAGGATAACCGGTGGCGTCAGCAACAGGTTCTCGTCGGAACCCGCGGCGCGAATGTTCGTGAGCTGCTTCGCTTTGGTCGGGTTCACAGGCAAGTCATTCGAACGACTGTGGATACCCACAATCATGCCCTCGTAGACGGGCTCGCCGTGCGACACGAACATGCGGCCGCGCTCCTGCAGGTTAAACAGCGCGTAGGCGAGTGCCTTGCCCGCGATGTTGGACACCAGCACGCCGTTATTGCGCTGCGCGATGGAACCCGCCAGCGTTGGGCCGTAGTTATCGAACACGTGATAGATGAGTCCCGTGCCCGCCGTCGCACTCAGGTACTCGGTGCGAAAACCGATGAGTCCGCGCGCAGGAATCCGGTACTCGAGCCGCACGCGGCCGCGCTGTTCCGCGCTCATGGCGCGTAGCTCGCCCTTACGATCGGCAAGCCGTGTCATCACGGCACCCTGGTACTCCTCGTCGAAATCGACGGTGAGCAACTCAAACGGCTCCATCTGAACACCGTCACGCTCGATGGTGATCACCTCGGGTCGCGACACGGCCAACTCGTAGCCCTCGCGACGCATCGTTTCGATTAGCACCGAAAGATGCAGCTCGCCGCGACCCGAGACTCGAAACTTGTCGGGGTCGTCGAGTGGCGCCACACGCAGTGCGACGTTGTGCTTGAGCTCCTGCTCGAGTCGCTCGCCGATCTGTCGGCTGGTCAGGTACTTGCCGTCCTGGCCCGCGAACGGCGATTTGTTGACCTGGAAGGTCATGCTAATCGTGGGTTCGTCGACGGTCAGGGCCGACAACGCCTCAGGCTCGCCGCGCGCGCAAAGCGTGTCGGAGATATCGAGCGGATCGATACCTGAGAACGCGACGATATCGCCGGCCTCGGCTTCGGGCGCGCGGATCCGGTCGAGGCCACTAAAACCATAGAGCTCGAGCACACGACCGTTACGCGTCTTGCCGTCGGCACCGACAACGGTCACGGCCTCATTCTCGGACACGCGCCCACGCGTGACGCGCCCCACCCCGATGACACCCACGTAGGGGTCGTAGTCGAGGCTCGAGACTTGAAGCTGTAGTGGACCGTCACGGCTCACCTCGGGTGCCGGCACGTGCTTGGTGATGGCCTCGATGAGCGGCGCCATATCGCCCTCGCGCACCGTATCGTCCTCGGAGGCGTAGCCTGCGAGCGCGCTGGCATAGATGACGGGGAAGTCGAGCTGCGCGTCAGTCGCGCCAAGACGGTCGAACAGGTCGAAGGTCTGATCAAGCACCCAGTCAGGCCGCGCGCCGTCGCGGTCAATCTTATTAATCACCACGAGCGGTGTGAAGCCGCGCGCAAAGGCCTTGGCCGTGACAAACCGCGTCTGCGGCATGGGGCCCTCAACGGCGTCAACGAGCAACAGCACGCTGTCGACCATCGACAACACGCGTTCGACCTCTCCACCAAAGTCGGCGTGGCCTGGTGTGTCGACGATGTTGATGCGCCAGTCGTCCCAGCGGATCGCTGTGTTCTTCGACAGGATCGTGATACCACGCTCCCGCTCAAGGTCGTTCGAGTCCATGATCCGGTCGGGGTGGTCGGTGCGCGCGTCGAGCGTGCCGGACTGGCGCAGCAGCTGATCGACGAGCGTGGTCTTGCCGTGGTCAACATGCGCGATGATCGCGATATTGCGAAGCGTATCGGGTGTATTCATGGGCTGACTTTCGGGATAGGGGGACCGGCGCCGGGCGGAGCCGCGGCGCGAGTATACAAGGCACGGCGTCAGGCCGCGCGCCCAATCAGTGGGCGCAGGCGACCTCGGCGGCGCGGCAGTCAAGTAGCGACGGCCCGATTGCGGCGGCATCCGGGCGCCTGGGGTCTGCGGCGCCACGGAACCAGGTGCCGTCCCAGACCACGGTCTGCGCGCTGCCCATTGTGCGGCGGCGTTCGTCCACGTCATGACCGAGGTTGCGCAGCAGCGATACGGTATCGGGGCTGAATCCCGCCTCGAGGAACAGCCTGTCCGGCAACCACTGGTGGTGGAAACGCGGCGCCGCGACGGCATCGGCCGGCGACATACCGTGGTCCACAACATTCACAATGACCTGCAGCACGGTTGTGATGATGCGGCTGCCGCCCGGGCTCCCCGTCGCAATCCAGGGCTTGCCGTCCTTGAACACGAAGGTGGGTGTCATCGATGACAGCGGCCGCTTGCCAGGCTCAATGGCATTGGCGTCGCCGCCCAGCAGGCCGTAGCCGTTGGGCGCGCCGGGCTTGGCCGAAAAGTCATCCATCTCGTTGTTGAGCAGGAACCCAGCTCCAGGGATCGTGATCCCGCTGCCGTAGGAGAAGTTCAAGGTGTAGGTATTCACGACGGCGTTGCCCGCCGCATCCATGACCCCGTAGTGCGTCGTGTCCGGGCTTTCATAGCCGGGGTCGACACCGGGCAGGACCTCACGCGAGTCACGCGCCGCGTTGGGGTCTATGTCCTCAGCGATCTGTGTGGCGTAGCGCTTGTCCGCCAGCCAGGCGATGGGCGCTTCCCAGTAGTCGGGGTCGCCCAGGTGGCGGCTGCGGTCCGCGTAGGCCTGGCGCATGGCCTCGGTCATGAGATGGATCGTGCGCGCGCTGCCAAAGCCGGATTCGGCAATATCGAAGCGCTCCAGCACGTTGAGCATCTGCACAAGCAGCACACCGCCCGAGCTCGGCGGCGGCATCGAGACAATTTCAAGGCCGCGGTAACGGCCCACTACAGGCTCGCGCTCGACCGCCCGGTAACGGGCAAGGTCTTCGTGCGTCATCAGGCCATCGTTATCGACCATGGCCGCCACGATGAGGTCCGCGATGGGGCCCTTGTAAAAGGCATCGGGACCGTCCTCGGCGATGCGTCGCAGCGTCACGGCGAGTTCGGGCTGACGCAACAGCTCACCGGGTGCGTAAGGCTCGCCGCCTTCCTTAAAAAAGGTCTTCAAGGTGGCCGGGTCACGACCCAGCCACTTCTGGCGCCGTGACAGGGCCGTCGCCAGGTCCGGACTGACCCGCATGCCCTGCTCGGCCACGGCGATTGCCGGCGCCAGGGCGTCAGCCCAGGACATGCTGCCGTAACGCGTCAGCGCGTGGTGCATGCCCGCGACGGTGCCCGGGACACCCGCCGAGCGGTAACTGAATCGTGCGAGCTGGTTGTCGACGTCGCCATTCTCATCGAGAAACACGTCGCGACCGGCGGCCATGGGCGCTGCCTCGCGGTAGTCGATGGCCACCGTGCGATCTTCCTCGGCGAGGTAGACCATCATGAAGCCGCCGCCCCCGATGTTGCCGGCGCGCGGCAGCGTGACAGCCAAGGTCATGCCCACGGCTACGGCGGCGTCGACAGCATTGCCGCCATCCGCGAGTACGGCCGCCCCGACCTCAGCGGCGATCGCGTTCTGCACGGCAACCATGCCCTGGGCGTCGACCGTAGCGTGGCGACGCGCGCCATAATCGATGATGGCCGCAGGCTGCTGGGCAACAGCAGCCGCAGCGCTCAAGGCAGCCGTCGCCGCAACCACTATTTTCGCAAGCTTTTTCATTGATTTAGTCAGCAATCTTCACAATTTGCTTACCGAAATTCTGGCCCGTCATGAGTCCCATGAAGGCAGCCGGCGCCTGCGCCAGGCCGTCGGCGACGCTCTCGCGGTACTCGAGCTTGCCCGCTGCAAGCCATTCCCGGCATTGCTGGTCCCAGGCCGGCGCGTGCTCGAGGTGGTTCGAGACGATGAAGCCTTCCATGCGCACGCTGCGCCCGATCAAGGCTGTCATGCCGCGCGGACCCGGTGGCATCTCCTCGGGGCGCGCGTTGTAATTGGCGATCATGCCGCACAGCGCGATGCGACCGAACGGCGCCATATTCCAAATTGCGGCCTCGAGCATGTCGCCACCCACGTTTTCGAAGTTGACGTCGATGCCTTTGGGGAAGGCCTTGTGCACGGTTGCGTGGATCGAGTCGACGTTCTTGTAGTTAAACGCAACATCGAAGCCCAGTGAATCGCGCAACCACGCCACCTTGTCGTCACTGCCCGCGCTGCCAACGACGTAACAGCCCTGGTTGCGGGCGATCTGCCCCACGACAGACCCGACGGCGCCCGACGCCGCCGACACCAGGACCGCGTCACCGGGCTTGCAGGCGCCAACCACATTGAGTCCGACCCAGGCCGTGAGGCCCGGCATGCCCAGGATGCCCAGGTGGTAGGACAGCGGCAGATCGCCGGCCACGACGGGCCGTAGCGCGCGACCGTCCGCGATGGAGAACTGCTCCCAGCCCAGCATGCCCATCACCGTGTCGCCCTCAGCGTAGCCCTCCGCGCGGCTGGCGACGACCTCGCCAACCACACCGCCCTGCAAAGGCGCACCGATCTCGAAAGGCGGTACGTAGCTCTTCACATCATTCATACGACCGCGCATGTAGGGGTCGACGGAGAGAAACAGGTTGCGGACGAGGACTTCGCCATCGCCGGGCTCGCCGACGGGCTGCTCGTCAAAGTCGAAGACGTCATCAGTAACGGGGCCGACGGGACGTTGCTTGAGCAAAACGCGGTGATTGGTCTGGGTCATAGTGATGTGCGCGCGTTAGAAAACGGGCAGCCATTATACTGAAGACCCCCAGCCTCCGACGCCGCATGCCCACTGACACGCTGACTTCGCTTGCCCCCCTGCTTGGCGCCGGACTCGCCGCCGGACTCGTGGCCGGACTGCTCGGTGTGGGCGGCGGGATTGTCATGGTACCGATCCTGAGCCTGGTCTTACCCGCGCTGGGTGCTGACGAGGCTGTGTCGATGCATATGGCGGTCGCAAGCTCCCTGGCCGTCATCGTGCTCACGTCGCTTGTTTCTGCCCGTGCGCACGCCAAACGCGGCGGCGTCGATCTGGAAACTGCGCGACTCTGGGCGCTACCGATTGCCGCCGGCGCGCTCGCCGGCGCGCTCGCCGCGCGTTACCTCTCGGGTGATGCCCTGCGCGTGCTGTTCGCGGTTCTGGCAGCGGCCGTGGGCACCCGATTCTTGTTGGGGCGGCCCGCACCTGAGGCGACACTGAATTGGTCGCGCACGCTTCGACGGATTGCCGCGACCGTCATCGGCGTCCTGTCCGCCTGGCTGGGTATCGGTGGCGGCACCTTCGCGGTCCCAGTCCTTCACGGTGTCGGCTTACCCATGCACCGCGCCGTTGGCACAGCCGCGCTGCTGGGCTTCTTCGTCGCGCTGCCGGGCGCCATTGGCTTCGGCATCAGTGGGCTCAGTGTCGATGGCCGCCTCGCCCACAGTGTGGGCTACCTGCACCTACCGGCCGTGCTCGTGCTGGCCTCAGGCGCCGTGCTGCTGGCCCCGGTGGGCGCCCGTTTGGCGCACGCGATGCCCCAACTGCAGCTGCGGCGGGTTTTTGGCGTTTTTCTGCTGCTGGCGGCGGCCAGTATGATGTCAAAAGCCCTGGCCTGATGGCTGCGGCACCAGAGGCCGCCTGATACACTCGCCGCGGCGAAAGTGGTGCCGATTTCGGCCCTTTTGCCACATTAGTGTGATATCCGGCGGCATCGCCGGGTCATCGATTCGTGACGGGAACGCCTAAGGGGACAGGTATGCCGGGTACGGAGCACTCACAATGACCGTTAGCGCACATCGACAGGACACGTACACCGCGCCCTGGTCTCCGGAATTGGCCGCTGCCATCGAGCAGGAGCAAGGCAATTACCGGCTCAGACTGGCGCGCCCGGACGAACTCGACGCCGTGTTCAATCTGCGCTTCCGCATCTTCAATCTCGAGCTCGATGAGGGCCTCGAGGCGGCCTATGCCACCGAGCGAGACGAGGACGGTTTTGACCGCCAGTGTCACCACCTGCTTGTCGAAGCAATCGACACGGGCCACGTCGTCGGCACCTACCGCATGCAGAGTCGCGCCATGGCGCAAGCGGGCGCGGGCTTTTACTCCGCCGCAGAGTTTCACATCGAAGCGCTCGGTGACTCGGTACTGAGCCGTGCGGTCGAGCTGGGGCGCGCCTGCATCGAGAGCGAGCACCGCAACACGCGCGTACTGTTCCTGCTCTGGCGTGGGCTTGCCGCCTATATGTTGGCGGGTCAGCACCGCTGGTTCTTCGGCTGTTGTTCGCTGACGAGCCAGGACCCGCTCGAAGGCCACCGACTACACCGCAAATTGCGCGAGACCGGCGTGCTCGACCCCGAGCACAACGTCGGCGTTCAGCCCGACTACCGTTGTAACGGCGGCGACGACGGTGGCAAAGCGCCCAAGCTGCCCAAACTTATGCGGCTCTACCTGGCCTATGGCGCCCGCATCGCATCGGGGCCTGCACTCGATGCCGAGTTCAAGACCATCGACTTTCTTGCCTTGTTCGATCTCGAGACACTCAGCAAGCAGCACCGGCGCATGTTTCTGGAGCCTGTCTGACGTGAGCGCTCCGGATTCGTTTGCGCCAAGCCTGTGGCGGCGTCTGGTGGCGCTGGTCCGCCTCACACTCATTGTGGCGGGCACGTTCATCGTCGCCGTGTCGCTCGCGCTGCTGCGACTCGTGACGTTTGGCGCTGTGCGTCGGCGCATTCGCAGCTTCTTTTTTTCGACCTGGTCGCGCCTCATGATTGGCATCCTCGGTGGGCGCACCGAAGTGCACGGCACACCACCCCGGTCGCCGTTTTTTCTCGTTAGCAATCACCTAAGCTACCTCGACATTCTGGCGCTCGCGCAAGTGACACCCACAGTATTTGTATCCAAGTCCGAGGTGGCGTCTTGGCCCGTGATCGGCTGGCTCACGCGCTTAGCCGACACGCTCTACATCCGGCGCGCGAAGAAGAGTGACATCCCGAAAACGAACGCGGCGATTGCGAACACCTATGCCCGTGGTGACAGCGTTGCGCTGTTCCCCGAAGGCACCAGCAGCGAGTCCGACTTCGTCTTGCCGGTGCGTCCGCCTCTGCTCGAGGTCGCGGCAAGCCATCGGATCCCCGTCTCCGTGGCGGCGCTCTACTTCGAAACAGAGAACGGCGACCCACACGCGCACCGCGCGATCTGCTATTACGGCGATATGGTTTTCGCGAGCCACGTGTGGCGGCTGCTGCATCTGCGTGGATTCACGATTACCATCCGCTTCGCGCAAGACACGGTTTGCGCCGAGGACCGAAAGACGCTGGCGCTAAAAGTGCAGCGCGCGATTTACACCCTGCAACTCGAAAACCCGCCTGCTGCGCACGTTCCTCGCGACATTATTGCAGCCGCAAATCCCGGGCTCGTAGAACCATGACGACATCTTTTCCGAAACCCGCGCTGGTCGCGCTGTGCGACGATAACGACCGCTGCCTGGCCGCGCTGTCCGATCTCGTGGGCCAAATCGCTGGCGCCAACTATAGCCGCCCCGTGACGCCTTGTGACGCTGGTATCGGCGCTCACGTTCGTCATGTCCTTGATCACTACGACGCCCTGCTGCAAGGCATCAAGACGGGTGTCGTGAATTACGACGCACGCGCACGCTGCCCCGAAACGGAAACGGACGCCGACACGGCGTTGGACCGTATCGCCTTCGCACGTCATGCCATACGCGCACTAGGCGACACGCCCGGTGACGCCCCGTTGTCCGTGTGTCTCGACTGCGGCACGGGTGGGACGCGCCCGACGCCGTCCACGCTGGCCCGCGAGCTGCAATTCCTGGTGAGCCATACTGTCCATCATGACGCGCTCATCGCTGCGGCCGCACGTACGCTGGGTGCGACCATGGAAGACGGCTTCGGCGTCGCACCGTCGACGCTCAAGGCAAACGCCTCGACTCAGACTGGCTGACACGCCACCATGCGCCGCTGGCTTCTGGCCGCGTGGCTCGTGGCGCTTGTCGCTTCGAATGCCTGGAGACTGACTCACCCACCCGAGACCGTTGCCGGCGACGATCAGGCACTTGTCGACGTCGCCACACGCGTCGGAGCCGCGCAGCTCGATGCGATCACACGCATCCCCTACCGCGATTACGGGGACCCGGCCGCCGCGCAACCACCCGTCTTGCTCGTGCATGGCACCCCTGTGGCGTCACGTGCCATGTCCGGCCTGGCGCGCGGCTTGTCCGCAGACTTTCGTGTCATCGCACCCGACTTGCCAGGGTTTGGCAGCGCAGCCGAAGCCATTCCCGACTACTCGAGTATCACGCACGGGCGCTACCTTCTGGACCTGATGGACGCGTTGGCGATCGACCGCGCCCATCTTGTCGTCTACAGCCAAGGCGGTGCGGCGGGCATCACGCTGACAGACCTGGCGCCCGAACGCGTGGTCTCGCTGACACTCGTATCGGCGATCGGGCTGCAGGAGTACGAGCTGTTCGGCAGCTATCGCGGCAACCACATCGTTTACGACGGCCAGCACGCCGTTTTTGCCGCGCTGCGTTGGCTCACGCCCCACTTTGGCTATTTCGATAACGCCATTCTAGGGCGCGGCTACACGCGCAATCTTCAAGACACCGATCAGCGCGTGATCGAACCGATGCTTCGGCGACTGCAACCGCCCGTGCACATCGTTCACGGGCGCGACGACGGCCTCGTCCCGCTGGCGGCAGCGCAGGCGCACTGGCGACTCGTGCCGCAATCCGAGCTCACGCTGATCGAGGGCGGCCACGAACCCGCCTACGCGGATCCCGACCGGGTCACCGAAGTTGTTCTTCCCTTCCTCGACCGCGTCACACGTGGCGACACCGCGAGCCGCACCACGGCGGACCCCGATCGTGTGCAACAGGCCAACGGCGCCATGCCGGCTCTGGAACGCAGCCGACTTGCGGGCGCCGCACTCATCGTGCTCTTACTCGCGCTGGTCGTTGCTACCTATATCAGTGAGGACTTAACCTGCATCACGGCAGGACTGCTTGTTGCACAAGGCATCGTCGGCTTCGTACCGGCGACACTCGCGTGCCTTGTCGGGATCTTCACAAGTGACCTGGCCCTGTTCGCCGCGGGACGTTGGCTGGGCCGACCAGCACTGGCGCGCATGGTGTCACCTGACCGCATGCGCATGGCGTCGAGTTGGTTGCGTGATCGTGGTCCGCTCGTGATTCTGGCCAGTCGATTCTTGCCCGGCACACGACTGCCGACTTACACGGCCGCCGGTGCGTTGCACATGCCCTGGTTGCGTTTCGCGGGCTACTTTGCCGCAGCGACTGTTCTCTGGACGCCACTACTAGTGGGTGCCGCTGCCGCCTGGGGCGAAGTGGCGCAACGCGCCTTTGAACGCTACGCCGCGTTCGGCGTGTGGCTGATCGTCGGCGGCGCTATTGTGTTGTGGCTGCTTGTGCACTACGGCCTGCCCGCGCTGACGCACAGCGGTCGCAGACAGTTGGTCGGACGCTGGCGGCGCATTCGGAACTTTGAGTTCTGGCCCCGCTGGGCGTTTTACCCGCCCGTAGTTCTTGACGGCATCCTGCAAGCATTACGCTACCGCTCTGTGTCGCTGTTTACGCTCGCCAACCCCGGTATGCCACTCGGTGGTCTCGTGGGCGAGTCCAAGTCGGAAATTCTTGAACAGCTCGAATCGAGCGGCAACGTCGTACCTTTCGCGCGCGTGCCCACAGGTGATCGCGCGCGCAGGCTCGACACGGTCGCCGGTTTTGCGGCGCGCGAAGGTTGGCCCGTCGTGATCAAACCCGACCTGGGCGAACGCGGCAAAGACGTCGGGTTTGTGAACAGTGCTTTGGAAGCCGGCGAGTATCTCGACGCCCACGCGGGCCCGCTCATCGTGCAGCGCAAAGCGACCGGCATCGAGTTTGGCGTGTTCTACATTCGCGAGCCTGACGCGGAGACCGGCACCGTATTCTCGATCACGCGCAAGGGCCAGACGACGGTAACCGGTGACGGCCGACGTCGTTTGTCGGACCTCATACTCGACGACGAACGTGCCGTTTGCATGGCGCCCTACTTCCTGCGCGAGCATGCGAGCCGACTCGACGAGGTGCCTGGCGCAGGCGAGCGCGTTGTGCTCAACGCCATCGGCACACACAGCCGCGGCAGCCTGTTCACTGACGCCGGCGTCCTGGGCACGCCCGAGCTTACCGCGGAGATCGACCGTATCAGCAAGCACTTCGAGGGCTTCTACCTGGGGCGCTACGACCTCATGGTCGACAACGACGAGGCATTGAGCGGCGGGCACGATGTGCGCATCATCGAGCTCAACGGCGTGAGCAGTGAAGCGACGCACATCTATGATCCTGCGCTGTCCGTCTGGAATGCCTGGCGTGTCACCCTGTCGCAATGGCGTATAGCTTGGCGCATCGGCGCCGCCGTGCGCGCGCAGGGCACGCCGCCGCCTGGACCCAGAGCGCTGCTGCGCGCCTTGTTCGGCTAGCGCCGGG
This sequence comes from Pseudomonadota bacterium, assembly GCA_039814545.1. GTDB lineage: Bacteria > Pseudomonadota > Gammaproteobacteria > Steroidobacterales > Woeseiaceae > CALBPI01. The sequence continues at coordinate 145,810 of JBCCBB010000001.1, forward strand.
CTTTGGTACCATCGTTCCATGCTGACGCGATTCCTAGCCGCCCTATTGCTCGCACTGCCGCCGATCAGCGGCACCGCAGCCGCGACCGATGGACTCGACACGATCAGCAATCTGTTACGCGACTACCAACTCGAAACGGGCGTGCCGGTTGCAGACCTGGATCGACGCAGCCTGACCCGCCTCGCGAACGGCGAGACGCTGCAGCGTAAGGTCAAAGTCACGCGCTCTATTGCTGGCGACGATGACACCACCACGGTGCGCATCATCGGCTACCGATTGATCGACAAGCCGCGTGAGCGACTCTGGCTTGCCGCGCTGGCGTTCGATGGCGGTTTTTCCGAGCGCCTCACGGAGCATCTTGTGCGCACGCACAATGACGGCGGCGCGAGCTGGTACCAACACGTCGATATGCCCTGGCCTCTGCGCGACCGGCACTGGCTCATTCGAACGGGCAAAGGCGTCGCTCTGGCACGACGCATGGACAACAGAATCTGGGAGCACCACTGGCGACTCGAGCCGGATGCGAAAAGCCGTATCGCGGGGCTGCTCGGACAGACCGAGATCCCGGGCCTGGACCCCAACCGTGCGAGCAAGGCCGTGCAGCTGCCACTCAACAATGGCGCCTGGGTCATGGCCACACTCGACGACGCGAGAACGCTCGTTGTGGTGCATGCCACGATGGATATGGGCGGCGTTGTCCCCGACGTCCTCGTCAATCGCTATACGAAGAAGCAGCTGCAGTCGATGCTCGAGCGCATCGAAGCGCAGGCGGACACAGCCATGGAACAGTACGACAGCGAGTACATCATCTACCGCGGTGACGGCACCGCGATCGCCCCATCCGCGGCGGCTGCGGCAACGCGCCCCGCTGAAGAGTCCTCCTGATGAACGATGACCGCGTCGCGGCGGGTGCCGAATCTTCGGGCACCGGCCAGGATCCTGATGACGCCGCACTGGCCAAGGTTGTGCGCAACCTGCGCCTCGGGCACCACCAGCGTCACATTTTTCTCTGCGTCGACCCCGAGACGCCCAAGTGCTGCGATCTCGAAGCGGGGCGAGCGTCCTGGCAGTTCTTGAAACGTCGTTTGCGCGAGCTCGGACTCGATGTCTCAGGGCAGATTTTCCGCTCCAAGGCAGGATGCCTGCGCGTCTGCCAGCAAGGCCCAATCGCCGTCGTTTACCCGGATGGCACCTGGTACCGCCGCTGCAGCCCCGAGGTGCTGGAGGACATCATTCAGTAGCACCTCATCGGGGTCACACCGGCGCTGCGTCATAGCTTCACTAGTGGTCCGCTGCGCGGCGTCGCTCGACGCTGACGCACCAACGCCAGACGCTCCATAAGCGCCAGCAGCACAGCGACACCGAGCACCCAGGGCAGGAAACGCGATCGCGGCATCGGCGCTGCCCCCACGGCGGTGAACGCCGTGTCCTTGGGCGCCAACTGCTGACGGCGGACGGTCGCCGCAATGCGCGCTTGGCGTTCGACGCGGGACAGCGGCCCGACGGACCCCACCCACTGCGCGCCCAGGTCGCGATTGCCTGAAGCACCCGCGCGAACCTGCAACCAGCCGCCGACATCCGGCCAGTACCAGCCACAGCGCTCCGCGGGACGCCAGGGCGTCGCGGACAACGGCAGCATCACATCATCGCGCTCATCTCTGCGCAGACGGACAGCACTCAATTGCGCGGCGCGCGGCACACAGATCCGCAAGCGCTCGCCAACCCGCAACTGCTCGGGCGTGAACCGCGCCCGAACGGGAATCGCGTCCCTCGCCAGGGACTGCACAAGATCAGACCAAAGATTGGCGTGCTGCTGCTGCGCGCCGACGCCCACAAGCCGATAGCTGTCACGCAGCAGACCCACTGCAATCCGACCTCCGGGATCGGCGCGAGCCACGATAGGCGTGCCCCCCACAGCCGACAGCAGCGCTTCACCCGCCGCGTCGGAAAACGTGAGCGCCAGCCGCGTCATGCCCGTCTCGAGCACCCCGGCGGACGCCTCGAGCTGATACAGCGCCTGGCGCTCTGCATCTCCCTGCAGAACGTCACTGAGCTTCGGCGGCAGTGCCTTTGCGTCGGCACTGTCGTGAAGTAGTGCGAGGACTCCGGCGCCGTGGTCGGTGTCGAGCAGCGCAGACCGCGAGGCTTCATCCAGCACTCCCAGCGCAGCGCCGTCGGCAATGACCAGGTCGAACTGCGAGAGCAGCTCCCGATCGATTGTGTCGAGCGCGCGCTCGGGCAGGCCCTCGAATCGATCGCGATAACGCGTGTCACTGACGCGTGTCCGCGCGGCCACGCGAGCGCCGGCGCGCGCGAGCCAACGCGAGAGGCTGCGCCATTCAAACGAAGGTGCACTTTGAAGCAGCAATACCCGCGCCGAGATCGGTTCCCGAACCTCGATGGGCAGGTCCAGATAGTCGCCCGCCAATGCGCCATCCTCGAGTGAGAGACGGAGTCGATGCCGACCGGCCGGCAATACAGGTCCAGTGATCTGCCCAGCCGTGGCCGCGGCGCTGGCCAACGCAGCACCGCTTGCGTCGCGCAAGACGAGCTTCGCGTCATCACCCAGACCGCCAGAGACGGCTGCTGTCACGATGCTGGCACGGCCCAACACGCTGCGCGCCGACCAGTCCACGGAGACAAAGCCTGGTGCCAGCGTCGGTGGTTCGAATTCGATCTCCCCGGACCAGTCACTGTCGGCCCAGGCGTCCGCATTGAGCCCATCTCCCAGCACCCGGAGCCCGTGTGAAACGCGCGTATGAAGCTGCAGGTCGCCCAGCGCACTGATGCGAACCGCACGCCCCGACGCTGAACGGGACGCGCGCGCCTCGAGCCACTCGGACACGACGGGTTCGCGCCAGGCGCGGCCCGTGACAAACACGTCGCTGCGGTCTGAGACCTTCGCGAGGAATAAACCATCGGCGCCTGTTGTGACGAGGACGGGGCGCAACGCTTTGCCGCGCTCAGGTGGCGGCGCCACGAAGGCGAGCATGGCAAGCAGGTAGGCCACTGCCAACACGCACCAACCCGCCCGCCACACTCCCCCCGGCAGGCGGGGCACAATGCGAGACGCTGCGACCGCGCTTAACAGGACAACGACAACTAGCGCGACAAGCGTGGCCGGCGCGGCAATGACACCTCGCCACCAGGATTCCATTGCGGCGATCACGGCAGCAGTCGACCGCCGGCAAAGGCGTCGAGACCCGCCTCACTGCGCGCCGCTGGTGCGGGTGGCGTCGGCGCATAGCGCTGCCAATACGCCAGCACGCGATCGCGGCACCCGTCGCACTCACCTTCCAACCGCCACTCGTCGACCGCTGCACGAACGTCCAAAGTCGCTTGCGCCAGTCCATCGTCGTCCTGAGCCGCAGCTTGCGCCAGCGACTCGTCGAGCCAGTCGTCGATGGCGTTGCGATCAAAGTTGCCTTGCGGGTAACGCGTGGCACCAAGCAGCGTCTGCATGGCCGCAATACGCGCCGCGTTAACGGTCGGTTGTTCCCGCGGCGCCAGTCGGCCCGATGGCGCAATGTCATCGAGCTCGCCCGTGAGCCTGCGCCCGGGATCGACGGGCGTCGGTTCGTAGCCAACACGAGCTACGAAGACGCGTGAACGGTTTTGCACCCGCTTGATGAGGGCCAGCGCCTCATACTGGTGGGGCAGCGCCGGCCCGGGGTCGAACTGCCGCAGCGCCGCTTCCGAGCGCCACATGGCGCGCAATGCGGCACGCAGTAATTCACGCGTTTCCGGGTCAAACAAGGTCGCCGCTTCTTCCTGGTCGTGGAAATGCGCATAAGGGGTAATCGCCGCGAGCGCATCGCCGAAATCACCCGTGGCGCTCTGGAAGAATTCCGGCGGCTCATCACCGTGATTGTGACCGTCGCCAGGGTAGTGCGCGTCACCCTGCTGCCAGCCGGCATCGTCGCCATCTGGGTCCGCCTCACTGCCGCGCAGCGCCTCGAGTTCCTTGGCATAAGCCTGTTGCCAGCTGGCCTCGGCATCGCCACCGTGGTTGTGCCCATCACCGATGTAGTGACCTTCGCCGAGCGGCATCGCCGCAGGTTCGCCGCCCACCTCCTCGCCCATGAATTGCCCGTAGCGCAATCGCAGTGCGCGCTGGTCCAGCGCCAGCGACTGGGCGCGGGCTTCGAACGCGCTGGGCGCAATCGTTGCGCGATTGGCGACCAGCGCTTCGCTGTCGATGATGATCTGACGCTGACTTCTGAAGTACTCAGGCATCACCTGGATGACCGCGTTGTCCAGCACCACATCAGGCGCGCGGTCCACATCCTTCCAGCGCAGGATCAGAGTCTGCGAGCGCGCGACGTTGTTGGCGCCCGGCCGCGCATCGGCAGCTTCGAAATGCAGGTAGATTTCGGCGCCGGGCTCAAGCCCGAACTGCGCGCCCGTAAAATCACGTGCCGTCTCGAGCTCGCGCCGTGATGCCGCAGCGTCTTCGAACAACGCCTCAACCGAGCCTTCGAAGCTCACACGCTCGCCGCTGCCCGTGGCCCGAGTCGCGTGCGCCGTGACCGCAGCGACACCGTGGTCGTCGACCACGGTTACCCGAACCGGCAATGCGAAGGGCAGTCCGTCCACCTCGTGCAGCCGCGCATCAGGCGTCGCGATTCGGATCGCAGGTGCGGTATCACTAGTGAGACCGACGCGGTGCACGAACGCACCGTCAGGCAACGGTACGGACCGACCCGCACCATCCATGATCTGCCAGGTCGTCGCTGTGGCTGGCCACCAGGCGCTCTGCCAACGGCCGTCGCCCGCCTCGTAGAGCTTCACACGGCGACCGTCTCCCTGCACAAGCTCAAGGCCTGTGTAGGTGCCGCTGACCCTGAGGGTTGCCCGCAGTGTCGAAAACTCAGGCACCGTGATGTCACCCACCTCAAACTCGAGTGGCGAAAGCCGGGTGTACTCAGGCGGCCGCGCTTCGAGGGACACGGCCGAAATGAATGACGCCTGCTGCACTGCATCTCTTGCGGGCGCCGGCTCAAGCCAGCGCGGGAAGAGCCAGGTTAGATTGGCAAGCACCGCTGCCAAAAACAGTGCGCCCGCCATGACTCGCGGCAGTCTGCCAACGGTGCTCGACTGCAAGTCGCCGCGGGCGGCCAATGCCAGCAATGCGTCAGCCGTGCGCTCACGCTGCAGGCGCGCCGGCAGGCTCAGTGTCGAGGTCGGCGTCAGCAGCAGTGCCGTGCTGTCTTCGAGACTCGCGTGCATGCGATCGAGATGCGCGGCGGTGCGGGTCGCGGTGACACGTTGCGCCGCACGAGCGACATCGATCGCCAGCGCCTGAATGAGAGCCGCGAGCCCCGCGAGCAGGAAGGCCTCGCCGGCACTTGCGGCGCCCCATCGAACGGCCACGAATCCCGCAAGTACCGACAGCGGCACCGCGTAGCCCAGGTAGCGTGCCAGTTGCGCTGACCGCAGTTCGCGCACATGGCGCCGCAAGGCCGTCCGCGCGGACGTCATACCTGCGCCCCGCGCAGTGCCAGCGTGCGCTCGGTGGCGAACAGACCCACCGCCAAAACCAACCACGCGACTGAAATGGGCGCCGTAAGGCGTCGCTCGATATTGCCTGGCGCCAGCCTGGACGATGCACCGGGTAGCGGTGCCACGGCAACACCGTCGACCGGGCGGCGGCCCGCAATGGCGGTTAGCTGATGCCACAGCGCTGTGGCGAAGACGCCGGCGCTGAGTGTCGGGTCAAAGGCCACCGCGTGCGCCGAATCGACACCATCAAATACGACAACCCGCGCCGTCCAGGCCGCGTGATCCGGGGCACCCTTGCCGAGGAGAATTCGAGCACCGCTGCTGTTGTCAATCGTCGTGTCGACCACGGTCACCGTGTCGGGCAGGAAGCCTGCCTCACGCCAGAGTCCGATGGCCTGGCGAACCGCAGCGCGCAACGCGTCGTCGTCGCCAATAATGTGCAGCGTCTTGGGCGCACCCGCGGATTCCCACCCGCCCGGGTTGCGCGCTGGCGTATCGCCGCGCTGCCACACGACTGAACGTCCCAGCTCGGGCATCACTGACGGCCAATCCATTGCCGCGGGCGTCCCAGCCACCACGAGTTGCGTGTCGGCCGGTAAGGCTTGCGACAACGCTAACAGGGCCGCCGCAGTGACGTCATCGCGTTGCGGGGCGCGCGACAGGGGTGTTTGCTGACCATCAAGCCACAGGTACTGCACGCCCGGCTCGATCTCCGGCGGCGACGTACCCGGCACCACGGCAACCACGCGTGTGGCGCCCGAAGTCTCAAGGACCTCCGGTTGTTCTCGCACGACCGTGGCAACCAGCGTCGCAAACAACACCAGTCGGCTTACGAGCAACGCACGTTGGCTTAGGGGCGCCGTGGTCAGTCTCGGGCGCGACTCGGTCTCGAAAGGCTTGAGCGTCGCCACCGTGATGCGCCGGCGCGCGCCCAGATACAAGGTATGCACGAGCACAGCGACCAACGCCGCCCCAAGACCCAGTAACACTGCCGTCAGCGCGCTCACGAGGCCGCATCCACGTCGGCCAGCAAGCGCGCCGGCGCGTCGAGGCCATGGTCGAGTGCGGCGCGCAGCACATCGGGCACGGGCGTCGATGCGTTCACGCGCACGACCCGGGCACCCAGCGCCATATGCTCGCGACGAACGGCATCGAGCAGCCCCGCAAAGCGCGCGAGGTACCGCGGGCGATAGGCCCGTGCATCGACGACTCGCGTCTCGCCATGCTCGGCGTCGATGACCTCGACCTGGCCGCGGTGCGGAAACGCGAGTTCGTCGTCCGTGACGATCTGAACACTCGTCAGACCGTGCGCCATACCCAACAGTTCACGCATCGCGCGCGTCTGCTCGTCGCCGCGCTCAAAGAAATCTGAAAAGCAAAATACCTTGCTGCGCGCCGGCAAGGCTTGCAGTGCGTGGCGCACATTGGCGTGCCGCGGCCAACGGCCGGCGGGCGCCAGGGATGCAAGCGCGCCGGTCACGCGCTGAAATTGCGCATTGCCCGCTGCGGGCGGCAGATACACGGGCCGCCCATCGGTAAGCGTGACCAAGCCAAAGTCGTGGTGGCGCTGCGCCGACAACCAAGCAATCGCGGACGCCGTCCGCTGCGCCAGCTCGAGCCGACTTGGCCCGCCCTCATCGTGCATCCCCATCGACGCCGTCGTGTCGACGAACAGACACACCGTAAGCCGACTCTCCTGCTCCGCCTCGCGCACATAATGGCGGTCGGTACGCCCGTAGAGTCGCCAGTCCACGCGCCGCAAATCATCGCCAGGGAGATAGGGACGATACTGGTGGAACTCGATGCCCTCGCCGCGCTCGCGACTGATGTGCGAGGCGCGCAGACTGCTCGCAACCCGGTGGCGGCTCGCCAGCGTGTAGCGCAGCAACTGATGGCGTGTCGCGGCGTCGGGCAGCAGGTCCACCGCGTCCATGGGTCAGTCCGTGGCGACGCGCTCGGCCTTGAGCGGATCCTCGGGCGGCGCCACCTCGTCGAGCAGGTGGCCGACCACACGTTCGACATCCTGTTGCTCGGCCTCAGCATGGAAATTGAGAATCACGCGGTGTCGCAGTACGGGCAGCGCCACATCGCGAATGTCGTCGAGCGTCACGGCGAGCCGCCCGGCGAGTAACGCGGTCGCTTTCGCCGCCAGAACAATCGCCTGACCCGCACGTGGACCGGCGCCCCAGCGGACGTACTCGCGCACCGTCGCCGTCGCTTCGCTGTCGCTGGGTCGCGTCGCGCGCACCATGCGCGTCGCATACGCAAGCAGGCCCTCGCTGATGGGCAATTCGCGCACGAGCTGCTGCAGGGCGACGATATCCGCACCATCCATGACGGGCTTGACCTCGGCCTGCAAACCGCCTGTCGTACGACGCAGGATGTCGAGCTCCTCGTCCGCCGTCGGGTAGTCGATTCGGATCATCATGAGGAAGCGGTCGAGCTGCGCCTCAGGCAACGGATAGGTGCCCGCCTGCTCCAGCGGGTTCTGCGTGGCCATGACGAAGAACGGCTCGGGCAGGCGATGCGACGTGCCCGCAAACGTCACCCGGTGTTCCTCCATGGCCTCGAGCAAGGCCGATTGCGTCTTGGGCGGCGTGCGGTTGATTTCGTCGGCCAGCAAAAGACTCGTAAACACGGGGCCCGGTTGAAACTCGAGCTCGCGCCGACCTGATTCGGTCTCGGTCAATAACTCGGTGCCAATGATGTCACCGGGCATGAGATCGGGCGTGAACTGGATGCGACCAAACGGCAGGTCGATGACGCGTGCCAGGGTTCGTAACAACTTGGTCTTGCCCAGCCCAGGTACGCCCTGCAACAGACAGTGTCCGCCCGCGAGCAGTGTCGCCAGGATTTCGTCGACGACCGCCGTCTGACCAACGATGACGCGACCAACTTCGCGTCGCACTTCAGCGAGTCGCGCAACCTGTTGACGGATTTCATGTTCCGTGGGTTCGTTGGCCATCAGTAGTTCAGTGCGTACATGACGATGTTCACGGCGAAGCGGGTGTTGTCGACGGCCAGCCAACGCTTGTTACGGTAATCGTAGTCCCACTCGCAACCGTAGTCTTTGTTGCTGTAGAGCACCGCCAGGCGGCCGTCGATCTCGAGGCCGCGCAGGTAGTCGTGAACCAGATCATCGCCCCAACCGTTGAGCTCAAAGCTCGTCGTGGGCGGCTCATCAAACTCGAAAAAGGCCTTGTACAGCGGGTGGTCATTCGGCAGCTTGGGCAAGCAATCGCGACCAAACAACGCTTCCATCTGACGCTCAAAACTCACGGCGAACAGCGCATCGATATCGTGATTGCAGTCGTCAACGAACACAAAGCCGCCGTTCTCGACGTAGCGTTTGAAGTTGGCCGCTTCGGCGTTGCTGAACTGTACGAGTTTATGCCCGGCGAGGTAGCAGAACGGCGCTTCAAGCATGGCCGGGTCTGACAGCGCCACCACGCGCTCATTGGGGTCAACGTGCAGCGTCGTGTACTCAACAAGCGAGTTGAGCACATTATTGGGCATGCGCTCGTCGACGTTCCAGTTGCCCGACTCGTACATGAGTCGTGTGAAGTAGAAGTCGTAGCCGGAGCTCGCTCGCGCAGGTAAAGCAGCCGCGAGCGCCGAAGCACCCGCGGCTTGCAGAAACCCGCGTCGGTCGAGGATGCTCAGACGGCGTCCGAGAGGCTTGAGAACGTGAACTCGCGAACCTTGACGGGCGGCATCACAGCCGAGAACCCGAACAGGCTGACGCGTTCGGACTGCCCCAGCTCCTCCAGGTTGTTGAGCATGATCACTGGGCTCTCATTGAAGCGGAAGTTCTTCACGGGGAATTTGATCTCGCCGTTCTCGATGTAGAACGTACCATCACGCGTCAGGCCCGTGTAGAGCTGCGTCTGCGGATCGAGCGCCCGGATATACCAGAGCCGCGAGACGAGGATTCCGCGCTCGGTGTCCTTGATCATGGCTTCGAGGTTGCGATCACCGCCCACCATGATGAGGTTGCTGGGCTGCGGCACAGGTGCCACCTCTTTCTGATCCGCCCAGTAACGATCGTAGAACAGGTTGTCCACCACACCGTCCTTAATGATCGAGAGCTTCTCTACGGGCTGCCCGCTCTGATTCCAGGTGGCCGCCGGCACACGCGGGTCGAGTGGGTCGCCGTAGGCCGTGACCTTCTCGTCAAAGACCTTTTCGCCCAGTCGCGTACCGCCGCCCTTCTGGGCCAGGAAGCTGCGACCTTCGTCGGCCTGACGGGCACCGAAGGCAAAGAACATGCGACCGATGAGTGCCGCGGCCGCATTGGGCTCGAGGATCACGGTGTACTTGCCAGGCTCAAGCGCCTGCGCCTCGCGCGACGCCACGGCTTTTTGCAGTGCCACGGCTGAAGTCGCCGTGGTGTCGACGCGGCGCACGTCGTTGTCATCGGCCGAGGCCCAGCCTGAGCCCGTGCCGTCGTTGGTACGCACGGTTACGGTGAAGTTGACGTTGGTCTCGGTGTGGTAGGCGAACAGGCCTTCACTGTTCATCATGGCCGAGAAGTTGGCCGAGTCATTGAGAAAGCCCGCCGCCGTGGCGTCCTTGTCACGCGCGGGCCCGATGCTGGCTGCGGCGGAATCCGCACGGTACTCGGGCTTGATGTTGGCTGTGTCGTCGACGAACGCCTCGCTCTGGGCGTACTTCTGCGGGCCAAGGATGGGCATGAATTCCGGCGACTCGGGCGCGAGCCGCGCAGTTTCCTCGGCGCGTGCTACCACCTTCGCCAGAGAGGCGTCGTCAAACTCGTTGATGGTGGCAGTGCCGACCTTTTGGCCGAAATTGCATTGAACCACGAGATCGACGTTCTTGGTTTCGCCGGCCGTGGAGACGCTGTTTCGCGCATAACGAATGTTGCCCTCGGTGCCGCCATTGAGATTGGCTTCGCAACCGTCTGCTTTGGAAAGCGATACCACCTTCTCAAGGATGGTCTTCGCTTCGTCACGGGTAAGTATGGTCATGTTGGCTACTCTCTCGAAATCTGTGGTCGGATCAGCCGAGCTTGCGCGCGGTATTGATCACGTTGACGTTGTCGAAACGCGTCGTGGCGCAGCCGTGCGAGACCGAACTGATCTGCGAGGGCTGGCCCTTGCCGTCAAAGAACGAACCACCCAGGCGGTAGTCGCGCTCGTCACAGATGGCCGAGCAGGAGTTCCAGAATTCCTGCGTGTTCGACTGGTAGGCCACGTCTTCGATCTGCTCCGTGATTTCGCCATCCTTGATTTCGTAGAAGAGCTGCCCGCCAAACTGAAAGTTATAGCGCTGCTGGTCGATGGAGTAAGAACCGCGGCCGACGATGTAGATGCCGTCTTCTACATCGGCAATCATGTCATCCACAGAGAGCTTCTCTTTGCCCGGCTCCAGCGAGACATTGGGCATGCGCTGGAATTGCACCGAATTCCAGCTGTCTGCGTAGCAGCAGCCGTGCGACTCTTTCTCGTCGATGATGTGCGCCTGATCGCGAGTCGCCTGGTAGTTGACCAGAATGCCGTCGCGCACGAGGTCCCACTTCTTGGTCCTGACGCCTTCGTCGTCGTAGCCAACGGCGCCAAGCGACGCGGGCTGCACTTTGTCGGCAAACAGATTGACCAGCTCCGACCCATACTGGAATTCCTTGGTCTTCCATTTGTCAAGCGTTGCGAAGCTGGTGCCCGCGTAATTGGCCTCGTAGCCCAGCACCCGATCGAGTTCGAGCGGGTGCCCTACCGACTCGTGAATCGTGAGCATGAGGTGGGTCGGGTCGAGCACGAGTGTCTTTTGACCCGGCTTGACCGAGGGCGCTGAGAGCTTGTTCTTCGCCTGTTGCGCGGCGAGCTTGGCGTCTTCAACCATGTCGTAGCTGTAGCGGTAACGCGTGGTCACCCCTGGAACCTTCTCGGCGGCATCGCCCTCGAAGTACTCCCAGCCCATACCCATCGGGTCAGACAGGCCATTGCGCGTTTTGAACTTGCCCGTTTCCTTGTCCACAGCGGTCACACTCATTGGCGACCACACCCGGTGAACATCCTGATCGATGTAGGAGCCGTCGGTCGAGGCGAAGTACTTCTGCTCATTGACGAGGTAGAACGTCGAGTTCACGAAACTCGCGCCGTTGTTCAGCGCAGCCTCGTTGACGGCCATGAGCATGTCGACCTTGTCCGCGATCGGCACTTCCATGGCGTTCTTCTTGATAGGGGTGCGCCAGCTGACCTCGCCGACGCCTTTGACCGGGGCCAGCTTCACAGGCTCGGTCTGATACTTGGCGTTAGCTTTTGCGATCGCAACTGCAGTCTGCGCGGCCTCGGCAACAGCTTCGGGTGTCAGCGCACTCGTGGCCGCGAAGCCCCAAGTGTCCTTGGCGATGACGCGGACACCAACGCCTACGGATTCGGTGTTGACGATGTTCTGAACCTTGAGCTCTCGTGTCACGACGAACTGGTTCAGGTAGCGGCCAACGCGAACGTCGGCATAGGTGGCGCCTGCGGCCTTGGCCGCCTTGAGCCCGGCCTCCGCGAGCTGGCGTTTCAGGCTCATGTCAGCGGGCGACAACAGCTCGTCTGCTGCAATCACGCGTCCGCTGACCGGCAGGGCGATAGTGCCCGCGCCGACGCCGGCTATTTTCAAGAACTTTCGACGATCCATTGAGATTCCCCCCGGGAAGATCTGTAGCGCGGCGCACACGCCGCAAAGCGCCGACCACAATAAAACATGCCCTAGCGATCTCAAAACCGCCGGGACCACACGAACGCCAACCCTCGTCGACAGTTTCAAATGTGATGGTATGCGTAAATTATTGGTTTAATTAGTATTTCAAATTATGGCTTCAATTTTCCGGGACGTAAGCTTCCATCCCGCGCGATCGTGGTTCCCTGTGGCATTGCCCTCGAACGTCCATGCGGCTCTGTTGCCTGCGCGCAACACAACCTCTCGTCAAGGTGCCCACCGCGTGAAATCCGGGGGGCTTCACGGCATCATGCGCGCTCGCACCCGTCAGAGCCCGTCATGTCGCGCACTACCGTCCTGCACATCCGCAACCAGTACCTGAGCTTCTCGGCTGCCCATTTCACGATTTTTTCGGCGACGAATCGCGAGCGGCTGCACGGCCACAATTTCGCCGTCAGCGCCAAAGTCACGGCCGCTATAGGCGACGAAGGGCTGTGCTTCGACTACAACGTCCTCAAGAAAAAGATGCGTGAACTCTGCGATGCGCTCGATGAGTACGTCCTGCTGCCCGCACATTCGCCACACCTTGAGGTGACCGAGGATGATGACCAGGTGCGCGCCGTGTTCAACGGCGAGACACTGACCTTCCCGGCCGGCGATACCATCGTGCTGCCCGTGGCCAACATTACTTCTGAAGAGCTCAGCTGGTACCTGCTCGAGCAGCTGCTCGAAGGCGATGCCGCCGTGCGCTATGCGATCAGCGCGGTAACCGTCACCGTAGCGTCGGGTGCCGGGCAGTCTGCGAGTACGCGCTGGGACGACACGAGGGGCATTCTGTGAGTCGCCTGGCCATCATCACGGGCGCGAGCGCCGGTATTGGCGCCGCAACGGCCCGGCGGCTGTTCGAAGACGGCTGGCGTGTGATCAATCTGTCGCGGCGGCCCTGCCCCGTCGACGGTGTGGAGAGCCTCGAAACGGATTTGGCGCAGGCGCCGGCGCCCGAACTCGTTGCATCGCTGCGGGACGCCTGTGCGGCCAGCGAACGTGTGGCCATCGTGCACAACGCGGGCTTGCTGGCCAGTGATGATGCCCGCGGGATCACTCCGGAAGCGCTGCACGCCGCGCTGCAGGTTAACGTGGTTGCGCCCGCCACGCTGAATGCCGCGCTCATCGACGCACTACCGGCCGGCTCGGCCATCGTCTTTATCGGCTCCACGCTGGGCGACAAGGCCGTGGGTGGCGCATTGAGTTATGCGACCAGCAAGCATGCCGTGCACGGGCTCATGCGGGCCACCTGTCAGGATCTGGCAGGTTCGGGTGTGCACACGGCCGTCGTCGCGCCAGGTTTCACGGATACCGAAATGCTCCGTAACCATGTGGGCGGTGACTCGGACATCCTCGACGCCATCGCGTCCGGGGTCACATTTGGGCGGCTCATCGAGCCCGAGGAAATCGCGGCGACGATTGCGTTTTGCATCGACAACGCGGTGATTAACGGCGCGGTGATCCACGCCAACCTGGGTCAGATCGAGCGCTAACGCTCGGCAAAGGTCGCCGCAACGGTGACGCCGATGCCGGCCACAAAGGCCCACACGTAGACGGGCAGTTGCTCCGCGAGCGCAGCCAGCCCGGCCGGCGTGAATTCGAACTGCACGCCGACCGAAGGCAGGGTGTCGACCAGGCCACCCGCCAGGCGCCACAGCACAGGACCCAATGCCACACTAATCCCAATGGCCACGAGCCACGGTGTGAGCACCCGCATCCAGCGCCAGCGCGTAATCCGTCGCTGTGCACCCCGCACGAGGCGGTCCGTGTCCACGGGCCGCGCAAGCAGCGACTGAAGCGCGGCGTCCAGCTCCGCTTCGCGTCGCATCTGATCGCCGGGCTCATGCATGCTCATCGATGAGCCTCCGCGTGGCGCGATTGATCACCGACTTCACGGTGCCAAGCGGTTTGCCCGTGATCTCCGCGATCTCGGCGTGCGAGAGACCCACGCCTTTGGACATGAGCACCAGCGCGCGGGCCTCGGGCTCGAGCGCATCGAGCAGCCGCTCGAGATCCGCCGATGCGGCGGGCGCATCCCCGCTGACGGTCTCCGCCGTGGGCTCGGACCGCAGTCGACCCAGTGCGCGCCAGAAACGACGCCGCGACCGCGCGTGTTGCAAGAACTCGCGATAGGCGATCGCGAACAGCCAGGCTTTGAAGCGACCGCGACCGTCGTAGTCGTCGAGCCGCCGCCAGGCCGTAACCAGGGTTTCCTGGGTCAAGTCGTCGGCATCCGCGCCGTCCTGGGTAAAGCGCTCCAGGTAGCGCCGGATCGGTGCCACATGCGGCGATACGAGTCGGGTGAATGCAACGCTGTCGGCCGATAGCCGCGCCGCCTGCAACAGGCGCCGTTCGGCCTCGGCATCGAGATCGGTGGCGCATGCGTCCATTCATCAGCCCGTGCGCGACCCAAGTCGCGTCATGAGCAGATAAGACAGACCGATCAGCAGCGGGAACAGTGCGGAGCCGTAAAACACGATCGAGGCGTCTTCGTCATCGAGCAGCCAGCCGAAACCGATGGTGGCCAACGCAATGGCCAGAAGGACCAGTCCGCGACGCATATCGCGATCGCCCGACGGCGGCGCCTGCCCCGTCAGCGAGTGGATCACCTCGGAATTGAGCTCCTGTCCTTTCTCAATGGCTGCCCGCAACGTGGCCTGAGCCGCTTTGCGGTTCCTGTGCCGAAACAGCACGATCACGTAGGTAATACCGAACGTCGCGGCGAAAAACGCAAGAGGAATAAAGATTTCCTCATTCATCACAGAACTCCTTGAAGGTGGTGTCGTCCCCTGTGATGCCGCGTGGCAGGATTTGGATGCAACGCGGGCTCAGAAGCTCGTCAGGTCGATGTCGATGAGCGTCGACACGTTGGGGTCTGCGCTGTCGGTCGTGATGAATTGGCGCACATCGCCCGCCTGGATATCCAGCACGACTGGACCGAGCAGGATGACGTCGTCCTCATTGCGAACGATGTAGAACGTGTAGTTTCCGGGTGGCGCCCGAAATTGGTTGAGGTTGCTGCCAAACTGCGCATTGTTAATGAGCGTCGAAGACGTCTCCCGGTCAAACGTCTCACCCTCCTCAAGCAGGTAAAGATCGACAAACTCCTGCTGAGTAATCGTGTTGTAGAACGCGAGCTGCGCCGAATCGGCCAGCGGGCGGCGTGAGTTCAGCAGCGACGCGATGAGCAGGCTATCGTCCGCGCTCGAGCCCGCAACCACCTGCACGACCGACTGACCGTCCGCAAATACGGCGGCTACCTCTTCAAGGATCGCTCCAGGGTTCCCCGCAGCCGTCAGCGTCAGGTCGAGCGTCGCGAGATCGTCAGCGACAGGGATATCGACGAGCGCGGTGACGTCGCCAAAGGCGATGCCCGCAAAAACCGGCGTCGCCAGCGCACCCCCTTCAGGCTCGAGATACAGATCAACCGCGCCCTCACCTTGCGCCGCATGCGCAAGTTGTGAACGAACCGGCGCGTTGTCGTCCACAAGCCTGGCGCTGCCAACCTCGCCGATCAGCAACGCGGCATAGCTGGACGTCACCTCGCCCGCACTATCCACCAACGAAACGAAGATGCGGTCGTCACCGTTGAGCGTGGCCGCCTCACTCCGCAGAAGCTCCGTACCTGGAGTACCTGCAGGTGTCACGACGATCTGCACCTCTTCGGCGGCGATGTTGCCGAGCGACACAAGACGTTCCTGGCCGACACTGCTGGCGAGCGGCGTCGCGGCTGCCGGATCGAAACCGGGCGCACCAATATAAAAGTCGACCTCACCTGCCGTGAAGGACAGGTTGAGTGCAAAGGCCTCCAGAACCGCGATGTCACCTGTCGTCGTGTACTCGGGAAGATCAATCGTAATGATCCGGGGCGCCTGCTGAGTGCCCGCGAGCACAAACGTGTAGTCGGTATCGGGCACCACCGTGAGTTCCGTTGTCGCCAAACGGACGGTGCTGTCCGTCAGTCCGGAGGCGTAGTCGAAATTGAAGTCGTAGGTGAGGCTGTCATAACCGAAGTATGCGGTCGTCGACAGGTAGTCTGGCGTGTCGAGCACCACGGCCTCAATCTGAAATTGCACAGCACCGGTATCGGGCAGCACGTTAATCGCCCGGACGCTGCCGCGACCAGCCGGCGAGTCCGGCGTATCCGTGCAGGCCGTCAATGCCAAAAGCCCAGGCAGGACAAGCAGCGCGCCGACGCGGCGCAGCGCGGTGGGGAAACGGGACGTCATGACGATCGGGCTCCTGCCGGCGTTCGCGCCGGGGGTTGACGTAATGCCGGGGGGCTAAGCAAACCCGCCCGCCAGAGGCCGCGCACTATACCATCGGCACGGCAGCGCAACCGAGCGCGGTCGGTTACAATAGCGGGATGCCTGATTTGAGTGCCCAGCCCGCGACAGACGCGCCGGCCGTGGACCCCTTGGCCCTACGCAAAGCGCTGGGTCAGTTCGCCACGGGCGTATGCATCGTCGCCTCCCCTCCGGTAGCCGACGAAGTCCATCCGTTCGCCATTACCGTAAATTCGTTTGCGTCCGTGTCACTGGACCCACCCATGGTGCTGTGGTCCGTGCAAAAGGACTCGACGACCTACGCGCTGTGGCTTGAAACGCGTCAGTTCGGCATCTCGGTGCTGGCTGTCGAGCAGGCCGCGATGTGCGACCAGTTCGCCGTGCGCGGCAACCACGCCATGACCGACCCGGAAAGCTATGTGATGTCCGCCAACGGATCACCGCTCGTTGCAGGCGCGGTCGCAACCTTCGATTGCCGCGTCAACGCGATCCATGATGCCGGTGATCACAAGCTGATCCTGGCTGACGTGCTTGCGTTTTCAAGCGACGCGACGCGCGATCCCCTGATCTATGTCCGCGGAGGCGTCTATGGATCGTCGTGAAGCCCTGCAACTGCTCGCCGCGGGTGCCATTGCGGCCAGCACCGGTTGCTCGCGACGCGAGGCCGCGCCGTCTGCCGCTGATCTCGCGGCGCTAGACTGCATCGCGCAAGCCGATCTTGCCGCGAGCGGTACGGTCTCGCCGCTCGAGCTGGTCGAGGCTGCCGTCGCGCGTGTTGAGCGCCTCAATCCTGAACTCAACGCCGTAACGTTCGCAGACTTCGAGCGCGCGCTGGCCGCGGCGCCCAACGCACGCGGGCCGTTAGCCGGGGTGCCCTACCTCATCAAGGACCTCAATGCGTATGCGGGCATGCCCCTCACACGCGGGTCACGACTGTTCGCCGAACAGGTCTCAGAGGCGCAGTCGCCGTTCACTGACCGCATCGACAACGCGGGGCTTGTCGTTCTCGGCAAATCGAACACGCCCGAGTTTGGCCTGCTGCCGACCACGGAACCATTGCTGCACGGCCCGACGCGCAACCCCTGGAACCTCGCCCACTCGACAGGCGGTTCGAGTGGCGGCGCGGCGGCGGCGGTCGCGGCACGACTGGTGCCTGCAGCCCAGGCCAGCGATGGCGGCGGCTCGATCCGGATCCCGGCGGCTCAGTGCGGACTCGTCGGCCTCAAACCGAGCGTTGGGCGTTTCCCCGATCAGGGCTATGGCCAGCAGGCCTGGCCCATTTCGATCAAGCATGCGGTCACGCGCTCTGTTCGCGACTCGGCACTGTTGCTCGCCCTGACAGAGCGCACCGAGGGTGGCCCATTGCTCCCTGTCGGATTTACGGTACGCGAACGACTGGCACCCCAACGCATTGCGGTCACGGTGTCGTCGATTTACGGCGACCCGGACCAGTCCGTCGCGGCTGCCGTCGAGCGCACCGCGGAAACGCTCGCGGCGCTCGGACACGAAATCGTCGTTATCGAGACAGAAACGCCACTACACGACCCCGCGTTTGGGGACGACTTCCTGACGCTTTGGGCCGCCGGCGCTGCGGGTGCCGTGAAGCTTGTCGAGGAGAAAACTGGCACCCCCGCCAGTCAGACCGGCCTGCTCGAACCCGCCACTATTGCGTTGGGCGAGCTCATGAACGCCCGCCCCGCCGACGCGCTGAAACGCGCCGTCGAGGGCCTGGGGCGCTACAAGGCGAGCGTCGACGACTTCCTGTCGGGCTACGACGCGTGGCTCACGCCCGTCACGGGCAGCCCGGCACCTGAAATCGGCTTCCTGGCGCCCGACCTCGACTACGACACGCTCATGCCGCGGGTGCAGCGCTTTGCGGCCTACACGCCGACTCACAATGCGGCGGGCACACCGGCAATCAGCATCCCGGCCGGACTCGCGCCGTCGGGGCTTCCAGTGGGTGTTCAGGTGGCCACACGCATTGGTGGCGAAGCTTTGCTGCTGCAACTCGCCTACCAACTCGAAGAGGCCGCGCCCTGGGCGGACGCGCTGCCCCCGCTGCACGCCTGACGCCGTGGACGCCTCGGGCAACAACATTCGCGCGCTGAACGCGCCCCGCCGCGAGATCGAATTCGACTGGCAGCTGGGCCGCTACACACTGCGTTACGACGACACGACACTGGCCGTGGAATGGGCCATCAACGGTCGCCGTCGCGTGAGTCGCCATGATCTCCTGCTACTGAGCCCGCTGTTCATCGAGGACGCGATTCGCCTCGACACGCTGGTGCAGCCATTGCGACGCGCCGGCTTGTTTGCCGCGGGTGCTGTCATCACCTGGTTCTCGGAGATCAATGCCATGGTGCCGTTGCTGGCGCCAGCACTGGCGCTCGTATCACTGGCCTGGCTCGTCCGCCTGGTCATCGAGTGGCGCGCCACGGGCGCCCGAACCGTGATCTGCGACTCCAATGGCGACGAGGTCATCGATATTCCGCACGAGCGCACCGAAGCCGACCACCGCAGGGGGTTCGAAGCCGGGCTGCGCCGTGCCATTGAAGTCGTCCACCAGAAGTGGCGCGACGGCGAGCTCTGACAACACATCAAGACATGGGGACACACGATGAGTAACGCATCCGCAGGACAGCGGTTTCGCATCGCACTCGAAACAGAACGCCCGCTGCAAATCGTCGGCGCAATCAATGCCTACACCGCAATGATGGCCGCGCAAACGGGCTACCGCGCCATCTACCTGTCGGGCGCCGGTGTGGCCAATGCGAGTTACGGCCTGCCGGACCTTGGCATGACTTCGCTGGAAAACGTCGTCGAAGACGCGAGCCGCATTACGGGCGCCACCGACGCCCCGCTGCTCGTGGACATCGACACAGGCTGGGGTGGCGCATTCAATATCGCCCGCACAATCCGCGAGATGGAGCGGGCAGGCGTCGCAGCGGTGCATCTTGAGGATCAGGTTGGACAGAAGCGCTGCGGCCACCGTCCGAACAAGGAACTCGTCTCGCAGAGCGAGATGACGGACCGCATCAAGGCCGCCGTCGATGCCAAGACAGACTCGGCATTTGTCGTCATGGCGCGCACCGATGCGCTGGCCGTGGAGGGCATGGAGCCCATGCTGGAGCGCATCGCGGCCTACGAGGCGGCGGGCGCAGACGCCATCTTTGCCGAGGCCATGACCGACATCGAGAACTACCGTCGTGTCACCGATACGGTGTCCATCCCCGTGCTCGCCAACCTCACCGAGTTTGGCATGACGCCCATGTACACGACCGAACAACTGGCCGAGGTTGGCATCCGCATGGCTCTGTATCCGCTGTCGGCGTTCCGCGCCATGAACGCGGCCGCGCTCAACGTCTATCGAAACATTCGCGAACGCGGCACGCAGGTCGATGTTATCGACACCATGCAAACGCGCGAGGAGCTCTACGAATTCCTCAACTATCACGACTTCGAGCAGAAGCTCGACGCGCTGTTTGGCGCCAAGAAGTCCTGACAGCGCCCTTTAGGAGATCCTCATGGTTGACAAGAAACTCGGCGGCGCAGGCTTGCGCGGCCAGAGCGCCGGCGAGACCCGCTTGTGCACCGTCGGTGTGTCTGGCAGCGGCCTGACCTACTGCGGTTACGACATTGCGGAGCTCGCGGAATATTCGACATTTGAAGAAGTCGCTTGGCTGTTGTTCAACGGCGAGCTGCCCACGCAGCCGGAACTCGATGGCTACCGACAGAGCCTGGCCGGCCAGCGCGCCCTGCCCGCAGCGCTGCGCGAAGTACTCGAACGCATTCCCGCAGACGCCCACCCCATGGACGTCATGCGTACGGGCGTGTCGATGCTCGGCAACCTCGAAACCGAGGCGGACTTCTCGCAGCAGCAAGCGGCGGCTGATCGTATCCTGGCCGCCCTGCCCGGCATCATCACGTACTGGTACCGCTTCAGCCACGATGGCGTGCGCATCGATACCGACACGGACGATGCCAACATCGCCTCGCAGTTCCTCACACTGCTGCACGACAAACCGGCCAGCGACCTGCACAGATGCGTCATGGACGTGTCGCTGATCCTTTACGCTGAGCACGAGTTCAATGCCTCGACGTTCACAGCCCGGGTTTGCGCCTCCACGCTCTCGGACATGCATTCCTGCGTCACGGGTGCCATCGGCTCGCTGCGGGGTCCGCTCCATGGCGGGGCCAACGAGGCCGCCATGGACCTCATCGATACCTTCGACTCGGTGGATGCCGCGGTGTCGGGCATCAAAGGGATGCTTGAACGCAAAGAGAAGATCATGGGCTTTGGTCACGCGGTCTACCGCGAGAGCGACCCACGGAACGCGCTTATCAAGCGCTGGTCGCGCGAGCTCGCCGACGAGGTGGGTGACACCGTGATTTATCCCGTGTCAGAGGCCATCGAGACACTCATGTGGGACGAGAAGAAGCTGTTCCCTAACGCAGACTTCTTCCACGCCAGCGCGTACCGCTTTATGGGTATCCCGACCAAGCTGTTTACGCCGATCTTCGTGATCTCCCGCCTCACAGGTTGGGCGGCCCACGTCATGGAGCAACGCGAGAACAACCGCATCATTCGACCGAACGCCGACTACATTGGGCCCGATGCACGCAGCTATGTGGCTATTGATCAGCGTTAATTCAATTATTTACGAGATATTTAGAGACTTATTATGAGTAACCGCGTCGAGAGCAACGTCCGACCCGACCCCGATACCGAGCTCGTCAAAATCGCCGATTACGTGGCGAATGCCGATATCGACAGCGATCTGGCGTACCAGACCGCCCGCTACTGCCTAATGGACACGCTCGGCTGTGGTTTCCTCGCGCTGTCGTTCCCCGAGTGCAGCAAGCACATCGGGCCGCTCGTCCCCGGGACTGTGGTCCCCAATGGCGCCAAAGTACCTGGAACGCCCCATGCCATGGACCCTGTCAAGGCGGCCTGGGACATCGGCTGCATGATTCGCTGGCTCGACTTCAATGACACCTGGCTTGCTGCGGAATGGGGCCACCCGAGCGACAACCTGGGCGGCATCCTGGCCGTGGCTGATTTCCTGAGCCGTCAGAACGTTGCCGCGGGCAAGGCGCCACTGACGATGCGCGATGTCCTTACTGCCATGATCAAGGCGCACGAAATCCAAGGTGTACTCGCGCTGGAAAACAGCTTCAACCGCGTGGGTCTCGACCACGTGCTGCTCGTGCGTGTCGCCTCGACGGCCGTCGTCACGAAGCTGCTCGGTGGCAGTCGCGACCAGATCATCGACGCCCTCTCCCACGCCTGGGTGGACGGCTCAAGCCTGCGCACCTACCGTCACGCGCCGAACGCGGGCCCGCGCAAGAGCTGGGCAGCCGGCGATGCCACGAGCCGCGCGGTACGTCTCGCCATTCTCGTTATGAAGGGCGAGATCGGCTACCCGAGCGTGCTGACGGCGCCAACCTGGGGCTTCTACGACGTGTCGTTCAAAGGCAAGTCATTCTCATTCCAGCGCGATTTTGACAGCTACGTCATGGAACAGGTGTTGTTCAAGATCAGCTTCCCAGCCGAGTTCCACGCACAGACGGCCGTCGAGGCTGCTGTTCGCCTGCATCCCGAAGTTGCAGACCGGCTCGACGACATCGACAAGATCGTCATGACCACGCACGAATCGGCCATTCGCATCATCAGCAAGGAAGGCGCGCTCAACAACCCGGCCGATCGCGATCACTGCCTGCAGTACATGGCCGCCATCGGCCTGCTCAAGGGCGATCTCGTGGCTGAGGACTACGAAGACGACGTCGCCGCTGACCCGCGCGTCGATGCGCTCCGCGAAAAGATGGTCATCGAGGAAGACGAGCGCTACAGCCGCGAATACCACGAGCCCGAAAAACGCTCGATCGCCAACGCGATGCAGGTGGTGTTCAAGGACGGCACCAAGACCGAGCGCATCGAAATCGAATACCCGATTGGCCACAAGCGCCGCCGCGAGGAAGGCATTCCCGTACTCGAGGCGAAGTTTCGACGCAACCTCGCAACGCGCTTCCCCGACGGGCAGGCGCAGCGCATCTATGGGATCTGCAACGACCAGGCGACGCTTGAAGCCATGCCGGTACATGAATTCGTAGACGCTATGGTGATTTAACGTGCCCTGTCACGTTGCTGTCACACGTTGACAGCGCACCAAGTGCGGGCAATTATGCCCACGTCGGGCATTGCCCAGGGGAAGAGTCAGGGAGATCTGAAAACGTGAAAACAATCAAACTGCTTATGACGTCAGTGGCAACGGTGTTTGTGCTGGCATTGGGGACAAGCAGCAGCGTGTACGCACAGACGGGCTCCGGCCCGAACCCATACCGTGATTGCGGTATCGGTGCGGCGCTGTTTCCGGAAACGACCTGGGCGGCAGTGTCGTCCAACGTGATCTGGGATATTGGCACCACAGCCGTGATCTCAGCCACGGCCAGCCCTGAAACCTGCCAGGGTTCGGCGGCAGCGGCGGCGCACTTCATTAACCAGACCTACGACATGGTGGTGGAAGCCACGGCACGCGGTGAAGGTTCGCACCTTGTGGCACTGCTCGAGATCTACGGCTGCAGCGCTGAGTCGCAAGCCGGCATTGTCGACGCGATTCGCAGCGACGTCGGTGCCAGCGTTGCTGACGAGGCGTACACCACGCTCGAACACGTTGAGAAAGCGGAGCAATACTTCCTGATTCTCGACGGCGAAATACGCGCCAACCACAGCGCGAGCTGCTCGGCGGCCTGATACGCCATTAGCCGATATCGGGGCGGGGGGGGGGCAGCCGGCGCGGGCCCACCGGCCCCGGTCTCAGCGACGCGCGCGGGGTCGGGGGGCACCCCGGGCGGGAGGACCCCAACCGCCAAAACAAACGCCCCCCCCCGCACCC
>JBCCBB010000095.1:0-10416 GCA_039814545.1 Pseudomonadota bacterium
TAGAGAGGGCTGCGCCGCGGCATCCGAATCGAGTCGCAGCCCAGATCATGACGGGTGTCGCCGCGTAGAACGGCGTGTGTTGATTCGGATCGAATGGGGGCAGCACATAAACGCCGATCAGCACCAGCGTCGAAACCGCAATGATGAGCAGTAATTCGGCGCGTGAATCGGAAACGGTGACGCTACGCGGCTGCAGCCAGAACAACAATGCGGGCGCCATGATGGCGACGCCGCAGGCTTCGAGCAACGCCCAGCGCCAGTAAGCCGCAAACGGAGGGTCGAAAAACACCATTTTGGTGAGCTGCGGTGGAATCGCCATCAGCAGCGGTACCACTACACAAGCGATGGCGGCAAACCAGGTCAGTGCGCGAACGGTTGGCGGTAAACCGCTTTGGCCGAGCACGCGGTGCATCGCCCAGGCGCTCAGGAACCCCGACAGCGTCTTGGACGCGCTAAAGACCACGCCCACGACGATGGGTGACCCGTAAACTACGAGTTCGCCCAGGAACTGGGAGGAAAACACGCCGGCCGCGAACAGGACTTGCCCGCGGCGGCCCAACAGCATGAAGCCGGCGACGGTCACGCCGCTCGCGAGGTACACGGCGGGCACATCGGCGGTCAGGTAATACAGAAACAGGGTGGGCCATGACAGCAACGCATGGAGTGCAATAAGGCCCAGCGCGAGCGCGCCCTCGCGCCGCAGAGCGGATGGCGGCTCTAGGGTCTGTTGCGCAACGGTTCCTTGTGTGTCTTGCAAAAAAGCCCCCCGTGCCCGAATGGCCGTCTTCAGTGTCCGTGTGTCGGCGCGCGCTGTCAAAAAGCCGGACTGGCCCCGGCTAGGGAAGTGGCAGCGTCAGCGTAATGTCTGTGCCGGCGCCGCGCTTCGACCGGATCGCAAACTGGCCGCCCAGTGCCAGCATCGAGTTGCGCACACTCGAAAGACCGAATGTGCTGCTGCCCTTGCGGTCGAGGTTCAGATTGCTGGCGTCAAAACCCGAGCCGTCGTCGCTGATCTTAGCGACGAACTGTGACGCATCGGGTTTCGCGATGAGATCAACACGGACGTTTTTCGCGTCGGCATGTTTGGCCACATTGACGAGGCACTCGCGAACCGCGCGGGAGACCACGATGGCCGTCTCGTGATCCAGCTTGGGGGCCCCCTGGCAATGCACATCGGTCTCTATTTTGGTGCCCGCGAATACGTTGGCCAGGTGCTCCTGCATCACCGCTGCAATGTCATTGCCCCGATACAAGCCCATCGCCACGTCGCGTGTGATGACCCGCACTTCGTTGATCGCCTTGTCGAACGCCTCCTGGATAGGTCCGACGCGTTGCGCCAGCGCCTCGGGGCTCAGCGGCGGAACGAACAAATCATCCAGTCGCATGCGGCCCAGCGACAGTGTCTGACCGATACCGTCGTGCAGCCGCGTGGCGATACGGTCGCGGTACTGCTCTTCGCTCTGCAGCAGTTTGAGCGACAGGTCCTGCAGCCGGCGTTTGTCGATCGCGCGCTGGCGCTGGGCATGCTCGCGGGCCTCAGCGTAGGCCCCCAGGAGCAGGGCCATGCCACTCCCTAGCAGCAGGAACAGCTGCAGCTCAATGATCGTCACGCCGATTTCGTCGGGCTCACTGAACGGGCCGGTTTGAGCGAGAGCCGTACCCACCATAAACAGCGTGGGCACGATATTGATGAGGCCCGCACCACGCATGCCGAAGCGCGCCGCTGACCAAATCATGACGGGTGTCGTCGCATAGAACACCGTGTGACCGTGGCCATAGAGGGGCAGCACGAAGTAGGCAGAGGCCAGTAACATGGCGGCGGCGGCGGCAATCAGCAGGGGTTCGCCCCGAACCCCCGAAATGCGCGCGCGCGGCACTTGCGCCCAAAACACGATGAGGGGCGTCATGACGGCGACGCCGATGGCTTCAAGCAACACCAGGGACACGTACCAGGAAGTGCCTACGCCAAACTCTGCCGCGCGCACCAGGTGCGGTGGCAACATGGCGATCACAGGAACCGCCACCGTGCCAACGATGCCGAACCAGATCAGGTCGCGCAGCGAAGCGTGCAGGCCACGATGTCCAAGAATGCGGCCAAGGATACGCGCCCCGATGAACGGCCCGAGGATCTTGGCAAGGGTGAACGTGACCGCAAGCAGCACGGACGCTTTGTAAACGAGAAACTCACCAGAGAGTTGAATCGCGGCAGCGCCGATTGCGTAGATCAGTTGCTCGCGCCGGCCAAGCAACAGGAAGGCTGCCCAGGTGATCCCGCTTGCGAGATAGACGGCCGGTACGTCGTTGCTCTGTGTGTAGACCCAAAGCATGCCCCAGCTACAGAGGGCATAGAGCCCGAGGAGCAACGCGACCAGCACAGCGTCACTGCGCAGTGCCTTCACGCGCTGCAGCGGCTGGGGGGCCGTGCTCCGTGTCGCGTCCTGCAAAACGCCTCCCCTCGCGTTACGGCAACAACGCCAGTGTCGACGCTGCTATGACAGCTGTCAAAACAGGGCGCCGTTAGGGATTGAGCTCGATGCGCTTCTTTAGGTAGTAGTCGGTGTGGCCCGGCGGACTGTCTTCGAGCTGAGCGAAGACTTCGTATCCCTGCTTGATGTAGAAATCGAGCGCCTGGAACGAAGCCGTGTCAACGCGAAACCGAAACACACCATGCGCCAGCGCCGCGCGCTCCAGTCGTGCCAGCACCTCTGTGCCGACACCATCGCCGCGCAGTGCCTCATCGACCCAAAGCCGCTCAACATAGAGCCAGCCCCAGGTTACCGTGCCGTGCGCACCCGCCACGATGCGACCCGCCTCGTCGCGCGCGAACGCGCCGAGCCGAATCTGTGGGGAGCTGCCCATGAAGCGTTCGTTGTAACTCGCCAAACCGCGTTGCACGGCCGCGATGTCGTCGTCGGCTGGGTCTTCACCCGCATCGTAGCTGAGCGAGGTCCGCGACCGATTGCCGCGGAGCCAGTCAGACAGTCGTCGGCGCAGTGTCACGTGCGCACTCACTGGCGAAGGCTCCTCGCGCAGGCCCCCGCGTACAGCAGGTTCACGCCAGCGGCATCGAGCAGGCACCGGTTGTCGTAGGTGCGACCATCGCTGCCGCAGACGGGCTGGTAGGTGCTGCGGCAATTGGTGTTCGTGCAGTCACCCGGGGCAACGATGCGCACGCCGGCGCGCTCCGCTTCACAGGCGTTGCCGTAGGTGCGGTCGTCGGCGCCGCAGACGGGCACGTAAACAGACGGACAGCGACGCGCACCGCAGGCGCCCGTTGATGCGATCTCTACGCCGGCCTTGTCGGCTTCGCAAGCGTTACCAAACGTATCGCCATCCGCACTGCAGACGGGCGCGTACACATCGGGGCAGGCGTCAACGTTGCAGGCGCCGTCGTACGCCACAGCGACACGGGCACGATTGGCCGTGCACCGGTTAAGAAAGGTTCGACCATTGCGACCGCACACGGGTAGCACTTCTTCGGGGCACTCGCCCGCCGCGCAGGCGCCGGCGGAGGCAACCGTGGTCTCTGCGAGCGCAGCGAAACACGCGTTGGCGTAGGTGTTGCCGTCATCGCCGCACACAGGCGCAAAGCGTGCAGGACAGTTGCCGCCCTCATCAGGCAACACCTGGTCTTCAACTTCTTCGCACTCGCCATCGCGGTCCACTAGGACGCTCGCCGCTCGGCTCTGGCACTCGTTGGCGTAAGTCTTGCCGTCAACGCCGCACACCGGACTCCAAACTTGCGGGCACAAGAGGCCAGGCTGGTCAGACTGAGCCAACACGGAACTGGTCACCCACAAGGCACACAGTGCTGCAAACACCCTCATGACGCACTCCGTCGCGACAGGCTTAATAACTCATCATCCGCGAATTGGTAACCGCGTGTCGCGAGCCAGTCGCGTAACGCGTAGCCCGTGCCACTGGCCCAGGGCCGCACCTCGGCGAGCGGCACCTCACGGAAACCCTCGAGCTCGGTCGCGTCGAGAACAATGTCGCCGTCAGCGACGGTCACGTGGTAGCAGATGAGTAATTGATTCATGCGGTAGAACGGATACAGGCCCAGAAAGGCGCCCAGCTCGGCCTTGAGCCCGACTTCCTCTTCGACCTCACGCAAAACCGCCTGTTCCGGCGTTTCGCCGGCCTCTAGGAAGCCTGTAATGAGTCCGTACCAGCCTTCAGGCCAGCCAATGCTCCGCACCTGGATGACGGTGTCGTTGCGTTCAGCGACAGCCGCAACGACAGGTACCGGGTTCCCCCAGTGCACAAATCCACAGGACTTGCTGCAGGCAAGTCGTTCTCGACCACCGTGATGGGCGAAGACGAGCGGTGCGGAACACAGGGGGCAATAACGAAACTGAGACATGATGACGGGGGCTCTAAACGCGGCGCTAGACTATCACGGCGCCGTGCGCGTGCCGGCCAGCACGGTGGCTGCGCGCTCGGGAGCACTCACGCCTTCAAGCAACGCCGTGGCGGGCACCAGTTCCACCCCGTGCTGCTCGAGCAGCGCGAGCTCCGATTCTAATACCGCCAGTGTTTCTGGCTGCGGGTGGCCGATGGCGAGTGCGGCGCCACGTTCGTGCGCCAGGCGTACCAGGCGTTTGAACTGCGCGCGGATATCTGCCTCGTCGTGACTGTCGTCGAGAAAGACATCTCGGCGCGCCGTGGGTACGAGCGCCTCCTGCGCCATCCGGTGCGCGACACTCTCGGCGGTCGTGTAACTATCTATAAAGTAGAGGTCGCGGTGGCAGGCCAGTGTTTGCATAAGCCAGCGCATGGGCTCGTGCTGTCGGGTGAGCAGGCTGCCCATGTGGTTGTTGATGCCGCGCGCCTCGGGAACGGCCGCGAGCGCGTGCGCCACGACGCGCTCGAGTTCATCCCGCGTCACGTCCGCGCGCAACGCCACGGGCGCGTAGTGGGCGAGCCCGCCTGGACCCAGCGCCTGCATCGGCAGGTGCACGAGTACGTCTCGGGATTGACGCGCTGCCGTCTCAGCGACGCGGCGTGTGTTTGGTGCGTTGGGCAGCACGGCCACGGCAATCTCGGGGGGCAATTCGAGGATGCGCGCGTCGAGCGCCGCGCGATAGCCGAGGTCATCGATGATAATCGCGATACTAGGAGTCGAATCCTGTTCTGCCGCGTCTGCGGTGGGCGCCGCCGCCAGAGCCGCCGCGCCTGCCACTGTGGCAAGCGCCCCGATGCAGCGAAGAGCCGTCACAAGGCGGTGTGTTGGACGAGTCGCCGGTGACCCAGCGTGGCCAATGCGCGCGCGAGCTGGCGATCGTCATCAGCGTCGCTGTTGCGCACCACGATATCGGGCGTGATGCCCCGATCCTGGATGTAGTGCCCGTCGGGCGTGTAGTAGCGCGATGTCGTGAGCTTGATGGCCTGGCCATCGCGCAGTGGCATCACGGTCTGCACGAGCCCTTTGCCAAAGGTCGATGTGCCGAGCAGTCGGGCGCGCTCGTGATCCTGTAGGGCGCCCGCGACGATCTCAGCTGCCGAGGCCGATGCGCCGTTCACGAGCACAAGGATTTCAGTTTCCGATACGAGGCTGCCGCGCTGCGCGCGCAATTCGAATGCGGCGTCCTCGGTGCGACCGCGGGCACTCACAATAACCCCGCCGTCGAGAAACAAGTCGGCCACGTCCGCAGCCGCATCGAGCAAACCGCCCGGGTTATTACGCAGGTCCAGGATAAGCCCGGCCAGCGGCGTCAGGTTTTCACGCTCGAGGTTGCGCAGCAGTCGTGACAGCTCTTGCGCCGTGGCTTCGTGAAACTGGCTTACGCTGGCGTAGCCGATACCCGGTGCCAGCAGCGAGCCTGCAACGCTAGCGATCTGCAGCGACTCGCGTTCGACGCGAAACTCGAGCGGCGCGGTCACCTCCGGGCGCATGACCGTCAGGTGCACGGGCGAGCCTGCCGGCCCGCGCATGCGTTGCACCGTCTCGAACAGCTCGGTGCCGCTCACGGGACGTTCGTTAATGGCGATGATGACGTCGCCGGGCTGGATGCCGGCGCGGGCCGCGGGCGAATCGGCGAAGGGTGCGATCACCACAACGTCGCGACCCTGCAACGTCACCTCAAGACCGACGCCCGAGTAGCGACCCGTGGCGCCCACGCGGATGTCTTCAAATTCGTCGGCGTCAAGAAACTGCGAGTGCGCATCGAGGTCGGCGACCATCCCGCGCACGGCCGCCTCCATCAGGCGCTCGTCGTCAATGGGGTCGACGTATTCGCGCTGCACGCGTTCGAGCACCTCGTGCAACAGCCGCGCGTCACGAGCCGCGTTGACCGGCGACTCGGGCGCCATGACACGCCCGGCCGTGGTCAGCGTCAGCCCAAGGGCGACGCCAACAAGTACGGCGATAAATGCGCGGCTTCCCAAAGACATGCGGGTCTCCGATTCGGCCCCCGAACATAGCACAGCGCCCACCCGCGCCGCAGTGCCCGAGTTCACGGCTTAGCGGCGGCCGGCGCCCGGTCGGTTTCGGAACCAGGGCCGCGGATTGACCGCCTGCGTGCCCTGACGCAATTCGAAGTAGAGGCCAGGCTGCGACTGGCCCCCGGTATTGCCGACGGTGGCAATCACTTCCCCAGGCGCAATCCACTCGCCCACGGACTTGGTCAGTGTCTCGTTGAAACCGTACAACGACAGCAGGTCGTTGCCGTGGTCCACGATGATGAGCAGCCCGAGCCCAGGCAGCCAGTCGGCGTAGGCCACGCGACCGTGGTAAATCGAGCGCACCTCGGTGCCGGCTTCCGTGGCCAGTACGACGCCCTTGCTGCGCAGCGAGGCACCGGCGCGCGCCTGACCGAAGTTGCGAACGAGCTGCCCGGCGACGGGCCAGGTGAGCTGGCCGCGCAGGCTCGTGATGGGCTGCTCGGCATTGATCGGGTAGTCGGCCAGGATGTTGGCCAGCTCGTCGATGATGCGTTTCAGCTCGGCCTCCTGCGCCGACAAGACTTCGAGCTGGCGGCTCTCATCGGCGAGACGTCGGTCGATGTCGGCGACCAGTTGTGTGCGCGTTGCTCGCTGTCTACCCAGCTCGGCGATGAGCGCCTCAGCCTCGGCGGCCAGCGTCTCGAGCGCGCGCTGCTCGCGATCGGCCTCGGCTACGAGCCGCGCCAGCGTGGCCAGGCCTTCGTTGAGCGCCGTGATGTTCGTAAGCCTGGCAGCGTTGAGATAGCGGTAATAGGTCAGCATGCGCCCAACCGCCTCGGGGTCGCCCTGATTGAGCACCAGCTTGACGCGCTCCTGGCGCCCGCTCTTGTAGGCCGCGCTGAGTTGGTCGCCCAAGGCATCACGTTCACTGGCGAGCGCGGCCTCCTGCAGCGTCACCCGCTCCTGGGCGAGTGCGAGGCGCCGGCCGGCCTCTGTCTGCTCCTGGCGCAATTCGCGCCGCCGCGTCTGCACACGGGCCAGCTCTCGCTCCGTATCGGCCAATTGCGCCGTCACGGTGTCACGTTCTCGTGTGCGCTCCACAGCCTGTGCCGTCAGGCGCTCGATACGCTGGCGGACCTCCTTGAGCTCAGCCTCGGTCGCCACGCGGGATTGCGCCTGGGCGCCGCTGCAGGCAGCCAGGAACAGGATCAGGCCTGGCCCGACCAGACGAGCCCAGGCGAAAGAGGCCCAACGATTCGACATAAACGATGCGTGTGGCACGAGACCTGCAAAACGTCGTCCGCGGCACACGTGTGGGAGTGGCATGTTGGTATACTAACCGGCTTTGGACGTGCACCGAATACGATGGAACAAGTCGTCGAATTCACGAATAACCACCTCTGGCTGACAGCCGCCCTGGTCGGCAGCCTGTTTCTGGTGATTTTTACCGAGTTCCGGCTGCAGGCTGGCGCCGGTATCAATCTGACGACGGCGGATGCCGTGCAGCTCATCAACAATGATGGTCAGGTTATTGATATCCGCCCCGCCGAAGCGTTCGCCAGCGGTCACATCGCCGGCGCGCGCAATCTTACGGCCGACCAGGTTGGCAGCAACGAGGACCGCCTCGAGGCGCTCAAGGGCAGCAAGCTCATTGTCGCCTGTCAGACCGGTATGCAATGCGGCCGCGTCGTGGCCGACCTGCGTCGCAAGGGCTACGGCGATGTCTTTGCGCTAAAGGGCGGTATTGCCAAGTGGCAGCAGGACGGCTTGCCACTGGTCTCTGGCAAGAAAAAGCAAGGCGGCAAAAAAGACAAAAAGCGCAAGGGCGGCAAGAACAAGACCGACAACAACAAGGCCGGCGCAAACTGATGGCTGACATCACGGTTTACAGCAAGACCTGGTGCCCCTACTGCAATGCGGCACGCGGCTTGCTGCAACACAAAGGCGTCGAGTTCACGCTCATCGACATCGGCCAGGTCCCGGAGCGCCGGGACGAAATGATCGCGCGCGCCAACGGGAGCAGCACAGTGCCCCAGATTTTCATCGGCGACACGCACATCGGCGGCTACGACGACCTCGAGGCGCTCGAGCGCTCGGGCAAGCTCGACGGGCTGCTCGCGGAAGCCGTCAACGACTCCAACTCCACAGAGACCCCAAACCATGACTGACGAAACCGCTGCCGCGGCTACCGGCCAAACCGAGCAGCCGCGCCGCACCGTTGCCCTGCGCAAGATCTACGTGAAGGACATGTCCTTCGAGTCGCCGATGGCGCCGCAGATTTTCACCACGGCTGACCTCCAGCCAACGAGCAACCTCAACCTGCGCACAACGCACCGCAAGCTTGACGACCAGCCGGTGTACGAGATGGTGCTGACGCTAACGCTGGATTCGAAGGTCGGTGATGACACGGTCTTCCTCGTCGAGTTGCACCAGGCTGGACTGTTCCAGATCGAGGGCTTCAACGAGGCCGAGGCGGCTCAGATTCTGGGCACGTTCTGCCCGAACACGCTGTTTCCCTACGCCCGCGAGGCCATTGCCTCGGCCGTGCAGCGTGGCGGCTTCCCCGAGTTCCTGCTGCAGCCTATCGACTTCGACGGCCTCTGGGCCCGAAACCAGGCCGAGCAGGCCGCGGCCGCACAGCAAGCCGCGGGTGACACGCATTAGCGACCGCGCCCGCACGCCTGTCGCTGTACTGGGGGCCGGGTCCTACGGGACGTCGCTGGCCATTCAGTACGCGCGCACCGGCACGCCGGTTCTGCTCTGGGGGCGCAACGCGGCGGCCATTGAGGCCATGGCCAGCGCGCGCGAAAATGCACGCTATCTGCCAGGCGCCGCGTTTCCCGAAGGCATCGAACTCGTCGCGGATCTTGCTGACGCGCTGGGGCGCTGCGACGAAGCGCTCGTCGTCGTGCCCAGCCATGCCTTGCGAGAAACCCTGGAGGCCATGAAAGCCACGGGGTTGTGTCCCCAACGAGTGAGCTGGGCCACCAAGGGTCTCGAGCTTGAGACCGGCAAGCTGCCCCACGAAGTGGTCGGCGACGTACTCGGCGACGGTGGCCAGCACGCGGTGCTGTCTGGCCCAACCTTTGCGGCCGAACTTGGGCGCGGTCTACCCACGGCGCTGACGGTCGCTTCCGGCGATGAGGCGTATGCGACCTCGATCGCCGAGCGTATTACCGACACCGCATTTCGCGCCTACACAAGCGGCGACATCGTCGGTGTGGAAGTGGGTGGTGCCACTAAGAACGTGATGGCGATCGGCGCGGGCATTTCTGACGGGCTGGGCTTCGGCAGCAACGCGCGCGTGGCGCTCGTCACGCGAGGTCTGTCAGAAATGATGCGGTTCGGCCTTGCGCGCGGCGCACTCGCCGAGACATTCATGGGCCTGGCCGGTATGGGGGATCTCGTGTTGACCTGCACCGACAACCAGTCGCGTAACCGACGCATGGGTCTGGCGCTCGCCAGCGGCAAGACCGTGGCCGAGGCCGAAGCAGACATCCAGCAGGTTGTTGAAGGCGTGCTGGCCGCGCGCGCCGTGCACAAGGTGGCGCAGGACATGGGCGTGGAGATGCCCATCACGGAACAGATTTTCCGGGTGCTCTACGAAGGCGTGACACCCGATGATGCGGTGCGCGCCCTCTTCCAGCGTGCGACGGGCGCCGAATTCAGTCCGAGCTGAGGCCCGCACCGTCGAATCCGTTTTGACGCCAGGCCTCGTAAAGCACCACAGACACGGAATTGCCCAGATTTAGGCTGCGGCTGCTCGCAACCATGGGCAAGGTCAGCCGCTGCGACTCGGGCACATCGTCGCGCACCTCGGGCGGTAACCCGCGAGTTTCGGGACCAAACAACAGGGCGTCGCCGGGACGGAATCGCGCATCGGTGTAGCGTGTCACGGATTTGCTGGACAGCGTGTAGAGTGCGCCCGGGCGAATTTCGGCAAGACAGCTCTGGAGATCGGCCCAGCGCTGCACCACCGCCAACTCGGCGTAATCCATGCCCGCTCGGCGCACGCTCTTCTCGTCAAGCGAA
>JBCCBB010000036.1:0-28983 GCA_039814545.1 Pseudomonadota bacterium
CCCCTCAGCACCCACCAATTCGGGAGTGGTAGTTCAGTTGGTTAGAATACCGGCCTGTCACGCCGGGGGTCGCGGGTTCGAGTCCCGTCCACTCCGCCAACATACCCGAGCCGCCTGCTACCCCAGGCGGCTTTTTTTATGCGGTCGGTGCCACAATCGCCGATCTGAGAACGAAAGAGACAGAGGTCGGATTCGCCCATGTTGCAGAATCTTCGCGAAGCGTTTATCGGTACTACGGGTAAGGTCATGCTTGCCGTCATCTTGTTGCTGCTGGCGGGCACGGGACTGAATTACACGATCACGCCGCGGTCATTCGTGGCAAAGGTCGACGGCGACGAGATTCCGCTCCGAAACGTCAATCTCGTGTACCGACAGATTGCGTCGCAATTCGGTAACCAGAATCTGCCCCCGGAGTTTCTGCGCCAGATACAGGCGGAGGCCGTAAATCGTGTGGTCACTGAAGTGGCGCTGTCGAATCACCTCTCGGGTGCTGGCTACGCCGTTTCAGACACACAGATTGCCCGTCGTATTCGTGAGGTCCCGGACTTTCAGACCGATGGCGCGTTCGACAGCCAGCTGTATCGCAGCGTGCTCGCTCAAAACAGCCTGAGTCCCAGTGCATTCGAGGCTGACGAGCGTCAGCGTATGCTCATCGGTCAGATCAGCGAGAACCTGGCGGCCTCGTCGTTCGTAACACCCGAGGAGTTCCGTCGGGTGATCGAGCTCACGAACGAACAACGCGAACTCGAGTACGCGATGTTGCCGCCCGAGTTGTTCCTCGACGGTGTTGTGGTCGGTGATGACGAGGTCGCGAGCTGGTACGAGTCGAATCCCACGCGGTACCAAACGCCGGCGAAAGCGAGCTTCGACTACGTGCAGGTCGATCAGGAACTGGCGCGTGAACGGATCGAGATCGAGGACGCGCAGCTGCGTGCCCGCTATGAGGAAACCAAGAGTCTCTACGAGACGCCTGAACAACGCCGAGCTCGACAGGTCCTGCTGCGCACGAATGAAGACGCGGCGGGCGCGCGCGAACAGGCCATCGGACTTGTAGCGCGGCTACGTGCCGGCGAGCCGTTTGAAGACATCGCACGCACCTATTCTCAGGACGGTGGCTCGGCGCGCCAGGGAGGTGATCTGGGATGGTTGTCGCCTGGCGATTACCCGGCAGCAAGCGTCGACGCCGCGGTCTTTTCGCAAGTGACGAATCAGGTCAGCGACGTGGTCGAAAGCGACTTTGGCCTGCACATCATCCAGGTCACAGAAATACGCTCGGGTGAGATCGAGCCGTTTGAGGCTGTGGTTGAGGACGTCCGCCAGGATTACCTTAATGAAAAGCTCTCCGAAGAGCTGTTCGCACTCGAGGAAGCGCTGGCGGACCAGCTGTTTGAGTCCGACACGCTTGAGCAGATCGCCGAAGCCCTGGGCGTTCAGATTCAATCCGTCGCGTCCGTAAATGAAGGCGAGCCGAGCCCGCTGGGGCCCAGCCCAGACATTGATGAAGCGGTGTTCGGACTCGAGCGTCTGGAGCCCGGTGAGGTGTCGGAGCCGATCAGCCTGTCGGGCGATCGTACCGTCCTGCTCCGCGTCAGTAGCCGCAGCGATGCCGGCCGTCAACCGCTCGAGGCTGTCGCCGCGGAAATCACGGAGGAGCTGCGTCAGCAGGCGGCATCAGATGTCGCCGCCGAGCGCGGCGCGCAATTGGCGGCGGCGCTGACCGCCTCGCCGGAAGCTGAGTTCGAGACTTTGTTGGCGGACTCTGGTGCAAACTACACAGCCACGCGTGCGGTCGGTCGCAATGACGCAGAAGCGCCCGCAGCACTCGTCGCTGCCGTCTTTGCCGCAGACGTACCCGATGATGGTGTCCACGTCGGCAGTGTGTCTGCGCCTGGCGTCGGCTTCGTGGTCTACCGTATTACCGATGTCATTCCGGGCAGCCCCGGCGACATCACGCAACAGCAGATCGAAGCGGTGCGCGCCCAGTTCGCGCGTCGCCTGGGCACGAGTGACATGCTCGCGCTGCAGCAGGGCGTGCTCGACGACACCTCGGTTGAAGTCGGGACGGCGCTGGATTCGCAAGGTGCCGGCTTCTAGCTAGCCCGGTCAGGCCTCGGGGGAGGGCACTATGCGCAAGCTCGCGCTGCACTGGCAAATTCTGATCGCGATCATTGCCGCCGGCATTGCCGGCTGGCTCGTGGGCACGGAAACCGCGGTCGCGGGTGTTTCGATCGTGGGCGTGTTCGATTTCATCGGCACGATGTTCCTGAACGCGCTCAAGATGCTGATCGTGCCGCTCATTACGTCGTCGATCATCGTCGGTGTTGCGGGGATCGGATCGAGCGGCAATCTGGGGCGTTTGGGTGGCAAAACCCTCGCGTTCTATGCGCTGACGACCCTGTTGGCGATTCTCGTCGGTTTGCTGCTCATCAACATCGTCAATCCCGGTGTCGCCAACGGCGAACCCATCGGTGACCAGCTGGCGCTGACCGAAGACACCGAAAACGTTGCCGAGCGCGTCCAGGGCCGCGGCGTCGGCGACGTGGTTGAAGTGTTCCTGCGCATGGTGCCTGTGAACATCGTGCAGGCTGCCGCCGACGGCCAGATGTTGGGGCTCATCTTTTTCGCGCTGCTGTTTGGTTACTTCCTGACCAAGCTGCCTGAGAAGAACCGCGACACCATGGCGTCGTTCTGGGAAGGCGTGTTCCAGATCATGATGGACATCACCGGTCTCGTGATGAAGTTCGCGCCCATAGGCGTGTTCGGACTTGTCGCGGAGACGGTCGCGAAAACCGGTTTCGAGGCCGCACGACCGCTGTTTATCTTCTCGCTTGTCGTGCTGGCGGCGCTTGCGGTGCACACGCTGGTCACACTGCCGTTGCTGCTGCGTCTGGTCGGGGCGAAGCCGTACCGCGTGCTGGGTGCGATGAGTCCGGCGATGCTGACAGCATTCTCGACCTCGTCGTCGTCGGCCACGCTGCCCGTAACCATGGACTGCGTCGAAAACCGTGTGGGTGTGTCGGGGCGGGTCTCGAGCTTCGTGCTGCCGCTAGGCGCCACGGTCAACATGAACGGCACGGCGCTCTACGAGTGCACGGCGGCCATGTTCTTGGCCCAGGCTTACGGGCTGGACCTGACCTTCGGGGTGCAGTTTTCGATTGTGGTGATCGCGCTTCTGACGTCGATCGGCGTGGCGGGTGTACCGTCCGCGTCACTGGTCGCCATCGCGATCATTCTCGCCGCCATTGGCCTGCCCGTTGAAGCCATTGGCGTGCTCATGGTGTTTGACCGGGTGCTCGACATGGCGCGCACCGCCGTCAATATCTTTGGTGATGCGTGCTGCGCCACGATCGTCGCGCGCCTCGAGGGCGAGGACACACATGTTGCCGGCGCCCCGATGCCGCCTGTGCGGCCTGACGACGCCGTTACCTGACCGGCTCAGTCGTCGAGCGACATGCCGATGTGGCTGTAGCCGCCATCGACGTAAACAATCTCGCCCGTAATACCACCCGCCAGGTCACTGCACAGGAACGCCGCCGTATTGCCCACGTCGATGGGCGTCACGTTGCGGCGAATCGGCGAGACGTCTTCGGCGTGCGAGAGCATCTTGCGGATGCCACCCACGCCGCTCGCGGCCAGCGTCTTGATCGGGCCCGCCGAGATCCCATTGACGCGAATGCCCTGAGGTCCCAGGTCGGCGGCCAGGAAGCGCACATTGGCTTCTAGGCTGGCTTTGGCCAGGCCCATGACGTTGTAGTTCGGGATGGCGCGCACAGCGCCCAGGTAGGACAGCGTGAGCAGCGCGCCGTCACGGCCCTTCATGTGGGGTAGAGCGGCCTTGGCCAGTGCGGCAAACGAATAGCTGGAGATGTCATGCGCGATGCTAAAGCCTTCGCGCGTCACACTGTCGAGGTAGGTGCCGGCGAGCTGTTCACGCGGTGCAAAGCCCACTGAGTGCACGACGACATCGAGTCCGTCCCAGGTCTTTGCCAGATCGGAGAAGGCGGTGTCGATTTCTGAGTCATGGGCGACGTCCATGGGAAACACGAGCTCGGAGTCAAACTCGGCGGCCATCGTTTCCACGCGCTCTTTGAGTTTGTCGTTCTGGTAGGTGAAAGCGAGCTCGGCGCCTTCGCGGGCCATCGCTGACGCGATGCCGTAAGCGATGGAGCGTTTACTTGCGAGCCCGACGATCAGGGCCCGTTTGCCGGCCATAAATCCCATGGTGATACCCCCCTTGCACAGTGACCGACGGTGCGTCGGTGCGGGGCATTCTAACGGAAGCGGCAGGCGCGCGTGGCGTCAGCTCGACTGGCGCGTCACATCCACGAACATGGTGAGCCGCTGGCCCGGGCGCAGGATGCGCGACACGTCGAGATTGTTCCAGCGTGCGATGTCGTTAATGCTCACGCGGAAACGCGACGCGATCCGCGACAGCGAATCGCCGTTACGCACCGTGTAACGCACTTTGCGCGTGAGCCCGGGCGCGCCAGACACAGGCCCTGAAGGCACAGCGCTGTCCGTCCAGACAACGAGCTTGCGGCCCACGACCAGGGTGTCGCGCGGTGCCATACCGTTCCAGGATGCCAGGGCGCGGGTGCTGACGCCGTAGCGGCGTGCGATCGTCCAGAGGCTATCGCCGGACTGCACGCGGTGGTCGATGCGGTTGGCTGCGCGTTTTCTGTCTTGCTTGCGTGCGAGGCGCTGGTCGGCGCTTTGGCTATAAGCGTCGAGCGGCTGGCTTGCCGTCGGGATCATGAGGTGCTGGCCTTCCCGAATCATCGTGCCGCGCAGGTTGTTGGCAGTCTTGATGGTCGCCGTCGTCACGCGGTACTCGTCAGCGATGTGCGACAGGGTCTGGCCCGGCCGCACCTTGTGACGCTTCCAGCGCATACGCTCGTTCTCGGGCAGCCCGCTCAGGTTCGCGCGAAACGCTTCGGCCTGTTCGATGGGCACCACGAGTGTGTGCGGGCCTTTGGGCGCTGTGGCCCATTGATTGAAACCCGGGTTGAGGCGGTAGAGCGTGTCGACGTCGATGCCGGCCAGCGTTGCCGCCAGGGCCAGATCGATTTGCCCGCCCGTGTCGACGACATCGATCTGGGCCTCGTTCTCAATCATGGGCAGCGTCAGTCCGTGTTTGGCCGGGTCGGCCACGATGTCGGCGAGTGCCAGCAGCTTGGGCACATAGGCTGCCGTCTCACGCGGCAGGCGCAGGTGCCAGAAGTCCGTGGGCTTGCCGGCCTTGCGGTTGCGGCGAATGGCACGGTCTACATTGCCTTCGCCCGAGTTGTAGGCGGCCACAGCCAGTTCGTAGTCGCCGTCATAGCGGCGCGCGAGGAACTCGAGGTAGTCGAGTGCGGCACGCGTCGACGCCACGACATCACGACGGCCGTCGTACCACCAGTTCTGTTGCAGGCCGAAGCGGCGGCCCGTTCCCGGAATGATCTGCCAAAGACCCGCGGCGCGGCCGTGGGAATAGGCGAAAGGATCGAAGGCGCTCTCGACGATTGGCAACAGCGCGAGCTCTGCCGGCATGTCGCGGGCTTCAAGCTCGGCCACGATGTGGTGCAGATAGGGGCGCGAGCGCTCGAAAACACGGGTCATGTAATCGGGGTGGCGAACGTACCAATTACGCTGCGCGTCTGTGCGTTGTTGTGCCACGACGGGCAACGTAAACCGGCTGCGCAGGCGATCCAGCAGGTCGACATTGACGGCTGCTGCTTCGGGCACAGCGGGCTCGTGAAAAAGGATGTCCTCGGTGACCCAGCTCGCGTGACTGCCGGGGACGAAGCCGGGCCCCACGGGCAGCGGCAGGGCTTCTGTCTTACTGCCCCAGGAGCCGTCGCTGCTGGCCAGCGGTTCCGTGGCGGTCGCGGTCACAGTACTGGCGAGCAGGCCGGCGGCGGCCAGCAGACGAGCAATTCGAGGCGATACGACGTTTTTCATAACGCTCGATCGTACCCAGCGCTTAAGGCAAATCAAGCACTGGCTTCACATTCAGCGTTAGCGGGGCTAGATTCGGGGCATGTCACAGTCGCCAACAACGGATCAACGGCGCGCAACGCGGCCCCCCTGGCTGCGTCTGCCGCTCGGTAAGTCTTTGATAACCGCTGAAACTGAGGTGCTCACGCACGCACTGGATGGTGTTTTCGGCGAGCACCTGCTGCAGGTGGGGCGCTGGGGTGGCGAGGCCGGTTTCACGCCGCTGGCTCGGACGCAGGTGGCCACCCGGGTTTACGGACCAGGCGAGGGCGGGGACGTGACGGCCGACTTCACGCGCCTGCCGTTCGACTCGGACAGCGTGGATGCCGTGTTATTGCCGCACACGCTGGATCTGACGGCCAACCCGCACGACCTGCTCCGCGAGTCGCACCGCGTGCTCCGAAGCGAGGGCAGGTTGCTGCTGGTGGGTTTCAAACCCTTCGGTCTCTGGGGTGTTCGCCGTCTGTGGTCCCGCGGCCGCTTTCCGCCCGGCACCCAGAACGCATTGGGTGACCGTAAGCTGCGCGACTGGCTCCGCCTGCTGGATTTGCGCGTCTACGACCACCAGCGCTTCTTCTTTCGGCTCCCGTTCACGGGGATGGGCCATCCGCCGTCCCCCGAGTGGGAGCAGCGCGGCAAGCGTTGGTGGCCCGAGTTGGCAGCCTGTTACCTGCTGCATGCGCGTAAACGCGTTGCTGCGATCACGCCTGTGGTGCCGAGCTGGCGCAAACGGGCGCGCGTCGTGGGCGGCGTACCCGAGCCCAGTCTGCGCAATGTCGTGGAGTTGCGCCCCGCGACCGACGATATCAACGACCCCGAACCGTCCTGATCTTGAACGCCGCCCCGTGCGGCGACACAATCACAGGACACTTGAGTGCGCGGGGAAGCAGTTGGGCACAGTCACGATTTACACAGACGGCGCCTGTCGCGGTAACCCGGGGCCGGGCGGCTGGGGCGTTGTGCTCGAGGCCGGCCAACACCGAAAGACCCTCTGCGGTGGCGAAGCCGAAACCACAAATAACCGCATGGAACTCATGGCCGCGATCGAGGCGTTGTCGGCGCTCAAGCGCCCGTCATCCGTGTCGCTCTACACGGATTCTGTCTACGTCCGCGACGGCATTACACGCTGGCTGCCAGCCTGGAAAGCGCGCGGCTGGCGAACTGCAGCGAAAAAGCCTGTGAAGAACCAGGATCTTTGGCAACGACTCGATACGGTGGCGTCTGGGCACAACGTCGATTGGCACTGGGTCAAGGGCCACGCGGGCCACCCAGGTAATGAAGCCGCCGACGCGCTGGCCAATGAGGGCCTCGAACAAGCCCTGGCGCGCAACGTATGAGCCTGCTGCGACTCATCGTTCTCGATACCGAGACCACGGGCCTCGACCCGGCCGATGATCACCGCATCATCGAAATTGGTTGCGTTGAGATCGTCAATCGTCGGCTGACAGGCCGCACCTGGCACCGCTACCTTAACCCTGACCGTCGCATTGATGATGGTGCTATCGCCGTGCACGGCATTCGCAACGAGGACCTGGCCGACCAGCCGAGATTTACGGATATCGCTGACGAGTTTCTTGAGTTCGTCGTGGGCGCTGAGCTCGTAATCCACAACGCACCGTTCGACGTGGGCTTCCTGGAGCACGAGCTCAAGCGCATGCAGCACAAGCGCCGCAAGCTCGACGCACTGTGCGCCATTACGGACAGCCTCAAGATGGCGCGTGAGCTGCACCCCGGGCAGCGTGCGAGTCTCGATGCGCTTTGTCGTCGATACCAGGTCGACAACTCATCGCGCGAGTTGCACGGCGCGCTGCTGGATGCGCGGCTGCTGGCCGACGTCTATCTGCTGATGACCGGCGGGCAGGACAGCCTGTTGCTCGACGAGGGCAGCCAGGAGGTCGAATCTGACAATGGTGCCTCGCCGCATGCGCCGCTGCCCGACGTCGTGGTGCCCGCAGCCCAGGCCAGCGCGGATGAACTGGCGCGCCACGAGGCGTTGTTGCAGCGGATTGAATCCGAAAGCGGGGCAGAAGCCGTTTGGCGTCGCATGGCCGCCGCGCAGCCCACGGGTTAAGGCGCCAGAACCGCTAAAATCCTGCGTTGAACGGCCGCTTACCGTACACTTGCGGCACTTTTTGGGGCGCTCCCAGGCGCTCATGCGGCTCCGATACACAAGCGAAGGACTTCCCGGTCATGGCGAACACGTTTGCGCACGCGCTCGGCACCAACTTCCTGGGCAACTCGCCCGATTGGTACAAGAAGACGATCATTGCCTTCCTGGTAATGAACCCGATCCTGTTCTACACCATCGACCCGTTCATCGTGGGCTGGCTGCTGATTGGCCAGTTCATCTTCACGTTGGCGATGGCGCTGAAGTGCTACCCCTTGCAACCGGGCGGTCTGCTGGCACTCGAAGCGCTTCTGATCGGTATGACGTCACCGGAGCTCGTCTACCACGAGGTCGAGAACAATCTGCCCGTCGTGCTGCTCTTGATCTTCATGGTCGCGGGCATCTACTTCATGAAGGGCATGCTGCTGTTCGTGTTCACCAAGATCCTGCTGAACGTACGATCAAAGATGCTGCTCTCGTTGCTGTTCTCCTTTACAGCGGCAGTCCTAAGCGCCTTCCTCGACGCGTTGACCGTGACGGCCGTTATTATCGCCGTGGCTGTGGGCTTCTTCGGCGTCTACCACAAGATCGTGTCCACAGGCGGAGATGATCATGTCTACGACCAAAATAGCGATGGCAGCGTTGCTGAGGAACGGCGTGCGGATCTCGAGCAGTTCCGAGCGTTTCTGCGCAGCCTGATGATGCATGGCGCTATCGGTACGGCACTGGGCGGCGTCACCACGCTCGTGGGTGAGCCGCAGAACTTGCTGCTTGCTGAGATTGCGGAATGGGAGTTCATGGAATTCTTCATTCGCGTCGCCCCGGTCTCGATGCCGGTACTGGTCGTCGGGCTTGTTACCTGCGCGATTACCGAGAAGTTGGGATGGTTTGGCTACGGCGCGACGCTTCCTCAAAGCGTGAGAGAAGTGCTTTCGGATTATGATCGAAAGAATGCTGAAAAGCGGACGCGGCGGGATAATGCCAAGCTGGTTATTCAGGGCGTCGTAGCGGTCTTGCTTGTGATTGCCCTTGGCACGCACTCGGCGCAGCCTGGCATCATCGGACTTGGCGTGATTGTCCTCGCCACAGCCTTCAACGGCATTACCGACGAGCATTCGATTGGGCCGGCCTTCGAGGAAGCGCTGCCATTCACCGCGCTGTTGGTGGTTTTCTTTGCCATTGTCGCGGTCATCGAATCCCAACATTTGTTTCAGCCAGTGACCGATTGGTTGCTGACCTATCAGGGCAAAGAACAGGCGGTCCTGTTCTACGCGGCAAATGGGATTCTGTCGATGATCAGTGACAACGTGTTTGTTGCCACCGTGTATGCCAACCAGGTTCAGGATGCGTTGGCGCAGGGCATTATTAC
Organism: Pseudomonadota bacterium; assembly: GCA_039814545.1. Taxonomy (GTDB): domain Bacteria; phylum Pseudomonadota; class Gammaproteobacteria; order Steroidobacterales; family Woeseiaceae; genus CALBPI01. Next base: position 9,456 of record JBCCBB010000036.1, read on the forward strand.
GCGTGAACAGTTCGATATGCTCATCGTGGCCATCAATACGGGCACCAACATCCCGAGTGTGGCTACGCCCAACGGCCAGGCGGCCTTCCTGTTCCTGCTGACCTCGGCGCTGGCGCCGCTCATACGCTTGTCTTACGGCCGGATGGTCATCATGGCCCTGCCATACACGATTACAATGAGCATCGCGGGCCTGCTCGCCGTCATCTACTTGTTGTAAGCTTGCCGCCGGCGGTCGGCAGCTTCGCCGGCCGTCGCCGCATCCACGACAACCAGTAGCCGGGGACATTGTGCTGACACTGGATCAGGTACGCATCGGCGTCATCGGGCTGGGCTATGTGGGCCTGCCTCTCGCCGTGGAATTTGGTCGCAAGTACCCCACCGTGGGCTACGACCTGAACGTGGCGCGCGTGAATGAGTTGCGTGACGGCCACGACGCCACGCTCGAGGTTGAGCCCGAGCTTCTGGCCGAGGCGCGACAGCTCGAGTACAGCGCGGATCCCGCCGATCTCAACGCGTGTAACGTCTACATCGTCACGGTGCCAACGCCCGTGGGGACAGACAAGCGTCCTTTGCTCAACCCCCTGCGTTCGGCCAGCGACCTGCTTGGCCGCGTCGTGTCGCGCGGCGACATCGTCATCTTCGAGTCGACGGTGTATCCGGGTGCCACAGAAGAGGTATGCATCCCCCTCATTGAGGCGGGCTCGGGTCTCACACTCAACGAAGACTTCTTCGCAGGCTACAGCCCCGAACGTATCAACCCGGGTGACAAGCAGCATCGTCTGCCTAACATCCTGAAGGTGACCTCAGGCTCGACGCCCGAAGCGGCTGACCTGATCGATGCGCTCTATGCGAGCATCATTACGGCGGGAACCTTCAAGGCACGCTCAATCCGCGTGGCCGAAGCGGCCAAGGTGATCGAGAACACGCAACGCGACGTCAACATCGCGCTCGTCAACGAGCTCGCGATGATCTTCGATCGCGTGGGCATCGACACCGAAGCAGTGCTCGAGGCGGCGGGCACCAAATGGAACTTCCTGCCGTTTCGGCCGGGCCTCGTCGGCGGCCACTGCATCGGCGTGGACCCGTACTACCTCACGCACAAAGCCGTCGAGCTCGGCTACCACCCCGAGATGATCCTCGCCGGGCGGCGTATCAATGACAACATGTCACTCTATGTGGCGAGCCAGATCGTCAAGCTTCTGATTGGTCACGGCCGACAGGTTAAGGACGCGCGTGTCCTCGTGCTGGGGCTCACCTTCAAAGAGGACTGCCCCGACATCCGCAACACCAAGGTCGTCGATCTTATCGGCGAGCTGGCGGGGTACGGTTGCTCGATCGACGTACACGACCCCTGGGTCGATTCGGATGAGGCGGAGCGCGAATACGGGATCGTGCTCACAGACACGCCGGAGCAGGGCATCTACGATGCCGTTGTTGTCGCGGTGGCGCACCGCCAGTTCCGCGAACTGGGCGCCTCTGGCGTACGCGCATTCTGCGCGCCGAGCGGCGTGATCTACGACATTAAGTACCTGCTGCCGGAGTCGGACTCCGACGAACGTCTCTGACGCGCGGCCGCACAGGGGATTTAAAATGAAGGTTCTCGTCACCGGCGCAGCCGGCTTCATTGGGTTTTTCACAAGTAAGTACCTGCTCGACCGTGGCGACACCGTGGTGGGGCTTGATGTCGTCAACGACTACTACGACCCCTCGCTCAAAGAGGCGCGCCTGGCGCTCATCGCATCGCATCCTAACTTCCGCTTCATGCGCATGGCACTCGAAGACCGCGCGGGTGTCGAGCAGCTGTTTGCCGACGAGCAATTCGATCGCGTTGTACACCTGGCAGCGCAGGCGGGTGTTCGCTACTCGATCGAGAACCCGCACGCCTACATCGACAGCAACATCGTTGGCACGATGAACATCCTCGAGGGCTGTCGTCACCATGAGGTCGAGCACCTTGTGTACGCGTCGTCGTCGAGCGTGTACGGCGCGAATACGTCTATGCCGTTTTCCATTCACGACAACGTGGACCATCCGCTCGCTCTTTACGGAGCGACCAAGAAAGCCAACGAGCTCATGGCGCACACGTATTCGAACCTCTACGGGTTGCCGACCACGGGATTACGGTTTTTCACCGTGTACGGTCCCTGGGGTCGGCCCGATATGGCGCTGTTCCTGTTTACGCGCAACATCATCGAAGGTAAACCCATCGATGTGTTCAATTACGGCAAGCACCGTCGCGACTTCACCTACGTTGAAGATATCGTCGAGGGTGTGGTGCGCACCATGGATAATGTGGCGGCCCCAAATCCCGACTGGGACCCGACGGACCCGGACCCCGGCACGAGTGCCGCGCCCTACCGCATCTACAACATCGGCAACAACCAGCCCGTGGAGTTGTTGCGCTACATCAGCGTCATCGAAGACTGTGTCGGCAAGAAGGCCGAGATGAACCTCCTGCCGCTGCAGCCCGGTGATGTGCCTGACACCTACGCCGACGTCGATGACCTGGTGGCCGACGTCGACTACAAGCCGTCCACGCCCATAGAGACGGGTGTCGCACGCTTTGTTGACTGGTTCCAGGACTTCTACGAATACGACTGAGCGCGTGCGCCGAGCGGTGCTGCGCGGCTAGAATGCCGCCATGCACAAACTGACTGCCCGCTACCCCACCGACCTGCCTTCCTGGCGCAAGCTGCGTGAGCACCTGCGTGAACGCATGGCAGAGGCCGACATCGCCACACTGTTCCGCAGGGACCCGGGGCGCTACGAACGCTTTTCGTTGCGAGAAGGCGACCTGCTGCTCGACTTCTCGCGCAACCGCATCGCACCCAGGACGCTGCAGCTGCTGCTCTCGCTGGCTCGCGAGGCCGGCGTTGCGGGCGCGCGTGACGCCATGCTCGGCGGCGAACCCATAAACGCAACTGAGGGACGCGCCGTACTTCACGCGGCGCTGCGTGGCGGCCGACGTGGTCGATTCGAGGCGGACGGCGAGGGTGTTTCGAAAGTGGTCTCGGATGTGCTCGACGCCATGCTCGATTTCGTCGATGCGGTGCACGCGGGCGGCGTTCGCGGCAGCACCGGCAAACGCTTCACGGACGTGATCAACGTCGGCATCGGCGGCTCCGACCTCGGGATCGTGATGGCCTGCAAGGGCCTGGCGCATGTCGCCACAGGGCTCGAGGTACACGGCGTCTCCAACGTCGATGGTACGCAGTTCGCCGATCTGGCAGCGCGCCTCGACCCGGCCACAACGCTTGTTGTCGTGTGTTCAAAGACGTTTACGACGCTCGAGACGATGAGCAACGCGCAGCTTGCCCGCGACTGGATTGCCTCGGCACTGGGCGATGCGGCCGTAGGTGATCACTTCGCGGCCGCCTCGACGAATCACAAAGCCATGGATGCGTTTGGCATTCACACGCACCGCCGCTTTGGTTTTTGGGACTGGGTCGGCGGTCGCTATTCGCTGTGGTCGGCCGTGGGTCTGTCGATCGCGCTCGGGATCGGAAAAGAGAACTTTCGCGAGTTGCTTGCGGGTGGTCGCGCCATGGATCGGCACTTTGCGCAGACCCCGCTGGCCGGCAACCTACCCGTAATCCTCGCGCTGTTGGCTGTCTGGAATAACAATTTTCTGGGTGCCGAGAGCCAGACAATCCTCCCCTACGACAATCGGCTGGAGCGCTTCCCCGCCTACCTGCAGCAGCTGCAGATGGAGTCCAATGGTAAATCCGTGCGCCGCGACGGGCGCCCGGTACGATGCAAGACCGGCATGGTGATCTGGGGCGAGCCCGGCTCCAATGCGCAGCACTCGTTCTACCAGCTGCTTCACCAAGGCACACGACAGGTGCCCTGCGACTTCCTGCTACCCGTGCAGCCGTCGGGATCAGGTCAGGCGCAACAGGATCTGGCCATTGCCAATTGCCTGGCTCAGGCCGACGCGCTGGCGTTTGGCTACTCGGAGAACGATGCGCGCGCAGAATTGACGGCGCGTGGCCTTGAGGCAGCTGATATTGCGCGTCTCGCGCCGCACAAGGTGCACGCGGGCAACGTCCCGAGCAACGTCTTGCTCATGAAGGCGCTCACAGCCCGGACGCTGGGGCAGCTCATCGCACTCTATGAACACAAGGTGTTCGTCGAGGGGGTGATTTGGGGAATCAACTCGTTCGACCAGTGGGGCGTGGAGCTTGGCAAGAAGATGGCCTCGGCGCTGGCGCCCGCGGTTGCGGACCCAGCCCTGGCGGCATCCGGCAATCCCGCGACGCACGCGCTATTAACTCAGGCGGCGCGCTGGCGCGCCTGAGTCGACGCTATGTCAAATTGCGGAACCTCGCGCACTGTGGGATGCGCATCGCACGGCGTCTAACCGCACGGCGGCCTCAATCGCATTCGAAAAAGCGCTATCTATTCAGCGTTTTGCAACGATAGTAGCGACCTCCGCCCGGATCGCTTGTCTAGGTGTGGTGCAGGTGGCTGTCTCCAGCACGGCCGTGGTACTTTTGGGGGATATATCGATTGCGTCGAGTAATCGAGCAACCAAAATCGAATTGGGGAGAACGGTCGTGAAAAGACTAGTGATATTTGTTTTTGCGTGGTTGGTTAGCGTCCCTCCAGCGGCGGGCGAGCCCTCCGTCGAGGACTTGGTGTCGTTGTCAAAATTTACGGCGGTATCCCTTTCTCCCGAGGCGACGCATATCGCCGCTGCAACGCGAGTCGATGGCGACGCGTACATGATCGTCATGAACATCGAGGACCCTCGCAAGCCGAGCGTTACCTGGCAGATGAAGCCGATCAACGGTGAGTCGGTCATCGGCATACGGTGGATGAGTGAGGAGCGGATTTTGTTTTCCACGGAGGACACGCTCGGGACGCTCGCTCGGCCGTTTGGTACCGGTCGGATTTACGCGGTCAACCGAGACGGAAAGCTTGGTTCGCTGGTGATGGGCCCGACGACGGGAGCGTCAATTTTCGGGCTGGGCTCGATTGTCGATATGCTCCCCGAGGATCCACGCCGGATCAAGGTGATCACGCGGTCTTTGCGTGGTGATCGTGCCGCCCAGCTTGAGATCGTCAACACGTTCACTGGCGACCATGACATCGTTGATACCGGGCCGTTCTCAGAAGGCGGTGTGATCGCCGACGGTAACGGTGACCTGCGTTTTGCCGCATATCAGGACCAGTCGACGATGCAGTTCAAATACGCATTCCGGCCCACGGCGGACAGCGAATGGGTGGACTTCGAAAATCCATTTGACGGCCTGATCCAGCCGCTGGAGATTTCTCGTGATGGCAGCTACGCGCTGATGTCCACGAATTCGGCTGGCAACTTCGGCGTGCTTCGCATGGACATGCGAACGATGGAGTACGAGATGGTGCTCTCGCACGACAAAGTTCCAGTCAACAGCTTCATGCGCGGCCTGGATGGCAAAGGCATTGTCGGTGCTGAGTTTCTGCCTGGGTTGCCCGAAGTTCAATACATCGAAGGCGTTGGTGAAGAGTATGCGGACGACCTCCGCATTTGGAAGCGTCTTCATGCGTCTTTCCCGGGGCATCACGTTCGCATCATAGATCGGTCTTTTGACGGTTCGACCGTCTTGGTTGGCACCTACACGGATCGCCAACCCACACGCTATTACTTGCTCGATACCGAGGCATTTACGGCACGGTACTTGTTCGAGGCGAAGCCGGAAATCGATCCCGAAGAGATGGCGAAAAAAGAGTCGCACTGGATTGAAGCGCGAGATGGCACACCGTTTCAGCTCTATGTGACGCGCCCCGTTGAGGCATCAGATAAGCCGATGCCCACGGTGATGGTGATTCATGGTGGTCCGCACGGTCCGCGCGACAACTGGTCCTTCGACCTGGAGGCCCAGCTACTCGCGAGTCGAGGCTATGTTGTTATCCAACCCAACTACCGGGGGTCTGGCGGCTTTGGTTACCAATTCGAAAGATCCGGGTATCGCAAGTGGGGTCGCGAGATGCAGGACGACGTCACGGATGCGACCTTGTGGGCCATTGAACAGGGTATCGCGGATCCGATTAAGACCTGTATCTATGGTGGCAGCTACGGTGGCTACGCGACGCTCGCAGGCATTACCAAGGAACCAGGCCTCTACGCCTGTGCGTTTGCATTTGTCGGGGTGTACGACCTTGAAATGATGAAAGTGCGCGGTGACATCCCTGATAGCGAGGGCGGCCGCACCTATCTCGATTTGGCCTTGGGAACGGATAAGGCAGACCTGAAGGCACGCTCGCCGGCGAATCATGTCGACAAGATCATCACGCCACTGTACATCGCCCATGGCAAAGCCGATAAGCGCGTCCCAGTGCAGCAGTTTTACAATCTTCGCAAGAAACTGGATGCCGCCGAGGTTCCCTACGAAGAGTTGTTGGTGTCGCGTGAGGGACATGGCTTCTATGCCCTCAAGAATCGAGTTCGCTATTACAACGAATTACTTGAGTTTCTCGACAAGCACATCGGTCCGAATGCACCCGGCAAGGGCCAGGCGGTGGCGGGGCTCAGCGAGTAGTGTGACGCGGGCCGCGACCGTTCGAAGTTCGGTCGCGGCCCCGTGTAATTCTCGGATATCCGTTGCACAATGCGCCAGGTCGATGCGGGGGGACCAACTATGACGACGCTGGCGGGCAAGACACTTTTTGTTTCGGGTGCAAGCCGGGGGATCGGTTTGGCGATTGCGCGGCGCGCGGCGCGCGACGGCGCAAACGTGGCCATCGCGGCTAAAACGGCCGAGCCGCATCCGAAGCTTCCCGGGACCATCTACACGGCTGCCGAGGAGATCGAGGCTGCGGGGGGCAAGGCCCTGCCGCTCATTTGCGATATTCGCGACGAGGCGGCCGTCGAGGCCGCTGTCGCGGCCACGGTTGAGCGCTTCGGTGGCATCGACATCTGCATCAACAATGCCTCGGCCATCATGCTGACGAGCACGTTGCACACGCCTATGAAGCGCTACGATCTGATGCACAAGGTCAATACGCGCGGCACGTTCCTCGTGTCCAAGACCTGCCTGCCGCATCTGCTCGAAGCGGACAATCCGCACATCCTCAACCTGTCGCCGCCGCTCAACATGGAAGAGAAGTGGTTCGCGCCGCACGTGGCCTACACGATGGCCAAGTTCGGCATGAGCCTCTGCGTACTGGGCATGGCCGGCGAATTCCGCGACCAGGGCGTCGCCGTAAATGCACTCTGGCCACGTACGGCCATCGCCACGTCGGCCGTCAAGAATCTGCTTGGCGGTGACGCACTCGTGGAGCGTTCGCTCAAGCCCGAAGTCATGGCCGATGCTGCGCATGTGATCCTGACGCGCCCGTCTCGCGAATTCACGGGCAATTTTTGCATCGATGACGAAGTCCTCGAGAGCGTCGGCATCACGGACCTCTCCGAGTACCAGGTGAATCCGGACGTCGAGCCGGCACCAGACTTTTTCGTCGAACCGAAGGCAGGCTGATGGGCACGCGGCAAGAGCAGAATTCGGGCACCCGCGCGGTGCGCGAAGCGCACCGTATCGATGAAGCGCGGCTTCTCGAATACCTGTCCGACACGGTCGAGGGCTTTGCAGGACCGCTCGAGGTCACGCAATTCAAGGGCGGGCAGTCCAACCCCACCTACAAGCTCACAGCGGCGTCCGGCAGTTACGTGCTGCGACGCAAACCACCCGGCAAGCTACTGCCTTCGGCGCACGCCGTTGACCGAGAGTTTCGGGTCATCAGCGCGCTCTACGGTGCCGATTTTCCTGTACCGCGTCCGCACGTGCTGTGCGCCGACGACAGCATCATCGGCACGATGTTCTACGTCATGGATTTCGTCGAGGGTCGCATCTTTTGGGAGCCGGATCTGCCGGACTGCGCGCCTGAGGAGCGCGGTGCGATTTACAACGCGATGAACGAAACGATCGCGCGTCTGCACACGATCGACTACGCGGCGTTGGGGCTCGAGGACTTTGGCAAGCCGGGCAACTACTTTGCACGGCAGATCTCGCGCTGGTCGAAGCAGTACGTCGCGTCTGAAACCATCGATGTACCGGCCATGCACCGGCTCATGGACTGGCTGCCCAACAACATTCCTGATGAAGCGTCGACGGGTATCGTCCATGGCGACTACCGGCTCGACAATATGATCATCGCTGCCGGGGAAGCGCGCGTCAGCGCCATTCTCGACTGGGAGCTGTCGACGATCGGCCATCCGCTCGCCGACTTCACCTACCACCTCATGGCCTGGCAGATGCCCGACATCGGCATTGGCTCCAGTGGCCTTGCGGGCAAGGACCTGGAAGCGCTGGGCATTCCCGACGAGGCGACCTACGTGGCGCGTTACTGCGAGCACACGGGTCGCGACGGCATCGAGAATCGCGACTTCTACTCGGCTTACAACTTCTTCCGCATCGCGGCGATCCTGCAGGGCATCGCAGGCCGCGTGCGGGACGGTACGGCTGCCAGCGCGCATGCGGAGGCCGCGGTGAAGGCGGTGACGCCGCTGGGCGACATGGCCTGGGGTTACGCGCAACGCGCCGGCGCAACGGGCTAATGCTCGACGCGGATCGCCTGCGCAGCCTGTCGCGGACCGACCTGCCGTTTCTCTGGCGCACAGAGCAGTCGTCTCTGTATGCGCTCAGCGTCGGCCTGGGACGCGACAGCGCCAATGCCATGGCGCGCGATTACGTCATCCCCTCGGCGGCACAGCAGGCCATCCCGACCATGGCAACAGTCATGAGCGTGAATGTGTTCGAGCAGGACTACGGCTGGGACTACACGCAGATGCTGCATGGTGAGCAGCGGCTCAAGTTGCACCGGCCGTTGCGGCCCGCGGCCGACATGCTGGCGGATTTTCGTGTCGAGGCCGTGCATGACAAAGGTGTCAACCGCCCGGCAATTATCGTGACGCGCACAGACGTGCGTCAGGCGGCGGACAACATTCCCTTATTCACGGCGTCGTCGACGCTTGTCGCGCGTGCTGATGGGGGCTTTGACGGCCCCCGTGATGCCCTGCCGCAGCCCACAGCCACGCCCGAGCGGCCGCCGGACCTGCGCCACGACGCCGAGACGCGTCCCGAGCAGGCGCTGCTGTACCGATTCAATGGTGACCACAATCCGCTGCACGTCGATCCTCAGGCCGCCCGCGCGGCGGGCTTTCATGCGCCCATCCTGCACGGGCTGTGCACGTACGGCTTTGCCTGTAATGCGATTCTGGAAACGATTTGCGATTACGACAGCACGTTGATCGCTGAAATCAACGCGCGCTTCACAGCACCCGTGTACCCCGGCGACACGATCACAACGGAAATGTGGCAATCCGCTGATCGCGTGGCCTTTCGTTGCCGGGTTGCAGCGCGCGATGATGCCGTCGTGCTCGATAACGGCCACTGCAGGTTGCTCGTATGACACGTCGATGGATTGCTCTGGTAGCGCTATGCGCCGTACTAACGGCGCCGGCGACACACGCCGCCGATGTGACCGCGGCGCGCGCCGCCGCACCGGCACCCGGCGACTGGCCCGCACACGGGCGCAGCTACGCGGAGCAGCGACACAGCCCGCTCGACGCCGTAAATCGCGACACCGTCGAACGACTGGGTCTCGCCTGGGCGTTCGAGTTGCCCACGCGTCGCGGTCAGGAAGCCACCCCCATCATGGTGGACGGCGTGCTCTACGTGACGGGCTCTTGGAGCATGGTGTTCGCGCTCGATGCCGCGACGGGTGCGCTCAAATGGCAGTACGACCCGGGCGTGCCAAGGCGCACGGGCAGTAAGGCCTGTTGTGACGCTGTGAACCGCGGTGTCGCCGTGTGGCAGGGCCAGGTGTTTGTCGGCACGCTCGACGGCCGCCTCGTGGCGCTGGATGCCGAGGACGGTAGCGTCAACTGGTCCCATCAAACCGTACCCACGGACCAGGCCTACACGATTACGGGCGCACCGCGCATCGTGAAAGACCGCGTCATCATCGGCAACGGTGGCGGCGAGTACGGCGTGCGTGGCTTCGTGTCCGCCTATGACGTGGACACCGGTGATCTGGTCTGGCGCTTCCACACGGTGCCCGGCAATCCTGACAACGGCTTCGAATCCGATGCCATGGCACGCGCGGCGGACACCTGGTCCGGCGAATGGTGGCGCCTGGGCGGCGGCGGTACGGTCTGGGACTCGATGGCCTACGACCCGGAGCTCGACCTCTTGTACGTCGGCGTCGGCAACGGTAGCCCCTGGCAACGCGAGATGCGCAGCCCGGGCGGTGGCGACAACCTGTTTCTGTCGTCGATTGTGGCATTGCGCCCCGAGACGGGCGCCTACGTCTGGCACTACCAGACAACACCCGCCGACACCTGGGACTACACGGCGACGCAGCACATGATCCTCGCCGACCTCGAGATCGAGGGGCGCACGCGCAAGGTCATCATGCAGGCGCCCAAGAACGGCTTTTTCTATGTGCTGGACCGGGAGACGGGCGCGTTCATATCTGCAGAGCCCTTCGTCAATGTCACCTGGGCCAGTCACGTCGATCCTGAGACAGGCCGGCCTGTCGAAGCGGAGCCTGTGTACGTTGATGGTCAGCCCGTACCGACGGCGCCGTCGCCGCTTGGTGCGCACAACTGGATGCCCATGGCCTGGAACCCCGACGCGGGGTTGGTCTACATCCCGGCGATGGACGCGCCGTTCACGCACGCCAACGCGGCGGCCGAACCTGATCTCGACGATCCGCTCTGGCGTACGGGCACAGACTTCGCGGCAGCGGCCACACCCTTGTTTATCGCCCCGGCGGTTGAGGACGCTCTCGCGGAAACGCTTGTAAGTGCGCACTTGCTGGCCTGGGACCCGGTTGCGCAAAAGGCGGCCTGGCGCGTGCAGCACGCGCACCCCTGGAACGGTGGCATATTGTCGACCGCAGGCGGGCTCGTGTTTCAGGGCGACGCCACGGGCCACTTTTCGGCCTACGACGCCAAGACAGGTCAGCTGCGGTGGCAGCGCCCGGCCAACACAGGCATCGTCGCCGCGCCCATGACCTACGCCATTGAGGGTAGGCAGTACGTGGCGGTGCTTGCGGGCTGGGGCGGTTCCATGGCGCTCAATGGCGGCCGGCTCAATGACACCGTCAAGGGCGGCGCCAATGGCCGTTTGCTTATCTATGCACTCGACGCCGAGGGCGAGCCGCCGGCCGGCGTTGTGATGGCTGAGATGCCACAGCCGCCACGCAATAGGGCGCTCGATGACGACATTCGCGCGGGCTTCGGCCACTACGCGCGCAGCTGCTCGGTGTGTCACGGCATGAACGCAGCCGGTGGCGGCGTGATCCCGGACCTGCGTTATCTGTCCCCCGAGAAGCACGCGATCTTCGACCGCATCGTCTACGACGGCGTTTTGGCAGAAGCGGGAATGCCGGGTTTCTCGCACCGGCTGACGCCCGAGCAGGTCGAGCAGATTCGTGCCTACGTGATCTACGAAGCCAACCGTGAATGGCGGCGGCGTGATGATGCGGGTTGGTGGCGCGCCGTCAAAAACGCAGCGTCGCGAGCAACGGCCTGGGCGTTGCTTCGGCTTCAGTAGCGATCAGTCGGAGAGGCGCTGCGCGACAATCGTGAAGCGCAGTGTGATGCCATCGGCGACACGAATCGCACCACCCGCGGCAGAGTAGGGCTCGAGGCCGAGCTGTGTGTGCGTGAGTGTGACTTCACCGCGCGCCGTGACGACGCGTTCTTCGCGAACGATCTCGACGGGCATGGTGACCATCGCCGTGTTGCCCGCCACCTCAAGCTCGCAATCGATGGTTTGTGCCACTGCGGTGTAGTCGCCGCAGGTTGCGCGAATGAACGGGTAGTCAGTGGCCCGAAGCAGTGCATCGCCCAGCATGTTGTCGCGCGTGGCGGTGATGTCATCCTCGGGAACGGATTCGGCGAAACCCTCACCTTCTTCGGCGCGCGCGTCGGCGTCGTCAACGGCAAGCCCGTTGGCGGGCACCACGATGCGCACGAGCGCTTCGCCAACGTCATCGGTAAGCCATGCGGTGCCCGTCAGGGCCGTCGTCGTGATGACGTGATTGTGCCCGAGCCGGGCCATGGGGCCTTCGCGAAAGGTCAGCAGGCGAATCTGGCTGCTCGCGCTGACGACCGTAAATCGCACGGCGTCAGCGGCAGGCTCACGGGTGCGCAGCGTGACGTCGGGCGCGACCTCGGTCGCGGTCGCGGGTGGCGCCGTCGACTCACCGACAGCGGCGCAGCCCGCCAGGAAGGCGAGCGTAACGAGCGCTGCGAGTCCGCAAAAATGCTTGCGCATAAAACATGTCCTGAAGGCCGCATTCTGCGGCAACGCCGGGGTCCCCTAACCGTATACTACGTCAGCCACAACGACGGAGGTAAGGCCCATGAACGATCGCGTGCGTATTGATGTCCACGAGCACGTCGCCACGGTCACACTAGACCGGGCGGACAAGATGAATGCCATGGATCCCGCGATGTTCGAGGCGCTGCCCGAGGCCGCTCGCGCCGTCGCCGCGCGTGGCGATGTCCGCGCTGTTGTGCTCACGGGGTCAGGCGGCAACTTCTCAGCCGGCATCGATATCGCCGGGTTCGGCGGTCAGGACATCGCCGGCCGGTTCGCCAACGAGGCCTTTGAACACTGCGGCGATACGCCCGCTAACCGCTACCAGCACCCGACCTGGTGCTGGTATGCCTTGCCGATGCCTGTTATTGCGGCCATCGAGGGCGTCTGTTTTGGTGCCGGCGTTCAGGTGGCCTCGGGCGCTGACATCCGCATTGCGGCACCTGACGCCAAGCTCTCGATCATGGAGATCAAGTGGGGGTTGGTACCCGATATGGCGATGACGGCCACGCTGCGCGGCGTCATGCCGCTCGACCGGCTCAAAATGCTCGCCTACACGGGGCAGATCGTTGATGGCGCGCAAGCGGCCGAGCTTGGTCTCGTGTCCCAGGCGACGCCCGATCCGCTGGCGGCAGCGCAAACCCTGGCTGCGAAAATCGCAGGCCGGTCGCCCGACGCGATCCGGGCCACCAAACATCTGTGCAACGAAGCCTTCGAGAGCGATCGGGCAGAGGCGCTGCGACTGGAGGCGGCCGCACAGCTCACTGTGATGGGCACGCCCAACCAGCTCGAGGCCGCGATGGCCAACCTGCAGAAGCGTGCACCCGACTTCAAGGACCCGGACGCCGCGGCATCCGACGCGGCGGCCTAGCGTTCGACGCGTTTCTCGCTCTGCCAGAGTTGGACCACCCAAAGCGCGAATACGCTGACGTCTTCACGAGAGCGAAACAGCGGCGATGCCGAATTGGCTGCGCCGTCCAGGCTCGACACGCGCAGTCCGACGGCCGCGAAGGTCTTGTCCGTGCGCTTTTGCAACGTGAATCCCAGCGTACTCTGCAGGTAGCCACCACGCGCGTCGTAGCTGGCGCGTGAGGGCGTCGCAAACTCGGGTGTGACGCTGTAGAAGTAGTCGTGCAGCTTGCGACTGGCCATGCTCGTCGTCACCGAGGCTGACCATTCGTAGCCGTCGCCGAATTCGCGTTCGTACTCGAGCTGCGGACTAAAGACGAACCCCCGTGCGTTGATCTTCCGGTCATCCAGTGAGAACGCGGCGCGCACAGGCAGCTCCAGTTTCAAACGTCGGTCGGTCACGGCCGGATCGCTGAGGATGATCTCGAGTTCGGGGCCGACCTCGAAAATGAACCCCAGATCGGGCATGCCTTCGCGCGCGCCGACGTCGTCGCTCTCGGCGTCGAACGAACCATTGAGACTGAGATCGAGCTCCATGCGCTCGTTTTGGAACAGTCGGCCCGATGCCGCGCTGCCGTCACCCAGTCGGAGAAAGTCCCCGCGGTAGACAACAACCGGGAGGGGTAGCACGCGGGCCGTTGTGCCGCTGGCGGACGGGTAGTCGGGTGTCACGGCCGCGCCGACGCCCGCGCCCAGCTCCCAGAGCGGCAGCCCCGCATCGTCGTCTCCCTGGCTCGGAAAGCTCGCGCTGGTTTGCGCGGCGGCCGGCGCCGCCAGCACCCAGAGCGCGGCGGCGGCCCATGCGCGGAGATTCACGGCTTAAGGCCGCGCATGAGGTAGTCGGGGAACGTGCGGACCGCGTCTTCGGCGACTGCCGGATCGCCGTGAAACCACTTCGGAATCCAGTTGACGGCCCCCATGATGGCGTTACCCGTCATGCGCACATCGCAGTCTACGATGCTGCCGTCGTCGATACCGTGATGCAGGACGGCTTCGAAGTTGCGCGAGTGCGTCCTTGAGCGCGTGAGGATCTCCTCGCGGTGCTCGGGGGCGAGCGAGGGAATCTCACTCATGATGGCGATAGGGCCCTCGTTGCCGCAGTGTGCGGCCACGTGCAGCTCGAGGTAGCGCCGGGCCACGTGAAAACCGCTACCGCCTTCGGCAATCGCCTGATCCAGTGTGCGCTGCCCAATGTCCGCGGCGCGCATGTAGCACTGGTAGACCAGCTCCTGCTTGCCCGCGATGTAGTAGTAGATCGCGGCATCAGTGAGACCGAGCTGAATGGCCACGTCCTTGAGCGACGTGCCGCTGTAACCCTTCTCGTTGAAACAGCGCGCCGCGGCGCGGAGCAGGCGCTCTCGTTTGTCATCAAAAGCGCGTGTCGCGCCGGAATTGGCTGAGGTCATATCGCGGAATAGCTCATAAGTCGTTGTTTTAAAAAAAACTCGACGAAAATTTTAATCCGGATTAAAATTAGTGTCACGCACACGGGCCACTGTACCGGCCTGCGGCTCTGACCGCGACCGCCCCTGGCCCACAATCGCACACCGCAAGGAGGGCGCCCATGAGCGTTGCAACCCGGGAAATGACGGGTACGGAAGCGGCCGATCGCGAGCCGCCCCTGCGGTTTGTCACCGCCGCCTCATTGTTCGACGGCCACGATGCCGCGATCAACATCATGCGCCGGCTGATTCAGTCAAAAGGCGCTGAGGTGATCCACCTCGGTCACAACCGCAGCGTAGCCGACGTCGTTCGCGCCGCCATCCAGGAAGACGCCGATGGCATCGCCATCAGTTCCTACCAGGGGGGCCACACGGAATACTTCCGCTACATGGTCGACATGCTGCGCGATGCGGGTTCGGAGCACATTCGCGTGTTCGGCGGCGGTGGGGGCACGATCACGCCCGAGGAAATACGCGAGCTCATGGAATATGGGGTCGAGCGAATTTATCACCCCAACGACGGCATGAAGCTCGGCCTCGATGCGATGATTGAAGACCTGATCGCCCGCACCACGGAAGCGCGCTCGGCGCGCGCCACGGGGTTGCCCGAGGGTCAGCCGAAGGCCGGCGATGCGCCCGGTATTGCGGCCATGCTCTCGGCGCTCGAGCAGCAGCGCTTCGACGACGACACCCTGACGCGCCTGCGTCGCGAGTGGTCCATGGCCCGCGGGGTGCCCGTCATCGGCATCACGGGTACGGGTGGCGCCGGCAAGTCTAGCGTCACCGACGAGCTTTTGAACCGGTTCTCGCAGCACTTCCCGGAACGACGCATTGCCGTTGTCGCCGTTGATCCGACTCGCCGGCGCACGGGCGGCGCACTTCTGGGCGACCGCATCCGTATGAACACGCTGCGAAACGAACGGCTTTACATGCGTTCGATTGCCACGCGGCGCCAGCACCTGGCGACGAGCGACATGCTCGGTGACGCTGTGGCCTTCCTGAAAAGCGCGGGCTTTGACCTTGTGATCGTGGAAACGGCCGGTATCGGTCAGAGCGACAGCGAGATCGTCGACCTCGTCGACTTCTCGACCTACGTCATGACCTCGGATTACGGCGCGGCGAGCCAGCTCGAGAAAATCGACATGCTCGACTTCGCTGACCTGGTGGTGCTCAACAAGTACGACCGACGTGGCGCCGAGGACGCGCTGCGCGACATCCGCAAGCAGTGGCGACGCAACCGGCTTGCCTTCCAGGCCAGCGATGCCGAGGTGCCTGTGTACCCGACCATTGCCAGCCAGTTCGCCGATCCTGGCTTGACCTGGATGTTCTCGGAGCTCTGCCGCCACCTTACGGAAAAACTGGAACTCGATGCAGACCGCTGGCACGTGGATATCGGCGACGTCGAGCGCGAACCGCGTGCCACGGCGCTGATTCCCGGTGCCCGGATCCGCTACCTGGCGGAGATCAGCGAGCAAGGGCGGGGCATCAACGTCCGAATCGAACGCGAAGCCAATGCTGCGCGCGAGGCGCAACACCTCTACGGGGCGCTCAAGGCTCTCGAGGATCCGATGCTGCCCGCAGCGCTCGAACGTTTCGAGTCGGCGGCACTGACCGATGACAGCGTTGATCTCTCCACGCGCACGCTGCGTCAGCGATACAACGAGTCGCTCGGAAACCTGTCCGGCGAGGCTCTAGATCTGCTGACGGGCTGGCCGGCGCGCCGGGCCGGTGTGACCAGCGAGCAGTACGAATACAGTGTGCGCGGCAAGACCATCACAGGCGACAACTACCGCGAGACGCTAAGTCACCTCAAGGTGCCCAAAATTGCGGCGCCCAAGTTCGAGGACTGGGGCGAGCAGCTCACCTTCCTCATGAAGGAAAACCTGCCGGGCGGTTATCCGTTCACGGGCGGCGTGTATCCCTACCGCCGCACGGGCGAGGACCCGATCCGTATGTTCGCGGGCGAGGGTACGCCGGAACGCACGAACCGTCGTTTCCACTACCTGTCGCAAGGTCACGACGCGGCACGGCTGTCGACCGCATTCGACTCCGTCACGCTCTATGGCGAGGACCCGCACGAACGCCCCGACATCTACGGCAAAGTCGGAAACTCAGGAGTGTCGATTGCGACCGTAGATGACATGAAGAAGCTCTACTCGGGCTTCGACCTCTGTGCGCCTACCACATCGGTGTCGATGACGATCAACGGGCCCGCGCCCATGATCCTCGCGTTCTTTATGAACACGGCCATCGACCAGCAGGTCGAGCGCCACCTTGATGAGACGGGCGGCTGGGACGCCGCAAACCGGAAGATGGACGCATGGTTCGGCGGCCGTGTACGACCGGCCTACGCGGGTGATTTGCCCGAAAGTCACAACGGTCTGGGCCTTCGCCTGCTGGGCGTACCCGGGCACGTCGTCATTGACGGTGACACGTACGCACGCATCAAAGCCGATACGCTGAAAACGGTGCGCGGCACGGTGCAGGCCGACATCCTCAAGGAAGACCAGGCGCAGAACACCTGCATTTTCTCGACAGAATTCGCGATGAAGATGATGGGTGACGTGCAGCAGTACTTCACCGATCACGAGGTGCGCAACTACTACAGCGTCTCAATCTCGGGTTATCACATCGCCGAAGCCGGGGCGAACCCAATCAGTCAGCTTGCCTTTACGCTCTCGAACGGCTTCACGATTGTGGAGTACTACCTGGCGCGCGGCATGAACATCGACGATTTCGCGCCCAACCTGTCGTTCTTCTTCTCGAACGGTATGGACCCCGAGTACTCAGTGATCGGTCGCGTGGCACGTCGTATCTGGGCGCGTGCCATGCGCGAGCGCTACGGTGCGAGCAAGCGCAGCCAGATGATGAAATACCACATCCAGACGTCGGGTCGCAGCCTGCACGCGCAGGAGATCAGCTTCAACGACATCCGCACGACGCTGCAGGCGCTCTATGCGCTGTTCGACAACTGCAACAGCCTACACACCAACGCGTTCGACGAGGCCGTTACGACGCCCACGGAACAGTCGGTGCGTCGCGCCGTAGCCATCCAGCTCATCATCAACCGCGAGATGGGGCTCAACTACACAGAAAACCCCTGGCAGGGTTCATTCATCGTCGATGAGCTCACGGACCTCGTCGAAGAGGCCGTCTACGCCGAGTTCGACCGTATCTCGGAACGCGGTGGCGTGCTGGGTGCCATGGACACGATGTACCAGCGCGGCAAGATCCAGGACGAGAGCCTCTATTACGAAAGCCGCAAGCACGACGGCAGCCTCCCGCTCATCGGCGTGAACACGTTCCTGCCGCCCGAAGGTCAGGAGGACGAGATTCATGAGCTTGAATTGATCCGCTCGACCGATGGCGAGAAGAACGACCAGATCGATGCCGTACGCGCCTTCCAGAACGCGAATGACGATACGGGTGGCGACTCGCTTGCGCGTCTGCAGGCCGTGGCGCGGGCGCGCGGCAATGTGTTCGAGGCGCTCATCGAGACGGTGCAAACCTGCTCACTGGGTCAGATCTCTGCAGCGCTCTACGAGGTCGGCGGCGAATACCGTCGCAACATGTGAGTGATATCACGCTAGAGCGCGCCGGCAACGGCGTGCTCACGCTCACACTGAACCGGCCCGAGGCACTTAATGCGTTAACGCCTGGCATGCTCGAGGCTCTGGCCGACGCGCTCGAGGCGGTGCAGCCCGATGATCGCGTCGTGGTCTTGACCGGGGCCGGCCGCGCATTTTCCGCTGGCGTCGATCTCAAGGCATTGGGCGGGCGCCCGATCGACCAAGGCAAGGTCGGCGACATACTTGATGTCCCCGCGGGTCGCGCACTCGATGCGATGGCGCGCCTGCCGCAGCCCGTGATCGCCAAGGTGAATGGCCACTGCTTTACGGGCGCACTCGAACTCGCGCTGGGCTGTGACCTCATCTATGTGGCTGAAGAGGCCAAGCTGGGTGATACGCACGCCAAATGGGGTGTGCGCCCGACCTGGGGTATGACGCAGCGTCTGCCGCGTCGCGTGCCGATTAACGTCGCACGTGAACTGGCGTTTACGGCACGGAGTTTTACGGCCGGCGAAGCGGCATCGTGGGGGCTCGCGAATGGCCACGCGCCGGCTGCCGAGCTCGACGCGCTCGTTGAAGGCGTCATTTCGCGTATCCTCGCCAACAGCGCGGACGTCATCGCGGCCTACAAAGATCTGTGGCGACGCACCGAGAGCTTGCCGCTCACCGAAGGACTGGCCGTGGAATCCGCGCGTGACTACGACATTGGCGATACCAACGATCGACTCGCGGAGTTCATTGCGTGACCCAGGCCCTGACCCCCGGTGACATGGGGATCCCCAACTACAAAGGCACCTTTCTCGATTTTCTCGATTTCCGGATTATCGAGGCACGCCCAGGCTTCGTGCGCATGCGCATGCCCATCGCCCGTACCCACACCAATACGCTCGACATGGCGCATGGCGGGATCATCATGTCGATGCTCGACATCGCCGGGGCGTTTGCCTCCCACGGCGGAGAACGCGGCGACGAGGTGTCTGTGACGATGACCCAGTCGACGCAGTTCATGCGCGCGGTCCTGGGCGACACGCTCTACGCCGAAGGCCAACTCACACGGCGCGCCGGGCGTACTGCGTTTACACACTCAACGGTGTTCGACCCGAGTCACGGCGATGACCCGGAGTCACAAATCTGTGCGACGGCGCAGTGCACCTTCTTGATGCGGCCGCGCGATCGCAGCCGTCCTGCCAATGGGGAAAGCAATGAGTAATGGTCGGTTTGATCTCACAGGGCGCGTGGCACTGGTCACGGGTGGTGGCTCGGGGCTCGGGCGACAGTTTGCGCTGACGCTGGCCGA
>JBCCBB010000175.1:0-2737 GCA_039814545.1 Pseudomonadota bacterium
ATATCAATCGTGTCCGTCATGACCGCGCTCCGCCTACAACGTCACCGGATCGGGACGATCCGGGTCGATGCCGTACTTCTCGATGGCCT
This sequence comes from Pseudomonadota bacterium, assembly GCA_039814545.1. GTDB lineage: Bacteria > Pseudomonadota > Gammaproteobacteria > Steroidobacterales > Woeseiaceae > CALBPI01. The sequence continues at coordinate 90 of JBCCBB010000175.1, forward strand.
CGGCCACCGTCGACTGGTCGAGTGCGCCCTCGTCGGCCAGCGCCTTGAGCGTGGTGACGACGATGTAGCGTCGGTCGACTTCGAAGAACTCGCGCAAGGCCTTGCGCGAGTCACTGCGCCCGAAGCCATCGGTGCCCAGCGAGATGAAGGAACCCGGGATCCAGCGCTGAATCTGATCGGGCACGATCTTCATGTAGTCGGTGGCCGCAACGAACGGGCCACTGCGACCGGCCAGTGCCGTGTCGAGGTAGCTCTTGCGTGGCTCGTCGTCGGGGTGCAGCTGGTTCCAGCGTTCCACCTCGAGGCACTCGCGACGCAACTCGTTGTAGCTCGTCACGCTCCAGACGTCGGACGGAATCCTGAAGTCGGCCTCGAGCATCTCAGCTGCGGCCAGCACCTCGCGCAAGATCGTGCCGCTGCCGAACAGCTGCGCACGGACCTTGCCATTGCCGCCATGGCGCAGTGGGTAGATGCCGTTGAGGATGCCTTCGTGCACGCCTTCGGGCATCTCGGGCTGCACGTAGTTCTCGTTCATCGTGGTGATGTAGTAGAAGACGTTTTCCTGCTCGGCAAACATGCGCCGCAGGCCATCCTGGATGATCACCGCGAGCTCGTAGGCGTAGGCCGGGTCGTAGGCGCGGCAGTTCGGAATCGTCGACATGAGCACATGCGAGTGTCCGTCCTGGTGCTGCAGGCCTTCACCAGACAACGTCGTGCGCCCGGCCGTGCCACCAATCATGAAGCCGCGCGCCTGCATGTCACCGCCGGCCCAGATGAAGTCGCCGATGCGCTGGTAGCCGAACATCGAGTAGTAGATGTAGAACGGGATCATGGGCAGGCCGTGGTTCGAGTACGAGGTACCCGCCGCGAGCCACGAGCAGAACGCGCCGCCTTCGTTGATGCCTTCCTCGAGGATCTGACCCTTCTTGTCCTCTTTGTAGAACATGAGCTGGTCCGCATCCTGCGGGGTGTAGAGCTGGCCCTTCGAAGAGTAGATACCGATCTGGCGGAACATGCCCTCCATACCGAAGGTACGCGCCTCGTCGGGCACGATCGGCACGATGTACTTGCCGATCTTCTTGTCCTTCACGAGCGTCGTCAGCATGCGTACGAACGCCATAGTCGTGGACTGCTCGCGCTCGCCGGAACCTTGCACCAGATTTTTGAACACGGCCAGTGACGGCACCTCAAGCTTGGGTGCCTCAGTGCGACGCCGCGGCAAAGAGCCGCCGAGCTTCGCGCGGCGGTCCATGAGGTATTCCATCTCGACGCTGCCCTTCTCGGGGCGGCAGTAGGGCACCTCCTCGAGCTCAGCGTCCGACACGGGGATGTTGAAGCGGTCGCGGAATTCGCGGAGCGCTTCGGTATCGAGCTTCTTCTGCTGGTGCGTGATGTTCGCACCCTCGCCGCCCGCCTCGCCTAAACCGAAACCTTTGACGGTTTTGGCCAGGATTACCGTCGGCTGGCCCTTGTGGTTTACAGCCTTCTCGTAAGCCGAGTAGACCTTGATGGGGTCGTGGCCACCGCGGTTAAGACGCCAGATGTCCTCGTCGGACATGTTGGCCACGAGCGCCTTGAGCTCTTCGACCTTGCCGAAGAAATTTTCGCGCGTGTAGGCGCCGCCCTTGTTCTTGTAGTTCTGGTATTCGCCGTCGACGGTTTCTTCCATCACGCGGCGCAACAGGCCCTGCGTGTCGCGCGCGAGCAGCGGATCCCAGCGCGAGCCCCAGACAACCTTGAGCACATTCCAGCCTGCGCCGCCGAACGCCGCTTCAAGTTCCTGAATGATCTTGCCGTTGCCACGAACGGGTCCGTCGAGTCGCTGCAGGTTGCAGTTGATGACGAACACGAGGTTATCGAGACCTTCGCGCACGGGCATGGTGATCGCGCCCAGCGATTCCGGTTCATCGGTTTCACCGTCGCCCAGGAAGCACCAGACCTTGCGGTCTGTCGCCGGGGTGAGCTCGCGGTTCTCCAGGTAGCGCATGAAGCGCGCCTGGTAGATCGCCATCATGGGGCCAAGACCCATCGACACGGTCGGGAACTGCCAGAACTCGGGCATGAGCCAGGGGTGTGGATAGCTACTCAGACCGCCGCCGCCCACTTCCATGCGGAAGCGGTTGAGCTGGTCTTCACTGAGACGACCCTCGAGGTAGGCCCGCGCATAGATGCCCGGCGACGAATGGCCCTGGATGAAGACCAGGTCGCCGTCCTGCGCTTCGGTGTTGCCGCGCCAGAAGTGGTTGAAGCCCACCTCGTAGAGCGTTGCCGAAGAGGCGTACGACGCGATGTGCCCGCCGTACTCAGAATTCTCGCGGTTGGCCTGCACGACCATGGCCATCGCATTCCAGCGCAGGTACGACTCCAGCCGCCGTTCGATCGAACGGTCACCGGGGTACTCGGGCTGTTGGCCGACAGAGATCGTATTCAAGTACGCCGTGTTCGGGCTGTACGGCAAATACGCCCCCGAACGCCGCGCGAAGTCGATCATCTTGTCGAGCAGGAAGTGGGCCCGCTCCGGGCCTTCCGTCTTGAGCACCGAGTCGATTGACTCGAGCCATTCGCGGGTCTCAATCGGATCCGCGTCATCGAAGCGGCTGTGTTCCGCCATTGTTCTTTTTCCGCCGTCCCAAACGAAGCGGCGATTA
>JBCCBB010000158.1:0-3523 GCA_039814545.1 Pseudomonadota bacterium
CGCAGTCGAGATGATGCCCGAGATCAAACCTGCACTCGATGCATTCAGCGAGGCGGGCCTCATTGCGGCTGGTTTCGATGCCGAGGTGGGTGGCATGCAGTTGCCGTTCGTCGCGCAGCACGCCATGAGCGGCATGTTCACATGCGCCAATAACGCGGCCACCAACTACCTGTTCCTCACCACGGCCAACGCCAACATGCTCAACACGTGCGCGAGTGAGGCGCTCAAAGCGCGCTTCCTGCCGCCCATGCTGGAAGGCCGCTGGTACGGCACGATGTGCCTGTCCGAGACGCAAGCGGGTTCGTCGCTGGCCGACATTCGTGCAACGGCCACGCCGCGCGGCGACGGCACTTACGCCGTGGCCGGTTCAAAGATGTGGATCTCAGGCGGCGAACAGCCCATGTCCGAGAACATCGTGCACATGGTGCTCGCGCGCACGCCCGACGCACCGCCGGGCGTTCGTGGCATTTCGCTGTTCCTCGTGCCCAAGTACCGCGTCGACGAGGCGGGCAATGTCGGCGAGAAGAACCACATCGCGCTCGCGGGCCTGAATCACAAGATGGGCCAGCGCGGCACCACCAACTGCCTGCTCGAGTTTGGTGACGGGGGTGAGAGCATCGGCTGGCTTGTGGGGCGCGAGAACGAAGGCCTCAAGAACATGTTCCACATGATGAACGAGGCGCGCATCGGTGTCGGGCTTGGTGCCGTCATGTGCGGGCTTGGGGGTTACCTCTACTCATTGAAGTATGCGCAGGAGCGCCTGCAGGGTCGGCCCGCATCAGACAAGAGTCCCGAGTCGCCGCAGGTACCGATCATTCGGCACGCCGACGTGCGTCGCATGTTGCTCGCGCAGAAAGCCTGGGTGGAGGGTGGTCAGGCACTCATCTATTACTGCGGCACGTTGCAGGACCGCGAGCGGCTTGCGGGTGACGATGACACGCGCGGCCAACTCAACCTGTTGCTCGAGTTGCTGACACCCGTCGCCAAGTCCTGGCCGTCGGAGTATTGCCTTGAGGCCAACAAGCTCGCCATTCAGGTACTGGGCGGTTACGGCTACACGCGCGATTACCCCGTCGAGCGCTATTACCGGGATAACCGGCTCAACCACATCCACGAAGGCACCTGGGGCATCCAGGGCCTCGACATTCTGGGGCGCAAGGTGCGTCTCGCCGGGGGTGCGGCGCTGCAGCTGCTGGCGGCGGAAATGCAGCCAACGCTGGCGTCGGCCCTGCAGCGCGATGGCCTAGCGGCACACGCCGAAGCGCTGGCATCGGCCTGGGAGCAGGTTCAGAACACGGTCGCGGCCGTCTCGGGCTGCGACGACCGCGAGCGGGCACTGGCCAACGCGACGGCGTTCCTCGATGGCTTCGGCCACGTCATTGTGGCCTGGTTGTGGCTGCAACAAGCCCTCGTCGCCGACCTGGCGTTGGCGGAAAACAACAAAGACGCGGCCTTCTACGAAGGCAAATTGAAAGCCTGCCGATACTTCTTCCGTTACGAGTTGCCAATTGCCATAACGCGGCTGGCGCTTGTGGAAACGCTTGATGACACGTGTCTGACTATCGAACCGGCTCAGTTCACAGGCTAGGGTTTCGTGACCTCTGTCACATAATTGTTGCGTGTTTTTATGGGCTTAACGCAACAACTGTTCCTAAGTTCCTAGCCCTGAACTATACTCAGCGGCGTTTAGGGCGGGGGCGCCCCGCAGAAGCTTTCGAAATACAGCTGTCCACAGGGGTTTAACATGCTGATTAAATACGGGAAATCGCGCGTAGCGCCGGCCGGTGCTGCGGCCGCGGCCGTACTGCTGGGTTCGCTTTCGGGCCAGGCACTCGCGCAAAGCGAACCGTTCCTTGAAGAAATCGTGGTCACGGCCGCCAAGCGTGAGCAAACGCTGCAGGAAGTGCCGATCGCGGTTTCGGTGACCGATGCCGACACGATTGAGAAAGCGCAGATCCAGGATGTACTCGACCTGCAAACCGTTGTGCCGTCACTTCGTGTCACGCAGCTGCAGTCGTCTGCCAACACCAACTTCCTGATCCGCGGCTTCGGTAACGGCGCTAACAACCCCGGCATTGAGCCCTCGGTTGGTGTGTTTATCGACGGCGTGTACCGCAGTCGAACGGCATCAGCGATTTCTGACTTGCCGAACCTCGAACGCGTTGAAGTGTTGCGTGGTCCTCAGTCGACCCTGTTCGGCAAGAACGCATCCGCAGGCGTAATCAGCGTCGTGACGCGCGCGCCTCAATACGAGTGGGGCGGCAACGCATCGCTTCTGGCAGGTAACTTCGGTGCGGTCATCGCGCGCGGTGACGTGACCGGCCCGCTCGGTGAAAACGTCGCGTTTAGCCTGTCGGGTAACGTCAACACACGCGACGGCTACTTCGACAATCTCGAGGACGGCTCTGAAATCAACAGCCGTGATCGTTGGGGTGTTCGCGGTCAGCTGCTGTGGGACGTCAGCGACGAAATCTCGTTTCGCCTCATCGCGGACTACGACGAAATCGACGAAGACTGCTGCGGCACGGTTAACCTGCTGAACGGCCCGACCGGCGCAGCCGTTGTCGGTATTGGCGGTCAGCTCGTACCCAACGACGAAGATTCGTTTGCGACCTTCATCAACTTCGACACGACCAACGTCGTCGAGAACGGTGGCATCTCGCTGCAGGGTGACTTCGCGTTTGAAAACTTCGACGTGACGTCGATCACATCCTTCAGGACGCAGGATCAGAACGCGAACGCCGACTCGGACTTCACCAGCGCTGATCTGATCGGTCGCAACTTTGAAGAGCGTGACATCGAGACGTTGACGCAGGAGCTGCGTTTCACGACGAGCTTCGGTGATAATGCCGATTTCCTCGCGGGCTTCTTCTACTTCGACGAAGACGTCGAGTACAACACGGAGCTGCTCTACGGCGCCGACTTCCGTAACTACGGCGGGCTGCTCGCCGGTGACCCGACGCTGTTCGATGGTCTCGAAGCGCTGCTGGGTATTCCGCCGGGCACCTTCTTCGCGCAGGGCGCGGGTGTTGCGGAATTTGCGACGCAGGAGAACCAGGCACTGACGCTGTTCACGAACCTGGACTGGTACCTGACCGATCGTATGACCCTCACCTTGGGCGTCAGCTACACGAACGATGAAAAAGACATCTCGGTCCGCCAGAACAACTCTGACGTGTTCTCTGGTCTCGACTTCGTCGGCATTGGTTTCGCGGGTGCCTTTACGGCGGCCACGGGCCTGCCGCCGACACCGGACAACATTGCTGCCAACCCGGCAGCAGCCGCGGGCGCTCAGGCGTTCTCTGTCACGGAGTGCTCAGCCGCCGCGCCGCCGCCGAACTGCAACGAATTGCTCGCTTTGACGCCCTTCCAGTTCTTGCCGCCGTTTGTCGACCTCGGTGTTCCCGCCAACACGGTTGAGGACAACACGTCGGACGACTCGGAGACCACCTACACAGTGCGTCTCGCCTTCGACCTCAATGACAACTTGAACACCTACGTCAGCTACGCCACGGGCTTCAAG
>JBCCBB010000189.1:0-1954 GCA_039814545.1 Pseudomonadota bacterium
CTGATCCGCGACGGTATCCAGACTGAGCTCGAACTGGCGCAAGCGGCCAACGACAAAATCGTCGACTTCGTGCAGGGCAGCTACATGGAGATCACGGATGAGCTGCGGCGCGACATTCGGATTTTCTCGGGCACGAATGTCATGGTGTTTTTGCTGCTTGTATTAGTCGCGATCGGCAAGCGCCGGGCTGCGCGACATCTGATGCTGCCCGCCGTCCTGCTTGTCTGTTCAACACTGATCTGCTCGTACTTCTACATCTTCGAGCAGAACTGGCTGCTGACGATCATCTATGGCGACTACACAGGGCTCGCGTATCTGGCCTACCTGGGGTTGGTCTTCGCGATACTGCTCGACGTGGTGCTGAATCGAGCGCGCGTGACGACGGAGATCGTCAATTTCTTCCTCAACCTGATCGGTTCGGTGACCGCCGTTATTCCTTGCTGATCACGAGATGAGCGGCGCCAACTGAGCACGCCGCTGCCCGGCCTCCGTTTTGGCTCAGGCGAAGAACCCTTCCAGCACGGGGATCGGTGTCGTATCAGGGAACACCCTGCGATCAACATGTGCGGCTTCGATCTTCAGGTGCTCGATGAGTATCGCTTTGCACAGTGATCGTAAATCCGTGGTGGGGTAAAGATCGCGGTCTTGGTAGAGCGCGGCCTCTGCAAGACCCGGCCAGTCAGCGATCACGCGACCACCGCGTACCCTGCCGCCAACGAGCACTGCTGCGCCCGCCGTGCCATGGTCAGTGCCGCGCGTGCCGTTCACGCGCACCGTGCGACCAAACTCCGTCATGACCAGCACAGCCGTATCGCGCCACGCGTCGCCCATGCCTTTGTGGAACTCGGCGAGCCCGGCATCGAGTCCTCGGAATCGGTTCGCGAGCCCGCCCGTGGCCGCACCCTGGTTGGCATGCGTGTCCCAGCCGCCCGAGTCGACCACGGCGATACGCGGACCATTCTCGGCCGTGAGGAACTTGGCAGCTTGCCCGAGCGTCTGGCGGAACTGCTGTTGCGCGTTGCCGCGGCGACGTTTGCCATCCATGTTGCCGGCGTCTTCGGCGATGACCTGCGACTCCATCGCTTGCGTGAGGCGCGCGTGCAGGAACTCGTCGTTTTCGTAGAGTCGAGCGAGCCTTGAAAGCGTGTCGTCGTCAACGCCAGGCAGCCGAGAGGGCGCCCAGTTGGCCACGCGGGTCTCGCCGCGCAATAGCAGTGGCGTTGTCGTACCGATGGCGATGGCGGTTTCGTTGCCCAGCGCGCCACCGAGCGGGGCGATAGCGCGGTTGAGCCAGCCGTCCCGTTTACCGAGCGCGGTTGCCGTGCCGTTCTCGAGCGCGTCCTGACCATCGAAGTGCGAGCGTTCGCGGTAGGGGCTGGCCACGGCGTGCACGGCCAGCGCATCACCCGCCGCGAATCGTTGCGCGAGCCAGTCGAAGGCCGGGTGCAGGCCGAACATTCCGTCGATTTTGTGCACACCGTCACTAGAGCCGGGCGCGCCAATCGCGAGCTGCCCCCGCAGGCTGGCGTAGTTCGGATCGCCGTAGGGCGCAACCCAGGACAATCCGTCAGCGGCACCTCGCAGCAATACGACGAGCAGGCGCTTGTCCGTATCCGCCTTAGCGAACGCCAATCGAGGACTCAGTGCCGCGGTGGCGATGGCCGCTTGAATCAGTGTGCGTCGGTCGAGCATCGCCTATCTCCTCAGAAAGTCGGGTGACGCCAGCAACAGGGCCAGACCCTGGCCGCCGCTCTCGGCACCGGCCAGCGCCTTGACGGTGCTCGCGGACAAGCCGGGACCCAGAACGGCACGTGCCAGCGGTAACGGTTTGGCGCGCGTTCCAGCTCGGTCGCCCACGGCGCCCGCCCACTCGATCCGTTTGTAGAGTGCGTCCGCGCTGCCCCAGTCGTCGGCCGTGTCGGGCCACCCCGCAGGTGAGCCGGGGCGGTAGGGC
>JBCCBB010000173.1:0-2798 GCA_039814545.1 Pseudomonadota bacterium
AACCTCCGCGAATTGTTCGCGTAACTCGAATTTCAAGACCTTGCCAGCCGGGTTCCGGGGCAAGGCTTCCACAATGTGTAAGCGTAACGGCAACTTGTAGCGGGCAAGCTTCCCGTCGCAGAAGTCGCGAAGGGCCACGAGCGACAAATCGGCGTCGTCGTTGAGCGCCGCAACGGCCGTCACGGCTTCACCCCATTTGTCGTCGGGCAATCCGATGACTGCGACCTCGCGGATGGCATCGTGCTCAAACAAGACGCCTTCAACTTCGGCCGGGTAGACGTTCTCGCCACCCGAAATGACCATGTCTTTCACGCGGTCGCTGATGAACAGGAACCCATCGTCGTCGATGTAACCGGCGTCGCCCGTGTGGAACCAGCCTTCGCTGTCGATGGCCTCCGCCGTGGCCTCAGGGCGGTTCCAGTAGCCCTTCATGACGTTGGGGCCGCGGTAGAGGATCTCGCCGACCTCACCGGGCGCCACCGTCTTGCCGTGGGCGTCCGCAATGCGCACTTCGCCAAGCACGTTGGCCTTGCCCGCGCTGCCCATTTTGGCTTCCAGGTGTTCGCTTGTGAGGAAGCTCACGAAGGGTGCGGTTTCCGTCAGGCCATAGCCCTGGTTGAGCGCGACGCCGCGTTTGCCGTAGATGTCGAGCAGTGACTTCGGCACGGGGGCTGCGCCGACCACGAGGTTGCTGAGCGCTGAGATGTCGGCTTCGGCAAAGCCCGGCTGCTGCGCCATAAACAGGAACATCGCGGGCGCACCGAACATTGAGGTGCAGCGGTAACGCGCCAAGTCTTCGATGGCATTTGCCGGGTCGAAGCCGCGGTGCAGGATGACTTGCGCGCCGTACTGCAATGCCGCGATCATCGTGACGTTGAGGCCGCCGATGTGGAACAGCGGTGCCGCGACGAGTGTGATGTCGTCGTAGCTCACACTGATGTTGTGGCTCGCGCCGATGTTGTTCCAGGTCATGTTGCCGTGCGTGAGCATCGCGCCCTTGGGGCGACCCGTCGTACCCGATGTGTACATGATGACAGCGGTGTCGTGCTGCCCGGCGATCGTGTGTTCTGCAACCGACGTGCCGTTGGCGATCAGGGCATCGATGTGGTGCCAGCCCGATTCTTTGGACTCCGAAGCAACATAGTTGCGGCACACGAGCGCGTCGCGCGCGGGGCCGATGACGGGCCGCAAGGCATCATCCACGACGAGCGTGTGAACGCCAGCGTCGTTGATGATGAATTCGAGTTCGGGAGCCGTGAGCCGGAAGTTGAGCGGCACGAACACGGCGCCCAGCGTCCAGGCCGCGAGCATGGTCTCAATGAAGCGGGGGTGGTTGACGCCCAAGTAGCCAACGCGGTCGCCGGCGCACACACCCAGCTCGCGCAGTCCGCCGGCCAGTTGTCGGACATTGGCCTCAAGCTCGGCGTAGCTCAGATCCTTTTCTTCAAAGGTCATCGCGATGCGGTTACCGCTCAGCGAGCCGCGGCGCAGGATGAGTGCTGCCATGTTGTAGTCGATCGATGGTCTATTCATGCGTCTGCTCCCCCGATTGCAGATGCGAAACCCGGACAGCGATGGTACTGCAAGGCACACCCGAGTTGGGGGCGCGTTTCATCTGGTTTCGCCGAATGACCGCATCGGGCAAACCAGCCTGACGACGACCAAAAGCGTGGAGAAAAACACGCTTTCCGCGGTCCGAGAATGTATAATTTCAACAATTACTGAAAAGACTGAAAGACATGAAAACGACCGCCTACCAACAGGCGTTCATCCTGCACTTCGGCGAGATGGGAAGCCGATGGGGCATCAACCGCACCATTGGCCAGATCTATGCGCTGCTTTACATAAGCCCGCGCCCGCTAAACGCCGAACAGATCACCGAGGCGCTCGGTATTTCGCGCTCGAACACGAGCATGGCGATGAAAGAGCTCTCCGCGTGGCAGCTGGTGCGCGTCCAGCACCTGCCCGATGACCGCCGCGACTACTTCACCGCACCCGATGACGTGTGGGAGATCTTCCGCACGCTCGTAGCCGAGCGCCGCCGGCGCGAAATTGAGCCCACGGCGTCCATGTTGCGTGGTGCGCTCGTTTCGCCGCCCGAGCAGGGTGACGATGCCCACGCCGCGAAAAAACTGGCCGAGATGCTCGAGCTTATCGAGCTCGTCACAGGCTGGCTCGACGACGTCAGTGACCTGGACCAGCGCACGGCGACCCAGCTGATGAAGCTTGGTGGCGGTGTGCAGAAATTGTTGGGCGCCGGTCGGCGCAAGAAGGCCGGTAAGGCTTCAAAAAACCGCGCCTGAGGCGCACCAAGGAGACCCCCCGTGTTAAGTGCAGACCCGCTGCTGCTGTCCCGTATCCAGTTTGCCGCGAACATCAGCTTCCACATCCTGTTCCCGATGATCACCATCGGTCTCGGCTGGATGCTGTTGTTCTTCAAGCTACGCTTCAACGCGACGCGGGATACAAAGTGGATGGGCGCTTACCGGCTTTGGGTGAAGGTGTTCGCGCTGTCGTTCGCGCTGGGTGTGGTCAGTGGCGTGACCATGAGTTTCCAGTTTGGCACCAACTGGCCGGGCTACATGGAGACAGTCGGCAACATTGCGGGTCCGCTGTTGAGCTACGAAGTGCTGACGGCGTTTTTCCTCGAGGCGACATTCCTCGGCATCATGCTGTTCGGCTTCAACCGTGTGAGCAACCGCGTGCACACGATCGCCACGGTGCTCGTCGCTGTGGGCACGACGCTGTCCGCGTTCTGGATCCTGGCGCTTGTGTCCTGGATGCACACGCCCGCCGGT
>JBCCBB010000185.1:0-2099 GCA_039814545.1 Pseudomonadota bacterium
ATCGAGCGCATCAACAACTCGTTCTCGCGCGCCGACCAGATCCAGTGGCAGAAGGGCGTGAACCCCGGCGACGAGGGCTACATCGATTACTTCGCACCGATCGTGGCTGACGCTGAAGCCGGTTTTGGTGGCGTGCTCAACGCCTACGAACTCATGCGCGCCATGATCGAAGCTGGCGCTGCCGGTGCTCATTTCGAAGACCAGCTTGCGTCGGTCAAGAAGTGCGGCCACATGGGCGGCAAGGTGCTCGTGCCGACAGGTGAAGCCGTACAGAAGCTCGTTGCCGCGCGCCTTGCGGCGGACGTTGCCGACACGCCGACGATTGTTCTGGCGCGCACCGACGCCAACGCGGCTGACCTGCTCACGAGTGACATCGACGAGTACGACGCGCCGTTCATCACGGGCGAGCGCTCTTCGGAAGGCTTCTTCCGCACCAAGGCCGGTATTGACCAAGCCATCTCGCGCGGCCTGGCATACGCGCCTTACGCCGACATGGTCTGGTGTGAAACGGCCACGCCCGACCTCGACGAGGCGCGCGTGTTTGCTGAAGCGCTCAAGAAGCAGTACCCCGACCAGCTGCTGGCCTACAACTGCTCGCCGTCGTTCAACTGGAAGAAGAACCTCGACGACGCCACGATCGCCAAATTCCAGCGCGAACTCTCAGCCATGGGCTACAAGTACCAGTTCATCACGCTGGCCGGCGTCCACAACATGTGGCACGGGATGTTCAACCTGGCCTACGAATACGCCCGCGAAGACATGTCGGCTTACGTGAAGCTGCAGGAGCAGGAATTCGCCGATGCGGACAAGGGCTACACCTTTGTCGCGCACCAGCAGGAAGTCGGCACGGGTTACTTCGACGACGTCACCACGGTCATCCAGGGCGGCAAGTCTTCGGTGACGGCGCTGACGGGTTCGACCGAAGAGGCGCAGTTCGGGTAATAACCCTCGGTCATTGCGAGCCCGCGAAGCGGGCGCGGCAACCTCCTGACGTTTTCGTGCTGATGAACAGTGCGACAGCGTTGGGAGATTGCTTCGTCGCTCTGCTCCTCGCAATGACTGTAAATGCTCGCAATGACCGTTAGATCAGCGCCTGCGCCGACACAACGATCCCGTTGTTGTCGGCGTAGATGTATTCGCCCGGTGAAATCGTCACGCCCGCAAAGCTGACGGGCACATCCAAATCTCCAAGGCCGCGCTTGTCCGTCTTGACGGGAATCGAACCCATGGCCTGAATGCCCAGGCCCGTGGCCGCAAGCGCGTCAACGTCGCGCACGTAGCCAAAGATGATGATGCCGGCCCAGCCGTTGCCGGCCAGCGCTGCGGCGATCTGGTCGCCGAGCAGTGCACGTCTTGAAGAGGCGCCGCCGTCAACGACGAGGACGCGACCTTCGCCGGCCACCTGTCCCTGCGCTTTAACGAGCGAGTTGTCCTCGAAGCACTTAATGGTGACGACGGGGCCGCCAAAGTTGGTGATGCCGCCGTAGTTGCGAAACAGCGGTGCGAGGACACGAACCGCGTCGGGGTGGTCGTCGCAGAGATCAGGTACGGAAATCGTCATGATGGCCTGTGCCGAAAACAGCGCGTCGCGCCGACCCGGCACAGGCTATCAGGTTTCGATGAGGGCGCGGCCTCAGCTGCGCGCGTCGTCGACGATGCGATTCACGCGCAGCGTGGCTTTGACGTCGTCGCCCTTACGGGCTTCGACTTTCACCGCGACCCACTCGGCCTTCGGTGCGACGAAAACGCGTGTACCGGCATCCTCGACTTCATTGGTGAGGTCGACTGCGATCGCGTCAAAGCCACCCAGCGGCGTTTTGACCTGCCCTTCGTCGCCGATCGTCACCGTGTACTGACGCAGGCCAACGTGGTCGAGCACGTTGTAGAAGTCGGGTGCCGTGCCTTCGGCCAGGTCCTGCATGAGCGCGACCTGCATAAGCAAAGGGTTGTAGGTGTTACGCGGTATCTCGACAGTCTCGGTTTCGCCGTAGAACACGATGTCCGCTTCGCCCAGTTCGGGGCGGTAGAAGACCTCGACGTCGCGCTTCTGGCCGCTCAAGGTGTCCTCACGCGAGAGGTACTCCGTGAGGATCTCGCCG
>JBCCBB010000145.1:0-4123 GCA_039814545.1 Pseudomonadota bacterium
CGATGTCGCTGAGCCTGTTCTCAGTGATCTCGACGTTCGGTACGCCGCAGGATGTCACCACCGACGAGTTGCGTATCGAGACCTTTTACCCGACCGACGCGGCCACGCGTGCCTTCTTTGAACAAGCTGCTACGCTTGGCGACCCCGCAAACGGATGAGGCGAGCATGCCTGCAATGGACGGTGATGCGTTCTTCACGCGCGACAGCAACTGGTACATCGGTCATGACGCCGCGCGCGGCCCCTGGGACCCCAACGGATGTCATGCGGGTCCCGTAACGGGCGCGCTGGCCGGCGAGGCCGAGCGACTGTTCCCGGATCGCCAGCTCACGCGTCTCACGGTCACCTACCTGCGGCCCGCGCCAATGGATGGGTTTCGCATCGAGTCCGAGTCGCTCGGTGGCGGCCGCGCTGCGGCTTCAGGGCGGCTTGCCTTGTGGGATCGTCGCGGGCGCTTGTGTGCTCGCGCCGATAGCCTGCATCTGGCGCGAACAATTCTGAAGCCGCTGCCGACCGCGCAGCGACCGGCGCCGAGTTTCTCCGAATCCGAAGCGGCCACATTCCCCTTGCGATCGGCCTGGCACGGCAAGGACTTCTTTGGCTCGCGTGCAGAGGTACGCTTGTCGAAGACGCAGCCCGAAGGCCCGGGCCCCAAAGTGCTCTGGATGAAGTGCCGGTCGATCGTCGACGGCGAGGCGTTGACGCCGTTCCAGCGCATCTGCCCGCTCGCGGACTGCGCCAATGGTTTTGCCCGAAATTCCGACGACGGTTCGCGCACCTTCATCAATCCCGATATCACCGTGCTCATGCACCGACCCGCCATGGGGGCGTGGATCGCATCGGACGGCATCTCGTTCTGGGAGCCGTCGGGCATTGGTGCGACGCACGCCACGCTGTTTGATACGCGTGGGGTGGTGGCGACGGCATTGCAGTCGCTCGTGATTCGAGACCGCTGAATCAGGCCTCGCGCACGCCGACGAGCACCAGTCCGCCAACGATGGTGAGTGCAGCGGCAAGCGAGAGTGCGATGACATAGCCACTTGCAAGTGGCGCGATTCCCGCGGCCAGCGCGACGCCCAGCAACTGCGCGATACGACTGGCCGTATTGTTAAGGCCCGAGGCCAGACCCGCGTCGCGCTCGTCGACGGCAGCCATGACACCAGCGGTGAGTGGCGCGACGAGCATGGCAAAGCCGACGCCCGCGGCGAGCATGGGTACGAGTGTCGCGGTAATGAGCGACGTATCGCGCAAGAGTCCCATCGCCAGAAAGCTCACACCGGCCAACAACGGTCCCGCGACGAGCAGCGGTTGCGCGCCCAGCTCATCAATGAGTGCGCCGCTGAGACGTGAGAGAAAACCCAGTGCCAGCGTGAAGGGCAGGAACACGAGTCCCGCTTGCGCCGCCGTGAGCCCCCGCGTGTCGATGAGGTCGAAGGGGATCAAAAAGAACACGACCGACAAGCCGGCGTAAATGAGCACGGTTGCGAGATTGAGCGCTGAAAAGTTGGGCCGACGAAACAAACTTGGCGGCATCATGGGCGCCTCGGCGCGCCATTCCCAAAACACGAAAGCGGCACCGAGCGCCACGGCCGCGACGCACATCACGATGGCGAGCGCGGGCCCGCCGCTTGCGACAGCGCCCGTTTCACTCGGGGCTAGATCGGCCAGCGCATAGGCGGCGGCGGCCATGGCGGCCGCAAGCAACACAGAGCCCAGCCAGTCGAAGCGACTCTGCTGGCGCGGACCGTCGCTACCAAACCGGATCAGGATGACGATGGCCAGGAGTGCCAACGGTGGATTGATCCAAAACACCGAGGCCCACCCCAAGGTGTCGGTCAGCCAGCCGCCGAGTGCGGGTCCTGCGGCCGTTGTCAGCGCCGACGCGGCGGCCCAGGTGCCGATGGCGCGATTGCGTTCCTCCTTGGGGAAGACCTCTCCAATGAGTGCGAGGCTCGCTGGTGTCACGATGGCTGCTGCGACGCCTTGCAAGACGCGAGCCGCGATGAGCCACGTAAGCGAGGGCGCCATTGCGCAGGCGGCCGACGTCAAACCGAACAACACGCAACCCGCGATCAGCATGCGGCGGCGCCCGCGTGCATCGGCCAATGCGCCACCCGCGAGCGTCATGCTCGCCAACGCGAGAACGTAGCCATTGATGACCCAATGCAGTCCGTTAAGCGGTACCTCGAAGTCTCGCGCGAGCGCCGGCAGGGCGACGGTCAGCGCGGACCCGTCGATGAGCGCCAGTGCCGAGGCCAGCACGCAGGCGATAAGCGTCCACCGCTTGGTGGCGGCGTCGGGTTCGCGCTCGAGTTCACGCGGACACGGCTGCGCGACGATGACGCCGCGGTCACAAGGCTGGGGATAGGGTTGCGCCATGGTGGGGCCTGCCGACAACCGGGGTAAGCAGTGTAAGCTAGTTCCATGTCCGACCTGACCCGGCGCGAGTTCCTGGGCGGCTGTGTCGCCACCGCCGGGGCCCTCATGGCCCCAACGGCCGCGGCTGCAACACCACCCGTGGTCATTGTCGGTGCCGGGCTCGCAGGCTTGGCGGCCGCGCATGCACTGGGCCAAACCCAAATTCCGTTTGTTGTTCTCGAGCAATCCGGTCACGCGGGCGGCCGCGTGCGGACCGTGCGCGATCACTTTGCCGATGGCGCGTGGGTCGATGTGGGTGCACAGGCGGGCGGCAGTGGTTATGTCAACTGGATTGCGCTGTGCGAGGCCTATGGCGTTGCGATGAGCCCGGGCTCGCCGCGCCCGAGCGCGCCGCCTGACACGTTGCTCATTGTCGACGGCCAGCGCTACAGCAAAGCGATGCTGGCAGCCGGCGAATTGCAGTGGCCATTCGAACTCAAGGCCGACGAGTACGCGGCCGCGCCCGCGCGATTGCTGGGCCAGTACCTTATGCCGGTCGCACGCGAGATTGGCACACCCGCCAACGTGCTCGATGGCAACTGGTCGCGCTACGACGGCATCACGCTCGGCGACTTTCTGCGCGAACGCGGCGCAAGCCCGGGTGCGATGGCGCTCATCGAGCGGCCACTCAACTACAACGGTCTCGACAGTGTCAGCGCATTGAGCGCGCTGCGTGATGCCACGCGACTGCTGGCGCGTCAGGAACGCGTCAGTATTGCGGGCGGTAACGACACGCTCACATCGGCGATCGCACAGGAGCATTCCGCCCGGGTCGCCTACGGGGTCGAGGTCGAGGCGCTTGTGCAGCGCGATGACGGTGTCGACATTCAGGTTCGTCAGAACGGCGCGACGCGCCAACTCGAAGCCTCGCGCGTCATCGTCACGTTGCCCATGCCCGCGCTGGCGCGCGTCGATGTGGCGCTGCCCGCAGTACGCCGCGAGATCGTGAATCACCTGCCTTACACGCAGATCGCCAAGACACACGTGCAGACCCGCACGCGCTTCTGGGACCAGCCGCGCGACGTGGCGGCCGTGTACAGCAACGGGCCGTTCGAACGCGTGTTCGACATGTCCGACTCCATGCAGAGTGAGCGCGGCTTGCTGCTCAACTGGATCAACGGCAACGGCCTGCGCGCATTCGACGGCCTCGACGACGCGGCGCATGCCGAGCGTGTCGTGGACTGGCTCGCGAGTGCCTGGCCTGAGCATGCCGATGCGTTCGAAACCACGCTCGTGACGCATTGGGGTCGCAGCTACGCCGGTGGCGCCTACGCGCATTACGCGCCCGGGCAGTTGCAGCGCTGGGCGCCCGTGATCGGGCAACCTGTCGACCGGCTGCATTTTGCGGGCGAACACACGCAGCTTGTCGAGCCGGGCATGGAAGGTGCTGTCACCTCGGGCCTTCGCGCCGCGCGTGAGGTTATCGAGAAGCTCAGGGTCTGAAACGACGAAACGCCGGCAGACGCCAGCGCTTCGGGAATGTGGTGGGCCGTGTAGGACTCGAACCTACAACCAATTGATTAAGAGTCAACTGCTCTACCAGTTGAGCTAACGGCCCGTGTGGGTCGTGAAATATGCGCCCTGATCCCGCTTTTCTCAAGTCTTCACAGCATTTTCAGCAATCGTGACACGGGTCAGCGTCAGCGGGAATGCCGGCATGGCAGCCTCAGCAACAGGTTGTGAACGGGGCATGCCATGGGTCTCGAA
>JBCCBB010000184.1:0-2226 GCA_039814545.1 Pseudomonadota bacterium
CTCGGCTTGCCGGAGAATCTGGTGGAGCTAGGCGGGATCGAACCGCCGACCTCTTGCATGCCATGCAAGCGCTCTCCCAGCTGAGCTATAGCCCCGACAGAGCGCGGTAATGTAGTCGAGGGCACTGGGGCTGTCAAGCCGTCCAAACGCATCGCGTCCAGCCGCACGCGAGGCGCCAATTGTGTAGCATGAGCGGCCTTCGAAACGGACGGGAGAAGCCGAAATGGAAGCGCTTTTTGATATTTCTGGGAAGGTGGCGCTCGTGACCGGCGGGTCGCGCGGCATCGGTGAAATGATCGCCGAGGGCTACGTCCGAAACGGCGTGCGCACCTACATCACGGCGCGAAAAGCTGAGGCCTGCGACCAGACGGCTGACAGACTCTCCGAGTACGGGGAGTGCATCTCATTCCCGGCCGACCTGTCGACGGCGGAGGGCATCGGCGCGTTGGCTGCTGCCCTTCACGAGCGCGAAAGTCAGCTCGATATTCTCGTCAACAATGCGGGCGCCACCTGGGGCGCCACCTTTGACGAGTTCCCGGAAGCGGGCTGGGACAAGATCATGGATATCAACGTCAAGTCGCCGTTCTTCCTGACCCAGACGCTCATCGACCTTCTCGTGGCCGCGGGCTCGCACGAAGACCCCGCGCGAGTCATCAACATCGGCTCGATTGACGGCCTGCACGTCTCGCGTATGGAGACGTATTCCTACGCGGCGTCGAAGGCGGCGATCCTGCACCTGACGCGCATGATGGCCAAGAACCTCGTGAAGCGAGATATCACGGTCAATGCCGTGGCGCCCGGTCCCTTCGAAAGCAAGATGATGGCGCACACGCTGGCCACCATGGGCGAGCAGATTGTCGCTGAGGTGCCGCGCGGGCGGATCGGAAAGCCTGAGGATATGGCGGGCGCTGCCATTTACCTGGCGTCGCAGGCAGGCGCGTATCTCAACGGGGCGGTGATCCCCGTCGACGGTGGCCTTGCGACCACCGTCTGACGGGCGCGGCCGGGCTTACTCGCCGGCCGATTTCGACTGCAGCTGGCAGTAATTCTCAATGCCCATCTTCGCGATGAGGCTTTTCTGCGTCTCGATCCAGTCCACGTGCTCTTCCTCGGATTCAAGGATCGCCCGCAGCATTTCGCGCGTGACGTAATCGCTGACGCTGTCGGCATGGGCAATGGCGTCACGCAGGTCCGGAATCGCGATCAACTCGATCTTAAGGTCACAATCGAGAATTTCCTCGACGTGCTCGCCGATGTGCAGCCGTCCAAGATCCTGCAGATTAGGCAGGCCTTCGAGGAACAGAATGCGCTCGATGAGCTTGTCTGCATGGTTCATCTCGTCGATCGATTCGTGGTATTCGTAGTCGCCGAGTTTGTGCAGACCCCAGTCCTTGAGCATCCGGGAATGCAGGAAGTACTGATTGATTGCGGTCAACTCGTTCTTGAGAATCTTGTTCAGGTGCGCGATGAGCGTCTTGTCGCCTTTCATTGGGGGAGGCCTCTACGGTCGTCCAGGGCAGGTTCGGACGCCGGCACGCGGCGTCGAGACCGCGATAATAGGCACTTGCACGGACATTGCAAGTCCGTGTTTTTAAACGAAAATGATTCTCGTTAGCGCCGCGTTTCGCGTTTGCGGGCGGGCGCTTATACGCAGCTTAGACGGGCTGCGTAGCGGGGCGGTAGATCTTTGGGCTGGGCAGGGCGCGGCTGGCCTTGCGCTGAGCAACGATTTCTTCAGCCGTCGTTGCGCAACTGCCACAACAACTCGCAACGCCCAGCGTGTCGCGCAGACCTTCCACGCTGTCTATTCCAGCGTCGACGGCGCGCTCAATCTGGCGTTCAGTGATGGCTTGGCAAATGCAGACGTACATGGTGTGACTATCTCAATGTAAATGAGAATGATTGTCAATCACGTTCTCATTTAAATGTGGTGCCCGTCACACCCGCATTGTCGCGGGGAACGTGGCGGCGCGGTCGCGACACGGGAACCTGCCAAGGAGTCGCTGCGGTGCTGCTGGTTCAGGCCTCACCCAAAGGAAGAACCAACAACGAAACGTGCGCGAACCGTGCCGCGACTGCGCTTCCACGCGATGCATACTAGGCGAAATGAGAATCATTCTCAATAGCATTTAGCAAAAAAACTCGAGATTCCCGAAAGGGTGATTCGGTCACATCTGAGGCTGTGATTCCGGTTCTGACGCAGCCCCACGGACGTGGCACACTCGC
>JBCCBB010000077.1:0-13435 GCA_039814545.1 Pseudomonadota bacterium
CCCGTACGAGGATTTCAAAGACATCTACCTCTACGCGTACGAGAACGGCTTGAAAGGTTGCACCACGTTCCGCTTCAACCCCGAGGCGTTCCAGGGTGTCCTCGTTAAGGAAGACGACCTCAAGAACACGACTTACGTGTTCGAACTCGAAGACGGCAACACGGTTGAAGTCGCGGGCGACGAAGAGATCGAGTACGACGGCGAGACGCACACGGCCGCGAACCTCTTTGATGCCTTGAAAGAAGGCTACTACGGAAAGTTCTGATATGAAGATCGACAAGAAAATCGTCGGCTACTCGGTCAAGAAGCCCGAAGACAAGGACGAGAAGGCCGCGCGCCCGACACCTGTGCGCTCGGACGACGAGGGCAGCAATGTCATTCGTATGCACGAGAAGCTCGAGCGTCCAGAGATGCTCATCGGCTCGACCTACAAGGTGAAGACGCCCGTCTCCGACCACGCGATGTACGTGACCATCAACGACATCATCCTTAACGAAGGCACGGAGTTCGAACAGCGTCGTCCGTTCGAGATCTTCATCAACTCGAAGAACCTCGACCACTACCAGTGGATCGTGGCGCTTACGCGCATCATCTCGGCGGTCTTCCGCAAGGGTGGCGACGTGACCTTCCTCGTCGAAGAGCTCAAGGCTGTGTTCGACCCGCGTGGCGGCTACTGGCAGCCGGGCGGCAAGTTCATGCCCTCGATCATCGCCGAGCTGGGCTACATCGTTGAGAAGCACCTGCAGACCATTGGTTTGCTCAAGGACACGGGTCCTGATGAGCACCAGCAGGCGCTCATCGACGAGAAGCGCGCTGAGTTCGAGGCGGCCAACGCGCAGCAGGATGCGTTTGCCGAGGATGGTGGTTACCCCGAGGGTGCGCAGCTTTGCTCGAAGTGCTCTACCGCGGCTGTGGTCATGATGGATGGCTGCATGACCTGTTTGGCGTGCGGGGATTCTAAGTGCGGGTGATGATACCGCTAAGCTACCGGGCTCGTGAGTTCTTTGATGCTGCTGTGCTCATAAGCGACTCGTAGTGCAGGGCTAGATGCATGAATGAAAAAACAATTTAATCAGTAGCTTGCAATTTAAGCTGCAGAATTAACAGCAAGAAATAGCTTAAAAGAAAAAATAAACTAAGAAGAAGGCCCAAAAATCCACAAAACAATACGGGACAAATCAACGCTTGGAAGGATCTCGAGGCTCTAGGAACGATCGAGCTCAAAAAAGACTTGCGTGCGCGGGTTATTGGGTTATACTCGACCTATTGCCTAACCCAGGTCGAAGTCATGGCCCGAAAACGTAGTCCTAGAGCTCCATCGTACGATCTCGAATCGGCGATCGGGCGTGCCGTTGCGGTTTACGATGTCGAAGGACTCAATCCGGTGCCCGCGGAGGCGGCTGCTAAGGCTATGGGCTACAGTTCGCTCAGCGGCCCTGCCCGACGAGGCATCGCAACACTAAAGATGTACGGCCTTATGTCGTCTCTAGACGCGGGCAGCGTGGCTGTCTCCAAGGCTTTACAGGCATACAAGCTCGCCCCGGCGGAATCGACTAGGTTAGCTAGCTTACGCGACTTCTTGCTGGAGCCTGAGATTTTTCGGGTTTTGAGTGAGCGCTATCCAAGCTCGCTTCCCTCCGACGACACCATTACGCACTTTCTGGTCGTGGAGAGAGGCTTTGGCGAGTCTGCTGCGCGCTCACTCGCAAGGATTTTTCGAGAATCAGCTGAATTCGCGCAACTGTCGCAACTCGGTACAGGTGGTGAAGCTATCCCTGACTCTGCGAATAGCGACCAACCAACTGACGTCGCGGTGATCACAGCGAATCAGCAAGAGGCTGGGGATAGCGCTTCTGCGGCTCTTACACTAGGGGTAACAAATTCGGCGGTGCCATTTCCTGCCCAATCCAGCAAAAGAGCAGACGCCTACGACGACCCTATGCCGGTCCGATTGCGTGGGGGAAGGAAAGCATGGCTCGTATTGCCCAAGCCATTCCTTGAAGACGACAAGCAGGCGGTCATCGCACAGGTAAACCTGCTAATCGCTGATGACGAGGACAGCATGTAGGCAGGGGGTGCGTTGATCGCCCCCCAAAGTTGGGGGAGCCTAGGGGTGTCCTTGAATCGCTACCGGCACTAAACCACAGCCCGGGAAGTCTCAAGGTGACCTAGGCTCCTTCTTTTCGACGCGAAGCATACATTACATTGGCGTTGCACGATATCGGTGCTAATGATGCGCACTAGCGTTCGATAGCTGGTTTTGTCTCAAGAGAACGGCAACTTCGGACGCCATTGTGGCGGGGATCAGGAGCGAACGTGGCATCGGAGAGAAGTGCGAGGAGTTTGAAGCTGCCAGCGCCCAGCAAGATGCGTTCGCTGAAAGAGGCGGGTACCTGGAGGGGTGCGCGGTTGTGCTCGAAGTGCTCTACCGCGGCCGTCGTCACGATGGACGTCCGCATGACCTGTTTGGCCTGTGGGGATTCCAAGTGCGGGTGATCTAGTATCCTTTCCGATCACAAAAAATGCCCCGCATTGCGAGGCATTTTTCGAATGCGCAGTAGGCGATTCACTCCGGGGAAATGCCGTGCGGGGTACTGCTCATTCCGTGGACTAATCGCGAGCGGCGCTCTTGTTCGGCTGGTCATCCGAAACAACGCTCATGAGCGGCGAGTGTGTGGAATCTAATTGTTCGCCGGGCGCGATGTGGCGTCTAGCCCGTTCAAAAAGCCCCGCAAGGGTATCGACCGGCGCATCCCCGATGACGCCCGCCATAATCTGCCGACCCAGTTCCCGATACGCATTGAATTGCTGTTCATCGAAGAACTGATTCGCCGTCGACTGGTTGGGAAACTCAGGATGCGCTTTCCAGTAGGCGTAGATGTCCGCGCCAAGGCGCTGACGCATCATGGGCTTGATGTACAGGAGATCGCCGACGCTGCCGTCCGCGTAGCGTATCTGGCCCAGCGCAAATGGCGTCTCTGCAAGCTCTTGTCGCCCCTGTTCTATCAGGTCGTCGACATGCAGGCTGATGTCGGCATCGAAATCGGCGCGCACGCGTTGGATGACGAGGCCCAGGTCAGATAGAGACAGCTCCGGATCGGCGCCAGCATCGCAAACGATGATGCGACGGCACCGTCGGCGAACGAGCTCGTACAGCCCCAGATTGTCGAAGTGACCGCCATCAGTGAGATGCACATGTCGCCGGTGTTCGCTGAGGCCGTGGCCAAGCATTTCGCGGCCGATGAAGACGTACCACCACGGTAGCGGAAGCCGTCGCGCTTCAAAGCGTGGATTCTGTGCCCAGAAACCGAGCCGAAAATTGAGCAGCGCCATCAGAAAGGCGACGGGTCGCGCGCGCGTCACTTCGGTGTTTGGATCTACGGCGGCGCCAGAAATCGTTGCTGCGGCAGATAGGCTGGTGCGGCCATGACGATAGGACCGAGTTCTGCGAAACCCGGTCGCGGCCGACCCGCAAAATAGCGGGCTCAGAAAGAAGCTCGCTGCGCCTCGGGCGCGCCGCTTCTGCTGGCTGGAGTCATTGACGCTGAGCGCGGTGTTGATGATGGGAAAGGGCGCACCGTGATCCGGAGACACGTCGGCAACGTTGAAGGCGAACGCATCGCTCGTCTGATTCGAACCGGTATCGACGTTGGGCAGAAACGCGTCGGTAAGCCGCGCTCTGTAGTAGCTGTGCATCGACACGCGATTCAGATCGCAGGTGAAGGCCAGGACGAGCGACAGCGCGGCGGCGAACACCACCCAACCGCTTCCCAGCGCGCCTGTGTCAACAACGAGGTGATAGCCCGCGAGCAGGCACCCGTAGAGAATCAGCGCCAAGCCGAGGGTCGCGGCGGTCCGCGATTGCTTGCCCGTGCTTCGCTGCTTGCGCTCGGATCGTCTGAGCACGAAGACGCCACTAGACAAGTGCGCCAATACGACGCCGACCTTGAAGAGCATTTGCAACCACGCGCCGCCAAAGCGTGCGACGAATGCCTCCTCGAGGCTGACAAAGAGGGGCACGAGTCCGACACACAGCAGGCCTGCGCCGACACTCAACAGAAACCCCATCCACCGCCGCATGCGCGCCACCGCCGCGCGCGACGATCTTCGAATGCCAGCCAGGGTCGCAAACGCAAGGACGGCAACCGGATAGAGCGCCAGCGCCCCCACGGCCAACCAAAGCGCCAGCGCGAATCCGTCGTGGCCCCGGATGGGCCCCGCGAAACCGATGCTGGCCCATGCCGGCCAGTCGACGGGAAACACGTCCAGGGCGGCGACGCCGATCAGCAGGAGCAGCGGTGGCAGCATGACCAGTAAGTTCAACAGCGTTGCCGCAAAAATTGAGGCGCCGAGGGTCCAGCCCGTGAAGCCTCGCTCGGCGACCAGGTATTTGCCGTGCGCCCGGAGCCAATCAACGACCGACTCGCCGGTATCCGTCACGGGCGTCTCGAAGGGCTGGCGGGCGTTGCGTTCCGGTCTCTGCGACCGGATCCAGGTCAGGCACGAGGCGATGTAGCCGCCGCCCGACACCGAAGACAGGTAGTCGACATCGTCGAGGGCACGGCGGTCTGCGAGCGTTTGCAGAATACCGAGGCAGAACGTCGCAGAACGGATGCCGCCCCCCGAGAGCGCCAAGCCCGTCGTCTCGTCGCTTTGCGGTACGCCGGCGGCTGTCCGCCGCCGCGTGACCCAGTCGCGCTCGGCGCGGGCGACGTCTTCGAATTCCTCAGTGAATTCCACGTCGCTCATCGAGAGGCGCTCCGTACAGCCGAGCAGTCGGGTGGCGTGAACGGGACGGGCGTCGCCGGCTCGTCACGGTGGATTTTCAAGTACTCGAGGATTGCGAACCGTTCGGCGTCTGTGAGCAGCGGACCAATGACGCCGGGCGGCAACGGGTGCGCGTCGGGATCGCGACGGTGCGCGTCCCAGCGCGCTGCGTCGGCGACGAATGCATGGCCCGTGTTGTGGTTGCCAGTGACGCTCGTGTCAAACACGAACCCGTCGCTGTCCATGGGCGGGGTCACGTAGCCCAGGTGTTTCGGGTCATAGTCGCGTCGACCGACCACGAACTCGCGGTCTCGTTCTTCGGGGGGCAGGAGCATCTGATAAATACTCGGCACCGACCCGTTGTGCAGGAACGGTGGCGTCGCCCAGACGCCTTCCAGTGGTCTCGGCTTGTAGCCGGCAACTTGCTGGGGCAGATCCAGCGTTCCGAAACCCTCGAGGCATTGTTGCTGCGCGAAGCCGATATCGTTCTCTTTGTAGTATTGGTTCTTGATCAAAATGCCGATGATGTTCAGGCCTTCCCCCTCGGAGACGCTGCTGACGTCAATCGCGTTCAGCGCGTCAGTCATCGCTTGCTGACCAAAGCGTACGTTCCAGTAGAGCCAGCGCGCATGACAGGTGCTGTCGCAATCCTCGGGTGTGTCGGGTCTGTTCTCGGGCGAAAGCCCGGTCACCGGACCGATCAAGCGCGCCACTTCAGTTGCGATGTCCGCAAACAGCGCCGCATCGATTTGCGGCGCCGGCCCGTCGGGCGGCAGGCGTGTTAGTAAGTCGCTCAGATTGCCGGTCGATGGCGCCGCCTGGCTGAACGCCTCAATCCGGTAGCGCACATCACGCAGCAAGCGGCGTGTGTGAATGGGATCAAGCAGTTGGCGTACCTCGGCGTCGGTCATGCCCGTCGCGGTCAGGTCGTAACGGCGCTCGACGAAACCCGACGCGGCACTCGGGTCCGTCCCAATGTGCTCGAGGGGGATGACTTCAATCAGCCACTCGAGTCCTGCGCCCGTCTTGCCCGGTGCCTGCGCGACCTGGCGCAAGGGGCTCGCGGGGTGCGGGCCGTGGCAGTCCTGGCAATGGGTCTCGAAGAGCTGCCGCCCTTCGGCAGCGAGTGCACGGTCGACGGACCCAAAGATCTGCTCAGGCCATTGCGGGGGCTGCAGTCGCTGGAGCGTGTGCTCGATTTCGACGAGCTGCGGAATCCGGACTGAGCTCGCGTACCGTTGTTCGGGCGGAATCGGTGCCCCGTAGGTATCGACCAGATCGATGACCGCACCGACGCCAAGTGCCTCGCCGATGTTGCGCGCCAGTGGCTGCGCCACAGAACCGTTGTATTGCACCCAGTCGAACTTCCAGATGTTCCAAACGTAGGGATAGCTGACGGGCGCTCCAGCGACGTGGTAGTTGGCCGAAATCAGGTGATCGCCAAAGACGGTGTTTGCGATGCGGCCGAGGGCATCGGTACGTCCGAAGCCCTCCTGGTTCGGATACAGATGCCGCAACGGATTGTCCTGCCCAATTTCGACGAGCGCTTTCAGGGTTTGGCCGAGCTCCGAGCGAAGCTGCGACTTGCCCTGCCTGAAGTCATCACCCAGTACGTTGCGCGCGAAGCGGTCGAACTTAATGGGGTTGGTGTAAGTGGCAACCAGTGAGGCGAGCAGCGTGGTACCGAAGCTCCCTCGGGAGACATCGGTGAACGCGTGCATCGCCTGGCCGCCGTCGACGCGGATGGCATACCGCTTGCCGCCGCTCGCGTAGTGCAGCTGGCCGGTATGGCAGGCCGCGCAGGTGATGTCGAGGACATACGCGTCGACCACGGGGCTGAAGTGACGCGCGAAGCCAACGGGTAACTGATCGGGATTGGCGGCCGTGGGTTCCGGGTCGACGATGAATCGATAGGCGCGAAGGTGGTCGGGGTCGGCGAAGCGCTCTTTGCCGATGGGCATCTCGAGGTTGATGAACCAATCGTAGCGGAGCGGGTGCCGGGCATTGCCCTGCGGAATCGACGCACCTTGGCCCGTGTAATAGTAAGTCTGGCGCGCGGCGTCATCGGCGCGGGGGCCCCAGCCCTGATCGAGATAGACATACTCGTCCACGGGTTCCAGCGCGGGAATCGTGTGCGTGGGGTAGGCCACGAAGACGACAAAGCCGGCAGCCAGCGCCAGCCCCGTGACCAAGGCCAATGCCAACCCAGCTTTGAACAGCCTGCTTGCTCGAAGCCGCTGCCAAACGCTTGTATGCGTCACCACGTTGTTTCCGGCGAGTGCGTGATCCGACGGTTGTTCATGCGGGCTGTTCATAGCGTTTTCATAAACTCGATCAATTCCATGCGTTGGTCTTCCGACAACGTCGTGCCGTAGGTGTGGCCAACGTTGCCATTGCCCGTGAGGCGCGTGTCAAAAACGCTGCGTCCTTCACCGGGGCCGGTCTCGAGTCCGACGCGAACAACGTCGAGTTCGCGGCCGCCGACGAAAAACTGCTCGGGCCGATCGTCGGGCGGCAGTAGCAAGTCATAGAGCGTGGGCACTGACCCGTTGTGCAAGTAGGGCGCCGAAGACCAGATGCCATCCAGCGGCCGTGCCTTGTAGTAGTCGGGATGGGTGTCGATGTTGGCCTTGTACACAGAGTGGTAATCCTTCACCGCAGCCCGCGTGGCCGCCACCGGATGCTCCAGCAACGCGCCCGTAGCGGCGTGCACCACAAGGTTGATCGTGGCCGTTTCCGCGGCCATGCGGTCGCCCGCCAAAACGGCGACCTTTTCGCCGCGCAGGGGGCCACTCGCTGATTGTGCGCTTACGAAGTTGGCGGCGGCGCGTGCGTCCGTTCCGATCTCCGCGACGGGCACCAGGGTCGCCTTGAGTTTCCGCTTGGCGTCATCGCGATTCGAAATCTGATGGCAGCCCTGGCATGAAGCTGCGTACAGCGCCTGGCCTCGCGCCACCCGCTCGTCGGACAGTTGACCAAGCACCTGTGCGGGCCAGCGTGGCGACTTTAGTGCGTAGATCCAGTTCTGGATGCGCTCGAGGTTGGCAAAGTTCGCCGAGGACGCATAGCCGTGTTCGCCGGGTCGAACCTCGATCTGTCCGTAGACCGCCAGCGCGGTGGTCACGTTCTGGACGAGCGGACCCGGGCCCGCGTTCGGCGCCGAACCGTTCCACTGGACCACGTCTAAATGCGCCGCGCTCCAAAGCACGGGGTAGCTGACCGGTGCGTCAGGTGGGCGGCCGTTGCCCGGCTCGTGGATGAACTCGGCGGCGGCAGCGTTGAAGATTTGGCCGAATGCATCCAGGCGCCCGTGTCCGTAGGCCACATCGGTCGCGTTCATTCGGCGGCGCGCAGCCAGTTCCTGCGTTCGCTGAACCAACGCGTCCCGAAGGTCACCATGGGCAACGGGGCTCTCGGCATTGTCGTGAAGCACACGACGCGCAAAGCGCTCGAACTTGTCCGGGTTGGCGAGGGTGGCCGACAGGGCATCGACGACGGCGGCCTCGAAGCCGTCGAAGTCGAGCAGGCTCTGGCCACCGTCGATTCGGATTTTCACGCCACGGTAGTGCACTTCACCCGTGTGGCAGGCGGCGCACGTCAGGCCCAACCAGGCTCGCGCGTCGTCGTCGTGGTCCTGACTAAAGCCGACGGGCAGGCCGTCGGGATTGTTGCTCGTGGGTTGCTGTGCAAGGAAGCCGAAGCCGGTGAGGTGTGCATCGTCGCGGAACAGGTCAACGCTGTCGGTCTGTTCGAGGCTTAGAAACCAGGCGTAGGGAAGGAGACGGGAGCCAAAGGATATGAACCACGCTTGATCCTGCGTTTCTTGGCTCCAGCCCTGCTCAAGGTTGATAACGTCTGGGGCGCCTTCGACCGACGCGCCGCTCGTGATCGGCGTCGACGGGTCGCGGCTGCAACCGCTCGTCACCAGCAGGCCGAGCAGGGCGACGAGTGTCAGAGTTCTGGTATCGCCAAGTCGCATGGGTGGTCTGCCTCCTATTCCCTCAAGACGGCTGGGCCTCGCAGTACCCATGCTGCTCTTCGTTACATGGCCTACGGGCGCGGACCCATTCGAGCCCAGATTGTGTCAACGACGCATGCTCGATTCTGTGCGTGGTTCACAATTTCTTATGTTCAATTTGACTTGCCTGAGCGTCGCGATGAGACTCTTCATGAAACCCTATTGCCGCCGGTTATCATGACGCTGAACAGCTTGACCAGGACGTTGGCTTACTTTCTATCGGTAGCGTGTTTGCTCCTGCCCGCGAGCGACGCCAATGCGGCCGATCCCCTCGAAATCAGTGACCTGCGAGACCGCGTCGAACTCTCGAAGCACATCCAGTTGCTTGAGGATGTCGACGGCGCGCTGACCCTCGATGACGTTTTGGGACGCGACGACGACTTCACCGCCGTCGGGGAGCGATCCCCAAACTTCGGCTTTACCGACTCCGCCTGGTGGGTCCGTGTTGACGTCAGCAATACGGGTGATGAATCGACCAGTGCGTTGTTGCGCCAGGACTACCCGCTTATCGACGAGCTGGATCTCTGGCAGCAGTCTGCGAATGGTGAATGGCTGCATGTCGAGACGGGCGATTCCCGCGCCTTTTCCAGCCGGGACATACAGCATCGGGACTTCGTTTTTCGGGTCGAGGTGCCCGCAAAAAGCACCCGCCAAATCTACCTGAGGTTCAGTTCGAGCGGCCCGATCAACATCGGTCTCTCGATGTTCGACGAGGCCACGTTGATCGGTCAGGTCGGGCGAGAGCAGCTCGGCTACGGCATCTACTTTGGCGGCTTCCTGGTGCTGCTCTTCTACAACCTGTTCATCTTTGTTGCCGTTCGCGACCGCGCATTCTTCCATTACTTGCTGTACCTCGCGTTCTACGGCGCCTATTTCGCCATCCACAATGGGCTGACATTCCAATACTTCTGGCCCAATAGTCCCTCGTGGGGCAACAAGAGCCTCGTCGTGACGCTGGCGTTGACACTGATCTGGGGGCTGAGGTTTTCGCGCAGTATTTTGAACAGCGACCGCACGTCGCCGAGACTGGATCGGGTCGCGGCCGTGCATCAGTGGTTGTCGGCGGCTGGCCTTGTAGGCGCCATCGTATTGCCGTATTCGCAAATTATCGTGCCGCTCGCGATACTTTCCGCTCTCGCACCGCCGCTGCTGATCTGGATGGGTGCCGTGAGTTTCTTCGAAGGACACCGTGCGGCGCGGTACTTCCTAGTCGCCTGGTCGATGCTGCTTATCGGTGTGTCCGCGTACATGCTGAAAACGTTCGGATTGCTGCCACACAACTTCATTACCCAAAATGGCTTCCAGATCGGCTCACTGATCGAGATGGTGTTGTTGTCGTTGGCACTCGCCAGCCGCGTCAGCGAACTGCAGAGACACAGTGTGACCGACGGACTCACGGGCGTATTCAACCGCCGGAGTTTTGACGAGCATCTACGGGGAGAGTTCGCGCGCTGCGCCCGTTATAGCCAGCCCTTGTCGCTGATGTTGATCGACGTCGATCATTTCAAGGCCTACAACGATACGCACGGCCATCAGTTCGGCGACGACGCGCTTCGCTCGATCTCGGGTATCCTTCAGAAGAACCTGCGTCGATCCGATCGGCTGTGCCGCTACGGCGGTGAGGAGTTCGTAATCCTGATGCCGGACACGAACGAAGACGAAGCGCACGTTATCGGCGAGCGCCAGCGCGAGCAGATCGCGGCCCACACGCTGTCGCGAGGTTCACTCACGATCAGCATCGGCATCGCGACGCTCTCCAAGGCGTCGTTTGGCACCGAGTCGGAGTTCCTCGGTGCGGCTGACAAGGCCCTCTACAATGCCAAGCGCGGAGGCCGCAACCGCGTGGTCAGCCACACGGCAAAGCAGGCCGACAACGTGACGGAGCTCGCCACCGGGACGTAGCGTCAGTGCGGTCGACCGCCTGTCGACATGATCGCGGCCGTGCTAATGAAAACGCCCGCGCGATTAGTCCGGGCGGGCGATTGTCATTGTCCTTTTTCTTAGGCTGCGCTACTACGCCGGCGCGCGAGCCCCATGCCCAAAATACCAAGACCCAACAACGCGAACTCACCAGGTGCGGGGACGTTGACGCGTTCGAATTCGTCGAACGCCAGGAAGCCAGCGGCGTTGTCGAGTACGAGGGCGTAGCCATAGACCTCAGTCAGAGTCAGTCCGTCGTCCAAACCGCCAGTTGGTTGAAAGTCCGTGGCCCGTGTGAGGAGGTCAAAGTTGATCGTCATCTGCTGCCAGCCGAAGAAGTCGTCGACGAGACCCGTGTCAAACCGCTCTGAGTTGGCAGCCGTCCCGTCGAAGCTGTTGTCAAAAATCTCGAACTGGAGGTTGTTGCCTGTTTCGGTGCCAAACATCCAGAACCGCAGTGCGTTCGAATCGGTCCAGTCTTGCGGCCCGCTCTCGAAGACCTGGCCGACACCGCCAAACGTGCCAACAAAGTTGTAGTCCACGGCGAGCGCCGTATTGTCGCGCCCGAGGCCTGGGATGTTCTCCGGGCTAATCGCCGGGATGGTCGGGAAGGTGATGTCGATAAAGCCAGGACCAAAGGCAAACAACCTGGGGGCACCGCTCTCCCAATCCTCGATGACCGTGCTGTGCGCCGATGCGGCCATCGCCAGCATCAGTACGCCACCGACCAGTTTTTTCGTTGTTTTTCTTCTCACAGTCCGAGTTCCCGTTGTTGTTGAGGCATGTATGCAGCGAAAATACGCTAACTCACTAATTTAAAAGCAAAAAACATACCGTGTTCCGCGAATTTGCGCGTTTTCATCGGCTTGCGGACTGTACCGCTTGGAATACATCGCGCGTCTGTGACGAGAACGTAAAGTCGCCCGACAGTCTTGTGGGTCCCACAAGCTCGAACGTCGGTATCTGCGTGTCTCGGCTTCAACATCGTCGCGCAGCACGAGCATTGACCTCTGCACGAGGGTGCTCGTGGCCTCTCAACTGCTGCTGATAACATCTACAAATGTCCCGCGAGCTCCAGGCAACACTGATTTCGGCCGCAATGATCGCGCTCGTGTTCCTTGTCGCGTCCTTCATCGGGAAGCGCACGCCGCCGCCTAAGGGACCGATCGATGTGTACGGCGTAGCGCTGGAGCGCGATGCGAGCCAGGAAGACGTTTTCGAGGTTGCGGAGCAACTCAATGACGGCATGCGGGCCGCTGCGATGCAGGATCTTGGTATCTCTGTCGAGCAGCTGGAAGCAGCGCGTGATGCCATCTTTGCGCAGGAATTCAGCCAGGCGGGCGCGACGTGGGAGCAGGAGATTCGAGAGTTCTGGGTCGCATGGCGATACGTCGACACGGCGGTAGACCAAATGCCGGACCGTGTTGTCTCGGACTACGACGAACAGTCGCAATTCATCGCGACGCTCGGCTTGCCCAGTGACGTCGTTGACGACGTGTTTCGCAATCTACTATCGGCGCCCCCAGAGCACCGCGCCGAACGCATGGCGTTTATCGAGCAACAGGCAAGCCGGCCCGCAGAGGATCTGATTGCCGAGATGCAGGCATCGCTCTTGCCTTTTGTAGAACGGCAGGTCTTTCGCCAGATGATTTGCGATCGATCGACCGCATTCAAACGAGAGGCTCGCGAGCAACCCGCGAGCGGCCTGCAGGCCGTAAGCACATCCTGTTCTGCGTTCGTGATGCGCTATGTCGATGGTCTGCTGCAGGAAGCACTGAAAGATGAGGCACTGCTCCGGGCCCGGGTGTTGTCCGTGTTACCACTCGCGCAGGGGCACTAGCGAACTGCTGTTTGTCAGGGCGCAATCACCAACGCCGAGGCGGGATCCAAACCCAGCTGGCAATCACGAGCGCAGCGAACGCGGTGTAGACAACGGCGAATACCCACATCGGCGCGTCGTAGTAGAGCAGCGCTTCCAGCCAGTGCGCGATGAAGGCGCCGTGATAGGTCGCCTCGCCCGCGCGTTCGCGCAACGCCATTTCCCAGATGGTCAGCGGGCAGATCCGCCCGAGCCAGGCCTGCAGCACGACCACGCCGATGCCTAACAGGTGGGCGATGCGGAAGTACGGATTGCGGATCCAGCGCCAGCTGCGCCAGGCGCCGATCCAGACCAAGGCAAGTCCGGCGACAACGAACAGGACGAATCCGACGTGAAGGAATAAGAGCGCGTCGGCCGCGAGTCGATAGCCCATCATGATGGCACCGCCCCCTCGGTGGTTTCCGTGCGAACGTGCAGCCCACGAGACTATGCAATGTCTGCTGGCCGCGGCAATTCTCCGGCGACGCCAGGCAAGCGGTCACCATTTTGATAAGCGGACATAACTTACCAATTCGGCCGTAAGTTGATCCAAATAAGCGCACCTAAATCAATGATCTGCCAATTTCCGGCCCGAATCCTCTCGGCCGGAAGACAGTCGGCTGCCTATTCCGGGGTTGCGTTTTCCTGTCCGATAATCTCATAATGCCTCACTGGTCTTACCAGCTTCGCCACAAAAAGATTCAAATTGGTATGACCAATTAGAGGCGACAGCGGTAAGCAAGAAGCCGATTCGATCGGTGGTCTCAAATACGCACACGGGGGGCCAGATGCGTAACAGTCAGACCCTGACCCGCGTTCCGTCCGTGAACGCGTTCCAAATTCAGATAGTCACCATGGCCGCAACGTTGCGG
>JBCCBB010000174.1:0-2778 GCA_039814545.1 Pseudomonadota bacterium
ATGCTGGTGAGTTCACTCGTCTTTGGCTGGCTGCTCGAGGACTTCAGTCAGATCAGACTCATCGAAGTGCTGCAGGGTACGGCGCTGGTCGCGCTGGTGCTTAACGTGGTGGCGCTGTGGAAGCAGGAAACCGTTGACCCCAGAAAAACAGCCGAGCCCGAGACGCGTGCTCGGTTCGGCCCTGCCTGGGCGCGTCTGCGCCAGGACCCGCGCACGGGGCGTCTATTACTGGCACTGGGTATCGGAACCGCGGGCTTCACCATGCAGGACATTTTGCTGGAGCCGTTCGGGGCCCAGGTCCTGGGGATGGATGTTGCGGCAACGACACGTCTCACCGCCTTGCTCGCCTTTGGCACCCTCATTGCGTTCGCCCTGTCGGCGCGCTGGCTCAATCGCGGTACCGATCCCCATCGCCTGGCTGGCTTCGGAGCGCTGATCGGGGCGGTCGCGTTTGTAATTGTCAGCATCATCGCGGCGATCAAGTCGCAGGTCTTGTTCGGCGCGGGTGTTCTGTTCATTGGCTTCGGTGCCGGTTTGTTTAGCGTCGGCACGCTCGTCGCTGCCATGGATCTTGCTCGCGTCGCTGGCAGTGGGTTGGCACTGGGTGCCTGGGGGGCCGTTCAGGCCACCGCGACGGGCATTGGTGTCGGCATCGGCGGCGCCTTGCGTGACACCATCAGTTACTGGATTGATCGTGGCTGGCTGGGACCGGCGTTCGATGCCATGAGCGACAGCTACACCCTCGTTTATCAATTGGAAGTGTTTCTACTCTTCGTCACGCTGGCCGTCATCGGTCCGCTGGCGAAGTTCGCCCGCGAGGCAGGCGATCATGATGGCCGCATCGGCCTCAGTGAGTTTCCGCGCTAGCCTCAAATTGGAGTTCTATCATGCCTAACAACATCGTCGGCAGCATTGACTTCGTGGAGATCATCTTCACGCTGTTCTGGTTGTTTTTCGGCGTGCTGGTCTTGTACCTGCATCGTGAAAGCAAGCGCGAAGGCTACCCGCTTGACGCACCGCATCGTGGCGGTGATGTCGTCGTGCGCGGCTTTCCCTCGGAACCGCCCAAGAAGACCTATCTGACGCCACACCACGGCAAGGTTTCGGTGCCCCGTGAGGATCCCGATCGCGAGCTGGCGGCCGAGCCTGTCGGTGATTTCCCGGGTGCGCCCCTGGTGCCCACGGGCGACCCACTCGTTGACGGTATCGGGCCGGCAGCCTGGTCCGATCGCGCGGATACGCCGGATCTGACCCTGCATGGTGAGCCGCGTATCGTGCCGATGCGAAACCATGATGAGTACGGCATCGACGAACGCGATGCAGACCCGCGTGGTATGGACGTCGTTGCGGCAGACGGAAAGTCCGTGGGCAAGGTCATCGACAACTGGGTCGATATTCCGGAACCGATGATTGTCTACATCGAGATTGCGCTCGACCCCAGCGTTGGCAGCGGTAACGTGCTCATGCCCTTTGCGTTTGTCGACAAGATCGACCGCGACGCAGGTGAATTGCACGCCAATGCATTGCTGTCCGAGCAGTACGGTCGCGTGCCGCGCACCAAGAGCAGCGATACGATTACGCTGCTCGAAGAGGACAAGGTCATGGGCTACTTCGGTGGTGGCAAGCTGCTTGCGGAACCGTCGCGTTCGGAACCGCTGATATGAGCCGCGCTGGGCTGACGCTCGCACAGGCGATGCCCGGTGAGCTGCCGCGCGGCGAGCGGGTGTTGTGGTGCGGCGGGCCCGACACTGCGGCGCTGACGCGCTACGCGATGCACACACACAAAGTTGCGGTGTACTTCATGTTGCTGCTGATTTGGCGACAGGTTGGTATCTGGCAGAACGGGCTGGGCTTCGATGCCGCATTGACGTCAGCCATGACCACCGCGCTGCTTGGGGCGCTGGCGATTGGGATCCTGCTGCTGTACGGGCGGTCGGCTGCGCGTCAGACGCTCTATACGATTACCAATCGCCGCGTGGTCATTCGCAGTGGCGTTGCGTTGTCGATTGCGGTGAATCTGCCGTTCAGCAAGATCGAGAGCGTTGACGTGAAACGTCGAGAAGATGGCGGTGGCGATATTGCGCTCACGCTGGCCAAAGACGCACGCGCAGGTTACGCGGTGTTGTGGCCAAGTGCGCGGCCGTTTCGGATTCTGAGGCCGGTACCGTTGCTACGTGCGTTGGCGGATGTCGATCCTGTTGCAAAAGTGCTCGGCGAAGCGCTGCAACAAGACGCGCAAGCCGTTGCGCAAGGCGCGGCTCATGATGCTGCCGATGGTGAGGCATTGGCAGCCAGCTAAGGAGCAAGCAAATGGGGACACATCATGCGCATGGTCACCATCACCATCATCATGGTGACGGCGACCCGTACCATGGCCACGGCCACAGTCACGAGAATCTGGCACCGCGTGTGCCATTGCTGCTTGCGGCTGGGCTTGTTCTGATTACTGCGCTCGGCGTTGCTTGGCAACAATTTGTCGTCAATCCCGCGGCGGCGCGTGCGCCCGCGCCAGTGGTCGTCGCCGAGCAGCATCTGCAGTTTGTCGACGCGCCTGACGGTGTCGTGGAAGTAATCGAGCTGCCGTCGGGCGAGCGGATCGACGTGATCGATCCTGGCGAAGGCAGCTTTGTGCGCAGTACGCTGCGCGGTCTGGTGCGCGACCGGCGTCTGAAAGGGGCTTCCATGGTGCCTGGTTTTTCAGTTCAGCGGCTGGCCGATGGTGCGCCGATCCTGACGGACCTCGCCACCGGTACCACGGTGTATTTGCGTGCCTTCGGG
>JBCCBB010000109.1:0-8828 GCA_039814545.1 Pseudomonadota bacterium
GGTACTCGCCGAGTACAACATGACCAAGGAGCGCTACACGATTGGGCGCCTCCCGGACAACGATGTACGCATCGACAATCCGTCGGTCAGCGGGCACCACTGCCTGATCATCAACATCCTCAACGACTCGTTCCTTGAGGACCTGAACAGCACCAACGGCACCTACGTGGGCGGCAAGCTCATCAAAAAGCACGCGCTGCAGAACGGTGACACGATCACGATCGGTCACCATCAGCTGCGCTACGTGGACAGCCAGGCCGCAGACCCCGAGCAGGAAGAGTTCGAGAAGACCATGGTCATCTCGCAGACCCGACCCGACCCGGCCAAAATCCAGGCGGCAGCCGAGGCGCTCGAGCGCGCCGCAGGCGGCAGTGACAACGTCAAGGGCGACGATGACGCCGACGATGCCGAAGATGTGGCGCAGGCCACCTCGGCCGTCGACTCGACGTCAGCCGTCGATGCCACCTCGGCCATCACTGAAGCCATCGACAAGCCTTCCGCCCTGCCGACGGCCAAGCTGCAGGTGCTCTCGGGCAACTTCGCAGGCCGTGAGCTGGAACTGCAGAAAGCGCTGACCACACTAGGCCGCCCCGGTGTCCAGGTGGCGGCCATCACGCGTCGCTCGGAAGGCTTTTTCATTGTTCACGTCGAGAGTGGCGAAGGCCACAAGGCGCCCAAGGTCAACGGCGATGAGCTGTCGGGCCAGGCGCGCAAACTCGAAGACAATGACGTCGTCGAGCTCGCTGGCGTGAAAATGGGCTTCTACCGCACCTGAGGCCCTGCCCCGGCGGCATTGGCCGCCGGCAACGCGACCTAGAGGTAGACGCGCGTGACGCGCTCGCTGACGCGCGTCACAAGCTCGTAGGCGATTGTGTCGCACGCCTGGGCGATCGTCTCCGCCGACAAATCTGCACCCCAGAGTCGGACCGTACTGCCCACGCGCGCGTCGGGTACGTGCGTGACGTCGATAGCCAGCATGTCCATGGACACGCGTCCCGCGATCCTGGCGGCCTGGCCGTCCACGAGCACGGGTGTACCGTCAGGCATGCGCCTGGGATAACCGTCGCCATACCCTGCGGCGGCGATTCCGATGCGCATGGGGCCCGTCGCGGTGTAGCGCCCGCCGTAGCCCACGCGGTCCCCGGCCACGAGGTCTCGAACCGCGATCAGCCGCGTCTCGAAGTCCATGACGGGCTTGAGACCCAGCGACTCTGCAGCGACGCCCCCGAACGGCGAAATGCCGTACAGCGCCACACCGGGACGAATCCAATCGCTCGCCGGCGGCGCATCATCGCCGAGCGCCTCTGCGCGTAGCGCGGCCGGCGAATTCGCCAGGCTCACAGCACCCTCGAAGCGCGCGAGCCGCGATTCCAGCCGCTCGCGCTGTGCCGCAAGCTGCGTGCCGTCCTCGGCGTCGGCACTCGCGTAGTGGCTCATGAGGCGCAGTTCGGCCACCTGCGGCAACGCGCGCAGCGTGCGTTCCGCATCATCCAGTGCCGCCATTGGAAAGCCCAGCCGGTTCATGCCCGTATCGACCTTGAGCCACACGGTGAAGCGCGCATCGGCACGGTGCGCAGCCAGCAGCGCGATCTGCTCCCGCGTATGCACGACCAGCTCGCAGCCCAGCGCATCTGCCGTCACCATGCCCGGCGCGTCGAACACGCCCTCGAGCAACACGATGTCGGTATCGACGCCTGCCGCCCGCAACGTCTCGGCCTCCTCAGGCCGCGCCACGGCCAGGCTGTCAGCATCGGACAGCGCACGCGCCACCTCGACGAGCCCGTGACCATAGGCGTTGGCCTTGACCATGGCCATGACACGCGCACCGGATCGTGCGGCGCGGACGACACTCAGGTTGTGACGGAGGTGGTCGCGGTGGATGACCGCGCTGGCCGCAAAGCTCACGGACACATCCGCCGGCTCAGAACGCGCCGACGTCCTGCCCGTAGGCGTCGGGCACCCAGTTCTCGAACTTGGTGTACTTGCCGACGAAGGTCAGCGGGAACTCGCCGATCGGCCCGTTACGCTGCTTGGCAACAATGATGTCGGCCACGCCCTTGCGCACGGTCTCTTTATCGTAGACCTCTTCGCGGTAGATGAAGCAGATGAGGTCGGCGTCCTGTTCGATGGCGCCCGACTCGCGCAGATCGCTCATGACCGGCTTCTTGTCCGTGCGCTGCTCCACGGAGCGATTCAGCTGCGATAGCGCGATCACGGGCACCTCGAGCTCTCGGGCAAGCGCCTTCAGCGAGCGTGAAATCTCCGAGATCTCTGTGGTGCGGTTCTCAGCCGTACCGGGGACCTGCATGAGCTGCAGGTAGTCGACAACAATGAGGCCCAAGCCATGTTCGCGCTTAAGCCGCCGGGCACGCGCACGAACTTCCGTGGGCGACATCGCCGGCGTGTCGTCGATAAAGATGGGCGCATCAGACATGAGCTGCACGGCCGTGTTGATGCGGTCCCAGTCTTCCTGCGGGAACTGGCCCGTGCGCAGGTGTGACTGATCAACACGCCCCAGCGAGGAAATCATGCGGAAGGCCAGCTGCTCCGAGCTCATCTCCATGGAGTAGATGGCCGTCGGCTGGCGGCTGCCGATAGCCGCCGCCTCGGCGATATTGACAGCAAACGTGGTCTTGCCCATCGAGGGGCGGCCCGCAACGATGACCAGATCACCGGGCTGCAAGCCAGCAGTCATCTTGTCGAACTCGGTCCAGCCCGTCGACAGCCCCGTGATGTCGCCACCGCTTCTGTGGCGCTCGTCGAGCTGGTCGATGACACCCGGCAGGATACTCTTAACCGCGGCGAATCCGCCCTTGCGCGAACCCGCTTCAGCAATCTCGAAGACCAGGCGCTCCGCCTCGTCGAGCAGCTCGACGGCACGCCGGCCCTCAGGCTCGAACGCGGCGCCCGCAATCTGGTTGCCGGCCCCGATGAGGTTTCGGAGAATCGACCGCTCGCGCAGAATCTGCGCGTAGGCGAACACGTTGGCCGCCGTCGGCGTGTCGTTGGCCAGCATGGCCAGGTAGTCGAGCCCGCCACATTCGGCGAGATTGCCCTGGTTTTCCAGGTGCTCGGAGAGCGTGACCACGTCGCAGGGCTGGCGCCGCTCGATGAGCGCGCCGATGCCCGCGAAGATGAGACGGTGGTCGGGGCGGTAGAAATCTTCCGCTGTGAGCGTGTCAGCGACCTTATCCCACGACTGGTTGTCGAGCATGAGCCCGCCGAGCACGGACTGCTCGGCCTCGATCGAGTGTGGCGGCACGCGCAAGGCGTGCTCGTCACGTTCGCTGAGCTCTACGGCGTTGACCATCCCCAGACCGGGTCGAGCCCGATCAGCCCTCCTGGGCGACGACGACCACGGTGGCCGTCACGTCGACGTCGGCGTGCAGGTGCAGGCCAATCTCGTGCTCACCCGTTTCGCGGAACGCACCTTCGTCCGTCAGGCGGATTTCGGAGCGCTCAATGGGCAGGTCGGCGTTATTGAACGCCTCCGCGATGTCGATCGTGCCGATCGAGCCAAACAGCTTGCCTTCCGAACCGACCAGGGCCGGGATTTCCACACGGGCACCTTCGAGCGTCTCGGCGCGCGACTTAGCCGCAGCCAGCTCTTCGGCGGCCTTGGCTTCCAGTTCCGCGCGGCGCGCTTCGAACTCAGCCAGGTTAGCCGGTGTGGCCAGCGTGGCTTTACCCTGCGGTAGCAGGAAATTGCGGCCGTAGCCCGGCTTGACGGTGACCTTGTCACCGATGCCGCCCAGGTTCTCGACCTTTTCGAGCAGAATGACTTCCATCGTTTATTCCTCTCGCGCCGTAGCGCTTTTCTTCAGCGCGTCTGCCCCGGGGGAGAGACGCGAACCATATTAAACCAGGCGTCGACGTAACCCGCGACGCAAACGAGCAACACCGCAAACGGGTTGCCCAGCAACGTGGTGCTCAGAACGCCGTAAAACACGACGAGTGACCACTCCGGCCAACCAAAGCGCTCGCGCAACCAGTGCATCAGCGCACAACCGTGCAGCCCGAACGCGAGCAGCAGCACAATGGCGGCGTTGGCGCCCGGCACCCAGCCCGCGAACGAGCCGATCACGGCCAACAGCACCAGTGTCGCTGCCAGCGCACGACCCAGATTCAGGTCGCGAAACCGGCCAAAGCGCGCCTGGCCCTTATCGGCACCGTGATCCCAAAGGGCGTAGCCACCCAGGATCGCAATGGCCAACGCGACGAAGGCCCAACCTGCTGCAACACCGGACATGTACTGCGCAATGAGCGTCACACCCTCGCTGACCTCCTGGTCGCTGAGCTGAGACAACTGCGTCCCGCTCTCGCGTGCTGAGGCCAGCAGGAATTCGATCGCGCTCGTCCAATAAGCGGGCACATCGTCAACGACCACGTAGAAGGCCGCCAGCACGCCGACAACAACCAACAACGAGGCCTGCAGCGTAAGCGTCAGCGAACCACCGCGGCCGAGCACCGTTGCCATGAGCATGGCTAGTGCCAGCGACACGCCGGCTGACACGAGATACACGAGCGCAATCGGATCAGGATTGGCGAGCATCTGAATCGCACCGACGATGCCCCAGCCACCCGCGATCCACGGCAATGCCACCAGCGGACCAAACTGCAGCACGCCCGCCACGGCGACCATCGGTGCCACGAAATTGAGCAGCGGCACGATGAGCAGAAACGCCACGGCAATGGTG
Source organism: Pseudomonadota bacterium (assembly GCA_039814545.1). Lineage (GTDB taxonomy): Bacteria > Pseudomonadota > Gammaproteobacteria > Steroidobacterales > Woeseiaceae > CALBPI01. Next base: position 4,698 of record JBCCBB010000109.1, read on the forward strand.
AGCCGGTGACGTGACTGCAGCACCCAGATGGCGAGCTGCTTCAACATGGGCCGATGGCGTCGCGGCGCGACGCGATCAGTGACGGTCGGTGTAGGGCAGCAGCGCCAGGTAACGCGCGCGCTTCACCGCGGTCGCGAGCTGACGCTGGTAGCGCGCCTTTGTGCCCGTAATGCGGCTCGGTACGATCTTGCCCGTTTCCGTGATGTAAGCCTTGAGCAGGTTTAGATCCTTGTAGTCGATCTGTTCGATGCCCTCGGCGGTGAAACGGCAGTACTTGCGACGACGTGAGTAACGGCTCATGCGCTGGCCTCCTCGGTTTCGGTTCCTTCAGCGGCGGGCGCGTCTTCTGCAGGTGCTTCATCTGCAGGGGCTGCTTCAGCGGCTGCTTCTGCAGGCGCTTCGCCTTCACCCTGCTCTGCGTCGCGGGCGCGCGCCTCGGCAGCAGCTTTCGCTTCACGGCGGCGTGCTGTCTCGCGCTCTTTGGCTTTTTCGTCTTCAACAGCCTTGGCCATGGGCGAGGCTTCGCTGACGGCGTCGTCGACGCGCATGATCAGATGACGGAGAACGGCGTCGTTGAACTTGAACGCGCCTTTGATCTCGTCGATCGTCGGCTGGTCGCATTCGACGTTCATGAGCAGGTAGTGCGCCTTGTGCACCTTGTTGATGCTGTGCGCGAGCTGGCGACGGCCCCAATCTTCCTGGCGGTGGACCGCGCCACCGGCGTCGGCGATGAGCTTGCCGTAGCGCTCGACCATGCCGGGCACCTGTTCACTCTGGTCAGGGTGGACCAGAAACACGATTTCGTAGTGTCTCAAAAGAGGCTCCTTACGGGTTCGCCACCCAAAATACGGTGTGGCAAGGAGTGAGCCTGCAACGCTGCCGCTGACCGCGACGCCGCGTGCAAACCCCCAGATTGTGTTGAGGTCGCCCGGGCCTGGCCCCGGCGAGTCGCGCATTGTAGTCCGGCCGGGGGTGGCCCGGCAAGCCATTCAGTCAGCTTATGTACGCTGCCGGACGGCCTCGAACAGGCAGATACCCGCGGCCACCGAGACATTGAGGCTCTCGACCTGCCCGGCCATGGGTAGGCGCACGCTCGTGTCACAGCGCTCGGCGAGCTCTGAAGCGACACCAATGTCCTCAGCGCCCAATACCAGCGCGGCCGGGCCCGAAAGCTGTGCTGACCAAATCGGAGCCTCGGACTGATCGCTCGTGGCCGTGCGGACCACGCCGTATTCGCCAAGCCAGTCCAGCGTGCGGGCCAGTGACGGCACAACAACGAGCGGCACAAGCTCCGCGGCGCCACTGGCCACCTTGCGCGCCGCCGGCGTCAGCGGCGCCGAGCGGCGCTTCGGCACAATGACAGCCATGACGCCGGCCGCCTCGGCTGTGCGCAGGCAGGCGCCCAGGTTGTGTGGATCCTGAACGCCGTCGAGCACGAGCAACAGCGGCGCCCCGCCCTCTCCCAGCGACGCCTCTATCTGACTTCGCAGGCCCGCCTCATCGAGCGGTTCCAGATCCGCAAACTCCGCCACGACGCCCTGATGCGTGGTGCCCTTGGCCATGTCGTCCAGGCGGCGATTGCGCACGCGCTGCACGGTCACACCTGCGACCTTGGCCGCCTCCGTAAGCTCGAGCAGACGCGGGTTTTTGACGCGTTCGTCCACGTACACACGACGCAGCTTGCCGGGCATCGTGTCGACGAGCCGTGCCACGGCGTGGATACCGGCGCTGTAACGGGAGTGCGACATCAGCGGCGGCCGCGTCGGCCGTCGCGTCGGTGACTCTCGTCGCGCTTGCCCCCAAAGGCCGGGTGGTGGTCGTAGAGCACGAAGTCGATTTGCCGCGTTTCGAGATCGACGCGATCGACAATGACCTCGACGCTGTCACCGAGCGTGTAGGACTGGCCCGTGCGACTGCCGACGAGGCGCTGACGCTCGGGTTCATGCTCGTAGTAGTCATTGCGCAGACTCGAGACGTGCACGAGGCCATCCACCTGCAGCTCGCCCAGCTGCACGAACAAGCCAAAATGCGTCACGCCGGAGATGATGCCCTCGAACCGCCCGCCCAGATGCTTTTGCATGTACTGGCATTTCAGCAAGGCCTCAACTTCGCGCGTGGCGTCTTCGGCGCGACGCTCGCGTTCCGAGGTGAGCTTGCCAAGTTGCTGCATACGATCGGCGCTGTAGCTGTAGGCACGCGCCTTGCCACCACTCGTCATGTGGCGAATCGCACGGTGCACGAGCAGGTCCGGGTAGCGGCGAATCGGCGAGGTGAAGTGTGCGTACTGGTCGAGCGCCAGACCGAAGTGGCCGACGTTATCAGGCGTGTACTCGGCGTGCGCAAAGGTGCGTAGCAGCGCCATGTTGATCGCATAGGCGTCGGGGCGGTCCTGCACGGATGCCATGAGGTTACGCAGCACGCTGGGCTTCGGGTGTGCCGCATGCGGCACCTTGAAACCGAGCCCCACCATGTAGGCGCGAAACTCTTCGAAGCGCTCCTCGTCGGGCTTGGCGTGCACCCGGAATAAGGCCTGCACCTTTCTGCGCGTGATGAATCGTGCGGCCTCGACGTTGGCCGCGATCATGCATTCCTCGATGAGGCGGTGGGCATCATTGCGCGGCGCTGAAACGATGCGCTCTACGTCGCCCGAGTCGTCCACACGGATACGCAGTTGCGGCAGGTCGAGTTCGATGGCGCCGCGTTTCTTGCGGCGCCTGGCGAAGGCCTTGAACAGATCGTGCAGCGCGTCGATCGAAGCAGCGATGTCGCCCTCGATCTCCGCGTGTGCCTCGCCCTCGAGATAACGGCCTACAGTGCGGTAGGTCAGACGCGCGTGCGAGCGCATCACCGCATCGTAGAAGCGCGACCGGGTCACCTCGCCCTGCGGGCTCACGGACATGTCGCAGACCATGCAGAGCCGGTCGACCTTGGGGTTCAGGGAACATAGGCCGTTCGACAACACCTCGGGCAGCATGGGCACAACGCGGTCCGGGAAGTAGACGGACGTGGCCCGCTTGATGGCTTCCTTGTCGATGGGGCTATCCGGCGTGACGTAGTGCGCCACGTCGGCGATTGCGACCACGAGACGCCAGCCGCCGTCCTTGCGCGGCGCCGCGAACACGGCGTCATCGAAATCGCGGGCATCAATGCCGTCGATGGTCACGAGTGGCAACGTGCGCAGGTCTTTGCGGCCCTGCTTGGCGCGCGTGGGCACGGTGCGACCGAACGACTTGGCCTGCTCTGCGACGGCACGCGGCCACTGGTGCGGGATGCCGTGGGCATGAATGGCAAGGTCCGTGGGCATGCCGCGCTTGTCGGGCGCACCCAGCACCTGCACGATGCGCGCCGTGGCCTGCGCCTCACGCTCGGGGTAGTCGAGAATCTTCGCGACCACCATTTCGCCCGCTTTGGCGCCGCCGTGCTCGCCCTGCGGCACGAGCACGCGCTGGGTCAGCCGCGGGTTGTCGGGAATCACAAGCCCAATGCCACGCTCTCGAATGTACTTGCCGGCCACCTCAGTGTGCGCGCGCTCGAGGATGTCGACGACGCGGCCTTCGGCGCCGCGGCGCGTGCGCTTGTGGACCTTGCCGGCCACGCGGTCGCCGTGCATCAGGCGCTGCATCTCACGTGGCGACAGGTAAAGGTCATCGCTGTCGTCATCGGCGACGAGAAAACCGAAGCCGTCTTTGTGCGCGCTGACGTTGCCTGTCACGAGGTGGAGACGTTCGGCCAGGCAGTACTCTTCGCTGCGGTTCAGGTGTATTTGCCCGGCGCGCAGAGCGCGGGTCAACACCTCATTCAGTTTCTTGCGGTCTTTGCGCGCACGGATGCCAAAGTGCTCGGCCAGCGCGTCGTAGTCCATGGGGCGGCCGCGCTCTGTGAGCACGTCCAGGATGGCGTTGCGGTCGGGAATACGGTGGGCGTAGCGGTCTTTCTGACGGGTCAAAAGGGATCTCGGGAATCGGTTGCTGGTAGGATTGACAGCCTGCGGGGGCTCGGCTAATGTTCGCGGCCCGCTCGGGGCCGTAAGTGTAACGGTTCCACCTTGCCCAGGTGGCGGAATTGGTAGACGCGCATGGTTCAGGTCCATGTCTACGAAAGTAGGTGGAGGTTCAAGTCCTCTCCTGGGCA
>JBCCBB010000136.1:0-4904 GCA_039814545.1 Pseudomonadota bacterium
CACGGCTGGCGCAGCCGCGACTGACGCGCAGCGCGCACCCACATCGCGCGGCAGCGGGACTCGGAAATCAGCCGGCGGTCAGTCGAGCGCGCCGGACTTTCGTGCCGCAATAAACGAGCGCACACACAGCACGATAAAAATCACGAGCACGACGCCCATGATGAGCTGGACTGTGGTGGCCAGCCGCAGGGGGCCGTCGGACATCAGCCCCGGAACTGCTCGGCTCAGTGATCCCAGTGCCCCCAGCAGGGCGACGGCCGCAGCGGCATGCATCGCGTGCTTGCGCAGCTTGGGCTTAAGCGCGAGCAACCCCGCAATCAGCAAGGGTGCCCCAAAGAAGGCCGGAATCAATGCCGTGATGCTGGTCTGACCGGCTTCGATCCAGGAGCCAACGCCCAGTGCGATGAGCAACACAGCGACGAGAATGGTGACGATAGGCATGGGAGTCTTCCAGTGCGATGCATGACGCATGAGCGCGCAGTGTGCCGCAAATGGTCGCCACATTCGATGTGATTGCGGTCCGGCCGTGACGTCCGTGACCGGTTTTTCGGACCGTTGCTGCTTCCCGAGGTGAGGCACACATTTTGGGAGGCCATCATGAGCACAACAACACCGAGCCTGCCGCCGGCGGGCACCCAGACACTGCGCGTCCTGCGACCCGCCCTGACAGCGCTCAGCGCTGCCGTGATTGCCGCCTGTGGCGGCGGTGGCGGCGGCGGGGGCAGCGCGCCGCCACCTGCGGCGGGCAGCCCGCCCAGCGTGTCGACGACCAATCAGATCGTCGTCAGCGCTGGCGACCCCGTGTCGCTGAGCGCGTCTGCGACGGACCCCGATGGCGACTCGATCAGCTTCAGCTGGCGCCAGGACAGCGGCGCCCCCGTGGCCAATACCACGGGCTTCGACTCGGCGACGGCCAATTTTACGGCCAACGCGGACGTCGACACGCTGCAGTTCACGATTACGGCGACGGCCAACGGCCAGTCCGACAGCGAGACGGTCTACGTGATCATCGTCGAGGACATCAACACGGCCGTGTTCATCGACAAGGACGCCACGGGCACACCCGACGGCTCGATCGACAGCCCGTTTACAGAGCTGCGGTCGACGTTCTTGAACGCGCCGAACGATTCGGACTTCTACATCCGCACGCCGGCATCGGGCGAGCGCTACATGCTCAATGCAGACAATGAGACGCCGCAATCACTTGTCGGCGGCCAGAGCGTCTACGGCGGCTATGGTGCCGACTGGGTGCGTGACCCTGAGCTCAACAAGACGCCTATCGATACCGTCAAAGTCGGCGTCTATCACGTGAACGTTGCCGCACCCACCTTGGTGTCGGGTCTGGACATCGATGTGCAGGCTGTTGACGGCGGCACGGCCTCGGGCAGCCTGTTCGGCGTGCTTGGGCTCGGCTCAGGCGCGGGCAGCTACACGGTCGCCGATAACAGCATCGTTGTCGACAGTGTCACTTCGCGTTCCAATTCATCGTCCGGCGCGCCTGCGGTTGGTGTCTACCTGACGAACATGCCGTCCGCTTCAGTTCGCGACAACACGATGACGCTTGGTGACGGGTCCCCCGCAACAGACCTCAGCGGCCGTGCCACGGGCGTCGGTCGCGACGGTGTACCCGGCGGAAATGCCAGTGTGGGCGACAACCAGACGGGCGGTGCCCGGGGCGCCTCAACGGGCGGTGGCTGGAACGGCGGCCGGGGTGGCGACGCGGGTACGACGTCGTTCGAACCCGGCGAAAACGGCGGCCGCGGTGCTGGACGCACGAGCCCGGTCGTCGTTAATGGCGGATCGCCCGGCTTCTTGGGCTTGGACTCGCAGGGCCGAGACGCCGGTCCCGGTGGGCGTGGCGATGATGGTCCCCGCGGGCCGGGCGGCAGCGGCGGCATTGGTCGCGGCTCGCTGTCTTCGCAGGGCGAATACGCGCAGTCGATAGCTAGCCTTGGCAGCGATGGCTGGTCCGGCGGCGGCGGTGGTGGTGGCGGCGGCGGTGGTGCCGGTGCCGCGGGTGTCAACGGCGGCGCCGGCGGCGGTGGCGGCGAAGGTGGCGACGGCGGCGCCGGTGGCTTTGGCGGTCGGCAGGGTGGTGCCTCGATCGGCATCCATCTGGCGCGCATCACCTCAAGCGAGGTCTCGGGCAACGACATCAGCACGGGCAATGGCGCGACGGGTGGTCGCGGTAGTGCCGGTGCCGCGGGAGGTTCCGGTGGTGCGGGCGGCCTGGGCGTCGCCGGTACCAACGGCCTCGGCAGCAACGACGGCGGTCGCGGTGGCGACGGCGGTGCCGGTGGTAACGGCGGACCCGGCGGCTTCGGTGGCGGCGGGGGTGGTGGTCCCGCTTTCGGCATCTTCTTCGGCGGTGACGCGGGTGGCACGGTGACGGGCAACACGATCACGACGGGGAACGGGGGCACGGGTGCCGCCGCGCGCGACAGCAACGAGCTGGCAACGGCTGGAGAGGGCGGCTGGAGCGTGGGCATCTTCGATGCGGACACTGCAGACGGGATCGCGATCACCCAGTCCGGTAACACGTTCACGCTGGGTGCGGCGGGTGCCGACGGGGCGCCGTCGACGGGCACGGGAACGGCCATGGAGACCAACCTGCCGTAGCACTGGTGTCTATGCGGTAACGCGTGGCCGGCCCGGAAACGGGCCGGCCTTTCGGGCAGGATAGGGCCGGGTGCCCGCCCGATAGAAGAACAACGGAACAGGGCCTTGGAATGACCACCGACGAGAAGCGCTGGCGACAACTCAACGACCTGCTCGCCCGGGCGCTCGAGCAACCGGCGGCCGAGCGGGCAGCCTGGGTGGCCGAAGCCTGCGGTGACGATGCCGCGCTGAAAGCCGAACTGCTCGAGCTCCTCGAGTACGACCTCGAGAAGACTGGCGACCTGCGTGCGTCGATCGCCAGCGCATCGGCACGTGCGACCGATGCGCTGACCGGCACCTCGATCGGTACCTACCGCATCACGGAGCGCATCGCCGAGGGCGGCATGGGCGTCGTCTATGCAGGCATGCGAGAAGGCGCCGACTTCGAGCAGCGCGTGGCCGTCAAGGTCATGCATAGCCACCAGCTTGACGAGGTTGCCATGGCGCGCTTCGTCGCAGAGCGGCGCATCCTCGCCGGCCTGAGCCATCCCAACATTGCCGGGCTCATCGACGGTGGCATGACCGACGACGGCCTGCCCTACATCGTCATGGAGTACGTCGAGGGCGAGAACATCGCCGACTACTGCGCACGCCACAAGCTCGACAACGCGAGCATCATCCGGCTCGTCGTCGACGTCTGCGGTGCGATCCAGTACGCGCACAACCAGCTCGTCATCCACCGCGACATCAAGCCCAGCAACATCCTCGTCGATGCCAACGGCGCCCCGCGCTTGCTCGACTTCGGCATCGCCAAGTTGCTGGAGCGCGACGGCAGCGACGGGCAGCAGACGCGCCCCGAATGGCGCGCCGTGACGCCGCTCTACGCGAGCCCCGAGCAACTGGGCAGCCAGCCAGTCAGCACGGCTGCTGATGTTTACGGCGTCGGTCTGCTGCTGTATCGGTTGCTGACGGGCAGACTGCCCTACACGCCGACCAGCGATCATCCGCGCGACGTCGAGAACGCGATCCTGTCGTCGCCGGCCGAACCGCCCAGCAGCGCGGTAACGCGCGCCGACGGCGACGCTTCGGGCGCATGGGCGCAGCGGCAGCGGCGCGCACTGCGCGGCGACCTCGACACGATCCTGCTCAAGGCGCTTCGCAAGGAACCCGAGCGCCGCTACGCCACGGTCAACGCATTGGCCGATGACCTCGGGCGTTACCTCGAGCAGCTGCCGATTAGCGCGCGCCGCGACACGCTGGCCTACCGGGCGAAGAAGTTCGTCGCACGCCACCGGCTACCCGTCACCCTCACGAGCCTGTTCATAGCGTCGGCGGTCGGGTTGACGACCTTCTACACGGCGCGCCTGGAAGCGGAACGCGCTGTCGCACAACAGACGGCCGACTTCCTGACTGAGCTGTTCGTTGACGCCAACCCCTTGCGACGCAGCCGCGAGAAGCTCACCGTTGCCGAGCTCGTCGATGTGGGTGCGGACAAGGTCGCCAGCGATACCTCGCTGAGCCCCCAGGTGCGGGCGCGGCTGCTCGGCACGATCGCCGTGGTGTTCAACTACGTGGGCGAGAGCGATCGCGCGGAAAAATTGATCACGGAATCGGTATCCCTCTACGACGCGCTCGATTCGCCCGAAGATCAGGTCAATGCGCGTCTCACGCTGGCCAATACGCGGCTCGTGCAGGGTCGCTACGCTGACGGGCTTGCGGTGCTCGAGGACGCGCGTACCATCGCGGAACCGGCATTCGGTGCGCGGTCGCTGACCGCTGCCCGAATCATGTGCGACGCGGCGTACCTCAATTACCGCAATGGTGACTACGACACGACCTTTGAACAGGCATCGGCGGCCCTCGCAATCTACGAGGCGGCGCTGCCGTCTGATGATCTTCGGTTCATTTGCCCGATGACCAGCCTCGCCACTTACTACCAGATCACGGGGCAAGCTCGTAAGGCGCTCGAGACCAAAATGCGTATCCTCGAGCTGGCGACGCAGAACTACGGCGTCGACGACATGCGCCGCGCACCCAGGCTTCAAACCATTGGCGTCACGTACACCGATCTTGGCAATTACCGCGAGGCCGTGGCGTACTACCGCGAGGCCGTCGATCTCTGGAATCGCGGCAGTGAAGGGAAGGCGGCAGGCCTGCTGCTGGCTCTGTACGGGCTCGCGCACACAACGGGCAAGCTCGGTGACTTTGGTGAGTCGCACCGCCGCTTCGTCGAGCTCGTCGATCTGCAGGTCGAGCGTACGGGTGAAAACCACGACAAGGTCGCCTACTGGCTCAACGGCCACGGG
>JBCCBB010000137.1:0-4723 GCA_039814545.1 Pseudomonadota bacterium
ACGCACACACACAAACCACGGGTTCGCCGACGCCGCGCAGTCGGATCAACGAAACACCGCCATTGACAGTCTCCGCGTGGCCATGATGAGCGTGGTCATGCTCGGCCACCCCCTGTTGCCCTACACCACCGTGCCGCGGCGGTTCAAAGACCCGGAAACACTGCCCGCCGTGGACGTGCTGGCGGTGTTTCTGTACGGCTTTGCTATGCCCGCGTTCTTCGTGACGGCGGGTTTCGCCGCCTCGGCCCTGTACGCCCGCCGGGGCAGCGCTGCGTTCTGGAAAAACAGGGGCCTGCGCATCGCGCTACCGCTCGTTGTGGGCTACGTGTTGCTGACACCCCTGACCCGCGCCGCCTATGAGTTTGCGCAGATGGCGGCGCAAACAGGCAGCCTGGCCAGCGCGTGGCAAGTCGTCACGGAAGCCCGGTGGCTGCGTTGGGGCAAGGTATATCACCTCTGGTTTCTGGCCTCGCTCGTCCTGTTTTCGGGGGGTGCCGTCATCGTGCAATCCCTGGCCAACGCACAGACGGACCGCGTAGCGTCGGCCGCCGCGCGCGCGAAACGCGCCCTGTTTCAGGCGCGCGGTCTTGTCGGCCTAACGCTGTTCGTCGCCGCCTTCATGATCCCGTCCTATTCAACGGGCACGGGTCAGGGCACCGACGGCTGGATGCAACTCGCCGTCTTCGGCTTCTTCTTACTGGGTTGGACCCTGTTTCAATGGCGCGATCTGCTGCCCAAGCTGACCGCACGATGGTGGCTGGGTCCGGTAGTCGCCCTGGCTGTGATGCCCCTGTGTGGCTGGGCGACGCGCGAGCGGCTTCTGGCCGAGGACGCTGCGGACCTCAAGCTGGGTCTCATCGCGGGTGGCACTAACGCCATCTTGGCAGTCGCCATGACACTGGGTCTGCTCGGCATCTTTCAGCGCTTCTTCGCAACGCGCGGCGCTCTGGGCCAATACGTCAGCGACGCGTCCTACTGGATTTATCTGATCCACTTTCCTGTTGTTATTGCGGCGGGCGGCGTCATGTCCGTTTTCGAACTACCAGCCCTGGTGAAGTACCTGGCGACGATTGCCCTGTCACTGCCCGTCATTCTCGGCAGCTATGAAGTACTCGTGCGTCGCTCGCCGATGGGCAAAGTGCTCGGTGCCGCGCCCCGCAAAGTCACGTCGGGACCGACGCCCTAGCGCATCCGTCTAGGGCAGTGCGCGAATCAGCGCAGGAGACCTATCCCACGCGCTTGGCGATGTCGTTGAGCGTGCCCGCGAGCGCGTCCAGACGCTGCGCGACGGCACCCTGTGCATCGTCGCGCTCTAGAAGCTCGGCAAGTCGCTTGAGTTCACGAGACAACGACCGATCGCGCGCCCCGGAAACCATATGCTGTCCGGCGCGTTCCAGCGCAGCCTCGATGTCGTTCGCCAGCGTCGCGTCCAGTGCGTCGTCACGATTGAGCTGATCGATGTAGGCGAGTGCGACCACAGGTTCCGCAGGCCAGGTCACGGGCAGCTGCTGCTGCGGGTTGAACACCTGGCCCTGGTCCGCAAGTCGCGCTGCGGCGATTTCGTTTTCCGTCAGGAACTCACTGGGCTGCAAGGCGAAGACATCCAGGCCGCGCACGATCTCGGTGCCGTAGATGTGGCCCTCGTACCAGTACGTCGACCAGTAGCCGCCGACCACAAGAAAGTCCTCGTCGATGGGTCCCCGATCGAAGAACGCGATCTCGTAGGGATTTGCCGAGTCTGTGAAGTCCACCACCGAGAGGCCGCCCTGGTACCAGGCCTGGACGAAGATGTCACGACCCGGCACGGGCACGATGGAGCCATTGTGGGCGACGCAGTTTTCGGTGTCGATCTGCGGCGCAGGCATCTTGTAGTGGCTGCGGTACTCGAGCTTGCCGTCGACGATGTCGTAAATCGCATCGGCACCCCAGTCGAGCGGGTCATAAGCGCGGCAACGAGGTCGACTGCCACCGCCCCACTCGTCCGTGAACAAGACTTTGGTGCCGTCGTTGTTAAACGTCGCGGAATGCCAGTAGGCAAAGCCCGCATCGACAACCGCATCAATACGCTTCGGCTTACGCGGGTTGGAGATGTCGAAGATGATGCCGTTGCCGGAACAGGCGCCCGCGGCAATGTTCGCGCTCGGGAACACGGTGATGTCGTGACACTGATCCGTGCGGCGCGTGTCCTGCGTCTCGTCACCGTGATCGCCGCCACGCCAGAGCCCCGCCAACGCACCGGTTTCGTCGTCCGCGAATACGGCGGGGCTGTCGATGATGCGTGACTGCGACGGGTCATCAACGGGGATCTCGATGACATCGATACGGAACAGCGCCGTGCGTTCGTCGCCCGGCGTCTCGTCGTAACAACCGGACAGCTCGTCGGCCTCGCGCACGCTCGACGTGCCCGAGTTGTACACAATAATCTTGCCGTCGCGCCCAGGCCCCGAAACGACGGAGTGCGTGTGCGATCCGCGGCAGGTCTGAACCGCGCCCACCTGTACGGGGCGTGTCAGGTCCTCGATGTTGAAGATTCGCACGCCGCGAAAGCGATCTTCACTCACGTCTTCAGAGATGCCTTGCAAGCCGCAGTCGAGTCGACCGCGCGTTTCCTCGACCGACATGATGAGCAGATCACCGACAATGGAAACGTCCCCCTGGCCACCTGGGCAAACGATGGATGACATGAGCTCGGGCGTGCCGTCTTCAGCAAGCTGGTAGACGTTGAAGCCGTGGTAACTGCCCGCGACGAGCACGTCATCGCGAAACGCCATATCGGTGTTCGAGAAACTCAGTTTTGGATAGCGCAGGTTGCGTGGGTCCGGGCGACGCGGCAGATCGTCGCTCTCTTCTTCCTTGGCGTCCTCGTCTTCTTTGACGCTGGCCGGGTCCGAAGGCAGCTCGGCGGGGTTTTCGGGATCGAAGAAGCCTGCCGGCTTCTGCAGTGTCGCCACAAGCTCGAGATTGCTGATCGCCTCGCCGGCATCAAACAGCCCAATGGCCAGGCCTGCACGCGGATCGGCCGACAAAGCCACGAGCAGCACGTTCATTCGGTCGATCTCGGCCGTCTGATCGTTGGTGACATCATTGGTGAATTCGAACAGCACCGGGTCATAGGCCGCGCCGTCCTGCTCCAGCAGGTCCTCCACCATCGTCACCGCGCCTTCGTGGTGCGCAATCATGAGCTCGAGGAACATGCGGTCAAATGCAGTGCTCTCTGCCTCGGCGAGCGCCGCCATCTGCTCGGCGGACGCCATCCCGGCCATCATTTGGCTCATATGCATGGCGTTGTGCGCCGCGGGGTCAGGCACCGTCTCACCGCGTTCGGCGAGCCAGGACTTCATAAAGCCGATCTCGTCGTCCTGCGAGACATTGATACGGCCCGCGATATCGATGACGTCAGGATTGTTGGTACGCGTCGCAACCAGTCCTGCCATCTGCAGCGCCTGGTGATGGTGCGGAATCATGTCCTGCATAAACCGCACGTCATCATTCGTATAGCTCGTGTCTGCAATCGCGGTCGCTTCGTCGGCGCTCAGCGCGCGCGGCGGTTCGCCCGGCGCGCCTGGCTGAACGATGGGAACGTCAGCGAGGGTCACGGAGGCCATCAGAAAAGAAGTGAAGACGGCACTGGCGCGCGCCAAACGAGCTTTCGAAGTCAACGCGGGGCTCCCGGGCAAATGATGGGCGGCACAGCATAGCAGGCCGTCGCGCACGCAGTATCCGCACGCGCGGACAGCCTGATGACATTGGGTCTCTTTAGGAACTGCCGCCGGCGCTGTTCAACGTGTTCAAGAACGCGTTCTACGTTGGCGCGTGACCTTCGCCCTCGACAGCGTGGCCCCCGGGTTGTGCTGCCCGCCGTCGTACCAGGGGCCAGAATAATTGCTCGGCTGCACCGACCTCGGACAGGTTCTCAACACCAAACTGTTCGGGGTAACGCCGCGTGATTTTGGCCGTGCCGAATAGCACGTCCCAGAAGAAGAGCAGATTGCTGTAGTTGCCCTTGTAATTCGTGACACCGTCGGCCGCGTGTTTGCCGTGATGCGCCGAATGCGTCGCGGGGGTGGAGATGACGCGCTCGACGAACCACATCACAGGCGCGAGCACGCGGTTGCGGTAGAGCGGCGCATCCCAGCGGACGTCCGAGTGCGCGCCGCAAATCACGAGCAGCTTGACCACGATGTATACCGCGTAGACCGAACCGAGCCCCAGATAGATGAGCGCGCCCGAAAACCAGATGCCCGGCATGAGCACGTAGTAGAAGAAGTTGTTGCGGTAAACGATGCGAATACTCATGTAGGGCGCATCGTGGTGCGGACGGTGCAACGCGTAGAGCCAGGGCACGTTGTGCGACAGCCGGTGCCACCAATACTGCATCATGTCGTCGAGTACGAGCAGCAGGCCAACCTGCGCCAGTATCGGCAAGGCTGCCAATGCGTCCCGTTGCTCCGGCAACGCGAGCGCCATCAGCGCCCCGCTCGCGAGCAGCACGGCGGGTTGCGTCACAAAGGCCAGCAGGCCAGAGCTCACGGCCTCGACCACGGCATCCTTGCGGCGCTGGCCGGGCTTGCGAAACAGCTGAGTACGCAAGAGCTCCGCAAGCGCGAAACTCAGAAATATCAGCAGGATAAGCAGCATTTCGATGCGCATGGTCAGCTCGGCAGGTGCTTCGATAGTGAGATCGTATCAACCCCGCATGGCGCAGAATGCTAACTTGTTTACA
>JBCCBB010000074.1:0-13896 GCA_039814545.1 Pseudomonadota bacterium
CCAATTCGACGATCTCGGTCCTGACGACAACCCGGCCCTACTCGACCAACTCGTCGATATTCGCGCGCGCTACAACGACGCACAACAGCGTCAGGTGGCGTGCCGGCAGATTGTCAATGACGCGGGCGACCTGTTGCAGTCCGTCAATGAACGCATCTCTGAGCTCGCGGCGCGCTACCTCTGGTCTCGAACGGCGTCGATAGTCGGGCTGGCCACGACCGCACCTGATCGCGTCCGGAGCTGGCCGGACCGAATCCGCGCCGGCATGTCGCCGCAGGTCTCGGGCGACATGGACATGCTCCGGCTGCTTTGGCTGCTCGTCGCCGCCGGCGCCATCGCCATAGGCGCGGGTGTCTTCGCGCGCTACCGGTTTGCGCGGTGGTATGAGCAGGCCGGCTACCCCGCACGCGGGCCGCAATTGCGCGCGCTGCTGCCCAAGCCGCTGGCCGTGCACGCACCGCTGCTACTGCTGGGCGTCACGCTCATGTTGACGCTCATGTTCGCGACCGACAACGCAACGCTCGATTTGGCCGCGATGCGCGTCGCCTACGGCATCACGCTGTTCGGCCTTGGCTGTGTTGTGATCGACTGGTCGACGGGCGCGTTATCGCCCGCGGCACAAGTCACAGGCTTCTACCCCGAACACGTGGTACCCACGCGGCGACGCCTGCGCGCACTCATGCTGGTGATTGTCGTGAGCTACGTGGTGCTGGGCCGGTCCTGGCTCAGCATCAGCCAACGAGCGGAATACGACCCGCTGTCGCGCATGCTCATGATTGTCGGATTGTGCCTCGCGCTATGGTCCGTATTCAGCTACTTCGGCCGCGTCAATGGCCTGCGTCGCTTCCGTGTGCCGCGACTCATGGGCTTCGCAGCACTCGCCGTTGCGCTGGTCGCCGCGATACTGGGCTACCTCAACTTCGCGAGCTACATGACGCACGGGGTCGTGCGCACGTTCGCCGCCATCATCGTAGTCTGGATCCTGCTGTGGCTCGTGTTCTCGCTGTTCGAGTCCATCATCGACGGCAGCACCGCCGTCGCGCGCCGATTCCGCGACTTCGCATCGACCAGTGAAAGCGATTCGCGCACGGGCTTCGGCATCATGCAGCTCACTGCCGACATCCTCATCTGGTTCGGCTTCGCGGTGTACCTCGTCTACGTCTGGGACAGCTCTGGCGTCACGCTCGACCAGATCACGAAGCTCATCATTGAAGGCGATACGATCGGCGGCATCGAGCTGCAGCCGTTGCGGATTGCGGTTGGGTTGCTGACATTTGCTGTGTTGATCGCGCTGACAGGCTGGATCAAGCGGCTCATCGACAAGCGCTGGCTGCGGCACATGAACATGGACCGTGGCGCGCGTGATGCCATCGTCACGCTGTCGGGTTACATCGGGTTTGTCGTCGCGGTTCTGATCGCGCTCAATGCCGCAGAGATCAATCTGGCAGGCCTCGCCATCGTCGGTGGTGCACTAGCACTGGGTATTGGTTTCGGCCTCCAGGCCATTGCCAGCAACTTTGTGTCGGGGCTCATCCTCTTGTTTGAGCGCCCGATCAAAGCGGGCGACTTCGTCACCGTCGGTGGCGTCGAGGGCTTCGTGCGCCGCATTCGCATCCGCGCGACGGACATTGAAACGCTCGACAACCAGAACGTGCTCGTCCCGAACTCAGAGCTCGTGTCGGGGCATGTCACGAACTGGGTCCTGCGTAACCCGCAGGGCCGGCTGCGTATTCGCGTTGGCGTCGCCTACGGCTCTGACGTAGAGTTGGTACGAGCACTGATGGAGGAAATCGGTCGCGGCCACGAAGACGTCATCACCGATGGCCAGGCGCCGGCGCCGCGCGCCCTGTTCATGGGCTTTGGTGATAGCTCGCTCGACTTCGAATTGCGCGTACGCATCCGGCGCATCGAAAAACGCTTCACGGTGATCAGCGACATCAACTTCGCCATCGACAAAGCGTTCCGCGAACACAACATCACCATCCCATTTCCGCAACGCGATCTGCACCTCATCAGCCTGCCCGAGAGCCAGCAGGACTCCGCTGTTGCCGCCCCGCCCGCCGAAGAGGAAAAACCCCCGCGGCCCCGGCGCCCGGAACCCGCCGCAGACGAGATCACGCGTCGCATTCGCCAGCAGCTTCGACTGAATGCCAGCGTGGAGCGAATCTGGACGGCACTCACGGACGCCGACGAGCTGCAACGCTGGTACGGCCGCGAGGTCGTAATCGCCGCGCGCATCGGCGGCAACCTGCGGGCCACGCTGCACGACGACTCCGATGTCGATGCTGTTATCGACATCTTTATGCCGCCGCGCCGCCTGCGCTTTGCGCAGCGCACGCCTGATGGCGAGGGCCCGCTACCGACCGGCCCGGTCTCGGAGGAAATCACCCTGCTGCAGGACGCAGACAGCGTGCTCATGACCGTCAACGTCACGGGCATCCCGGCCGACGAGGACTGGGAAGGCTTTTACCGCCGCACAGAGCAGCACTGGGAGACGAGCCTCAAGGAACTGCGCAAGCTCCTGCGCGTTTCTGCCAAAGGCAGCTAGCCGAGCGTCTCACGCCCCCCGAGGTAGGGTTGGAGTACCTCGGGCACGCGGATGGTGCCGTCTTCGAGACGGTAGTTCTCCAACACCGCAATCAGCGCACGACCGGCTGCGACACCCGACCCGTTCAGTGTGTGCACGGGCTCGGGCTTCTCCTTGGGCCCGCGGCGGAATCGAGCCCCCATGCGGCGCGCCTGGAAGTCACGGCAGTTGCTGCATGAGGAGATCTCGCGGTAACGCCCCTGCCCTGGCAACCACACCTCGAGATCGTAGGTCCTGGCCGCGGAGAAGCCGACGTCACCCGCGCAGAGCGCCATGACCCGGTAGGGCAACTCGAGCTTTTGCAGCACGGTTTCCGCATGTCCTGTAAGCGCTTCGAGCGCCGCCTCGGAGTCTTCGGGCCGCACGATGTGCACAAGCTCGACCTTCTCAAACTGGTGCTGGCGAATCATGCCGCGCGTGTCCTGCCCGTACGACCCCGCTTCGGACCGGAAGCACGGCGTGTGCGCCGCAAACTTCAGCGGCAGGCTGTCGCCATCGAGCACCTGCTCGCGCACGAGGTTGGTGATCGGCACTTCGGCCGTCGGGATTAGGTAGAAGCCGCGTTCATCGTCGATGCGGAAGAGGTCTTCCTCAAACTTGGGCAGCTGGCCCGTGCCACGCAAGGCGTGTGACTGCACGAGGTAAGGCACGTAGACCTCTTCGTAGCCGTGTTCGTTGACGTGCAGGTCGAGCATGAACTGGATGAGCGCACGGTGCAGTCGCGCAATGTCATGCCGGAGCACGGCGAAACGCGCACCGGAGAGGCTTGCCGCAGCAGCAAAGTCGATACCGCCCAGCGCCTCACCGATGGCGATGTGATCGGGCGCATCTTCGACCGGGGTCGCGTCACCCCAGGTACGCACGACGACGTTTTCGGCCTCATCTCGACCGTCGGGCACGGCATCGTCGAGCAGGTTCGGCACGCCAAGCTGCAATGCCTCCAGCGCATTTGCGACGTCCGTGAGCCGTGCCTCGTGGTCATCAAGCGCCTGCCCGGCTTCGCGCTGTGCGGCCAGCAACGGCTCAATGTCCTCGCCGCGCCCCTTGGCCATGCCGATGGCCTTGGCACTGTCGTTGCGCTGCTTGCGTAGCGCCTCGGTCTCGAGCTGCAGCGTCTTGCGGCTCGACTCGAGCTCGGCGAGTTCTGCGCGGTCGAGTTCGAAGCCGCGTCGGGCGAGATTGTCGGCAACGGCATCCAGCTCGTTGCGCATGAGTTTCGGATCGATCATGGCGGTCCGGCCTGTTGGGAAACGGGGTTTTGTCGCGCGTCAGTCGTCGTCGCGCGCTGCTGATTTGGCCTTCGCCAACGCAGCAAGCTTGTCACGCACTTTGAGTTCAAGCCCGCGCGGCACGGGATGATAGTACGTTCGCCGCCCCATTTCCGGCGGAAAGTAGTCCACGCCGGCGGCGAAGCCATCGGGTTCATCGTGCGGATAGCGGTAACCACTGCCGTGGCCCATCGACTTAGCCAGCCGCGTCGGCGCATTTCGCAGGTGTACGGGAACCTCGTGCGAGGCGCCCTGCTTCGCATCCTGTGCGGCTGCCTTGAAGGCCGTGTAGACGGCATTGCTCTTGGCGGCCACGGCCATGAACACCACCGCCTGCCCCAACGCGAGCTCGCCCTCGGGACTGCCGAGGCGCTCCAGCGCCTGCCAGGCGTCGAGAGCAATGGTCAGCGCACGCGGGTCGGCATTGCCGATGTCCTCGCTGGCCATGCGGATCACACGGCGCGCAATGTAATGCGGATCGCAACCGGCCGTGAGCATCCGTTGCAGCCAGTAGAGTGATGCGTCAGGGTCTGATCCCCGCACGGCCTTATGCAACGCCGAGATCTGGTCGTAAAAGGCGTCACCGCCTTTGTCAAAGCGCGCCGTGCGCCCTTCGGCTACTTCCGAAAGTGCAGCGTCACTGAGCGCACCATCGGCTTCCGCGAGCTGCGCGCAGAGCTCGATGAGATTGAGAAATCGCCGCGCATCGCCGTCGGCGACATCGGCCAGCCAGGCCAGTTGTTCATCGGCCAGCGTGAGGCTCAAGACCGGGTCATCGGGTTCAAGTCGATCCGCGAGCCCGCGGTAGAGCGCCATGAGATCGTCGGCCTGCAATGCCTTGAGCACGATGACCCGTGCCCGCGAGAGCAGCGCGTTGTTGAGCGCAAAGGCCGGGTTCTCGGTCGTGGCACCGACAAACAGGATGGTGCCGTCTTCGATAAACGGCAGAAAGGCGTCTTGCTGGGCCTTGTTGAAACGGTGCACCTCATCGACGAACAGCACTGTGCGTCGGCCCTCAGTCGACTGCGTGGCTTTGGCTGCATCGACGGCAGCGCGCACGTCGCGGACGCCCGCCATGACCGCCGACAGCGCGATGAATTCGGCACCACCGCTTGCGGCGATGAGTCGTGCCAGCGTGGTCTTACCTGTACCGGGCGGCCCCCAGAAAATCATCGATGCCGGCAGCCCGCGCTCGAGAATCTCTGCGAGCGGCTTGCCGGGCGCCAGCACATGCCGCTGTCCTGCTATATCGGCGACTTGCATGGGACGCGCGCGGTCGGCCAGCGGTCGCGCATCGATGGTCACGACCGCACCACGAGGCGTTCGAGCCAACGCGCCCAATGCTCAAAGCCCAAACGCGCAACGACGAGCGCCAGCACCACACCGCCGGCGTCCGCGACAAAGTCGATGGGATCAGCACTGCGCGATCGCGTGAGTAAGCCTTGCGCCAGCTCCGTGACGACGCCGAATGCGATCATACCCACGGCGAGTTGCAGCCAGCGCGAGCGCCGGTACACCCCAGCAAACCACATCGTGGCGCCGAAGAAGCCGACGATGTGTGCGGCTTTGTCGAAATTGCCAGGCGGCAGTAGCTGCCCGCCGCCCGGTAACAGCAGCGCGATGACCATGCAGATCAGCAGGGCAAACCCACCGGCCCGCCAAAGTTGCGCAAAGCGCAGGTCGCGCACCGTTAGCCGAGTCCGGGAACGATGGTGACAGGTGTCTCCGGCGCGTCCGGTCCGACAGCGGACTCAGGCGCCACCATGCCAGCGGGGGTACCACTGATGTCGGCGCCTGGCGGCGGCGTAAACTCGAATCGCGACGCGTCGACAGGTTCGTTTTGCACCACGCCGGAGAACTCAATAAAGGTGCGCTGCGAGAGACTGTCGCCAAGCTCCATCGCGGCCAACATACCGGATTCGGGATCGAAGCCAATGCGCACGGCGCGGAAGTCACTGCTGTCATCGGTCGCGGCAAGCTGTGCCCAGAGGATGTCGTCCGCCTCAAAAGCGCCCTCAAACGCGAACGCCGCAAGCGCATCGGCGCCCCCACCCAGGATGCCGGCCGGTGAATTGGCCAGTGCATCGGTCTGATCGCGAACGGACACCTGTTCGAGGTCAACATCATGCAACCAGAGGTTGGTGCCGTCGGCCACGATGCGTTGCTCATAGGGGTTGACGTAAACCCAGTCGAAGCGGCCGGGTCGCACGATCGCGAAGTCGCCTTCCGCGCGTTCCTTAACCCGCCCATCGTTGCCCGTCACCGTCTGGTAGAAGCGCCCGCTCAACGACTCCACATCATCTGCGAGTGCTGCAAGCAGTGCTTGCGCGCGAGCGTCGAGCGCGTTTTGTTGCGCCGTTGCAGACGCCCCGATCAACAGCAGAATCAAAAATGCAAATGCGTGCTTCATGACACCTCAGAGCATGGTTGCGTGCAGGGGTTCCCTGACGCCTTGGGCCGTTAGTCCTTAGGCGGCGCGGGCGCGAGGACCTCGCGGCTGCCGTTGGCTTCGAGCGGTCCGACGAGGCCCGCCTCCTCCATGGCCTCGACCATGCGGGCCGCACGGTTGTAGCCAATCTTGAGACGGCGCTGGATGCCCGAGATCGACGCCTTGCGCGTCTCGAGCACGATTGCCACAGCCTGATCGTAGAGCGCGTCCTGCTCGGTATCGGCGTCAGGCATCGGCCCACCCACATCAGGCATACCCGGCACGGGCGTACTCGGTCCCGACAACACCTCGTCAATGTAGGTCGGTGTGCCCGACGCGCGCAGCTGTCTCACGACCGTGTGCACCTCGTTGTCCGACACAAAGGCACCGTGTACACGTTCGGGCAGCGAGGTGCCCGGCGGCAGGTACAACATGTCACCGTGGCCGAGCAGGTTTTCGGCACCCTGCTGGTCGAGGATCGTGCGCGAGTCGACCTTGGCCGACACCTGGAATGCAATACGCGCGGGCACGTTGGCCTTGATGAGCCCCGTGATCACGTCGACGCTGGGACGCTGCGTGGCCAGGATCATGTTGATGCCTGATGCGCGCGCCTTCTGCGCGAGCCGCGCGATGAGTTCTTCGACCTTCTTGCCGACGATCATCATCATGTCGGCCAGCTCGTCGATGATTACGACGATAAACGGCAGCGTCGTGAGCTCGGGCGCCTCAGGCATCGGCTTCTCTTCGTCGAAGAGATCGGGCGGCTGCCAGAGCGGGTCCTTAAGCGGCGTGCCGGCTTCGGCGGCCTCACGCACCTTGCGGTTGTAGCCGCCGATGTTGCGCACGCCAAGTGCCGCCATGAGCTTGTAGCGGCGCTCCATTTCCGCGACACACCACCGCAACGCGTTGGCAGCCTCCTTCATGTCGGTGACCACAGGCGCAAGCAGGTGCGGAATACCCTCGTAGACCGACAGCTCGAGCATCTTCGGGTCAATCATGATCAGTCGCACCTGGTTAGGCGTCGACTTGTACAAGAGGCTCAGCACCATCGCGTTGATGGCAACCGATTTACCGGAGCCTGTCGTACCCGCGATGAGCAGATGCGGCATGCGTCCAAGATCGGCGATCTTGGACGCGCCGCCGATGTCCTTGCCCAATGCGAGGGTCAGCGGCGAATTGGAATCGTCGTAAGCGCGCGAGCGCAGGATCTCGCCCAATGTCACGAGCTCGCGCTTGGCATTCGGGATTTCGAGCCCGATGACTGACCGGCCCGGAATGACTTCGACCACACGAACGGCAATCACCGAGAGCGAACGCGCGAGATCTTTCGCCAGATTCGAGATCTGCGCCGACTTCACGCCGGGTGCCGGCTCGAGTTCAAAGCGCGTGATGATGGGGCCGGGCTGCACCGAGACCACCTCCACATCGATGCCGAAGTCCTTGAGCTTGAGTTCCACGAGCCGCGACATCTTCTCGAGCGACTCTTCGGAGTAGCCGCCCTCCACAGGTTCGGGATCGTCGAGCAGTGACAAGGGCGGCAGCTCGCCAGCCTCAGCCGGGTCGAACAACGGAACCTGGCGTTCCTGCTGAGCGCGATCGCTGGGCTCCGGACGCGGCAATGTGGGTTCGATGCGCGGTTTCACGCGCGTCGCCTTGCGTTTGCGCTCGACCTCGATGGTCGCCTTGCGCTCGGCCTGCACACGGCGACCCTCGGCACGGTCCTTCATCCCATCGCGCCAGGCACCCAGACGCTCGAATCCGGTGAGTACGAGTCGTCCCGTGCGGTCCATCACCGCAAGCCAGGACACGCCCGTGAACACGGACACGGATGCAAACCAGGCGGCCAGCAACAGCAAAGTCGTGCCCAGCATGCCCAGTGGCGACAACAAACCGTCGCCCACAATCTGCCCGAGCACACCGCCTGCGGACTGACGCAGCTCGCCCGGCGAAAAGTGCAGCGTGGCCAAACCGCAGCTGGCGGCCAGCATGAGCAGGAAGCCTGCGAAGCGCACGGCGAACACCGTTTTGTCGAGCGGCTCAGGATTACGTCGCTCGCGATAGAGCATGAGGCTCGCCGTCAGCATCATGACGGGAAACAGAAAAGCGGCAATGCCGAACCAGGTGAACGCCCAATCCGAGAACCAGGCGCCCGTCACCGAGATCCGGTTGTGGATCCGGTCCGTCGACGCGGCTTGGCTGAATCCCGGGTCATCGGGGTGCCAGGTTGCGAGCGCGACGAGCAACATGAACGCCGTCACGAGCGCGAGATACATGGCACCCTCGCGCAGGGTTCGCGACATCGTCGTCTGAACGGCGCGCAGCGGCGAACCCTCTGCCGAGGTCGTTGTGGAATTTCCCTGAGCCATTCCGCAATATTATTACAAACCCACCACCCGCACTGGTCTCGTGCAGGGAGTCCCCGTCCACATGGCGCAACAACGCCTGAACGTGCGGTTTCAGGCCGCCATGTCCGACATTCGTGCCGACGACTGGGACGCCCTCGTGGCGGCCGATTTGCCGCACCTGTCGCATGCGTTTCTCGACGCAGCCGAGACATCGGGCAGCGTCTCGCCCGACACGGGCTGGCTGCCGTGCCACGTCACGGTCGAGCGCGACGATGCGCTCGTTGGGGTCATGCCGCTCTACCAAAAGGCCCACTCCTGGGGCGAATTCGTGTTCGATTGGGGCTGGGCCGACGCCTACCGACGCGCAGGGCTCGAGTACTACCCGAAACTCGTCAGCGCCACGCCGTTTACCCCGGCCACCGCCAGCAAGCTGTGCGTGGCGCCTGGCGACGACGCCGCGGCGATTCGCGAGGCCATGCTCGAAGCCGTACTGTCGTTCGCACGCGAGCAGTCCTTTCCGTCACTACACCTGCAATTCATCGCCGATGACGAGCGCGGGCCCTGTGAGGCTGCAGGCATGATCCTGCGCCAGGACTGCCAATTTCACTGGCACAACGCGGGCTACACCGACTTTGATGCATTCCTGGCCGCGTTTACGAGCAAGAAGCGCAAGAATGCGCGCCGCGAACGCCGTCGGGTCACCGAGGCCGGCATTCGCCACGCGGTGATCCCGGCAATCGAAATCAGCGACGCCGATCTCGCCGACGCCTGGCGCCTGTGTAGCTACACGTTTGCCGCGCGAGGCCACACACCCTACCTGAACCTCGAGTTTTTCCAGACACTGCGCGACACCAAACCCGAAGCGTTCGAGGTCGTGCTCGCGCGGCACGGTGAACGCAATGTCGCTGCGGCCATCCTGTTGCGCGGCGCGGACAGCCTCTACGGCCGTTACTGGGGCAGCGATCGCGACTACCACAGCCTGCATTTCGAAACCTGCTACTACCAAGGTATCGAGCACTGCATTAACGAGGGCATCACGCGCTTCGAACCTGGCACGCAAGGCGAGCACAAGGTGGCGCGCGGCTTCCTGCCCGTGCGCACCGCGTCGGCGCACTGGCTCGCCCACCCGCAATTCGCAGCCGCCATTGGCGACTACATCGAACGCGAGGCCGCGGGCGTCGACCAGTACATGCGTTACATCGATGGCCACTCGCCGTTTCGTACCGTCGACAGCGGAGACGCGTCGTGAGCCTGTACTGGCTGGGCACCCAGCCTGGCGTCGATTTCCCCGACCCCGAATCGGCGCTCGATGAGCCCAACGGGCTGCTTGCCGCAGGCGGCGACCTGGCCGTCGAGCGGCTGCTGGCCGCCTACCAGCGCGGAATTTTCCCCTGGTACAGCGAAGGTCAGCCCATCCTCTGGTGGAGCCCGGACCCGCGCATGGTGCTGCGCCCCGCAGACTTTCATGCGAGCCGGTCACTGCGACGGACGCTCCGACGCGGTGACTGGTCGTTCGCGACCAATCGCGATTTCGCGGGCGTTATCGATGCCTGCGCCGAATCGCGCCCGGGCCAGGAAGGCACCTGGATCACACCCGCCATGCGGCGCGCCTATGTTGAGCTGCATCAGGCAGGCTGGGCCCACAGCATAGAGGTCAGTCGGAACGGACAGCTGGCGGGCGGCATCTACGGCGTTGCCATCGACGGCGCCTTTTTTGGCGAATCGATGTTCCACCGGCTTACCGACGCCTCCAAGCTCGCACTCTGGTATCTGTGCACGCTGCTCGAGCGCGACGGCTTTGCGGTACTTGATTGCCAGATGCACACCACCCATCTGGAATCGCTGGGTGCCACCAACCTGCCACGTCAGGCGTTCTGCGACCTGCTTGGCCGCTGCTGCACACGCTTGAAAGCCTGGCAACCGGCCCCCATCTCGGAAGCGCTGGCGTAATCGGCGCTGGCGCATTGCAATTGCGCAGGCATTTGCGGACAATTCCGCCACTTTTTCGAAGAGGTACGGCTACTTGGCAAAGGAAGAAGCCATTCAGATGGAAGGCGTCGTTATCGACACGCTGCCCAACACGACGTTTCGCGTAGAGCTCGAGAACGGTCACACGGTGACCGCACACATCTCGGGCAAGATGCGTAAGCACTACATTCGTATCCTGACCGGCGACAAGGTCACGGTCGAGTTGACGCCCTACGACCTGAGCAAAGGCCGTATCGTCTACCGCGGTCGCTAGTACCCGGTGTCGCGCGGGTGCCGTCCGGCGCCTGACGCTCTACCCAGAATGAACGAACTCCGGCGCCTCAGGCGCCGGGTTCCTGTGGTTCATCCGACGGCGCATCGGACGCTTCGTCGGACTGGTGCGTCAGACGGGGAGTCTGGCGTTCGAACTCGAGCTCGAGTTCGCCGTCGACGACGCAAACCCGCACGTGCCCGCCTTCTGAAAGCTCACCGAACAGCAGATCGTCGGCCAGCGGGCGTTTCACGTACTTCTGGATAATGCGCGCCATGGGCCGGGCACCCATCGACTTGTCGTAGCCACGATCCGCAATCCAGTCGCGCGCCTCGTCTGTGAGCTCGAGCGTGACGTTGGAGCTCAGCAGGCGGCCTTCCAGCTCGACGACCAGCTTGTCGACGACCCGGGCGATGGAATGCGGGTCCAGCGGCTCGAACTGGATAATGGCGTCGAGTCGATTGCGGAATTCCGGCGTAAATGTGCGCCGGATGACTTCCATGCCGTCGCTCGTGTGGTCCTGTTGCGTGAAGCCAATCGAGGCGCGGCTCATTTCCTGCGCACCCGAGTTGGTCGTCATTACGAGCACCACGTTGCGGAAATCGGCCTTGCGACCGTTGTTGTCCGTCAACGTGCCGTGATCCATAACCTGCAGCAGCAGGTTGAAGACCTCGGGGTGCGCCTTCTCTATTTCATCGAGCAGCACGACCGCGTGCGGGTTCTTGCTGACGGCCTCCGTGAGCAGGCCGCCCTGGTCGTAGCCGACGTAGCCCGGCGGTGCACCGATGAGTCGCGACACGGTGTGCCGCTCCATGTATTCGGACATGTCGAAACGTAGCAGCTCGATGCCCAATGAGGCGGCAAGCTGACGCGTGACCTCGGTCTTGCCGACGCCGGTGGGCCCGGCAAACAGGAACGAACCGACAGGCTTTTCGTCGTCGTTGAGACCCGAGCGCGCCATCTTGATCGAAGACGAGAGTGCCTCGATGGCAGCGTCCTGACCGAAGATGACCATTTTGAGGTCGCGTTCAAGATTGCGCAGCGTGGCGCGATCAGAGACCGACACACTCGCTGGCGGGATGCGCGCCATGCGCGCGACGATGTTCTGCACGGCTTCGAGCGTCACCGACTCGGGGCGCGTGGCCTCAGGCTGCAGGCGCAGGTTGGCGCCCGCCTCGTCGATGACATCGATGGCCTTGTCAGGCAGGTGCCGGTCGTTGATGTGCCGGGCCGCAAGCTCGGCCGCGGCCTGCAGCGCATCACTGTCGTAGCGCACGCCGTGGTGCGCCTCGAAGCGGCTTTGCAGCCCCGCGAGGATCTGTACCGTCTCCTCGACCGAGGGCTCGGGGATGTCGATCTTCTGGAAGCGCCGCGCGAGTGCGTGGTCCTTCTCGAAAATACCCCGGTACTCCTGGTAGGTCGTGGAGCCAATGCAGCGCAGCCGGCCGTTGGCCAGTACGGGCTTGATGAGGTTGGACGCGTCCATCACACCGCCCGAGGCGGCACCGGCACCGATGATCGCGTGGATCTCGTCGATGAACAGAACCGCGCCGGGCTCCTCCGAGAGCTCTTTGACGACGGCTTTGAGCCGTTTCTCAAAGTCGCCGCGGTACTTGGTGCCCGCCACAAGCGCACCCATGTCGAGCGAGTAGATGGTCGCGTCAGCGAGCACTTCGGGCACCTCGCCCTCAACGATCAGCCGCGCCAGACCTTCTGCGATGGCCGTTTTGCCCACGCCGGCCTCGCCCACGTAGAGCGGGTTGTTCTTGCGGCGCCGGCAGAGGATTTCGATCGTACGCTCGACCTCGAGTTTGCGACCGATGAGCGGATCGATACGGCCTGACTCCGCCTCGCTGTTGAGATTGGTCGCGTACTCGTCGAGCGCCGAGCGCGGCGCCTCGCCATCATCGCTCTCGCCCGTCGTGCCGATGCTCTCGCCCTCTTCGCCGTACTCTCCCGCACGGCTCACGCCATGAGAGATATAGTTGACGACGTCGAGACGCGTGATGTCCTGCAGGTTGAGCAGATACACAGCTTGCGACTGCTTTTCACTAAAGATCGCCACGAGGACGTTGACGCCCGTGACCTCTTTCTTGCCGCTCGACTGAACGTGGAACACCGCACGCTGCACCACGCGCTGGAATCCCAGCGTCGGCTGCACTTCCTGTTCGACGTCCTCGCCGAGACGAGGCGTTGTTTGTCCAATAACCTCATTGAGCTCGCGCCGCAGCCGGTTGATATCGGCTTCGAGCGCCCGCAACAGGTCGTAAACCTCGGGGATATCGAGGATTGCGAGTAACAAGTGTTCAACGGTCATGAACTCATGCCGCTGGTCACGTGCTGACTGGAATGCCTCCCTAGCTCCGCGAGACTTTGCTCTTCAGAACGAAAACTATTTCTGCGATCAATGGCCGCTTGGGAAACTGAAAAAAATGAGTCCATGTAGTTATCGTCTGCCCATGACGCTGAGAGATCAACACCGATGAATTGGCTTTCACTCAAGCCATACCCGCTCGCAATTGAAAGATCAATGGTTGTTGCGTCACTATCGCCAAAGTCGCGTACCGCTATGATCGATAGCTCTGCGATATGATAGACAATACGGCTATATTCTAGCTGCAAGGCGCCGCCTTGCTCTATGTCCCCTAATCCTGCTAAGGCGCGAAAATCGTCGTCTTCATAGCGTTCATACCCTGTCCCATAGGAGGCGCCAAAGTAGTTGAGTCCGTCGTCTATTAGGTGTACCCCTATTCCTGCATCTGTTGACGCAAACCATCGATCGTTATAAGTAATATCAACCAGAGGGATAAAGTCCGATTCGGTTTCATCAGAACCCTCATAGGTTGGGTAGGTTGCCACGCCCACTCCCAAGGTATAGCTCCACGACGATTCAGTCTGATCGCGATCATCTGTCTGATACCCCGGTAGTCGACGATTGTCGCCAGCTTGTGCATAAATGTCAGTGGATGCAAAAACAAATAAAAATGTAGCTAAAAGCGTAAAAGCGCGCATTTGCCTTCTCCAAATTA
>JBCCBB010000085.1:0-11485 GCA_039814545.1 Pseudomonadota bacterium
CGAATGTTGCGCGGCAACAAGAACAAGGTGGGAATGGGGTGGACGATGGGACTCGAACCCACGACGACCGGGATCACAACCCGGGGCTCTACCAACTGAGCTACGCCCACCACTGTTTGTGGCATTCCATCGAGGCTGGCACGCCCGGCAGGACTCGAACCTGCAACCCACGGCTTAGAAGGCCGTTGCTCTATCCGGTTGAGCTACGGGCGCATCCGGGACGCCTTGCAGACCCGCGGTCCAGCGGGGTGATGGTCGGGGCAGAGAGATTCGAACTCCCGACCCTCTGCTCCCAAAGCAGATGCGCTACCAGACTGCGCCATGCCCCGAGTGACAGCTCCGATCGCGAAAGGGCCTGTACGACCCGCTTCGCGAGGCGAATCATACGTTTGGCCCCAGGGGCAGTCAACGCGCGCGGCTTGGGCGCGGACGCCCCGCTCTGCTATCGTGCCGCCAGCCCGAGCCCGAGGATCCCTTCCCATGCGCGCTGCCACCCTGATTGCCCTGTCGATGACGCTGACCTGCCTGCCTGTGTCTGCCCAGGAGCTACCCGAACCGCTTGCGGGCTTTCCCCAGGTGCTGGTCACCACGAGTCACGGCGAGTTCGTTATTGAGCTCGAGGGTCGACGCGCACCGGTGACTGCTGCGCGTTTTGCTGAGCGCGTGCAGGAAGGCTACTACGACGGCACAATCTTCCATCGGGTCATCAAGGACTTCGTGATCCAGGGCGGCGGCCACAAGACCGACTACAGCCCCACAGCCGACGTGCCTTTGATGATCAACGAGTCGGGCAACGGCCTGAGCAACGAGTTTGGCACCGTGGCCATGGCCCGTGACGAACCGCCGCACACCGCCACGACACAGTTCTACGTCAACCTCAAGGACAACTCCGCGCTCGACCCGCGCTCGGATCGCTGGGGCTACACCGTGTTCGGACGCGTCACCTCAGGCATGGAGACCGTCGAGAAAATCGGCAACATCCCGACAGGCCCGGGCGGTCCGTTCGCCAAGGAGGTGCCTGCGGTGCCGGCCATCGTACGCAGCATGCGCATCCTCACCGACGAGGAAGTCGCAGCGCGTGTGCAGGCCGAACTCGATGCCGCCCGCGAAGCGCTCGAGGGTGCGACGGACTGATGACGACGCTGTTCATCTCAGACCTGCACCTTGAACCGAGTCGCCCCGACATCGGCGACCAGTTCGAGGCGTTTCTCAGAGGCGAGGCGCGCGACGCCGAAACGCTCTACATCCTGGGTGACCTGTTTGAAGCCTGGATCGGCGACGATGAACCCGACCCCTACTACAACCGGGTGCAGGACCTGCTCGCCGATTACAGCGCAACAGGCGTGCGCTGCTATTTCATGCACGGCAACAGAGATTTTCTCATTGGCGAGCAGTTTGCGGAACGCACCGGATTCGACGTGCTCGACGACCCTGTTGTTCACGAGATCTACGGTACAACGGTGCTCCTGAGCCACGGCGACCGCTACTGCACCGATGACCACGAGTACCAGGCTGCGCGACGCATGGTACGCGACCCAGCCTGGCAGCAGCAGGTGCTGTCCCTGCCCGTCGAGGCCAGGCGCCAGCTCGCCGGTGACGCGCGTGCAGAATCCAGCGCAGCCAATGCGGACAAGTCGATGGACATCATGGACGTGAACGCCGAGGCCATCGAAGCGGCCCTGAGGGCGGCCGACGTCGACACGCTGCTGCACGGCCATACGCACCGACCCGCGGTGCACGACCTGACGTGCGCGGACGGGCGCAAGGCGCGGCGCATCGTACTTGGTGACTGGTACACCCAAGGTAGCGTGGGCCGCTGGACGCAGGCCGGCTTCGAACTCGCGGCATTGCCGCGATAAGCGCGTGCTAGTGGGCGGCCGGTGGGCCGCTGTGAAAACGCAGCGTGTCGGCAGGCGTCACGATCAGCACCTGTTCGCGTTCACGCAGGATCGCGAGTCGCGTGGCCACCACGTCGTCATCCCCGTCCGCGGCCTCGCGCGCGAGCTCAAGGTAATGCTCGAAGTGGCGAGCCTCGCTCGCCAGCAAGCCACGGTAGAAACGCGCCAGCGATTCGGGCAGCCGGGGCGCGATGAGCGCGAACCGTTCGCAGGAGCGCGCTTCTATCAGCGCACCAATGATCAGCGTGTCGACGAGACGTAATGGCTCGTCCCGCAACGCCACAGCCTTGAGCCCTGCGGCATACGCCGAGGCAGACAACTGCCGCATAGCAATGCCGTGCGTCTCCATGCGCTGCTGCACCTGCTCGTAGTGGCGCAGCTCCTCGCGCGCGAGCCGCGACATGCGATAGATCAGATTCGTGCGCTCGGGATAGCGGCGCATGAGTGCCAATGCGCTGGCTGCCGCCTTGAGTTCACAGTTCGCATGGTCGATCAGGAGCGTCTCCAGATCGGCGGCCAATGCATCGGCCCAGTCCGTCGATGAGGGGACGCCCAAGAACGCGCGAATCGGCTCCGGGACCTCGGCCTCGAATCCGTCGCCAATCGTGTTGGCCACCGCGCTCATACCACGTAACGGTGTTCGCCAAGCCCGGCGCGTCGATCGTCTTCGTCGCTGGCGTTGCGCACAGCGTCAGCGCGCGAGGCTTCGATGCGTGCCAAGTAGGTGTCCGACACGTCGCCCGTGACGTACTCGCCTGAGAAACACGAGGTGTCAAAACTGGTGATGTGCGCGTGCTTGTGTGCCACGGAATCGACGAGCCCGTCGAGGTCCTGGTAGATCAGCCAGTCCGCACCAATCTCGGCCTCGATCTCGGCTTCGCTGCGGCGATTGGCCACAAGCTCGGGCGCTGCAGGCATATCGATACCGTACACATTGGGATAACGCACCGGTGG
The DNA here is from genome assembly GCA_039814545.1 of Pseudomonadota bacterium. GTDB lineage: Bacteria > Pseudomonadota > Gammaproteobacteria > Steroidobacterales > Woeseiaceae > CALBPI01. Next base: position 2,853 of record JBCCBB010000085.1, read on the forward strand.
TGCCGCAGACGCGAAGTACACCTTGCGCGCCCCTGCTTCGCGTGCCATTCGAATGATCTGCTGCGAGGTGGTACCGCGCACGATCGAATCGTCGACGAGCAACACGTTCTTGTTGCGGAACTCAAGGTCGATCGCATTGAGCTTGCGGCGCACGGAACGCTCGCGCTGTTCCTGGCCCGGCATGATGAACGTGCGGCCGATGTAACGGTTCTTGATGAAGCCTTCGCGATACTTTACCCCCAGCGCGTGCGCGACCTGCACGGCCGCGGTGCGGCTCGTGTCGGGGATGGGAATCACGACGTCGATGTCGTGATCGGGGCGCTCCTGGAGAATTTTTTCCGCGAGCGTGTCGCCCATGCGCAGCCGCGCCTTGTACACCGAAATGTTGTCGACGATCGAATCGGGGCGCGCAAAGTAGACATATTCGAAGATGCAGGGCGAGTAGCTCTTAGGTGCGATACACTGATGGGTGTGCAACGCGCCATCACGGTCGATATAGACCGCCTCGCCTGGGCTCACATCACGCATGAGAGAGAAGCCCAGCGCGTCGAGCGCAACACTCTCGGACGCCAGCATGTACTCCCGGCCCGAAGCCGTATCGCGGTGCCCGAGCACCAGCGGCCGAATACCCCAGGGGTCTCGAAAGCCCAGCAGGCCATTGCCGATCACCATGGCCACGACGGCGTAGGCGCCAGAGCAGCGTGCGTGCAATTTGGAGACGGCCTTGAACACGCCATTCGGCGTGAGCTGCTCGTCGTTCGCATCGCCCAACTCATGCGCGAGCACGTTGAGCAGGACCTCGCTGTCGGAGCCCGTGTGCAGGTGGCGCCGGTCTTTGCCGACGAGCATGCGATCAAGCTCCGTCGCATTGGTCAGGTTGCCGTTGTGCGCCAGGAGCACACCAAACGGCGAGTTCACATAGAACGGTTGCGCCTCGCTTGAACTGGAGCAGCCCGCCGTCGGGTAGCGCACATGACCGAGGCCCGCGTTGCCGCGCAGCCGCAGCATGTGTCGCTGCTGAAAGACGTCACGCACGAGGCCGTTTTTCTTGCGCTGGAAAATGCGCTCGCCGTCGCTGGTGACGATGCCCGCGGCGTCCTGCCCCCGGTGCTGCAAAACGGTCAGCGCGTCATAGATCGCCTGGTTGACGGGCGAATGGCCGTAGATGCCCACGATACCGCACATCAGGTACGCACCTCAGTATCAGGCTCGGTCTCCGGGGAGATTTCATCACGCAGGTAATCGAATGCCTTGGGCGCAATGATTGAAATCGACTTTGCCATCGAAGTCGCAAAGGGCAGCAGCTTCGATTCTTGCCACCAGTCATCGCCGTCGAGCTCTAGATACGGGCCGGCGATCACGATGAGTCCACAGATGACCGCGCCGCGCAAAAAGCCAAACCCGGCCCCCAAGGTGCGGTCGACACCAGACATCCCGACCTGGTTCAGGAAGTGAGAGATGCTCCAACCCGCGAGGCCACCCAGCATCAGGACAAGCGTGAAGATCGCGATGCGCGCGACCCAGGTCTTGAGCGCGGGAGATTCAATCCAGCCGCCGAGCAGGCCCTCGCCTGCCGGGGCGAACTGGAATGCCGCCCATACGGCGATCACGAGGGCGGCCAGCGAGACCGCCTCCTTGACGAAACCGCGGAACACACCGACCACGATCGATACGACGATGATCGCGATGAAAACCCAATCTAGAACGGTCATAGCGCGGCGCAGGCGAAAAAACGCCGCAAGCTTATCAGAGGCGTGCGGTTGACCGGTACGCGCATGTGATTCAGGGGTAGGGGACGACGGCGGGCGTACCCTGACCACTGGCCTTAAGCGCCGCGGCCACCTCGGCCGCTTCGTCGCGGCTGGCCTGGGGCCCCACCCGGACCCGATGCAGGGTATTCCCACCTGACTCGATCTGGCTCAGGAAGGCGAGCAGCCCGCGGCCGCGTAGCTCACTGGCCAGTCGTTGCGCATTCTCGCGGTTCGAAAAACTGCCGACTTGGACGGCCCAGAGCTGACCATCGTCTGTCGCCGCGACGGGCTGCGGTGGCGTTTCGGGTGCCTGCTCGGGTACCGAAACGACGGTCTCGACCGGGCTGGGATCACGGGACGTCGGCGTGGTCACTACAGGCTCAGCCTCGGGCCCCGTCTCGGGTGGGGCCGCCGCCTCTTCCGCAGTCGATTCCTCTGCAGGGCTATCTTCCCGAGCGACCGTAGTGTCAGCCTCGGGCAGGGGTAGCGCCGTTACGGGCGCCACCTCGGGTGACGAAACACGGCTCGTGGCGTCCTCGGGTTCGCCGAGCGCTACTGTCTCGCGCCGCAGCGTGGCACCGCCGGCCGCATCCGAATCAGGCAGGGCAAGCTCTCGCGATACCACGGCATCACCGTCCCCACCACCCTCGTCGAGGAACACGGGGATCAAAAGCCATGCCACGGTGACGATGACGACAGCGCCAATCAAACGCTCTTTCGCAGGTCGTTCCATGGGGCCGGATTATAGCCGAGCGCGCACGGCGCCAACGACCGGGAACGAGCCCGCGACGACGATTCGTCCATCGGCTGGCGTCAGCCTGCGTGCCTCGCGCATGCCGGCAGTGGGTGAGCCCGCAACGAGCGCGGGCAGCCCGGACGCCTGAATCATGTGCCGCGCGAGCAGATCTGCCTCTAATGGGCGCCCGCCGTCCGCGGCGACGGCGATCCAGCGCGCCGTGACGGGCGCCAGCTGCTGCAGCATGGCGTCCACGGGCTTGTCACGCATGGCGCCAAACACCAGGGTATTGCCGCCCGTGGATGGGTTGGACTCGAGCCACGCGCGCAGTCGCGCCACGGACTCGACATTGTGCGCGACGTCAAGCAGCGCAGGCGGGGCGCCTTCGACCTGTTCGAGCCGCGCCGGTGGCCGCGCGGTCGCCACTGACCCTCGCACGGCCGTCTCATCGGGCAACAGCGACATGGCTTCCAGCACGGCCAGGCAACCACTGGCATTGTCGCGCATTGCAGCATCGCAGTGTGCGTCGAGCGCCGTAATGACGCGCTCGGCACCGCGCCACGTCCAACTACCCGGGCAATCGTCAGTATCGAAATCCTCACCGAGCCTCAGCATTCGGGCACCCACCTTGGCTGCGTGAGATAGCACGCTGTCAGGCACATCGCGGGTTGCGATGATCGCAGGCGTGCCGTGGCGGAAAATACCGGCCTTCTCGTGCCCGATGGCCTCGCGGGTGTCACCGAGCCAACGCTGGTGGTCGAGCCCAACGTTCGTCAGCAAGGCAGCGTCGGCGGCAACGACATTGACGGCATCGAGCCGGCCGCCCAGGCCGACCTCGAGTACGCGCGCGCCAACAGGCTCGGCGCGGAACACAGCGAATGCCGCCAGGGTCGCGTACTCGAAATAGCTGAGCTCTGTGTCGCCGCCGGCCAACTCGACCGCTTCGAAGGCTGCCACCAGCGCGTCGTCAGAAACGGGTATGCCGCCAATATGAATGCGTTCGCGAAAATCGACGAGGTGCGGCGAGGTGTAGCGCCCGACGCGAATTCCCTGCGCACTTAACAGCGCATCGAGCAGGTGAACACAGGAGCCTTTGCCGTTTGTGCCCGCGACGACCACCGTCGGCACAGCCATATCGGCATCGAGCCGGCCGTACACCGCCGCAATGCGTTCGAGGCCCAGCACCATACGACCGGGGTCGAGCTGCGCCAGCCGGGCGAGCCAGCGAGACAACGCAGCTGTCGGGCGGTAGGGCCTGCCGTCAGTCGGCGGTGTCCTGCTCACTGAGATCGAGCGCCTTGAGCGTCGCCGTGTCTTCGCTGAGGCGCGCGGGACGGTGCGTCATCTTGCGGATCAGGTCCGCGATCTGCTCGCGCATCTCGCGACGATCGACGACCATGTCGAGCGCGCCGTGCTCGAGCAGGAATTCACTGCGCTGGAAGCCTTCGGGCAAGGTCTCGCGAACCGTTTGCTCGATGACACGACGGCCCGCAAAACCAATGAGCGCGCGCGGTTCGCCGATGTTGATGTCACCAAGCATCGCTAGGCTGGCCGATACACCGCCCGTCGTCGGGTCAGTGAGCACCGAAATGTAGGGCACGCCTGCTTCGGACAACTCGGCCAGCGCCGCACTCGTCTTCGCCATCTGAAACAAGGAGAACAGCGCCTCCTGCATGCGCGCGCCACCGCTCGCCGAAAACGATACGAGCGGGGCCTTGTTCTCGAGCGCGTGCTTTGCCGCCAGCCTGAATCGCTCCCCCACGACGGCGCCCATCGAACCGCCCATAAACTTGAATTCGAATGCCGCGGCGGCGACGGGTATTCCGAACAATTCGCCGTGGGCAGCAATCAGTGCGTCCTGCTCGTCCGTGTTCTTTTGCGCCTGAACGATGCGGTCCTTATAACGCTTGCTATCGCGAAACTTGAGCGGGTCCTGCGGCTGCAGGTTCTCGCCAATTTCCGTAAACGCACCCTCATCGAAGAACGTGCGCAAACGGTCGCGTGCGCCCATGCGCATGTGGTGGCCACACTTCGGGCACACCAGCATGTTGCGCGCGAGTTCGGCGCGGTAGAGTTGCGCGCCGCAGTGCGGACACTGAATCCAGAGGCCTTCGGGGACTGACTTTGTCCGCCGCTCCGTCGTGATGCGCGACGGCATGATTTTTTCAAACCAGCTCATGGCGCGCAGTCTACCGCAATTCGTCGGACGCAGCCGTCACGCCGCGGGTCGGAATAAGAGGCAGTGTGGGCGCCAGCGCATCACCCGGCACCGGGCACGGGACGCCACATGATTCGGGGTAGTGCACCTCAGTGAGGTACAAGCCGCACGATGGTGCCGCGGCAGCGCTCAGCGTTCGATCACGTGCCGCCAGGACGTCGGCCACGGCGGCCGCATCGGCCTCGCCGCGGCCTGACACACGCAGCAGTCCGACCATGTTGCGGACCATGTGCATAAGAAACGCGTTGGCAGCTACATCAATGACGATCCAATCATCGTGCTGGCGTACGCGGACGTGCCGCAGATCACGAATGGGCGAGTTGGACTGGCAGCCCGCCGCTCGGAACGACGTGAAATCGTGCTCACCCACTAGCGCAGCCGCTGCGGCCTGCATCGCATCGGCATCCAGGCGGTCATGGAGCCACCAGGCCCGCTGCGCGTACAGCGCACTGCGGCTGCGCCCAGTGAGAATTAGGTAGCGGTAGCGGCGCTCAATGGCATCAAAACGCGCGTGAAAATCATCTTCGACCTGACGGGACCAGCGAATGGCGACATCGTCGGGCAGATTGCTGTTACCACCGAGTATCCAAGAATCGGGTTGGCGCTCCGCTGCACAGTCGAAGTGCACGACTTGCCCGGTGCCGTGCACACCCGTGTCGGTGCGGCCGGCGCAGTGCACGGTGATGGCTTCGTTTGCCACAACGGACAGGGCGCGTTCGAGCGCGCCCTGAATCGATTCACAATGATCCTGGCGTTGCCAGCCGCAGAAGCGGGTGCCGTCGTACTCGACGCCGAGCGCGATACGGGGCACGTGATGGGTAGCCGGCCTCAGCCTAGGCTGTCGAGCAGCTTCTGGGCTTCGCCCTGCTGCTCGTCGTCACCTTCCTGCAGGACCTCTTCGAGGATGCTGCGCGCCCCATCAGGGTCGCCCATGTCGACATAGGCGCGTGCCAAGTCGAGCTTGGTGCCCACTTCCGCCACGTTCGTGTTACCCGTGTCCTCGCCATCGATGGCCAGATTCAGGCCCGTGTCCGCGTCGGGATCAACGCCCTCTTCACCCGCGAACACTTCCTCGGAGAACAGCGTCGAACCGGCATCCACCTGAGGTTGCTCACGCGTCGCGTCAGCGTCGCCGAGATCATCGACAGCCAATTCCGTGGTGAGGTCGGCCACGTCGAGGTCGACGTCGCCGATCGCACCTGCGGGGCGGATCGCCGTGGCGTCGCCCGCATCCGTTTCGTCGAAAGCCGGCATGTCGCTCGTGGCATCAATGGCCGGCATCTCGCTCGTTGCGTCATTGGCGCCGTCCGACGGCATCTCCAGTGTCGCATCTGAGAAGGCGCTCGTATCCGCCAGCACCGTTTCCTCATCGTCAGCCGGCGCGTCGGGCAGGCTCACTTTAAAGTCATCTGGCAGTACCGAGGTGACGCCCGTCGCTTCAAGCAGGTCGCCCGAGATGTCGTCAGCCGCATCGCCCAGTGACGACTCAAGATCACCCGTGTTGAGGTCAAGGTCGGAGATGTCGATCTCGGCCGTCGCTGAGCCGCCGTCACCACCGCCCAGATCACCAAGATCCACGGGCTGTTCGATCGTGCCGTCTTCCAGCGCATCCCCGTCAAACTCGAAGTCGACGCCAGATGCACTCGTGTCGCCTGCAGCCGCTTTGTCGTCGTCAGAGACCATCGCCTCATCAAACTCAAAATCAATGCCACTGATATCGGCCGCCACTTGCTCAATGGTGCCATCGTCATCCGAATCTGCGGTCGCGGTGTCAAAGACTTCACCGAAGCCATCATCATCGCCGCCAATCTCGGCATCGATCGATGCCGGCGTGGCGCGCGTCTCGTCGAGCGACAGATCGAGATCGCCGCCTTCAGAGCTCGCCACTGCGCCGCTGAACAGGGCGTGTGCCGGCGCAATCTGCTGGCCCATGATCACGACCTTGTTCCATTCGGGGTCGCTGGCGTCGACGCCCGACTTCAAGTCTTCCGCGGCCGCTACGAAACCGTCCTGGTTGCCCCAGACGAAGTAGATTTCGGCGAGCTTGGCCTTGAGTCGGTTGTCCGAGGGATCAACAGCCAACGCGCCCTTAACGAGGTCCGCGGCCTGGTCGTACAGACCATAGGCCATGTGGAAATCGGCTTCTGCGAGCGGATCAGACTGGTCGAGATTGATCGCCGTTTCTGAACTGAAGGTATCGTCGAGCGAGTATCCGGCGCTCGTGTCTTCATCGTCGCCGATCGCCTGAGCCTCAGCCGTGGGCTCGATGTCGTCAACAGGTGCCGTCGCCTCGAAACTGTCCGTGGAGTCGAGTGCGGGTTGTTCGGCCGTGGTCGAGGTATCGACGCGCTTCGCCGTGCCGATGTCGCGCAGGCGGCCGGTCGCGGCCAGCGTGCCATCGAGGTCTTCGAGGTCGGCGGAATCCAGCGCCTCCCAGGTGCCCGTCGGGTCGTCGTCGGCACCGCGTCGGCGCGCGAAGACGAGCGCGACGCCACCAAGAAGAGCCACACCGGCAATCACCCAGGCGTAAACGTTGTTCAGCAGGCTCTCGACCAGCGAGGTTTCTTCGGGCGTGGTTACAACCGCGGCCGGGGCCGGTCGTGTGGTCGCTTCCTCGGCAGCATCTTCTGCCGTGTCGTCCGTGGCGTCTGCTGTCGTGGTGGTGTCTGCATCGTCGCCCGATTCTGCAAAGATGCCGTCCGCTGCGCCGTCCGTCGTGTCCTCGCCGGCGTCGGCGGCGGCTGCCGCGTCCGTCTCGTCGTCAGCCGCATCGTCGGTATCTGCGTAGAGGTCCTGCGTCGACACGGGCGTTTCTTCAGCCGCGGCCGCGGCGGCCGCAGCTGCTGCTGCGTCCTGATTAGCGAGTTGCTGCTGCAGCCGCGCCATTTCTTCGTTCTGGATCTGAAGCTGTCGCTCGCGCTCGGCGAGTTCACGGCGCAGACGCTCAACCTCGGCGCTCGACGCGCTGCTGGTGCCCGTCGTCCCCGGGCGCGTGCTTGCCGTGCTCGGTCCCGATACGCCCGCACCCTCCTCGGGTGGCGTCAGAACCAGCGTGCCGCTGCTCTCACCACGCCAGTCCTGCATCTGGCGGCGCACTTCCTGCAGTGCGGCCGAACGGTTGACGTTGTACAGCGAGTCGGAGCTCGGAAGCCGCAGTACGGCGCCGGCGTTCAGTCTGTTGATGTTGCCGTCGAAGGCCTGCGGGTTGGCCTCGAAGATCGCCAGCATGACCTGGTTGATCGAGATGCTGTCGTCAGGACGGACGCGCTCGGCGATCTCCCAGAGCGTGTCGTTGCGCTGTACGCGGTACTGATCGCCTTCAAGTCGCGCGGGCGCCGGAGCGCTCGAGCGCTGTACCGCGCCGCTTGAGCGGCTCTCCCGCTGGGGCGGCGGCGTGCGTCTTACGGGCGCCGGTGCTGTCGTCTGCGCCTGCGGCGCTGCGTAGGTCGGCGGGTCGAGCAGAATCGTGTATTCGCGCAGCAAACGGCCGCGGGGCCAGACGGCCTCCACGAGCATCGTGACAAAAGGATCCGTTACGGGCTGCGACGAGGTGATCTCGATGGCGGGGTTGGCACCGCCGCGCAGCTTGAAGCGAAAGTTGTTGAGAAACGCGGGCTTATCGATGCCGTAGCGGTCAAACGTGTCGCGCGAAGCGAGTCTCACCTCCAGCGTCGTCAGTTCGTCCGGAGTTGCACCAAGCAGCGCAATTTCCGCGTCCATGGGCTCGTTCAGGGCCGAGCGGGTCGTGATCTCGCCGAGACCGAGCGCCTGAGCGCCCTGTGCTGCGAGGAGACACGCCGCAAACACGAGTGCGGCCAACCAACGATGCATAGTTTTTCTCCGGCCCGGACGCCTGCCGGGCTGTTTCTCGATCACGCCGCCAACCGGGGCCAGCGGGTGTCCGCCCCAAAACGCCGCCGATGATAGC
>JBCCBB010000031.1:0-30391 GCA_039814545.1 Pseudomonadota bacterium
CATCGACCGTTACCTTGTTGAGACCCCGAAACATGTGTCAAAAACGACGGGAAACCCCATCAATCCCCACTAATACCCACTTTTTGCCACTATAGAAACGGGCCTCGGGAGCGTCAACCGAAAACAGCAAAACTGTGAGCTCGCACAGTCACTTAGGCGCGATTTGAAAGAACTTGTCGGCGTTTCAGCCAATGACAAGGAACGGTAATTCAGCGCCTTACGTCGTTTTCTTACATAAGCGGACAGATTGCGGTCGCCACAAAGCGACAGCGTCTCGCGGGCGGGATGCGGCACCTGGTTTGCGCAAACGCCTGTCCAGCCCTGTCATTCAGATCGCAGGCTAATGGGGAAATCGGGCAAAAAAAGGCCGCGCCCGGGGCAAATCCGGGCACGGCGGGATGATAGGGAGCCGGCCTGTAAGCCGGGTTCTGTCGAGGGTAACCATTCATCTGCGCGTCACGTCGCCGTGACGCTGTAGCGACCTACCCGGGAACGCGCTCGGAACCGGCGCTGCAGCCCGAAGGCCGCTGCTCCCCTATTTGGTCTTGCTCCGGGCGGGGTTTACCTTGCCGCCGCTGTTACCAGCGCCGCGGTGCGCTCTTACCGCACCATTTCACCCTTACCACGCGAACGTGGCGGTATATTTTCTGTTGCACTTTCCGTGGGCTCGCGCCCCCCAGGCGTTACCTGGCGCCCTGTCCGAAGGAGCCCGGACTTTCCTCCACGCACAAGGCGCAGCGGTCACCCGGCCGGCTCCGCGGGCAACGATAGGTCAGCGGATGAGGCGCGGCAAGCGCAACGTCAGTCTTCAACGGTGGCCGCGTAGAGATCGTTGCGCGACAGCCCGGAAACGCCGGCGACAAGCCTGGCGGCATCACCGCGCGACAGACCAGCCGCCAGTAGGCGCCGCATAAGCTCGCTGGCACCGACGCGCACGAGCTCGGGGTCACCCGCCGTGGGGTTTCCGGCGATAGCCAGCACGAATTCGCCCTTTGCGGGGACCTGCCCCGTCGCCACCGCCGCCAGCAAGCCAGCCAGCGAGTCGCTGACACACTGCTCGTGCATCTTGGTGAGCTCGCGCGCGAGAAACGCCGGGCGCTCGCCACCAAATGCGGCCACGGCGTCACGCAAGCTGGCCTCGATGCGGTGAACGGCTTCGTAGAACACCAGCGTGCGCGGCTCATCGGCCAGCGCCTGAAACGACGCAAGCCGAGCCTTCGCCTTGGCCGGTGGAAAGCCCTCGAAAGTGAAGCGATCTGTGGGCAGCCCGGACACTGACAAGGCCGCAACGAGCGCCACGGCGCCTGGTACAGGACTCACGCGCAGGCCTTCGGCCAGCGTGGCACGGACCAACCGAAAGCCCGGGTCACTGATGGCAGGTGTTCCCGCGTCCGAGACCAGTGCCAGGCGCGCGCCGTCGCGCATGCGCGCGACGAGCCCGGGAACCACCTCGGCCTCGTTGTGGTCATGTAATGCAAATAGCGGGCGATCGACGCCAAACTGCGTGAGCAGCCGCCCTGTGCGCCGCGTATCTTCTGCAACCACAAGATCTGCCGCAGCCAACACGTCGCGCATGCGGGTGCTGGCATCACCGAGGTTGCCGATCGGCGTGGCCACGACTTCGAGCCGTCCTTCGGCGACGTTGTCGACGTCCTGGCTCACGGCGCGGGCCCGCGGCGCGCGGTATCATTGGCTGTCAGCATGACCTTAACCGGTCCCCTGCGGGAGAACCCCCATCATGACCCAACGGTCGCTCATTCGCACTCACCTCTCGGTCCTCTTACTGCTGCTCGCATTCGTTGCGGGCTGCACAAGCCTGCCCGGCAATACCGTCAGTGAAACTCGGGCACAACGTCTGATGGACGCGGGCGAGCCCGAGCGCGCCGCGACCGTGTACCTCGAGCTCGCGGGCCTGGCCGAAGGTGGCGAGCGCGACCGCCTGCTGTTGCGCGCGGCGCGTGCCTTCACGGCCGCGGGCGATGCCTCGCGTGCCGGCGTCGCCATCAGCCGCGTGGCAGAGCCCCGTGCCGCTGATCGCGTCACCGACTGGCTTGTCGCGCGAGCCGCGCTGGCAAACCTGCAAGACAACGGCGTCGAGTCCCTGGCGCTGCTCGACAAGGTCGACATGCGCGGGGTCACGCTGAACCAGCGCATCGACCTTGAGGGGGAACGCGGCACGGCGCTATTCCTGACCGGGCAGCCGCTCGAGGCCGTCAGCACGCTCAATCGCCGCGAGCTCTGGCTGAGCACATCGGAAGAAATCCAGGCGAACCACACGCGCATTTGGGACGGGCTGCTGCGCGCAGACCCGGCGCGACTGCGTGACGCCGCGACACGCGCTGGCGACCGTGTCGTCGCGGGTTGGATCGCGTTGGGGTTGATCTTTGACGGCTCCACCGAAGCCGGCCCGCGCGCAGGCATCGCGGGCTGGACCCGCCAGTACCCGGGGCACCCGGCACTCGACACAATCCTTAGGAACCCGGACGGTCAGCCACCGGGCCCGGAACGCCTGGAACCGCGGCAGGTCGCCCTGCTGGCGACGCTCTCAGGTCGCGCTGCGCCCATCGGCGAGGCCGTTCGCGACGGCTTCCTGGGTCACTATGCCGCCGCCCAGCAAGGTCGCGTCGACGCACCCATTGTTCGCGTCTACGACATCGCCGAAATGGGCGCCACGCTTGCCTGGCAACAAGCCGTCGCTGACGGTGCCGAGCTCATCGTGGGCCCGATCCTGCCCGCGGCGGTCGAAGAGCTCGCCATGAACAGCGACCTCACGGTACCGACGCTGACGCTCAACTACCTGCGTGAGCCCACGGGCCAACCGCTGCTGTTCCAATTTGGGCTGGCACCCGAAGACGAGGCCGCAGCGGCCGCGCTGCGTGCAATCGGCGACGGCCACCGCCGCGCGGTTGCCTTCGTGCCAGCATCCAACTGGGGCGAACGCGTGCTGCAGGCCTTCGCGGACACCTTCTCTGCTTACGGCGGTGTTGTGCTCGACTACGCGACCTACATTGCCGAGGACACCGACTATTCGAGCGAGATCCAATCGACGATGCTGCTCGACGACAGCGTCACGCGGTACCGCCGCATGCGCTCGCTGGTCGGCCAGCCCCTGCAGTTTGAGCCTCGGCGCCGGGCCGACGTCGACTTCATCTTTATGGCCGCCGGGTCGGCCAGCGCCGAGCGCCTGCGCCCGCAATTCCGATTCCACTACTCGGGTGACCTGCCCGTCTACGCCACAAGCGCCGTTAACGCGCCAGGCCGCGAGGTTCGTGCCCGCGACCTCGAGGGCGTGCGCTTCACGGAAATCCCCTGGCTGACGGCCGACATGCGCGGCGAGCCAACCCCATTGACGGTGGCGAGCGCCGCGCTCGCTTCGGCGAGACGCCAGCCCCGCCTGTTTGCGCTGGGCTATGACGCTTACGGTGCGGTGTCCCAGGTTGCCGCTGCACTTGGTGGCACGCTGCCGCCACAGCGCTGGCAGGGCGCGACGGGCGAGCTTGAGCTTCGTGCCTCGGGCGATATTCGTCGCAGCACCGACTGGGCCGTGTTCCAGCGTGGTCAGACGGTCGCACTGCCGGCACTGGACCCGCGTGTCGATCCCATGGCGCCTTCAGGCCTAGACAATCCCGACACGCCTTTTGACGATGCTTTCGACGACAACGGCGACGACGAATTCGACTCGGGCGGCGCCACATCGCGGCAGCCCACGATCATCACGCTGGACTAGCGCTTTGGGTCGGCGTGCCGCAGGCACGCTTTGGGAAGAGCGCGCCGCAAGCCACCTCTGCGATCACGGCCTCGTGCCCATTGCGCGCAACTTCCACAGTCGCTTCGGTGAGATTGACTTGATCATGCGCGACGGCGCCACACTCGTGTTCATCGAGGTCCGCTACCGCAGCGCCCGGGCGCGCGTCGGCGCAGCGGCATCCGTGAATCGAAGCAAGCAGCGACGACTCATACAGGCTGCGCAGTTCTTCCTGCTGCGCCAGCCGCAGTGGGCGCAGGCCCGTATGCGGTTCGACGTCGTCGCGTTCGATGCGCACGGCGACGGGCATACCGATATCGCCTGGCACCAGGACGCGTTCCGCGCCGGCTAGCCCGCTTCGGACTGGGGTTAAGCCCCGGAATCCGTTAGAATTTCAGGCTTAGTGAATAGGGAGCGAGTGCCACCGTGGCCTACCTGGAACGCGTTCAGAAACAGTTTGAGGAAAGCCTTGCCGTGAAGCAGGCTGCGGCAGACGTGCTGCCCGAGCCGCTGGTTGCAGCCGCAGACCTCATGAGCCGGAGCATCCTCGCCGGCGGCAAAATCCTGTCCTGCGGCAACGGGGGTTCGGCCGGCGACGCACAGCACTTCTCCTCGGAGCTCCTGAACCGCTTCGAAATGGAACGGCCGGGCTTGCCAGCCATGGCGTTGACGACAGACTCGTCGACGTTGACGTCTATCGCCAATGACTACGCCTACGAAGAAGTGTTCTCGAAACAGGTTCGCGCATTGCTCAATACGGGCGATGTGCTGCTCGCGATCTCCACGTCCGGCAATTCGGAAAACGTCTGCCGCGCCATGACAGCCTGCCACGAACGGGGCGGCCACATCGTGGCGCTCACTGGGCGCGATGGCGGCCGAATGGCCGGCATGCTGAGAGAGGGTGATATTGAGATTCGGGTGCCGTCACCGCGCACGGCGCGGATCCAGGAGATTCACCTCGTCGCGATTCACTGCCTCTGCGATCTCATCGACCAACAGGTCATCGTCGCCGCAGGCTAAGTGGGCGCGCGCCCGTCGCGTTACTTGACGATCTTGAGGTGCGACGGGCGACCGTTGTCGTCGCCGTTATCGTTTGGCTCGGGCTCGGGTTTTTCGGGCCCGCCATCAGAGAACACCATGCCCTGCCCCGTCTCGCGGGCGTAGATGCCCAGGATGCTCGGAACGGGTACGCGCACGTCGAACGGGCTGCCACCGAAACGGGCTCGAAACGACACGGCGTCATTGTCGAGCTGCAGCGCATGCGCCGCCGAGTAGCTGATGTTGAGTACGATGCGCCCGTCCTGGATGTGCTCCGTGGGCACGACGACACCCGGCATCTCGGCGTCGACGACGAGATGCGGTGTATGGCCGTTGTCGCTCATCCACTCGTGCATGGCCCGAATCAGGTAGGGCCGTTTTGAGGAGATGCGCCGCTCGCCGTCACTCACGGTCGGCACCAGGGCGGCCTACAGCCGCATCTCCTGCTCGAGCTCTGTCAGGCTGGCACGGAACGAGGGCCGCGCGAACATGCGTTCCATGTAGGCCTCGATGGCTGCGCCACCTTTGCCAAGGTCGATGTTGTAGCTCGACAGCCGCCAGAGCAGCGGTGCGACGCTGGCGTCGACGAGGGAGAACTCGTCGCCCAGGAAGAACTCTTTGGCCGCAAATACTTCGGCGCTGGCCAGCACGCTTTCCTTCAGGATCTTGCGTGCGCGTGTGTTGGCCTTTTTCTCGGCCGCATCTTCGATCTGCTCGGCAAGCTTGTACCAGTCGTTTTCGATGCGGAACAGCGCCAGGCGGAACTGAGCGCGCGTCACCGGATCGACGGGCATAAGCGGCGGATGCGGGAAACGCTCATCGAGGTATTCGATGATGACACGAGAGTCGTACAGCACGAGGTCGCGGTCTACGAGTGTCGGCACTGTGTGGTAAGGGTTTAGATCGAGCAGGTCTTCGGGCAGGTCGTCCCCTTCGACTGTCACGATATCGATGTTAATGCTCTTCTCAGCCAGCACGAGGCGCGTGCGGTGGCTGTGAATGCACGTAGGCCGAGAAAACAGGCTCATAATCGAGCGCCGGTTGGCGATTGCTCCCATTTGGAGTCTCCGTATCTGTCTTGTTGTGTTTTCGACGGCGACGACCGGTACACCGGTACGTCGCTGGCAACGTGTCCCCACACGCTGCCGCGCGAACCGGTGCTTACTTCACGTCCTTCCAGATTTCCTTTTTGAGGAACAGGGACAGGAAGAAAAAGATCAAGAGAAAGGCCATCACCCAGATGCCGATCCGGGTGCGCTCAAGCTGCTTGGGCTCCGAGATGAAGTCCAGGAAGTTGACGATATCGCGGACGACCTCATCGTATGCCGCGGCCGACATCGTGCCGGCAGCCAGTACCTCGAACGCAGGCTTGTCAGTGGCGCTATGGCCGTCGGCCTCAGCGTCTTCGTCGCTATGGGACTCCGACTGGGCCTTCACGCCTTCGAGCTCCCAGAGCACGTGCGGCATGCTGACGTTCTTGACCACGGTGTTGTTCCAGCCCGTCGCAGACTTGTCGTCGCGGTAGTAGCCGCGCAGGAACGAGTAGATGTGGTCAACACCCTTTGAGCGCGCAATCAGCGACATATCAGGCGGCACCTGGCCGAGCCAGGCCGTCGCATCGTCGGTGCGCATCGAGATATTGATCGTCTCGAAGGTACGCTCGGCATTGAACATGAGGTTCTGTTCTAGCTCTTCATCGCTGATTTCAAGCGCCGCGCCGATCGTGTTGTAACGCACGTATTCGGCACTGTGGCAGCCCGAGCAATAGTTCATGAAGTACTTGAAGCCGCGCTGCAGCGACTTCGTATTCCCCACGTCATTGTTGGCAGCGTCCAGCGCCGCGCCGCCGCCCGCGGCGAACGCAGCACCCGAAGCGGACAACGTCAGACAAACCGCTGCTGCACGCAGAAGTGTGGAGGCCTTACGCATGGTCGGCCCCCTTTATGACGACACGTTCGGGGACCGGCTTGGTTTGGTCGATCTTGCTGTACCACGGCATCAGCGCGAAGAACGCGAAGTAGATCACCGTAAAGACGCGCGCAAGATTCGTGTAGAGATCCGTCGCCGGCTGCAGACCGAGCCAGCCAAGCAGTAGGAACGCGACCACGAACAGGCCCAGGGCCGACTTCGTGATGACACCCTTGTAGCGAATCGACTTCACTGGCGAGCGATCCAGCCAGGGCAGGAACATCGGGATAACGACGGCCGCACCCATGAGGATGACCCCTAGCAGCTTGTCCGGTACCGCGCGCAAGATCGCGTAGAACGGCGTGAAGTACCAGACCGGTGCGATGTGCTCCGGTGTCTTGAGGCGGTTGGCCGGTTCGAAGTTCGCGTGCTCAAGGAAGTAGCCGCCCATTTCGGGCGCGAAGAACACGACCGCGAAGAACGCCGCCATGAACACGACAATGGCCACGAGGTCCTTCGACGTGTGGTAGGGGTGGAACGCAATGCCGTCGAGCGGCACACCATTCGCGTCCTTCTTCTTCTTGATCTCGATGCCGTCAGGGTTGTTCGAACCAACTTCGTGCAGCGCGAGGATGTGCACGACAACCAGCATGACAAGTGCCAGCGGCAGAGCGATCACGTGCAGCGCAAAGAAGCGGTTGAGCGTGATGTCCGAGATCGAGTAGTCGCCACGGATCACGTCGACAAGGCTCTCACCAATGCCAGGGATCGCGCCGAACAGCGACACGATCACCTGTGCGCCCCAGTAGGACATCTGTCCCCAGGGCAGGAGGTAACCCATGAACGCTTCGGCCATGAGCACGATGAAAATGACCATGCCGATGAGCCAGATCAGCTCACGCGGTTTGCGGTAGCTGCCGTAGAGCATGGCGCGGAACATGTGCAGGTAGACAACAATGAAAAACGCCGATGCACCCGTCGAATGCATGTAACGAATGATGTCGCCGTACTTCACGTCACGCATGATGTACTCGACCGAGGCAAACGCCTCTGCCGCGCTGGGCTTGTAGTTCATCGTCAGGAAGATGCCCGTGAGCAGCTGGATCACGAGCACGACCATCGACAGCACGCCGAAGACGTACCAAATATTCAGATTCTTGGAGGCGTAATACTCAGTTACGTGCTCCTTCATCATTTTGTCCCAGGGGAAGCGGTCGTTGATCCATTTCATAAACCCCGAGCTTTTCTGACCGATCTGCAGTTCCGATTCTGCGCGTGCCATCAGGCTGCTCCCGTTTCCGTGCCAATTTCGATGACGTCCTCACCAATAAAGCGGTAGGGCGGTACCGGCAAGTTCAGGGGCGCCGGTACCCCCTTGAAGACGCGGCCGGCCATGTCGAATTTCGAACCGTGGCAGGCGCAGAAAAAGCCGCCCAGCCAGTCCTGGCCGAGATCCGGCGGGGCCACCTCGAAACGCTGCGACGGCGCGCAGCCCAGATGGGTGCACTGGCCGAACACGACGAGAAACTCGGGCTTCAGTGAGCGAAAACCGTTGCTTGCGTATTCAGGCTGTTCCGAATCTGCAGACTCCGGGTCGGCGACCTGCGGCGTCGTGTCTTCGATGCGCTTGAGCATATCCTCATCGCGGCGCACGACGTAGACCGTGCGGCCACGCCATTGCTTGCGGGCCATCTGGCCGGTTTCGAGGTTGCCGATGTTGATTTCCACGGGCGCGCCCAGCGCTTGCGCGCGTTTGCTCGGCACCAGCGACCCAAGGAAGGGCACTACGAACAATGCGCCAGCGACGGCGCCTGCGGCGCCCGTGGCGATGCCGAGAAACCGGCGTCTGCTGTCGTCAAGGTTGTCAGAATTGTCAGCCATCAGGTCGACTCCGAATCACGATCGATTGTCACTAAAATCTGCCTGGCGCCCGGTCATGCCGGCGCCTCGCAAATGTCACGGCGAACGCCATCGCCGCCGCTGCCGCCCCGACACCCTGCGTTTTCGACAAGGGCACCGGCTCAGACGCATGAAAGCCACCCTGTCGAGGCGCTGTCGACTCACCAATTTCTGCGGTGTCGAACCTGGCCTTCCGACTTGTCCTGCGGGTCGCATTTGTGCGCCGCAGTCAAGGTCTTGCGCACCGATTGCTGGCCTGGGAAAGGCCTCGAGTGCACCAGTTTTCAGTCGTGGAAGTTGGCTCGAGTGTCGTCGGGCTGTGGCAGGGCGCGCTGGTCTCAGCCCGCCATTATACAGGCGTCTTGGTAGCCTTGCCTACCGCTATACGCTGGCCTAGGTCACAATAGCGGTTACGAAAGCGCTAATGCGGTGCCATGTCTCCACGATGTCGATGTCTGGATTGAGCCAAACCCTACAATTCCTGTTTCGCTGTGTCGTGGGCGGCCTCGCGCTGGCCTGTGTGGTCATCTTGTTACGGCCGGACCTGCTGGGGCCGCCGGAGCAGGCCCGCGTCAGCTATGCCGATGCCGTAGCCGCCAGCGCCGATGCGGTCGTCAATATTTACACGTCGCGGCTCGTACCGAGCGACGATCCCAACGCGGACGCCACTGTGGCCGTGCAGACCAACCTCGGCTCGGGTGTGATCATCGATGCCCAGGGCTACATCGTCACCAACTTCCATGTGATCCGTGGCGCGCGCTCAGGGCGCGTGCAGCTGGCCGATGGGCGCGAGGCCATTCCCACCGTCGTAGGCACAGACGCAGACACGGATCTCGCGCTGCTCAAAATCGAGCTCGACGACCTGACCCCGATCCGCGTCGGTCGGTCCGACACGATGCAAATCGGCGACGTGGTGCTGGCCATCGGCAACCCGTACGGCCTGAGCCAGACCGTGACGCAGGGCATCGTCAGTGCCACGGGCCGGGGACTGCTTGGGCTGACAACGTTCGAGAACTACATCCAGACTGACGCCGCGATCAACTCGGGCAATTCGGGCGGCGCACTCATCAACGTGCGCGGCGAGCTGATCGGCATTAACACCGCTGTCGTGTCGCGCGAGGTCGATATCGAGGGCATCAGCTTCGCCATTCCCGCCAATCTCGTCAGTGGCGTAGTGCGCGCCCTGCGCGAGGACGGGCGCGTGCGTCGCGGCTGGCTCGGGCTCGAGATGCAGCAGCTCACGGCCGAAGACTGGGCACGGATTGGCCTCGAGCCCGGCTCTGGTATCGTGCTGACGGCGGTGCTGCGTGGCGGCCCGGCCTGGGCGGCGGGCATCCGCAGCGGTGACGTACTGCTCTCGATCAACGGCGAGGCCATGCGCGAGAACCAACAGGCGCTCCTGACCGTTGCCGGCTATGCGCCCGGGGCGCGGCTGCGGCTTGAGTACCTGCGCGACGGCGAGCGGCGCAGCACAGAAGCTGTCGCCGGCGATCGCACACTCGCGACCACACGACCCTAGCGGTTAAGTCTGGCGCTCTACCGCAGCGCCCAGTCGACGCAGCTTGTCCTCGATTTGCTCGTAGCCGCGATCGAGGTGGTAGATGCGATCCACGGTCGTGGTGCCCTCAGCCACAAGTGCCGCCAGCACGAGTCCAGCTGAAGCGCGCAAGTCTGTGGCCATCACGGGCGCGGCCGTGAGGCGTTCGACACCCTGAGTCACCACAGTTCGTCCTCGAATCTTGAAGTCCGCACCCATACGCTGCAGCTCGGGGATGTGCATAAACCGGTTCTCAAAGATGGTCTCGGTGACCGCACCCGAACCCTCGGCGATAGCATTGAGCGCGCAGAACTGCGCCTGCATGTCCGTCGGAAAGCCCGGGTAAGGCGTCGTCTGAACATCCACGGCACGCGGACGACGGCCGCGCATATCGATCTCGATCCAGTCTTCGCCCGTTGAGATATCGGCGCCGGCCTCCGTAAGCTTGGACAGCACGGCCTCCAAATGGTCAGGCCGCACGTCGCGCAGCGTCACGTGACCGCGCGTCATCGCCGCGGCCGTCAGGTAGGTCCCCGTTTCGATGCGGTCGGGCAGCACGCGGTAGCGCGCGCTTGCGAGCGAATCGACACCCTGGATACGGATCGTGGGACTGCCCGCCCCTTCAATCTGCGCACCGAGCGCAATCAGGTATTGCGCGAGATCGACCACCTCGGGCTCGCGCGCAGCATTCTCGAGCACGGTCTCACCGTCGGCCAGCGCCGCCGCCATCATGAGGTTCTCGGTGCCCGTTACGGACACGGTATCAAAGACAAAGTGACCCCCGCGCAACCGATCAGCACGCGCGCGAATGTAGCCGTTCTCGACACGTACGTCGGCGCCCAGCGCTTGCAGCCCGGACACGTGCAGGTCGACGGGTCGGGCACCAATCGCGCAACCACCGGGCAGCGAGACATCGGCGCGACCGAAGCGCGCGACGAGCGGGCCCAGCACGAGCACGGAGGCGCGCATCGTCTTGACGAGTTCATAGGGTGCGACGGGGTCGATCTCACCGCCCGTATCGACGGTCAAGGACATGCGCTCATCGATCGTGGTCACGGCACCCATGCGCTGCAGCAGCGCAATCATGGTCGTGACGTCGCGCAGGTGCGGCACGTTGTCGATCGTGACGGGTTCGCTGGCCAGTAGCGTGCCCGCGAGAATCGGCAGCGCCGCGTTCTTGGCGCCCGACATGTGCACAGTGCCCTCGAGCGGCGCACCGCCCGTAATCAGCAGCTTGTCCAAGACCTAGCCCTGCGCCGCAAGCTCGTCGGGCGTCAGCGCGCGAATCGACAGCGCGTGGATGTCTGCGCGCATGTGATCGCCGAGAGCCGCGTAGACCATCTGGTGGCGGGCCACGGCCCGCTTGCCCTCGAACGCGCTGGCGACGATCTGCGCCTCGAAATGCACGTTGTCGTCGCTCTGCACGACAATCTCGGAGACGTCGAGCGACGCTCGGATCAGGGTTTCAATCTCACTGGGGGTCACGGGATTCGGTCTCCAGGCGGCCTGTTCGCGGGTCGACGAGTCTAGTACAAAGCGTCCGGTCCGGCACCGTGCCGGGGGCATGTCTGACATGGGCAAATGGCGGTTTTGTGTATTATTGACGGCTGGCCACGAGCCCTGCGGGTGTTGTGGCCTCATCTTATGTTGCCGCGGCTTCGGGTGCCCGAGCCCCGGAGTGGCCTGCGCAAGCGGCGCGAGTGCGCCGCGGAGAACGCTGCTTGGAGTCAATGCTCGTCAACGTGGCCATGGTATTCGTGGGCCTTCTGGCGCTGATCTGGGGGGCCGATCGGTTTGTCATCGGTGCCGGCGCCATGGCGCGCAATCTCGGCGTACCCACGCTGCTCATCGGCCTCACCGTCGTCGGCATCGCGACCTCAGCGCCCGAGATTCTCGTGTCGATCGTGGCGGCGATGAAAGGGCAGCCCGACCTCGCCATCGGCAATGCCGTCGGCTCCAATATCGCCAACATCGCGCTTGTGCTAGGTGCCACGGCGTTGCTGCGACCCATCCAGGTGCTCTCACGCACACTGCAGCAGGAGATGCCCGCTTTGCTAGCCGTCACCTTGCTGGCCGTCGCACTCTGCCTGGACCTCAACCTGTCACGTATCGACGGGCTCGTGATGCTCACGGCACTGGTTGTCGTTATGTACTGGATTGTGCGCCTGGGCTACCGCAGCAACGTCAACGACCCCATTGAGGCTGAATACGAAGCCGAGATCCCCAAGGACATGGCCATGAACGTCGCCGCGGGCTGGTTCATGCTGGGTCTGCTCGGGTTGCTCGCGGGCGCGCAATTGCTGGTTAACGGCGCGACGACGATTGCAGAAGGACTGGGCGTAAGCCAGCTCGTGATTGGCGTCACGCTGGTGGCCATCGGCACGAGCCTGCCCGAGCTTGCGGTGTCCATCATGTCGGCACTCAAGGGCGAACAGGGGCTTGCCATCGGCAACATCATTGGCTCCAACATGTTCAACCTGCTGGCTGTCATAGGCGCCGCGGTGGTGATCGAGCCCACCGGGCTGAGCGCCGAAGTCTTGTCGCTGCACTTCTTCGTAATGATCGCGTTGACGCTTGTGTTGTTCGCAATGGCCTACAATTACTCGGGCGCCGGGCGCATCAACCGCATCGAGGGCTCTGCTTTGCTGATCGCGTTCTTCTCCTACCACGTCTATGTGCTGACCCAGAGCATGTCGAATGGGGTCTGACGCGACACGGCGCCTTGAGCAGGCGCAGCGCGTTCTGCGCATCGAAGCCGACGCGGTCCAGGCACTCGCAGCCCGGATCGACGACGATTTTGAAGCAGCCTGTCAGCTGTGTCTCGCATGTCCGGGCCGCGTTGTGGTTACGGGCATGGGCAAATCAGGCCATGTGGCGAGCAAGATCGCTGCGACGCTGGCCAGCACGGGCAGTCCTGCCTTCTATCTGCACCCCGGTGAGGCGAGCCATGGCGACCTGGGGATGATCACCCCCGACGACGTCGTGCTCGCCATCTCCTATTCGGGCGAAACCGAGGAGGTGCTGACCATCCTCCCGCTCATCAAGCGGCTGGGCGCGCCGCTCATCAGCATGACGGGCAACGCCAGGTCGACGCTGGCGCAGCAATCCGATGTACACCTCGACGTGGGTGTCGCCGAAGAGGCCTGCCCACTCAACCTCGCGCCAACAGCCAGCACCACGGCAACACTCGCATTTGGCGACGCGCTGGCCGTCGCGCTCCTCGACAGCCGCGAATTCACGGCCGAGGACTTCGCACGGTCACATCCCGGCGGCAGCCTGGGCAAACGTCTGTTGCTCACGGTCGCCGACATCATGCACACGGGCGACGCCGTGCCCGTTGTCGACATCGGCGCCACGCTCAGTGACGCGCTTATCGAGATGACCCGCAAGGGCCTGGGCTTCGCCGCAGTCACCGACGGCGCACGTCTTGTGGGCATCTTTACAGACGGCGATCTGCGCCGGTTGCTTGACGAGCAGCTCGATCTCACGGGCCTCAACGTGCGTGACGCGATGACGCAAGGCGGCCACCACATTCGCTCCGATGCACTGGCAGCCGAAGCCGTTCACATGCTCGAGACTCACGCGATCACCGCACTGCCCGTCATTGACGGCGACGAACATCTCATCGGCGCCTTCAACATCCACGACCTGTTTCGCGCGGGCGTCATGTAGTGGCGGTGCTCATTGAAATGGCATCACCGGAGCTCGTGACCGCCGTGGCCGGCATTGGGCTCGTGGTCTTCGATGTCGATGGTGTTATGACCGACGGCACGTTCACGCTCGATGAGGCCGGCAATGAGAGCAAAACGTTCAACACCCAGGACGGCTACGGAATTCGCCGCCTCATCGAGTCCGGAATCCGGGTTGCTGTGATTACGGGTCGCTCTAGCGGCGCTGTGGCGGCCCGCACCCGGGAGCTCGGCATCGAGCACGTGTTCCAGGGTTGCCGCGATAAGCACGCAGCCATCACGGACCTGTTGTCGACTCTGGGTGTGGAACAGACGCAGGCGGCAGCAGTCGGAGACGATATGCCTGATTTGCCCATGTTCGAGGCTACCGGCGTCGCATTTGCCCCAGCCAATGCCGTCGCCGCCATCGCCAGTCGCGCCGACCTCATCACTCGCCGCCCGGGTGGTGATGGCGCCGTGCGTGAGATTGCCGACTTCATCCTTGCCGCGCGCGAGGCGCGATCGGGGTGAACACGCGTGGCTGGATTGCGCTCCTCGCACTGGCCGCCGTCGCGGTGGCAACCTGGTTGCTGCGCGGCGACCGCGACACTGACGATGAAACGCCCGTGGCCAGCACGCCGGTTGAACGCGGCTACTACATGATCGACGCGCACATCTTTGGCACCGATGCCGACGGTGAATTGCTCTACGAACTGATGGCGCAGCGCGCGCTGCAGACTGCCAGCCGCGAGCCGATCGAGTTGTCAGGCATTCGCGTCGATTACGCGGCCGGCGACGGCCGCTGGCAGATCGAGGCCAATGCGGCCACGCTCGAGTACGGCGGATCGCAGCTCGCGTTGTCGGGCCAGGTCGTGGCCCGGCGCGCCGACGACGGCACCGTCGGCGCGGTGACCGTGCACACCGAAACGCTGGCATTCGACCCTGAGGCAAGGACCGTCGAAACCAACGACACGGTCCGCTTCGAAATTGGCGAAGGCACGCTCTTGGCAACGGGTATGCTGGCACTACTGGACGAAGACCGGATTGAATTGAGGTCGAATATTCGTGGCCAATTCACACCCTAGTCTCAAACGCTGGATAGCGGCTGCACTGTTATCGCTGCTCGCGGCCGGCGCGTCCGCCCAGCTCGCGGTCGAGCCCGGCCTGCCCATTGTCATGGACGCCGACAACTCCGAGCTCAACCTGGCCGACAACACGACCGTGTTCTACGGCTTGCGCATTACACAGGGCGCCACACGGATCGAGGCGCGCCGTGCGCAAACCGCGGCGGGCACCAACTTTGCCGATTCGAGCTGGCAGTTTTCGGGCAATGTAGAGATCGACGTCGATGGCGCAAGCATTCGCGCCGAGAACGCCGAGCTCCGATTCGTGTCGCACCGACTCG
Organism: Pseudomonadota bacterium; assembly: GCA_039814545.1. GTDB lineage: Bacteria > Pseudomonadota > Gammaproteobacteria > Steroidobacterales > Woeseiaceae > CALBPI01. The sequence continues at coordinate 15,201 of JBCCBB010000031.1, forward strand.
TCAGTGCGCGTGTGACCGGAGAGCCGGCACGCTTCATCGATCAGCGCACTGGCGTCGCCGCGATCACCGAGGGCCAGGCCGAGCGCTTCGACTACGACCTTGACGCGGGAGTGGTCCGGTTCGAGGGCAATGCAAAGATTTCGGACGAGGCCAATGAGGTCACGGGCGCGCTGCTGATCTATGACGTCAAGGGCCAACAAGTCGCCTTTGAGGGCGACGCCAACACGGGCGAGCGCGTGAAGATTGTCGTGCAGCCTCCCGACGATGCGGCCGACGCCGTGCAGAGCGCCGCAGAAGATGCAGCGGCCGAGGCGATTGACGAGGAACGCGACGACCCGTGAGTATCCTGAGCGTCCAGGACATCGCCAAACGCTACAAGTTTCGCGAAGTGGTGCGCGGGATCTCGCTCGAGATCAAGAGCGGGGAAGTCGTGGGCCTGCTCGGCCCCAACGGTGCGGGAAAAACGACGGCGTTCTACATGATTGTGGGCCTCGTACGTTGCGACCGCGGCCGAATCCTGCTCGACGGCAACGACCTCACACACGACCCCATGCACCGACGCTCGGCCATGGGGCTCGGTTACCTGCCGCAGGAAGCGTCGATCTTTCGCAAGCTGTCCGTCGAACAGAACATCATGGCCATCCTTGAGGCGCGACGTGACCTGAACCGCACTGAACGCGACGCACGGCTAGAACAATTGCTCGACGAACTCCACATCGGCCACGTGCGCACGAGCCTGGGTATGAGCCTGTCGGGTGGTGAGCGCCGTCGTGTCGAAATCGCTCGTGCACTGGCGGCGGAGCCGAGCTTCATTCTGCTCGACGAGCCGTTCGCGGGCGTCGACCCCATCTCGGTCATCGACATTCAGCGGACCATTCGCCACCTCACCGAACGTGGCATCGGTGTGCTCATCACCGACCACAACGTGCGCGAAACGCTAGGCATTTGCGGCCACGCCTACATCCTAAGCGACGGCGGCCTGATTGCCAGTGGCACGCCCGAGGAAATCGTCACCGACCGCCACGTGCGCGAGGTCTACCTGGGCGACGACTTCCGACTGTAACGCCGCATCGACACGGGCGTGACCGCGGTCACGGCGAATCGGCGGGCGTTTGTTACGGTATCATTCAGCAAACGAAGGGACACGCTTTGCTGAAACCATCCCTACAACTCAAGCTTGGTCAGACGCTGACCATGACGCCACAGCTGCAGCAGGCGATTAAACTGCTGCAACTGCCCGTCATGGACCTTAATCAGCAGATTGCCGAAGCGCTCGAATCCAATGTCATGCTTGACATGGAGGACCTGCCTGACGCGCCCAAAGTGGATGCCGCGTCGACGGCCGAGGTCCGTACGCTGACGCCTGAGCGCGCAGCGGCGCCTGCCGAAGACTCCTGGCGGGACGTGGGTCGCGGCGGTGACACCTCGTTTTCGGGCAACGACGGCCGGTCCATGGCGGACTTCGCCGATGACCGCGAAGAAACCCTGCGTGAGCACCTGCTGCACCAGCTCGAGACGGAGAACTTCACCGAAGACGAACGGATCATCGGCGAGGCGATCATCGACGCCATTGACGACGATGGCTACCTCTTCGAGAGCCTCGAGGAAATCCGCGAGGTTCTTGACGAACCCTCTTTGAGCGAGAGCCGCATCGAGCGCGTTCTCGTCAAGATTCAGCGCTTCGACCCGTTGGGCGTGGGTGCCCGGTCACTGGGAGAATGCCTGTCGCTGCAACTCGCACCCTACCCCGAGGGCACGCCGGGGCTGACCACGGCGCGGCGCGTGGTCGAGAACTTCCTGCCGCTCGTTGCCGAACAAAACTACACCCAGTTGCGCCGCCGGCTCGCCGTCGACAATGACGACCTCGAGCATGCGTTATCGCTCGTACGCAGTTGCCACCCCAAACCCGGCCAGGCCGTTAGCGGCGGCCGCACCGAGTACGTCATTCCTGACGTGTTCGTGCGCAAGGTCGACGGACAGTGGATCGTGGAGATCAGCCCATCGGGCGTACCGCGGCTCAAGGTCAATCAGCAGTACGCAGCGCTGCTCCGCGGCAACGGCGAACACACCGTCCTGCGCGCCCAACTCCAGGAGGCGCGCTGGCTTGTGCGCAGCCTCGAGATTCGCAACGAGACGCTCTACAAGGTGGCCAGCACCATCGTCGAGCGCCAGGTCGAGTTCTTCGAGCACGGCGAAGAAGCCATGAAGCCGATGATCTTAAAAGACATCGCAGAGGCCATCGATATGCACGAATCGACGGTTTCGCGTGTTACGAGCCACAAGTACATGCACACCCCGCGGGGCGTGCTCGAGTTTCGCTACTTCTTCTCCTCGCACGTCTCGACCACGGACGGCGACGAGCAGAGCTCTGTGGCCGTTCGCGCCAAAATCAAGAAGCTCGTTGGCGCCGAAGACCCCGCTAAGCCCCTGTCCGACAGCAAGATCACGGCCCTGCTCAAAGAAGACGGCGTCCAGGTCGCACGACGCACCGTCGCCAAGTACCGCGAGGCCATGAACATCGCTTCGTCAAGCGAACGCCGAGTCCGCGCACCCCGCTAATCCCACGGGCTTGCAGCCCACCCCCGATCGGCGCATGATCGAATGTCGCAGCGTCTCTGCGCTGCGTCGGCGCCGTGAGGCTGTGATTTGGCCAAGCGGCTGTTTTGAAAGACTTTTCTGCCGGTGACTAGGAGGAACGCCGACACCCATTCAAACACATGCCATGACACAGATAGGAGCCAGATATGCAGCTGAATGTTACCGGCCATCACGTCGACGTGACTGACGCCCTTCGAGACTACGTCAGCACAAAGATGCAACGGATCGAGAAGCACTACGATCACGTAACCGACGTGCACTGCATCCTCACGGTGGAGAAACTCCGCCATCGTGCTGAGGCGACCGCGAACCTGCGCGGCAAACGCCTGCACGTCGAGGCGACCGAAGAGAACATGTACGCTGCGATCGACGGCCTGGCCGACAAGCTGGACCGTCGTATCCTGAAGCACAAGGAAAAACAGTGCGACCACCACGCCAGGGAAGTGCAAAAGCACGCCTGAGCCCGCTTAAGGGCAGCACCTGACCCGCTTCAGGTGGCATAATCGCATTTAGCACGCGCCGACCGGGTGCATCCCCTGCGGATCCACCCGGTCGGCGCGTTCGACTCAAGAACCGCCGAAACAAACAACAATACGATGCCGTTCACGATCGAATCGCTTCTGACCCGGGACCGAGTTCACCTCGATATTGAGGCTACGAGCAAGAAGCAGGTGTTGCAGTTGCTGAGCCACCACCTTGCCCAAAGCGCTGATGACGCCAGTGCCGATGAAATCTTCGAGGCACTGTTCGAACGCGAGCGCCTGGGTTGTACGGCCGCCGATTGCGGCCTCGCGATTCCCCACGCCCGCATGCCCGAGGTTCGCACCGTACGCGGTGTGGTACTGCGCCTCGCCAAGCCCATCGATTTCGATTCGAGTGACAACCGCGACGTTGATCTGATCTTCGGCTTCGTCATTCCGTCCGCAGATGACGAGGCACGCGCCGACGCGCTTCGCCGTCTCATGCAACACCTCGTGGACCCGGCCCTGGCCCGGCGGCTTCGCGACGCGCACGATGAGGACGAGGTGCTCGCGGCCGTCACAGGCATTGAGATGCCCGCAAACGCGGCTGCCGGTCAAGACTAGGGACATGCGCATCATCGTCGTCAGTGGCCTCTCCGGTTCGGGTAAGTCAGTGGCGTTGCACGTGCTCGAGGACCTGGGCTACTACTCGGTCGACAACATCCCAGTTGCCCTGCTGCCACAACTCACGGATTACCTGCTCGCCGACGAAGCCGGCGGTGACCGAGTGGCGATCGGTATCGATGCCCGCAATCGCGCCGACGACCTGCTGATGCTGGACCGCCAGGTTGCGCGCTTGCGCAATCAGGGCGCCCAGGTCGAAGTGCTCTTCCTGCAGGCTGAGGAAGCCATGCTCATCAAGCGTTTTGGTGAGACGCGACGGCGTCATCCGTTGGCACAGTCCGGTGACGGACTGCGGGAGGCCATCGCAACCGAGCGCAGCATCCTGACGCCCGTGGTCAACGTGGCCGACCTCATCATCGACACCACCCGTACGAGCGTCTATGAGCTTCGCGACCTCGTGCGTGAGCGTATCGCCTCGCGCGACGTGCACGCGCTGTCAATCCTCGTCCAAAGTTTTGGATTCAAGCACGGCATCCCGGCCGATGCCGACTACGTGTTCGATCTGCGCTGCCTGCCCAACCCTTACTGGCAACCTGAGCTGCGCCAGGAAACGGGACTCGACAAGCCCGTCATCGATTACCTCGACTCGCAGCCGCTGGCCGACGATATGCATAACGCCATCATCGCGTTCCTGCGTGACTGGCTACCGCGTTACGAGAATTTCAGCCGCAGCTATCTGACGATTGCCGTAGGTTGCACAGGCGGGCAACACCGCTCTGTCTACATGGCCGAACGTATCGCGCGCACGCTGCGCAGTGACGGGCGCGACATCAGCGTGCGCCACCACGAACTCGTTCGTGGCGCCGTCGGCCACTGAGCCGGGCGCCTTTCGACGCCAACACTTCGCTCCGCTACACTCCCCGGCGACAGCCACCCGGCTGTCGTGGCGTCAGCGGTGTGTCATGGACCAGCCGGTAAACGAACAAAGCGTACTCGGCGCATTACGAGAAGCGCTCGAATCGGGAACCATGCGCGCGGCACGGCGCATGGTCGCGGGTCTGCGCCCGGGTGAAATCGCCCGTCTTCTCGAATCCCTGCCGTACACCGAACGCCGCGTCGTCTGGGAGCTTGTTGACCGCGACTTCGAGGGCGAGGTGCTGGTCGAACTCGCCGATGACGTTCGCGACAGCCTGATTCGCGAGATGGATGTCGATCAGGTCGTGGCTGCCACAGAAGGTATGGCCGTCGATGACCTCGCTGACCTGGTCGTCGACCTGCCCGAGGCCATCACCCAACAGGTGCTGCGCTCACTCGACCGCGAGGACCGGGAAGAGCTGCGCGAAGTTCTGGCCTACCCCGAGGACAGTGCCGGCGGCCTTATGGACACGGACACCATGTCCGTCCGCCCCGATGTCTCGGTCGAGGTCGTGCTCCGCTATCTGCGCGCCCATGACGAGCTGCCGGACCGCACGGACCTCCTGTTCGTGGTCGACCGCGACAACCACTTTCTCGGGACCGTGGCCCTCACGAGGCTGCTCGTTGCAGATCCGGGCGCGATTATCGAGGACCTTGTGACGCCCGATGCCATGAGCGTCAATGCGCTGACCGATGCACTTGAGGTCGCGCGCGTGTTTGAGGACCGCGACCTGCTTTCGATCGCGGTCGTCGATGACGACAACCTGCTCGTGGGCCGCATCACCGTCGATGACGTTATCGACGTTATCCGTGACGAAGCCGAGCACTCGCTCATGGGTGCCGCCGGTCTCGATGAAGACCACGACCTCTTTGCGCCCGTGTTCCAAAGTTCGCGCCGGCGTGCGTTCTGGCTCGGCATCAATCTGCTCACAGCCTTCGTCGCGGCCAGCGTCGTCGATCTGTTCCAGACCACCATCGACAAGGTTGTGCTGCTCGCAGTGCTGATGCCGATCGTACCGAGCATGGGTGGCGTCGCGGGCACGCAGACGCTGACAATCATTACGCGCGCGATTGCGCTGGGCCAGATCGAGGCCGCCAACGCGCTTTACGTATTGCGCCGCGAAGTGCTCGTCGGTGTGATCAACGGCTTCTTCTGGGCAGGGCTCGTGGCGGTTGTGACCGCTGTCTGGTTCGGCACCTGGGACATCGGACTGCTGATTGCCGTGGCGCTCGCGACGAACCTTGTCATCGCCGCGCTGTGCGGTTTCGCGATCCCGCTCATCCTCGGGCGGCTGCGCGTCGACCCGGCGCTCGCGGGTGGTGTGATCCTAACGACGATTACCGACGTCGTTGGCTACGGCGTGTTCCTGGGACTGGGCGCCGCGTTCCTGCTCTAGAGCCCTGGCATCGCGCCGAAATCGAGCGCGTGGAAGCGCCCCGAAAGGTCGTCCACGACAGCCTCGGGGCCTGACAACGGCGGCACGTCCTCACCCATCACAAACGCGCGCAGCCGGTCAGCCTGGCGCATGGCGTCGGCGTAGCCGAGGTCAATAAGCGCACGTGTGTAGCCGGCTTCGAACAGCAGGAAACTCAGCAGCCGACCCTCGCTGCCCCCAACACCCCGCAACAGCAGCCGGATCGGCAAGGGCAAGTCACGCAGGTATTCAATCGCCAGCACGCGCAGGTCCACGCTGGGCAATACGACCATCGTGTCAATCGGCCGCATTTGCGCCGCGAAGCCCGTGCGAAACTCGGGCGGCACCGACTCGAGCATGCGATTAATGCGCGCGAGCCGCTCGAGGTCTGAGTACAGGCCGTCGAGAAACAGCGTGTCGAGCATGTAGCCGGCAATGCGGCCGAACCCCGGATACTCAGGCTCACGGCTGTCGTGGTCGCGCACCGGGTCAGCAAGTTCGTCCCTTACGCCAACCACGAGGATACGGCTGGCCCCGAGGTGCACGGCGGGCGACAGTGGCGTTGCCTGGCGCATGGCGCCGTCACCGAAGTATTCGCCGTGCATGGCCACGGGCGGGAAAATCATCGGCACGGCGATGCTCGCCATGAGGTGATCAATGCCCAAGTCTTCAGGCTTGCCGACTCGGCGCGTGCGCTGCCAGGGCTTGAGGCTGTCGACGCCCTCGTAAAAAGTCACCGAGCGCGCCGAGTTGTAACCGGCGGCGGTCACGGCCACGGCGTCAATGAAGCCCCGCTCGATGTTGGCGCGGATGCGCTGGAAGCGGATGTTGCGCGCCAGCAATGCGCGCAGTGGCGCGTTGTCCAGCAGCGACTTTGGATTGCGGACACCGAGCCCACCGAACACGATCGCGGCCAGCCAATGCAGGCTCGTCTTGAGCATCGTCATCGCATCGGCGCGATAGACCATCTCGGTTTCGAAGTTGCCCCACACCCGCTCCAGCTCGCGCACGGCGAAATGGAAGCGCTGGGCCTTGCTCGCCAGCACCACCGAGTTGATGGCCCCCGCCGACGTACCGCTTACGATACGAAACGGGTTGCGGGCACGGGGTGGCAGCAGCTCTGACACCGCCTTGAGCACACCCACCTGAAACGCGCAGCGCGCGCCGCCGCCCGGCAGCACGAGCGCCAGTTGTTGTGGAGCTTCCGAGGTGTTGGCCATGACTCGCCGACCGCGGTGCTCAGCGCAGCCGCTTGATCCCCTCGTCGAGGCCGCGCACGGTCAACGGGAACATGCGTTCCTCCATGATCTCGCGCGTGATCTTCACCGACGGCGTATGCGGCCAGCGCTGCTGAGGCTCGGGGTTGAGCCAGATCGACTTCGGGAAGTGATTGAGCAGGCGCTGGATCCAGGCTGCGCCGGGCTCCTCGTTCCAGTGCTCGACGCTGCCCCCGGGGTAGACGATCTCGTAGGGGCTCATTGTGGCATCACCGACGAACACGAGTTTGTAGTCGGGCCCGTACTTGCGAATGAGCTCCTGCACACCGATGCGCTCGGAGTGTCTGCGACGGTTGTCCTTCCACAACGACTCGTAAACGAAATTGTGGAAGTAAAAGTACTCGAGGTGCTTGAACTCACTACTGGCTGCCGAGAACAGCTCTTCGCAAACGCGCACGTGGTCGTCCATCGAACCGCCGATGTCGAGGCACAACAGCACCTTGATGGCGTTGTGGCGCTCCGGGACCATCTTGAGGTCGAGGTAGCCGGCATTGCGGGCCGTACTGCGAATCGTGTCGGGCAGATCGAGCTGGTCCGCAGCGCCCTCGCGCGCGAAGCGTCGCAGCTTGCGCAGTGCGAGCTTGATGTTGCGCGTGCCGAGTTCAACAGAGTCGTCAAGGTTACGGTACTCGCGCTGCTCCCAGACTTTTACGCCACGCCGGCTGCCGCCGCCCTGTTGCCTGCCGATGCGCACGCCTTCGGGGTTAAACCCGCCAACGCCGAACGGTGAGGTGCCCGCTGTGCCGATCCACTTGTTGCCACCCTCGTGGCGCTCGTCTTGCTCGGCGAGACGCTCCTCGAGTGCTTTCATGATTTCGTCGAAACCGCCCAGAGACTCGATTTCGGCGCGTTCTTCGTCCGTGAGGTCGAGCGTGCCGAGCTGGCGGATCCAGTCTTCGGGCACATCAGCAATCAGGCTGCGAAACGCGTCCTCGATACCCCGGAAGTGCGCGGCAAAGATCTTGTCGTAGCGGTCGAACTGCGTCTCGTCCTTCACGAGGCAGGACCGAGACAGGTAGTAGAAATCGTCGACGCTCGTGCCGGCCAGGCCCTGCTTCATGGCGCCAAGCAGCGTGAGCAGCTCGGTGACCGAAGTCTTCATGCCACCCTCGCGCAGCATGTAGAAAAAGCGCGTCAGCATGATGGCCCCGTGTTACTGGCGCCCGCCACGATTCATGAATACCAGCTGCTCGAACAGATGCACGTCCTGTTCGTTCTTCAGCAGCGCACCGTAAAGCGGCGGAATCGCCTTGCGGTTGTCCTCTGCGCGCAGCGCCTCAGGCGGAATGTCCTCGGCGAGCAGCAGCTTGATCCAGTCGAGCAGCTCCGACGTCGAGGGCTTCTTCTTTAGTCCCGGCATTTCGCGGACCTTGAAGAACGCCGCAAGCGCTTCGCGCAGCAGGTTCTTCTTGAGACCTGGGTAGTGCACGTCGACGATGCGCTGCATCGTGTCCTCATCGGGGAAGCGGATGTAGTGGAAGAAGCAGCGGCGCAGGAACGCGTCGGGCAGCTCCTTTTCGTTGTTCGAGGTGATGATGATCACGGGGCGGTGTCGCGCCTGGATCGTCTCGCCCGTTTCAAACACCGTGAATTCCATGCGGTCGAGCTCGCGCAAGAGGTCGTTCGGAAACTCGATATCAGCCTTGTCGATCTCGTCGATGAGCAGCACGGGCCGCTGCTCGGACTCAAAGGCCTGCCAAAGGCTGCCTTTCAGGATGTAGTTGGCGATGTCATGCACGCGGTCTTCGCCAAGCTGCGAGTCCCGAAGTCGCGCCACGGCGTCGTACTCGTAGAGGCCCTGCTGTGCTTTCGTCGTCGACTTGATGTGCCAATCGAACAGCGGCATGCCCAGCGCTGCGGCAACCTCCTCGGCTAGCATCGTTTTGCCGGTGCCCGGCTCGCCCTTGACGAGGATTGGCCGTTCGAGCGTGACGCCCGCGTTGACCGCCATCATGAGGTCTTCGGTGGCGATGTAGGTGTCGGTGCCTTTAAAGCGGTTGTCGGTCATACCTGTGCTGTCCTGCTGATTCAGTCGGCGGTGCGCGCGGCCTGCATAATTTCGGCGTCTGGCACGCTGATAATTTTCATCGCGTTGGTGCCGCCCGCCACTCCACTCAGGTCGCCCTTTGTGAAGATGACACGGTCACCGGGATCGACGAGCCCAAGCCCAAAGAGCAAGGCGCAAACGTCGTTGTAAACGCGCACCGAATTGGTTTGCGTGATGTCGAACGCGACGGGATACACGCCGCGGTACAAGGTAACACGGCGGCTCGTGCGCTCATTGCGTGTAAACGCGAAGATCGGGATGTCGGAGCGAATACGCGACATCCACTGCGTGGTCGTGCCCGATTCCGTGAGTGCGATGATGGCGCGCACATTCAGGTGGTTGGCCGTGTACATCGTGGCCATGGCGATCGCTTCGTCGACGTGCTGGAACGTGTCGTCCATGCGGTGCGACGCCCGGTAACGGTGGGTCTGGTATTTCTCCGCGCCCAGGCACACCTCGGCCATCGCCTCGATCACCGTCGCCGGGTGTTTGCCCACGGCCGTCTCGGCCGACAGCATCACGGCGTCGGTGCCGTCCATCACGGCGTTGGCAACGTCTGACACCTCGGCACGCGTCGGCAGCGGGCTCGCAATCATCGACTCCATCATCTGCGTGGCGGTGATGGCGATCTTGTTGCCGTAACGCGTGCTGCGGATGATGCGTTTTTGCAGCCCGGTCAGCCCGGCGTAGCCCATCTCCACGCCCAGGTCGCCACGCGCCACCATGATGGCGTCCGACGCTTCGATGATGCTCTCGATATTGTCGACCGCTTCGGTGCGCTCGATCTTGGCCACGATACGGCCGTGCCCGCCCGCGGACTCGAACAGCGCGCGCGCCTGACGAATGTCCGTAGCGCTGCGCACAAAGCTCACGGCCAGGTAATCAAAATTGAGGTCGGCTGCGGTCTGAATGTCAGCCTCGTCCTTGCGCGTCAACGCAGGCGCCGACAGACCACCCCCCTTGAGGTTGATGCCCTTCTTGTTCGAAAGCGCACCGCCCGTTAGCACCGTGGTCGACACTCGGCTGCCATCCTTGCCGGCAACGGTCAACGCGATCTGGCCGTCGTCGAGCAGCAGCGTGTCGCCGGGCTCGACGTCCTCAGCCAGCGTCTTGTAGGCAATAGACACGCCTTCGGCCGTGCCCGCCTCCTCGTCCATGTCGGGGTCGAGCAGGAACGGCGCACCCTCAGCCAGCGTGACCTTGCCATCAACAAAACTGCCGATGCGAATCTTTGGGCCCTGCAGGTCGCCGAGGATGGCGACCGTGCGGCCCACTTCGGCGGCCACGCGCGCGACCTGCTGGCTGCGTTGCTCGAGAATCTCGCCACCGCCGTGGGAGAAGTTGAGTCGGGCCACATCGAGCCCGTTCTCGATCATGCGCCGCAGTACGGCGTCATCATCGGTTGCGGGGCCCAGCGTTGCGATGATCTTGGTGCGTCGAAGCGCTACCTTGCCTGCCATTGCAGCGTACCTCCCGCGCTGTGCGCGGTATTCAGGGTGTTCCGGCGCCCGTGGCGCCGGTCTCAGCCGTGACGCGCGAGCGCCGCGACCGCGGGCAATGTCTTGCCCTCAACAAATTCCAGGAAGGCGCCACCGCCCGTCGAAATGTAGCTGATCCCGTCAGCCACTGCGTACTTCTCTATAGCCGCCAGCGTGTCACCGCCACCCGCAACCGAAAACGCGGCGCTATCAGCAATGGCACGCGCCATGGCAGCCGTGCCGGCACCGAACTGATCAAACTCGAAGACGCCTGCGGGGCCGTTCCAGATCACGGTGCCCGCGTCCGCGATGATCTCGGCGTAGCGCGCTGCCGTTTCGGGTCCAATATCGAGAATCAGGTCCTCGTCACCAACCGCGTCGGCGGCGACGACGCGGGCCTCGGCATCGGCCGAAAACGCATTGCCCACCGTCACGTCCGTGGGCAGCGGGATCTGCGCACGGTCCATGAGCCGACGCGCTGTATCTAGCATGTCGTGTTCGGCCAGCGACTTGCCGATGGGCAGGCCCGCAGCCGCGAGACAGGTGTTGGCGATGCCACCCCCAACGATGAGCTGGTCAACCTTGTCGCTGAGTGCTTCGAGCACAGACAGCTTCGTCGACACTTTGGAACCCCCGATGATGGCCACGAACGGCCGCGCGGGTTCTTTCATGGCCTGACCCAGCGCATCGAGCTCGAGCGCGAGCAATGGGCCCGCACAGGCAACAGGCGCGAACTCGGCCACGCCGCTTGTGCTGGCCTGGGCGCGATGCGCCGTGCCGAACGCGTCCATGACGAAGACGTCCGCCAGTGCCGCCATGCGCCGGGACAGGTCGGCATCGCCCGCCTTCTCGCCCACGTTGAAACGGACGTTTTCGGCCAGCACGATATCACCGGGCGCCACGTCGACGCCGTCTAGCCAGTCCTTGACCAGCGGGACGGGCCGACCCAGCAGTTCCGACAGGCGCGCCGCAACCGGGGCCAGCGATGCGGCCGCATCGTACTCACCCTCTGTGGGACGCCCCAAATGCGACATGACGATCACCGCGGCACCGCGCTCGAGCGCTTGCTCGAGCGTCGGCACGGCAGCGCGAATCCGTGTGTCCGAGGTGATCCGCCCGTTGTCGAGCGGCACATTAAGATCCTCGCGGACCAGCACACGCTTGCCCGCGATATCGACCGCGTCGAGGGTCAGGTAATCAGCCATGTGGCTTGCCCCGGGGTACGGCGACCCTGCGGCCCGTCAGCCCGCGGCCCGGATCAGCGCCTGCGCTGTGTCCAGCATACGGTTCGAGAAGCCCCACTCGTTGTCGTACCAGGCGCAGACTTTCACGAGCGTGCCTTCCATGACCTTGGTCAATGTCGCGTCGTAGGTCGACGACGCCGGGTCGTGGTTAAAGTCGATCGATACGAGCGGGCCGTCGCTGTAGGCCAGGATGCCCTTGAGCGGGCCCTCGCTGGCAGCGCGCAGTACGTCATTGATCTCGTCGATCGTCGTTTCGCGTTTGGCCACGAATGACAGGTCCACCATCGAGACGTTAATGGTCGGCACTCGAACCGCAAAGCCGTCCAGCTTGCCCGCCAGTTCGGGAAGCACGAGGCCCACGGCAGCCGCCGCGCCCGTCTTGGTCGGGATCATGGACATCGTGGCCGAACGCGCACGACGCAGGTCCGAGTGGTAGACGTCGGTGAGCACCTGGTCGTTGGTGTAGGCGTGGATCGTCGTCATGATGCCGTGCTCGACGCCGATGGCGTCATTGAGCGGCTTGACGAGCGGTGCCAGGCAATTGGTCGTGCACGAGGCGTTAGAAATAACAACATCGTCTGCCGTGAGCGTATCGTGGTTCACGCCGTAGACGATCGTTGCGTCCACGTTGGTGCCCGACGGTGCCGAAACGACCACTTTCTTGGCGCCCGCCTCGATGTGGCCCATGGCCTTTTCCTTGGTGCGAAAAATACCCGTGCACTCCATGACCACGTCAACGCCCAGCTCGCCCCAGGGCAGCTTGGCGGGGTCGCGTTCGGCCATGACGCGGATACGGTCACCGTTGACGACCATGTGGTTACCGTCGACCGACACGTCACCCGGGAACTTGCCGTGTGCGGTGTCGAAGCGGGTCAGGTAGGCATTGGTTTCAGCGTCGCCCAGGTCATTAACGCCCACCACCTGCAGCTCGCTGCGGCGGTTGCTTTCGTAGATCGCTCTGAGCACGTTGCGGCCGATGCGGCCATAGCCATTGATGCCGACTTTAATGGTCATCGATTGTTTACTCCGTCCAGATGTTCTCGTTGTCCCAGTGGGCGCGCTCAGTCGTCCAACAGTGCGCGCGCCCGGGCCGCCACGGCGTCCGCCGTGAAGCCGTATTTTTCGAACAGCTTACCCGCCGGCGCGGACTCGCCAAAGCGGTCGAGGCCAACGACCCCGCCGCGATCACCCACGTAGCGCCACCAACCGCCCGTGGCGCCGGCCTCCACGACCAGGCGCGGCGTTCCGGCCGGGCCCAGCACGCCGCCCCGATAGGCGTCGGTTTGCGCATCAAACGCTTCAGTACACGGCATCGACACAACCCGAACAGCGACGCCCGAAGCGGCCAGCGTGTCCGCGGCGCCCTGCACGACGGCGAGTTCGGAGCCCGTACCGATAAGCACGATGTCCGGCGCATCCTCAGGCTCGCGCACAACGTAACCGCCACGTCGGATTGCGGCCACCTGCTCAGCGGTACGTTCCACGAATGGCAAGCCCTGTCGCGTCAACACCAGCGCCGAGGGGCCGTCACGACGCTCGATCGCATCGACCCAGGCTACGAGTGTCTCGACCGTGTCCGCGGGGCGCCACAGGGTCAGGTTGGGCATGAGTCGCAGGCTGGCCGTGTGCTCGACAGGCTGGTGTGTCGGGCCATCCTCACCGAGGCCGATCGAGTCGTGGGTGTAGACCAGGATGTTCTGCGCTTCCATGAGTGCGGCGAGTCGCACGGCGTTACGTGCGTAGTCCGAGAACACAAGAAACGTGCCCGAGTACGGTACGACGCCGCCATGTAATACCAGGCCGTTACCGATCGCCGTCATGGCGAATTCACGGACTCCGAAATTCACGTAGTTGCCTGAGGGGTCTTCCGCGCTGAGCACTGTCGAACCCGAGTGCAGCGTGCAGTTCGACCCCGTCAGATCTGCCGAGCCGCCGATGAGCTCGGGCAAGGCGCCCGCCAGGTGCTCGAGCGCACCCAATGACGCCTTGCGCGTGGCCATCGTCTCGCCGGCCTCGACAGTTGCGTTGATCGCCGCCTCAACCGTCCGATTCCAGCCGTCGGGAAGCTCACCATTCATGCGACGGGTCAGCTCGCCCGCAAGCTCGGGGTGCGCTTTGGCGTAGGACGCAAAGCGCTGTTTCCAATCCGACTCGGCGCTGCTGCCGCGCGGACGCGCGTCCCAGTCAGCGTAAATGTCGTCGGGGATTTCGAACGGTGCGTGTGACCAGTCCAGTGCCTCGCGCGTCGCGGCGATTTCGTCGTCACCGAGTGGCGCGCCGTGCGTGGCTGCGGTGCCCTGCTTGTTGGGAGACCCGAAGCCGATGACGGTCCGGCACGCGATCAGCGTCGGCTTGTCGGTTTGGGCCTTGGCGGACTTGATGGCTTTAGCGATGGCGGCCGCATCATGACCGTCGACACCCTCAATGACCTGCCACCCGTAGGCGCGGAAGCGTGCAGCCGTGTCGTCGGTGAACCAGCCTTTGACGTCCCCGTCGATGGAGATTCCGTTGTCATCGTAGACCGCGATGAGCTTGCCCAGCTTGAGCGTTCCGGCAAGCGAGCAGGCCTCGTGCGAAATGCCTTCCATAAGGCAGCCGTCGCCCGTAAACGCCCAAGTGTGGTGGTCGATGATGTCGAAGCCCGGACGATTGAAGGTGGCGGCAAGGTGGCGCTCGGCGATGGCCATGCCCACGGCATTCGTGATGCCCTGGCCCAGCGGACCGGTCGTGGTTTCGATGCCGAGGTCAAGGTCGCGCTCAGGGTGGCCGGCCGTGTGCGCACCGAGCTGCCGGAAATCGCGGAGGTCGTCCATCGTCAACGGGTAGCCCGACAGGTGCAGCAACGAATACAGCAGCATCGAGCCGTGTCCGTTCGAGAGCACGAAGCGGTCGCGGTCCCACCAGGCCGGATTGGCCGGGTTGTGCTTCAGGTGGTCGTTCCAGAGCACCTCGGCGATATCTGCCATACCCATGGGCGCGCCCGGGTGGCCGGAATTGGCGGCCTGCACCGCGTCCATTGAAAGTGCGCGTATCGCATTCGCCAGCCGGCGGCGCTTGGCGGCCGCTTCGGCCTTGTTGCTCGTGGGCATCCGGTCATTCCGCAATTCGGGGCGCGCATTGTCGCGCGAGAGC
>JBCCBB010000151.1:0-3976 GCA_039814545.1 Pseudomonadota bacterium
ATGGCAAGTTTGGTGCGACGGCGGAGTAGGGCATGACGACGTTAGCCGATCACGGTGCGATTGATCGCGCCGCATTTGAGGACGGTGTCGTCGGCGGCGATCAGCCAGCGCTCATGCGTGGTCTCGTCAAAGACTGGCAGCTCGTTGCAGCCGCTGCCGATGCGGAGTCGTTTACGCGCGCCGTCGTTGCCGGCGATGCCGCGCATCCTGTGCAGGCCTTTGTTGCCGCGCCAGATATTGACGGGCGCTACTTCTACAACGACGATCTTACGGGCTTCAATTTCGAGCGTCGGCAGATAGCGTTGGGCGCGTTGTTCGAGCGTGTCTACGCGCTACGCGGCGTCGACAATCCCGAAGGCATCTACGCAGGTGCGATCCCGCTGACGGGCCCGATGGCGCGTCTTGCCGACGCGTTGCCGATGCCCTTACTTGAAGGCATCGATGACCGCCTGGTGTCGCTCTGGTTCGGCAACCGGGGCCAGACCGCGATTCACTGGGACCTGCCGCAGAACATTGCCTGCGTGGTCGCTGGCAAGCGGCGCTTCACGCTGTTCCCGCCGGATCAGCTCGAGAACCTCTATATGGGGCCCGTCGATGTGACGCTGGCGGGCCAGCCCGTGAGCCTTGTCGATCCGCTGAAGCCGGACCTCGAGCGCTTCCCGCGTTACGCGGAGGCGGAGAATCACAAGACTGTTGTGACACTGGAGCCCGGTGATGCGCTCTACCTGCCGAGCCTCTGGTTTCACCACGTCGAGTCTCTGGAGCCCGTCGGCGCGCTCATCAACTACTGGTGGCGCGACGCAGCCGCGCACATGGTCACGCCCCTTTTCACGCTGCTGCACGCCATGCTCACGCTCAAGGACCTGCCCGACAATGAGCTCGCCAAATGGCGCCGCCTGTTCGACCACTACGTGTTCGAGCGCGATGACGATACGCTGGCGCACCTGCCGGAGCAGGCACGCGGGTTCCTGGGTGAGACGACGCCAGAGCGCGCGCAGAGGCTGCGAGCCTTTCTGGCCCACAGCCTCGGCGTGCGACCGCGTTAACCCGGCAGCGCTGGCTCCCGCAGCGCCAACGGGCCCAGGCCTACGCGGCGTCGGCCTTCAGGTTCGCGACTTTCTCAAGGCCGTTCACAAGGGTCATCTGGCGCTTGGCGCGTTGTTCGGTATCGCGTGCCAGTCGCTGCAGGCCGCGACGGACACCGGCTTCCACAGCTTCATCGAAGACTTTGACTCGGCCGTCTTTGTCCGCGTTGTCGTTGAGGAACGTGATCGGGTCGTCGGCCTCGAGTGACTTCAAAATCATCGCGGTCTCCCCGAGTACGCGGTCGACGAGATCTTCAGCGGCGATCTCGAACGGGACGGGATCCGGCTGCGGGCGGCGCGGCGACGGGTTGAACGGGTCCGAGTCGTCGAACAGCGGCCACTCCCGCCGCGCGACCTCGCGAAAGCGTTCCCAGACGAGCGCCAGCGACTCGCAACGTCCCAGGCGGATCCGAAGTCGGTCACGGATGACGCGGCCGACCTGCAGCGTGTCGCTCAGGTTGGTGCGCTGTGCGAAATGACCCTCGTGGATCGCTTCCCAGACCGTGCGTTGCAGGATGCAGCCCCGGAACACATTGGGTGATAACCACTTCGCGATGTTGAAGAAGTAGTGCTCGATTTCGGTCAGGTGACCCTGTCCGGTCGTCGTGTGCAGGAAGCCCATCGACTTTGGCACGGCCGGGTTCGGTGCGCCGAAGTCGCGGTCACCAATGAGGTTGATATTGATGAAATGGTGCCAGGTGGCGTCGACGACAATGCGGCCCACGCCGGCGCGGTGGCCGTCGTAAGCGCCGATCACGCCGAATCGGCCCGCGGGCGTCGGCGGCTTGGTTTGCGTCTCGGCACCAGCGAGGATCGTGGCGTCCGCGATGACTTCAGGCCAGACGCGATTGCCTGAGCTGTCGGTCGGGTATTCGTCG
This sequence comes from Pseudomonadota bacterium, assembly GCA_039814545.1. Classification (GTDB taxonomy): domain Bacteria; phylum Pseudomonadota; class Gammaproteobacteria; order Steroidobacterales; family Woeseiaceae; genus CALBPI01. The sequence continues at coordinate 1,964 of JBCCBB010000151.1, forward strand.
AACGTGTCGCCACCGATCGTGTAAGTCGCATTGATGTCGGCGGGCAGCTCACAAACACCTTCATGCGGGTGGTCGGGCAGGACCTTGATCGTGCCGTTGGGGCCACAGAGGATCGGATGCGGCCGGCGAGTCGGGAGGGCAAAACCCGAGCTCGTGTAGCCGTTGTAAAGCTTGGGAATCATGGGCTGCGGGATGTCGTCGGACTGGTCCTCGAACTCCCAGCCGGCATCGTGGCCTTCGCGGTTTGTGTCGTGGCGCGCTGAGGTGCCGCCATCGGGCGCGCGCGGTTCGCCTTGCGGTGCCGGATTGGGCACACCGTAGAACCAGCGTCGCATGCTGCGCACCCGCGGGATGTAGCCCCCGACTGTGACACCCAGGTCCTCGTGGTCGCCCGTGGCGAAGATGCCGCCGCCGTTGTCCATGTACTGGCGTATCGCCTGACGCTCGGTATTGGTGATCGGTTGCGCGGGCGTTGCACCGAAGTTCTGGTCACGTGAGGGGTAGTCGGCAGCGAAGATCCAGACCTGGTGGTACTGACGCAACGTGTCGTAGTCGAACGTGAAATTGGGCGTCGCGCCGTTGAGTCGCGCATTACCCGGATTACCGCGGTGCGCGGTGTCGACCGTAACGGGTGTCGAGTTGCGGTTTCGTGACCGCAGGCTGTCGACGAAATAGGACAGCCCGAAGTCATCGTCATCGAAGTAAAGAAAATTATCGGCGACGATGAGGATTTTCATGCCGCAGCGCAGCCACCATCGCTGACGATTGAGATCGATGAGTGCTTCCATGCGCGCCCGGTATTCGGGCGTGACGTCGATGACACGTGGATTATGGGTGATGTTCACAGTGTGCTCCTTGCGCTCGCTGCGCTGTCCCGGCACACGCCTGCCCCGTTCCCGTCCACTGTCATGTCACCCGGGCCTATCCCGGTACGGTCGGGGTGCGATAAGTAGTGGCGTCGCAGCAGTGTTCGGATGGCGGCTGAAGGGACTCGCTAAGCAACCTGCCTGTTACAAGGAGTTTCGCCATGTCTCGATGTCACCACGGGATGGTCGAGGGCCGCGGCTGCGCGCACCTCAAACTGGGCCACTTCGGCCGACTGTTCCCTCACCTGGAACCGCTTTTTTCACACGACTCGCTGCTTGAGGCGCTGGGCAAGCCCGGCGGCATCATGGACGGCGACCGCACGCCCGACAGCATTATCCCTGCGGGCTACACGTTCTTCGCGCAGTTCGTTGACCACGATGTCACGCTCGACACCAAGACAAAGCTCGACAGCGACCAGGTGCAGGACCCGAATAAGGTCCCGAACTTCCGCTCGCCGAGCCTCGATCTCGACTGCGTCTACGGCTTCGGCCCCGAAGCGTCGGCGCACCTCTACGAGGGCAGCACCGAGAAAGTCATCACGGGCACGGCCGCCAACCCCGAAGATCTTGCGCGCGCCAAGGACGGCACCGCTCTCATCGGTGATCCGCGCAACGACGAGAACATCTTCGTCAACCAGATGCACAACCTGTTCATCAAGCTGCACAACAAGTTTATCGATTCGGGCTACGAGTTCGAGGAAGCGCAGCGCGAGAGCCGCTACCACTACCAGTACATCGTGCTGCACGATTTCCTGAAACGGGTTTGTGACCCTGTCATCTACAAGTTTGCGCTTGAGCGCCTGTACCGACGCGAGTTCCCGCTGTGTTACGAGCCCGACGAGCATGGTGGCTTGTTCATGCCCGTCGAGTTCAGTGTGGCCGCCTATCGCTTCGGTCATTCGATGGTGCGCAGCCAGTACCGCGTACGCAATACGGCAAGCGGCCGCATCCGTCGCGTCGAGCTCTTTGACGACACACTCATGGCGGGGGGCTTCACGGCACTGCCACCCGAGATCACGCTCGACTGGCGTCTGCTGCTCGACATCGACGGGTCGCGCCCTGATGCGAGCAAGGCGATCGACGCGCGACTGGCGACGGAGCTCAACAACCTGCCCTTCCTCGAAGCCGGTGAGCCCAATCCGAATCG
>JBCCBB010000123.1:0-6239 GCA_039814545.1 Pseudomonadota bacterium
GGCTTCGTCGATGCGTTCCGCGAGCTGCCGCAGGAAGAACACGAGTACAGCTGGTGGTCGAACCGCGGCCGCGCCTGGGACAACAATGTGGGCTGGCGCATCGACTACCACATCACCTCGCCGGGTCTGCGCGGGCGCGTGACCGCCACGGACATCTATCGCGATGCGCGATTCTCCGATCACGCGCCGGTGACGGTCGACTACGACTTCAAGCTCTGAGCCGCGCGTGACGACAGACACGACGGAGCCTCAGGCCGGCGCGGAGAAACCCACCTCCTGGCGCTACTACCTGCAGCAGAAGGTCATCGTCATCTTCGGCTTGGGCTTTTCTTCGGGACTGCCGTTTCCGCTCGTGTACTCGACGTTGTCCGCCTGGCTCGAAGACGCGGGCATCGAGCGCAGTACCATCAGCACATTCGCGTGGCTCGGTTTCGCCTACAGCCTGAAGTTCTGCTGGGCGCCCCTCATTGACTCGCTGCGCTTGCCAGTGCTCGGCAAGTTGCTCGGGCACCGGCGCAGCTGGCTGTTGCTGGCGCAGATAGCAATTGCCCTGAGCCTTGTGGTCATGTCGTCGACGAATCCCACCGAGGACATCGCCGTCTTCGCGATCGTCGCGCTGGCTGTTGCGTTTCTTTCGGCGACGCAGGACATCATCATCGACGCCTACCGCATTGAGTCGGCGCCTGACGACATGCAGGGCGTGCTCGCCGCGGCCTACCAGTACGGTTACCGGATCTCATTGCTCATTAGCATGGCGGGGGCGTTGTACCTTGCCGACTACGCAAGTTGGGAGTTGACCTATCGCGTCATGGCCGGTGCAATGCTGCTCGGCATCATCACGACGCTGTTGTGCCCCGAGCCGGCCGTGCTGCGCACGCTGACCTATGAGGGGGAGAACTTCGTCGATAAGCTCGACAGCTGGTTCCGCCACGCCATCGTGGAACCGTTCGAGGACTTCTCCCGGCGGTTTGGTCCCTACCTGTTTGTCATCCTCGCCTTCGTGTCGCTGTATCGCATCAGCGACTACGTGCTCGGCATTCTCGCGAACCCGTTTTACCTGGCGATCGGCTTTTCAAAGTCCGAGGTTGCCACGGTGGCCAAGGTTTACGGGCTCTGGGTGACGTTGTTTGGCGTGGGCCTGGGCGGCTGGGCCGTGGTGCGTTACGGTGTGGCGCGGTGCCTGATCATCGCCACGGTGCTCATCGCGAGCACGAACCTGTTCTTTGCGGCCATGAGCCAGGTGGGTGCGGAGCTCTGGATGCTGGCGCTGACCATCAGCGCTGACAACATCGCGCAGGGCTTTGGCGGCACGGTGCTCATTGCCTACCTGTCGAGCCTGACCAATCGAGACTTTACGGCGACGCAATACGCGTTGCTCTCGTCATTTATGGCACTGCTGCCCAAGTTCACAGCCGGGTATTCGGGCGACGTGCAGGAGTCGCTGGGCTGGTTTGGGTTCTTCCTCTACGCGGCGGCACTGGGGGTGCCCGCGATCATCCTCGCGACCTTCGTCGCAAGACGCCACGACGCGCTCGTCGGCGAGAAGCCGACAGCCAGCGCCGTCAATCCGGAATAAGCTCGATACCGTGGTCGCGCTCGCGCTCGATCACTTCGAGCGGGTCGGACCAGTCATGGGGCGGGCGCCCGTCGACGTCGTCAACGACGTCTTCGCGGTTCACGTCCATGGCACCGCTCCAGTCTTCCGGGGCTGCGACGGCCAGAATGACCATTCGCCCCCAGTTTTCCGCGTCGATTTCGGCCACCGTGCCGTCGAAGTACTGGATTTCGATCGTGTTGGCCGCCTCGTCCACGGCCACGACCTCGAACAGACCGCGGTCCGGCCTGCGATACCAACGTCCCACCCTGGGATTCACTGCGGTCATGCTGCCACCCCCTGGTAACGCTCCCGCTACTGCTTCCGCGGGAAGCTCGTTTCACCTGGTTTCAATCTTGTTATACGCTCCTTCGACAGCGAGCGCCAACGGCCGCCCGGGAGCCCGCAAATGACCGTTGGAAAACCGCTGACGCGGCCCTATACTGCGCGCGCCAGACACCTCCCCAACCTTTTCAGAGCCCCGCCGTGACGCCATTTATCGAACAATTGCTGCGCCATTTCGTCGTGCTGTTTGTTGTTGTGGAACCGATCACGCTCGTGCCCATTTTCGGGGCACTGACGCGCGGTGCGGAGCCCGTGTACCGGCGGCGCATGGCGGTCAAGTCGGTCGCGCTGGCGGCCATCATCTTCTGGGTGTTCGCCCTGGCAGGTCAGCGCCTGCTCGAAACGCTGGGCGTGTCCGTAGCCGCCTTCAAGATCGCGGGTGGGATCCTGTTGTTCCTCATGGCCGTGGACATGGTGTTCGCGCGCCAGTCGGGCCTGCGCTCGACGACGGTTCGGGAACAGGACGAGGCGCGTTACCGGGAGGACATCTCGGTGTTCCCGTTGGCGTTCCCGCTGATTGCCGGGCCGGGCGCGCTGGCCACGCTGTTGCTGCTGCTCGTGGAGATGGGCGACAGCTGGCCCGAGTTCTTCGGGCTGATGGCCATGGCGATGCTGGTGCTGGCCATCGCGCTCGTGCTCATGCTGCTCACGACCCCCGTCATGCGGGTCATGGGTGAGACGGGCGCCAACGTTGTCAGCCGGCTGTTCGGTGTCGTGCTCGTGGCGCTGGCCGTGCAGTACGTGGTCGACGGCGCGCTTGTGTTGCTGGGCTAGCCTGCCCGCTGCCAGCACCAGTCCCAGATGCGGTGGCCAAGCTTGAGGCCGCGCCGCTCGAACTTCGTCTGCGGCCGCGCGTACGGCCGGTCCCCGCTGTGCTCACGGCGCACCGCGCAACGAAAGCGCGCGTCGGCTGACAGCACGGCGTCAATCTGTTCCGCGTAGTGCTCCCAGTCCGTGGCGATGTGCAGCGCGCCCTCGGGCGCCAGCACGCGATCAACGAGGTCGAGAAACTTCGGCTGCACGAGCCGGCGCTTGTGGTGGCGCTTCTTGGGCCAGGGGTCCGGGAAGTAGAGGTTCAGGCGCCCGACGGATGCGCGCGGCAGCTGGCGTGTGAGCACAGCGACAGCGTCGTACTGCGAGACACGGAAATGCCGAAGTCCGGCGCGCTCGGCCATGAGCAGGCAGTGGCCGATCCCGGGCTCGTGAACTTCGATGCCCAGCACGTTCCAGTCGGGTTGCGCGGCCGCAATGTCGACGAGACTGTCGCCGTTGCCAAAGCCGATCTCGACGAGCAGCGGCGCGTTGCGACCAAAAACGTCAGCGGCGTCGAGCTCGGCATCGGGTTCGGGCAGGCCCAGCTCGGGCAGCAGGGTGTTGAGCGCACGCTGCTGCGCCGGCGTCATACGACCCGGCCGCTTGACGTAGCTCTTCACGTCGCGCGGGTGTTGATCGGTCATTGTGCTGCGGGTGTCAGGCGGCCGAAACCGACTCGAGCAGGCGGCCGCCGAGCGACTCTGTGTGCAGCAGTTTGTTGACCTTCTCGGCGTCCATGGGGCGGCTGATGTAGTAGCCCTGTGCGCCGCCGCAACGCGACTCGCGCAGGAACGCGAGCTGGTCCTGGGTCTCGACGCCCTCGGCGGCGATGTCGACGTCGAGCCCTTCGGCCATGGCGATGGCGGCGCGCACGATGCGCTGATGCGCTTCGTTTTCTGTGACGTCTTGAATCAGTGACTGATGTAGTACGAAGCTCGTGACCACAGTCGTGTCGAGCGCCGCAAATGAAATGTCGTGGGTGCCGAAGTGGTCGAGCGTGACGCCCACACCGAATTTGCGCAGCGCTTTGAGCGTTTCGACTTCGCGTGGGCGTTGCAGGCTCGCGGCGCCATCACCCAGTTCGAATTCGAGGCAGCCCGGGTCGAGCGCGTGGTCGGCGATGGCGCGCTGCACGGTCTCGACCAGTCGGCCGCCCGTGAGTTGCAATGGCGAGAGGTTAATCGAGACGGTCAGGTCCGGCACGGGGTAGCGCTGCTGCCAGGCATGCAGCTGCGCCGCCGTTGACTCGATGATCCACTCGCCCACGGAGTGGATGAGCCCGCTCGATTCGAGCAGCGACAGGAAGCGCGCCGGCGGCAGCAGGCCGAAGCGCGGGTGCTGCCAGCGCAGCAGCGCCTCAAGGCCCATGAGCCGACCCGTGGAGAGATTGACGCGCGGCTGATAGCGGAGCGTGAGCTCGCGGCGCAGCAGCGCGTGGCGGATACCCACTTCAAGCTCTGCGGTGTCGCCATCATGCGCGGTTTGCGAGCGCGAGAAGAATTGCATCCGCGCGCCACCCACGCGCTTGGCCTGGTACATGGCGCGGTCGGCCGCACGTACGAGTGCGTCCGCGTCTTCGCCGGCCTCGGGGAACAGCGCGATACCCACGCTGCTGGTCACGAACAGGTTGAGCCCGTCGAACTCGAACGGCTCGGCTACGCCACGCACGACCTTTTGCGCGGCGGCAGCGGCGTCGCGCGGACCGGTTAAGTTCTCGAGCGCGACAACAAACTGGTCGTCGCCCCAGCGGGCGAGTAAGTCACCCTGGCGCAGCACGGCCTGAAGGCGCGCCGCGACGGCCGTGAGCAACGCGTCGCCCACGTCGTGCCCGTGCGCGTCATTGATGCTGCGGAAGCGGTCGATGTCGATGAACAGCACACCGAGCGTGCGTTGCGTTCGCTGGGCGCGCGCGACGGCTTGTTCCAGCTGATCGGCAAACAGGCGTCGGTTGGCAATGCCCGTGCGCTCGTCGTAGAGCGTCGATTGCGTGATCGCGCGGTCACGTGCAAAACGCTCCGTGATGTCGCGGAAGCTCACGAGCCCGCCAATGAGTGCGCCGTTGCGACCGAACAGGCCGCGGCCGTTGACCGACAGTACGCGGTCGACGCCGTCTTCACTGCGGTGCGAGAGTGCGAGTTCCGAAAAACGCTCGCCGCGCTGGACGCGGGACAACACGCGGTCGGGCAGCGGCAGCAGGCGGCCTGACGCCGCATCGCGCGTGCAAAAGCGCGCGGGCCAGTCCGGGTCGGGCCAGGCATCGCGGCCCATGCCAAGAATCGCGCGCGCCGCCGGGTTGATGCTCACCACACGACCGGCCGGGTTGATGACCACAGCACCGTCCTGGATCCCTTCCATGACCGTCGCGAGCACTTCGCTGCGGCCCGCCAGCGTGTCGATAAAGTCGAACTGGTCGCGGCACTGCACGAGCACCTGGCGCAGGCGCATGGTGTCGGCGCGCTCAACACAGAGGTAGGTCTGCGCGCCGTGCAGCACGGCACGAATGCCGCGCTGCTCGCGTTCCGTGGAGGTCATTGCCACGACAGGCCAGGCCGAAATCTCGGGCATGAGCGCCTGTGGCCGGTAACGCTCAGCCGCGGATTCGGTGATACCGAAGTCGACAAGCAACAGGTCGGGGGCTGACTCTGTGACGCGGTGCGCGAGCATGTCCGGGTCGGTGAGTTCGACCACAGAATCGATCTCGGGCAGCGCCACGAGTTCGCGGATCAGGGAGCGGGCCGGAACTGACAATTCGCCCAGGTAGAGGATGCGCAGTCGGCTCGGTTTTTCCGGGTGACTCATCGCTGGGGCCGTGATTGCTGGCTTGTCATTGTTATTGTTCCGGCGGGTTTGATCGATGATAGCAGAATCGCCGCTCAGACAATGCGCGCCCCCCACTAAACCCTTGGCGTTCGGACCGCATCTTAGTGTCGAAATCTGAACGATTGAGCGCGGCACATAACCGCGGTGTAAACAGGGATCAGCTATGCTGCTCACGATGAGCGCAGAAAGGCAGGAAGACACGGCGCAAGACGACGTTGCGCTGGCCGCGAACGGCGATTCACGAGCCTATGAACGGCTGTACCGTGCCCACGTGCCGCATATTTACGCGCTGTGCCTGCGGATGACCGCGAACCGGGCGGAGGCTGAGGACGCCACCCAGGACGCCTTCGTGCAGGCCTGGCGCAAGATCGACAGTTTTCGCGGTGACAGCCGCTTTTCAAGCTGGCTGCACCGAATTGCCGTTAACGTGGTGTTGGGACGGATGCGCAGCCGCAAGCGCGAAATCGAACGCATGCGGCTTGTGGACCCCGAAACGCAAACGGCGACGCCCGCAGAGCACGATATGAGTGATCTGGAGCGGGCGATTGCGGGCCTGCCCGAGCGTGCACGACAGGTGTTCGTGCTCGCGGGGGTCTACGGCTACACCCACGAACAAGTTGCCGAGGCACTCGATGTTGCCGTCGGCACCTGCAAGGCCCATCTGCAC
>JBCCBB010000039.1:0-27917 GCA_039814545.1 Pseudomonadota bacterium
CGCAAATTGTGACGGGGTACACAGTCTCAAGTTGATCGCTCACCGCTTATCGGTGAGACTAGCTGTTGGACATATTGCCGCTTATCAGGCGCAGGTCTAAATGGCTGTATCTGCTTCACAATCCGTGCTTTCCGGGCTGCCTCGACGGCTGGTCCAGGACGGCATCATTGCCGAAGAAGCAGTGCAGGAGGCCATCGAGTCCTCACGCAAGGCATCGAAGCCGCTCGTCACCTTCCTCGTGCAGGAATCGCTGGCTGATCCGCGCTCCATCGCGGTTGCCGCGGCACACGAATTTGGGGTGCCGCTGCTCGATCTTGACGCCATGGATGTCGACCTCGACGTCATCCGTTCGGTCGACCAGAAACTCATCAGCAAGCACTCCGTGCTGCCGCTCTCGTTGCGTGGCAAGCGCATGTTCCTGGCCGTGTCGGATCCGACCGACCTGGCCGCCATCGACGAGATCAAGTTTCAGTCGCAGCTGCGTATCGAACCGGTTGTCGTTGAACAGGACAAACTCGAAGAGCGCGTCCAGCGCACACTCGAAGCCATCGACACCACGATGTCGTCGTTCGACGATGACGACTTCGACCTCGAAAACCTCGACGTCTCATCGGGCGAAGAACAACTCGACGAAGTTACGCGTGACGATGTCGACGACGCGCCCGTCGTGCGCTTCGTCAACAAGGTGCTGCTCGACGCGATCAAGCGCGGCGCGTCTGACATCCACTTCGAGCCTTACGAAAAATATTTCCGTGTGCGCACGCGCCTCGACGGCGTGCTCAACGAAATCGCGCAGCCGCCGGCCGCGCTCGCCAACAAAGTGTCTGCGCGACTCAAGGTCATGTCGCGCCTCGACATCGCCGAGCGACGTATCCCGCAGGATGGTCGTATCAAGATGCGCCTGTCTAAAAACCGCGCCATCGACTTTCGTGTCAACACCTGCCCGACGCTGTTCGGCGAGAAGATCGTGCTGCGTATCCTCGATCCGTCGAGCGCCAAGCTTGGTATCGACGCACTCGGTTACGAGTCGCAGCAGAAAGACCTCTACCTCAAACACCTCAACAAGCCCTACGGCATGATCCTCGTGACGGGTCCCACGGGTTCAGGTAAGACGGTCTCGCTGTACACGGGCCTCAACATTCTCAACACGGCCGACCGCAACATCTCAACGGCCGAAGACCCGGCGGAGATTAACCTGCCCGGCATCAACCAGGTCAACGTCAACCCGAAGGTCGGGCTGACCTTCGCCTCGGCGCTCAAAGCCTTCCTGCGTCAGGATCCCGATATCATCATGGTTGGTGAGATTCGTGACCTTGAAACGGCCGAGATCGCAATCAAGGCCGCCCAGACGGGTCACCTTGTGCTCTCGACCCTGCACACCAACGACGCGCCCAAGACGCTCACGCGTCTGGTCGACATGGGCGTCAAGCCCTACGCGATCGCAACCTCGGTGAGCCTCATCATCGCGCAGCGCCTCGCCCGTCGTCTTTGTGACAAGTGCAAGGAACCGGCGGACATCCCTGCCGAAGCGCTGCTCAAGGAAGGCTTCACGCAAAAACAAATCGACGGCGGCCTGACCATTTTCCGCCCTGTAGGCTGCAAAGCCTGCAACGAAGGCTACAAGGGCCGCGTCGGCATCTTCCAGGTCATGGAAGTCAGCGAAGACATGGGCCGCATCATCATGGAAGGCGGCAACGCGATTCAGATTGCAGAACGGGCCACCGCCGAAGGTGTCTGGGATCTGCGCCGGGCCGGCCTGCAGAAGGTCCTCGACGGCCACACCAGTCTCGAAGAAATTAACAGGGTGACCGTCGACTAAATTCTGGTCGGGTCACAGCTTGCGTGCGTAAGGCAACGCAGGGGAAATCATCATGGCGACAGCAGCAAAAGAAATTCCGTTTACCTGGGAAGGCGTCGACCGCCGCGGTCAGCGCGTCAAAGGCAAAGTCATTGCCACTTCCGAGGCTGAAGTACGGGCGGACCTGCGCCGACAAGGTGTGGTACCGAACCGGATTCGCAAACAGTCACAGCTGTTCTCGACCACACAAAAGATCACCACGGGCGACATCGCGATTTTCTCGCGCCAGCTCGCGACGATGATGGCCGCGGGCATTCCGCTTGTGCAGGCGTTTGAGATCGTCGGTAACGGTCACGAGAACCAGGCCATGCAGAAGCTCATTCTCGACATCAAAGCCGATGTCGAGGGCGGCAGCGCGCTGCACGAAGCCCTGTCGAAGCACCCGCTCCACTTTGACGACCTGTTCGTCAACCTCGTTGAGGCCGGTGAACAGGCGGGTGCGCTCGAGACGCTGCTCGACAAGATCGCCACCTACAAAGAGAAAACCGAGGCGATCAAAAAGAAGATCAAGAAGGCACTGACCTACCCCATCGCGGTCCTGGTTGTTGCCATTATCGTTACGATCATCCTGCTGATTTTCGTAATCCCCGCTTTTGAAGACCTGTTCACGGGCTTCGGCGCCGACCTGCCTGCGTTCACGCGCATGGTGGTCGACTTGTCGGTGTTTGTGCGAACGCAGGGCTGGATGCTCGCAGTCGGTTTCGGCGGCGGTATCGCGGCATTCCTGTATTTCAAGAAGCGCTCCAAAAAAATGCGCGAGACGCTCGACCGCATTTCGCTCAAGCTGCCGATTGTCGGCCCGATCCTCGAGAAGTCGGCCATCGCGCGCTACGCGCGCACGCTGTCGACGATGTTCGCCGCGGGTGTGCCCCTCGTTGAGGCGCTGGAGTCGGTATCGGGCGCCACGGGCAACATCGTCTACGAGAACGCCGTGCTCGAAATGCGCGACGAAGTCGCCACGGGCCAGCGCCTGCAGCAGTCGATGGAAAACACGGAGCTCTTCCCCAATATGGTCATCCAGATGATCGCGGTGGGTGAGGAATCGGGTCAGCTCGACGAGATGTCGGGCAAGGTCGCCGACTTCTTCGAGGAAGACGTCGACAACGCCGTGGACAACATGTCGAGCCTCATCGAGCCACTCATCATGGCCATCCTCGGTGTTCTGGTCGGTGGCCTCGTGATCGCAATGTACCTGCCGATCTTCAAGATGGGCTCGGTGGTCTGACCAGAAAGAGACCTGCGCCGGCGCGCCCGGTCAGGGTGCGCACGCGATGATCGAAACCTTTCAGTTGTTGCCTTGGCTCTGGTGGCTGACCGCCGCCGTGTTCGGGCTTGTGGTTGGCAGCTTCCTGAACGTCGTCATTTACCGCCTGCCCGTCATGCTCGAGCGCGACTGGGACGCACAGCTTGAGGAATGGCAGGCGGAGCGCGCGGGCACAGCGGACGCGGAGCCCGAAGACGACCTGGCGACGACCGCCGAGGTGCTCATTCAAACCGCCACGGCGGGGACACTGGCCGAGGCCAACGTCGCGCCTGAGGCACCCCAGACCTTCAATCTCGCCACACCCAGATCCGCCTGCCCGCATTGCGGCCACCAGATCACGGCGCTCGAGAACATCCCGGTCTTGTCCTGGCTCGCGCTGCGCGGGCGTTGCAGCAACTGCGGCACGCCGATCAGCGCCCGTTACCCGGCCGTTGAACTGCTCACGGGGCTGCTCACGGTCGCCGTAGCGCTGCGCTTCGGGCCCGGGCCTGAGGCTCTTGCAGCCGCCGTGCTGACCTGGTTCCTGATCGGATTGTCGGGCATCGACGTCGACCACCAACTCCTCCCCGACGCCATGACGCTGCCGCTGATCTGGATCGGGCTTGCGCTGTCGCTGTTCGACCCTGCAGGCAGCCAGACCTTGTTCATTGCGCCCACGGACGCCATTGCGGGCGCCATTGCCGGCTACCTGTGCCTCTGGCTCGTATTTCACGGCTTCCGCCTCGTCACAGGCAAGGAAGGCATGGGCTACGGCGACTTCAAACTGCTGGCAGCGCTGGGGGCGTGGCTCGGCTGGCAGGCCTTACCCATGGTCGTGCTCGTATCGGCATTCGTCGGCTCGGTTTTCGGGCTTGCCATGATCGCAGCGAACCGCAGTGAGCGCGGCAAGCCCATGCCATTCGGCCCCTGGCTGGCCATGGCTGGCTGGTTGGTTCTCATGTACGGTGAGACGATGAACCAGTGGTACTTCGAGATGCTGGGCCTCTAGCCCGGACCACACGCATGCTAGCCGCGGATCGACTGCGTATCGCCCTGACCGGTGGCATCGCATCGGGCAAAACGGCGGTTTCCGATCAACTGGGTCACCTGGGCGCTGCCATCATCGACACCGATGTGGTTGCGCGCGAGGTCGTCGCGCCCGGTTCGGACGGTCTCGCGGCCATCCGCGACACGTTTGGTGCTGAGGTCATCGGCGCAGACGGCAGCCTGGACCGGGCGCGCATGCGCGAACGCGTCTTTAGCGACCCGGCGTCCCGAAGCGCGCTCGAGGCCATTACCCACCCGCGTATTCGCGCCGCCTGCGCGGCGCAGGCCGCCGGGGCGACCGGCGCCTACCTCGTGTTCGTCGTACCCCTGTTGGTGGGCTCGGACTTTGTTGCCATGGTCGACCGGGTGCTCGTAGTGGATTGCCCCCGAGAAATCCAGTTCGCCCGGCTCATGGCCCGGGACGGCGAAACGGCTGAGGGCGCCCGACGTATTCTCGACGCCCAGTCGAGCCGTGAAGAGCGACTCGCGATCGCCGATGATGTGATCGTCAACGACGCCGATCTCGACGCGCTCGCGCGCAAGGTCGCCGATATGCACGCGTTTTATGTCGCCAGCTCCCGACACCCTTCATTTGCGAAGGATCGGGCATCAGCGCAGAATTGATCAGCGCAGCAGGCTGTACCCATGGTGTTTGTCGTCGAAAATGCTCGCGAGCCCCACGGTGAGGCCGCGGACGCGATTTACGAGCAACCGCTCAATGAGCGGATGCGCACCTTTCTGCGGCTCGAATTCCTCTACCACCAGACCGAGCACCACGTCGCGCACGAGTCGCAAATCGACACACGCGAGGCCATCACAGGCGTGCTCGAGATCGCGGCCATTCTCGGGCGCGGCGACGTCCGCAGCGATGTGCTCAAGGAGCTCGAGCGCCAAATCGGCGAGCTCGAGGGCTTTGCGGCCAATCCCAACGTCGACCGGACCCGGGTTGACGGTCTACTGACCGAGCTGCGCGCCTCGCGCGAAGCGCTCAACGCCATTGGTCCGCATTACCTGCAGACCGTTAAGGACTCCGAATTTCTCAGCGCGATCAAACACCGCAGCGCCATCCCCGGTGGCACCTGCGAGTTCGATCTGCCGCTGTTCAGCCACTGGCTGCGCCAGCCCTACGACGCGCGCCTCCAGCACCTGGACCTTTGGCTGGGCTCGCTACGGCCACTTTGTGATGCTGTGCAGCAGGTGATGTGGCTGATCCGACAAAGCGCTGCACTCGTCGACTACACGGCACAGGCGGGTATGTACCAACATTCAATTTCACGCGAGACGAGCTGTCGCATGCTGCGTGTGCGCCTGGCCGGTGGCACGGGTTTGTTCCCGGAAATCTCAGGCAGCCCACAGCGCTTCACGATTCGATTCCTGAGTTGGAACGATGTGGGCACCCGTCCGGCGCAAACCAGCCAGGACGTGAACTTTCAGCTCAGTATCTGCTAACGCATGAGCGCCGCGACGATCGGCGCGTTGGCCTCGAGCAACTGAACACGCTCGAGTGCTGACACCGCGCACCACTGCAAGGCCTGCCCTTCCCTGCCCGCAGGCTCACCCTGCCAGGCATGCACTTCGAACACGTGAAGACGCACCTGGCGCTGTGGATAGTCGTGGCTCAGGGTGATAAGCGGCTCGGGCGTCGCGATGCGTACGCCGATCTCTTCTTCGAGTTCGCGCGCGAGCGCCTCTGACGGTGACTCACCGGGCTCGATCTTGCCGCCCGGAAACTCCCAGTAGCCATCGCCATGGCCACCGCGCACGCGCTCGGCCAGCAGCACGCGATCGCCGCGGCACAATACGCCGGCGGCGACCTCAATCCGGGTGTCGGGCACCCGTCAGCTCAGTTTGCCGTGGCAGTGCTTGTACTTCTTGCCTGAGCCGCACGGACAGGGCTGATTGCGGCCCACTTTGGGCGCTTCGCGACGGAAGGTCTCGGCCAGGGGCTGGCCTGCGGCCCGGGGCGGTCCACCGGCGCCGGCAACTGCCGCGGCGGGCGCGCCCGCCGCGCCGCCACCGGCGGCAGCGGCGCCCAGGACCTGAGCATCGGCGTGCTGGAACTTGAGCGCGCGTTCCTTGCGGCGGCGTGCCTCGAGCTCCTCGATCTCTTCTTCACTGCGGACACGAATGCGCGCCAGCTTCATGATCGCCTCACGCTTCACGGTATCGAGCATGCTGCCAAACATCTCGAAGGCTTCGCGCTTGTACTCTTGCTTCGGGTTGCGCTGCGCGTAGCTGCGCAGCCCGATGCCCTGCCGCAGGTAGTCGAGCGCGGCCAGATGCTCTTTCCAGTCCGAGTCGAGTTGCATGAGCATGATCTGTTTTTCGACCAGGCGCATCGTGTCAGCGCCGATCTCCTCGACCTTTGCGCCGTACGTGGCATCAACGGCCGCCTGAACGCGTTCACGTACGCCGTCGGCGTTGAGCTTGTTGTCTTCAGCCAACCAGCCCGGGACATCGAGCTGTACGCCAAACTCACCCTCGAGTGCGGCCGCAAGCCCTGCGGGCTCCCACTGCTCATCGATGCTGTTTGGTGGGAAGTACTCATCGACGAGCGCGTCGACCACTTCCGCCCGAATCTCGCCGATCGAGTCGGCGATGTCGTCGGCGCCCATGAGCTCTGTGCGCTGGTGGTAAACCACCTTGCGCTGCTCGTTGGCCACGTCGTCGTACTCGAGCAGGTTTTTGCGCATATCGAAGTTGTGCGCCTCGACCTTGCGCTGCGCCTTCTCGATCTGGCGTGTGAGCAGGCCCGACTCAATGGCCTCGCCTTCGCGCATGCCGACGCGTTGCAGCAGTGCCTTCATACGGTCGGGATCGCCGAAGATCCGCATGAGCGTGTCTTCCATGGACAAGAAGAATCGGCTCGAACCCGGATCCCCCTGACGACCTGAACGGCCGCGGAGCTGGTTGTCGATGCGCCTTGATTCGTGGCGTTCGGTGCCGACGATGTGCAGCCCGCCAGCCTCAAGCACGGCCGCGTGGCGCTTTTGCCAGTCCTCGCGCACCTTGTCGCGCTCGGTCTCAGGCGCCTCGTCACCGAGCTCGCGCAACTCGGCCTCGAGGTTGCCGCCCAGCACGATGTCCGTGCCGCGGCCGGCCATGTTCGTTGCGATCGTAATGGCGCCCGGCTGACCCGCCTGTTCGACGATGCGCGCCTCGCGTTCGTGCTGCTTGGCGTTGAGCACCTCGTGCGGCACCTTGCGCTGCTTGAGCGCCTTCGACAACAGCTCCGAGGTCTCAATCGACGTCGTACCGACAAGCACGGGCTGCTTGTTCTCGCGACACTCGGCGATTTCGTCGACGATGGCGTCGAACTTATCGTTCTGCGTCAGGAACACGAGGTCAGAACGGTCGTCACGCACCATAGGTCGGTGCGTCGGGATGACCACAACTTCAAGGCCGTAAATCTGCTGGAATTCGAAGGCTTCGGTGTCCGCCGTACCCGTCATGCCCGACAACTTGTCGTAGAGCCGGAAGAAATTCTGGAACGTGATCGAGGCGACCGTCTGGTTCTCTTCTTTGACCAGCACATTTTCCTTGGCCTCGACCGCCTGGTGCAGGCCGTCCGACCAGCGACGTCCCGGCATAGTGCGGCCCGTGAACTCGTCAACGATGACCACTTCACCTTCCTGCACGATGTACTCGTTGTCACGCGTGTACAGATGGTGCGCACGCAGTGCGGCCGTCAGGTGGTGCAACAGCTTGATGTTGCCGGGGTCGTAGAGTGAGGTGCCCGCCTCGATGAGGCCGCTCTTCGTCATGAGGCGCTCGGCGTTCTCGTGCCCCTGCTCGGTCAGGTGGACCTGCTTGGCCTTGCGGTCTAGCGTGAAGTCGCCGCGCTCCTCGTCACTGAGCGCCTCGGCGGGACCACGCAGATTCATCGGGTCGGGTGCTTCTTCCTCGACCTCTTGGAGCGTCAGCGACGGGACGAGTTTGTTAATACGCACGTAGAGGTCCGTGCGCTGTTCCGACGGCCCCGAAATAATCAGTGGCGTGCGCGCCTCATCGATGAGGATCGAATCGACCTCGTCGACGATCGCGAAAGACAGGTCGCGCTGCACACGGTCCTCAAGACGGAATGCCAGGTTGTCGCGCAGGTAGTCGAAGCCAAGCTCGTTGTTCGTGGCGTAGGTGATGTCGCATTCGTAAGCCGCACGCTTGTCTTCGGTGCTCATGCCGCTGCGAACGACGCCCACCGTGAGGCCCAGCAACTCATAGACGGGACGCATCCATTCAGCGTCGCGGCTGGCGAGGTATTCGTTGACCGTGACGATGTGCACACCCTTGCCGTCGAGGGCATTGAGATAAGCCGCCGAGGTGGCCATGAGGGTCTTACCCTCACCGGTGCGCATCTCCGAGATATCGCCGTTGTGCAGCACCATCGCGCCGATGTGCTGAACGTCGTAGTGACGCATGCCGAGCGTGCGGTTGGCAGCCTCGCGAACCAGCGCAAAGGCCTCGACGAGCAGGTCATCGAGCGTCTCGCCTTTGTCGTGGCGCTCGCGGAGCGTCGTGGAGCGCTCGGTGAGGCGCTCGTCGTTCAGAGACTTGAGCTCGTCCTCGAGCGCGCTGATGCGCTTCGCGACCTTGTTGTACCGGCCGATGATCCGCTGGTTGCGGCTACCGAAAATACGAGAGAAAACGGCCAAAACTGGCTCCCTGTGCTGTAGCGGGCGCATTGAATTGGTGGCGCGCCGTGGTCCTCACGGCCGCACCGTGGCAGCCCGTCATTTTAAGCGTTGCCGGGCGGCTTGGGTATCACCAATAGATCACTACAGGGATGGCGCGCGAAGCCGGAAATTCAAGGGCGAGCCGGAGCTCAGTTGCCGATAGCGTCGCGAATGTAGTTCACGGGGTTCTGCGGTGCCCCGTCTTTCAGCACTTCAAAGTGCATGTTCGGGCCCGTGGCGCGGCCCGTCGAGCCCATGTAACCGATGAGCTGGCCCTTCTGGACCTCTTGCCCCACGACCACCGTATTTTCGGCGTTGTGGGCGTATCGCGTGACGAAGCCGTCGCCATGATCGATTTCGACCATCAGGCCGTAGCCATAACGGTTACCGGAGTAGGTCACGACGCCTGACCCGACGGCGTGAATATTGGCGCCGGCCTTGCCCGCAAAGTCGATACCCTTGTGGCGCGCCTTTTTGCCCGTGAAGGGGTCTGTGCGCATGCCAAAGTAGGACGAGATCCAGCCACCGTCGACGGGTCGGCCTCGCGGGCGCGTTTGCTCACCCAGGTTGCGCGAGAGCATGACGCTCTCCAGCACGCCGAGTTGGCGGGCGCGGTCTTCGATCTGAAAATCGAGACCGTCGAGCTGGGTGCGGAGGCCGGCCTCATCCATGTCCAGGAAGAGTTCGGTTTCTTCGGGACCACCGATCGGCGGTTGGGATTGAAAATCGAATTCGCCGTCCTCGAGGTCGGCCATTTCGGTCAGGCGCTGACCCAGGGCGTCGAGCCGGACGATGTGTGCATTCATGCGGCCAATTCGGATGGCCAGGGCGTCGAGCGTGTCCTGTGCGCGGCGCTTGGCCGCTTCGAGCGCGACGCGCTGGGCCTCGAGGTCCTCGGCCATGGCGCGCATTTCATTGGTATCGGCAACGTCGTTTTTCTGCAATGCCAGCGTGTAACCGGCCCCAAACACGAGTGCGGTGACGGCTGCGAATACGGCGACCGCTGCCGTGATAAACCCCGGCGAGGTCAGGCTGAATTGGCGCGGTCCGTGGCTACCGTTGCGGAAAATGACGACGTTCATGCAGAGAGTGTTCGCGTGCGGGGTTGCGGGCCAGCCCGTTGTTGTACCAGAAAGTGCGGGGCGCTACAGCCCTGCGTCATAATGTGCCGCTGCCGGCGCGGCAATTCCATCGACGGGTTCTCACTAGTGCTAGCATCACAGCCGATATTGAGAACCGCGTCACGGATTCACATCGAAACGGGCCAGATATGGACTCCAAAACGGACTCCAAGTCCCTGAAAAACCTGTTAACCGACGCCGATTCACCCCTGGGTGCGCTGGCTGACCGTGCCGCCTCGATGGTGGCCTTGCGTGATCAGCTCTCTGCCAGCCTGCCCGATGGGCTTGGCAGCCATATCACAGGTGCTGCGATCGATTCGGACCGCGTCCTCGTCGTCGTGTGTGCCAGCGCCGCCTGGGCGGCGCGGCTGCGCTTCCATGCCGATGATCTCTTGGCTTGTGCCCGCCGAAACGGCGTGCAGGCCGCACGTTGTCGCGTTCGGGCGCGCCCCGCCAGGCAGTAATAGTCAGGCAGTATTGTCAGGCAGTAACCGGCGCCGGGTACTGAACGGGCGCCGTCGTGCCTTCGTCATAGCTGACGATGTCGTGGCAATTCGCGTCGTCGAGCACAGCGCGGACCAGCTTGTTGTTGAGGTCGTGGCCTGATTTGTACGCCGTGTATTCGCCGATGAGCCCGTAGCCCAACAGGAACAGGTCACCGACGGCGTCGAGCACCTTGTGGCGCACGAACTCGTCTTCGTAACGCAGGCCGTCCTCGTTGAGGATGCGGTAGTCGTCGAGCACGATCGCGTTGTCCATGCTGCCGCCGAGCGTCAGGCCGCGTTCGCGCAACGCCTCGATGTCACGCATGAAACCAAACGTACGTGCCCGGCTGACCTCGCGCAGGAACGCGCTCGATGAGAGATCGAGTGACAGCTGCTGGCGCTGGTCGGCGAACACCGGGTGGTTGAAGTTGATCGCGAAATTGATGCGGAAGCCGTCATGAGGCGCGAGCTCGGCCCACTTGTCGCCGTCTTCGACGCGAATCTTGCGGCGGATCCGGAGCAGTTTCTTGGCCACCTCCTGCTCTTCAATGCCCGCAGACTGGAGCAAGAAGACGAAGGGTGCGGCGCTGCCGTCCATGATCGGGACTTCAGGTGCCGAAATGTCGACATAGAGGTTGTCGATGCCCAGCGCGGACACAGCCGAGAGCAGATGCTCGACAGTACCCACCTTATGCTCGCCCTCGAACAGGTTGGTACCCAGCATGGTTTCGCGCACGCGGCGGCCGTCCGCCGGAATGTCGATCGGGGTCTCGAGGTCGATCCGACGGAATACGACGCCCGTGTTCGGGGCGGCCGGACGCAGGGTCATGTAGACCTTCTCGCCCGTGTGCAGGCCGACGCCCGTGGCGCGGATCGTCGTTTTGAGTGTTCTTTGTCGCAGCATCACAACAATCTCTTGGCCACACTCAACGCTGGCTGCGCGCCACGGAAGGCTGCGCTGCAGAATCTCTAACGTCTTGTGTTGCCTTAAAAAAAACTGCACTCGGTGGTGCAGATCCCCATTTTGCGTTCGTGGTCTTGCCGGCTCCGGCGGAATGTTCCGCAGGCGCGTGTTGCGTCCATGCCAGCGTTTTTCAGGCCGCTACGGCTGACGAAATACGCAAAATCAATAACTTGGGCACGGATAGTAACCGAAAGTTCACATTTCGCAAAGGAATTGCCCCACGGCTGGCGGGCGCCAGCGGGGCCCCGTGCATTGCGCACGGTGCGTTACGCGACAGACGCACGACGCGCGCCGGGTGAGTGTCGGCGCGCGTCGTGCGGGTCGCTGTCGGCGTCAGTCGGCCTGGCGGCGGAGGAACGCCGGGATGTCGAGCAACTCCTCCTGCAACATGCCGTCACCGAGACCATCGCCTACGGCGCGCTTGCGCGCGATCGTCGGCTTCTCGAGGTCCTGGTAGTTGGGCTCGTTGTTCGAGGCTGCCTTGGTCGGTGCCGCCGTGACGGGCTCTTCACGCTGTTGCTGCTGCTGACGCACGACGCGCATGGGCGGCTGCTGCACCTGACGCGCAGGCTGACCAAGACCCGTGGCCACGACCGTGACGCGGATCGTGTTGCTGAGGTCCGGATCGATTACGGTGCCGACCACGACCGTCGCGTCGTCCGACGCAAACTCGCGGATCGTCTCGCCGACTTCCTGGAACTCGCCGATCGACAGGTCCATGCCGGCCGTAACGTTGACCAGGATGCCGTTGGCACCCGCGAGGTTGATGTCCTCGAGCAGCGGGCTCGAAGCGGCGGCTTCGGCCGCCTCGCGTGCGCGGTCCTCGCCCGACGCGACACCCGAACCCATCATCGCCATGCCCATCTCGGCCATGACTGTGCGCACGTCGGCAAAGTCGACGTTGATGAGGCCCGGGCGTGTGATGAGCTCCGCGATACCCTGCACGGCACCCTGCAGCACCTGGTTGGCGGAACCGAATGCGTCAAGCAACGTGGTCTCCGCACCCAGCACGCTCAGGAGCTTCTCGTTGGGAATCGTGATCAGCGAATCGACGTACTTTCCGAGTTCGGCGATGCCCTGATCCGCGATTGAGGCCCGCTTGGCGCCTTCCATCAAGAACGGACGCGTGACGACGGCCACCGTTAAGATGCCCATCTCCTTGGCGACCTGGGCCACGATCGGTGCAGCGCCCGTGCCCGTGCCACCGCCCATGCCGGCCGTGATGAACAGCATGTCAGCGCCTTCGATCACTTCCTGGATCCGGTCGCGGTCTTCCATCGCGGCTTGGCGGCCGACGTCGGGGTTGGCGCCCGCGCCCAGACCCTTCGTGATGTTGCAGCCGATCTGCAAGCTCGTGCGCACCTCGATGTTCTTGAGCGCCTGCGCATCCGTGTTGGCGCAGATGAAATCGACGCCTTCTATTCCGGACTCGACCATGTAGGACACGGCGTTGCCGCCGCCCCCGCCGACTCCGATGACTTTGATGACAGCCGTCTGGCTGTGTGCATCCATCAGTTCAAACATTGTGACTCACCTCGTCAGTTGGACTTTTCATTTCTCTCAATGGTCACGCGGTGAATCCGCGCGGCCGAACCCCTCCAGGTCACACTCAAAAATGCCCCTGGAACCATTTCTTCATTTGCTCAAGCACGCCGGGCCCGCGCCGCTTGTCGCGGTTCAACGGATCGCCCTGTTCGAGACTCTTCTGGCCGTACAGCAGCAGACCGACGCCCGTGGCGTGAATCGGGTTGCGCACCACGTCGGACAGCCCTGTCACGTGCTGCGGCACGCCGAGCCGCACGGGCAGGTGGAACACCTCCTCGGCAAGCTCAACGGCACCTTCCATCTTGGCGCTGCCACCCGTGATCACGAGGCCCGCCGCGATGAGCTCTTCGAAGCCCGAACGGCGTAGCTCGTCGCGGATGAGCGTGAATAGCTCCTCGTAGCGCGGCTCAACAATCTCGGCCAGGGTCTGGCGCGCCAGACGGCGCGGCGGCCGATCGCCCACGCTGGGCACTTCGATCGTTTCGTCGGGATTGGCAAGCTGCGAGAGTGCGCAGGCGTACTTGATCTTGATGTCTTCGGCGTACTGCGTTGGCGTTCGCATCGACACGGCGATGTCGTTGGTGACCTGGTCACCGGCAATGGG
Organism: Pseudomonadota bacterium; assembly: GCA_039814545.1. Lineage (GTDB taxonomy): Bacteria > Pseudomonadota > Gammaproteobacteria > Steroidobacterales > Woeseiaceae > CALBPI01. The sequence goes on from JBCCBB010000039.1 coordinate 13,541, forward strand.
AATGACGGCCGTGTGCTGAATGGCACCGCCCAGGAACACGGCGATGTCCGTGGTCCCGCCACCGATATCGACGAGACAGGAGCCGAGCTCCTTCTCGTCTTCAGTTAACACCGCGAAACTCGAAGCGAGCTGCTCGAGCACGATGCCGTCGACCTCGAGGCCACAGCGCTGCACACACTTGACGATGTTCTGCGCGGCGCTCTCGGCGCCCGTGACCATGTGCACCTTGGCCTCAAGGCGCACCCCCGACATCCCCACGGGCACGCGAATGCCTTCCTGGTTATCGATGATGAATTCCTGAGGCAGGATGTGCAGGATCTTCTGGTCGGCCGGGATCGCCACCGCGCGCGCCGCGTCGATGACGCGATCGACATCGCTCTGGCTCACTTCCTTGTCACCAATCGCCACGATGCCGTGCGAGTTCAAACTCCGGATGTGGCTGCCCGCGATACCCGTGTACACCGCCTCGATGTCGCAGCCCGCCATAAGCTCTGCTTCTTCTACGGCGCGCTGAATCGAATGGACCGTCGACTCGATGTTCACGACGACGCCCTTCTTTAGGCCGCGTGATGGGTGTGAGCCGATGCCGATGACCTCAATGCCACCGTCCTCGGCAAGCTCACCCACGATGGCGACCACCTTGGAGGTGCCGATATCGAGGCCGACGATCAGGTTCTGGTCCGGTCTGCGAGACATCTAGCGATTCCCCTGCAACGCAGCTGCACGCGCCGCCGCTTCGGCGTGCACATCGCGTCGGTATTCGGGCTTTTTCCAGCCGATTGAAAAGCCGTTGCTGTAACGCATGTCGACGTAGCGAATGCGTGACTCGTGGCGCGCAACGACGGGCGCTGCCACGGTAAGAAAACGATCGACGCGGTCGTCGGTCTGCTGCCGGCCCAGGCGCACTTCGATGCCGTTGCCCAGCACCACTTTCCAGGCACCGCGCTCGCTGAGCGTCACGGCACTGAGACCGAGTCCCGCCTCAATGAGTGGGCCGCGCAGCGCGAGGTATTGCGCAGCGACGGTATGCACCTCGTTGGCCGGGCCCGCCAGGCGCGGCAACTCTTCGAGCTGGTGCCGCGCCGACTCGACGAACAGCTCGCCGCGCGTGTTTAGCAGCCCGCCGTCACCCCAGCGTGCCGCGGGCTTTTGTTCGAATACGACGATGTGCAGCTGATCGGGCCACACGCGCCGAACGCTGACCGTGTCGACCCACTCGAGTGCCTCGATGGACTCGCGGATGCGGTCGAGTCGCACGGTCAGAAATCCCCCGTCAATGGCGTCGCTTGCCGCTTCCGTGAGCTGCAGCGAACTCACGCGCTGGTACTCGGCGTCAATCGTCAGCCCCGTGATCGGCGTATCGAAGGCCGCGCGCGTCAGCGCGCCGGCGGCCGTCAGCGTGACGGCAACGAGGGCCGCTGTGGTCATGACGCGGACGGCGCGACGCGGCAATTGCAACACCACGTTCGGGGTCTTGCGCCGCGGCTTGCGACGGCGCGCCTGCTTAGTCGCCACGCGTCACCTCCCGCGAAAAACTGGTTTCGAGCACACGCCAGCAGAGCTCGGGGAAATCGATGCCGGAAGCCACGGCCGCACAGGGCACGAGGCTGTGGCTCGTCATGCCGGGCACGGTGTTGACCTCGAGCACCTGGGGGACGCTCGCCGCGTCGAGCATAAGATCGGCGCGACCCCAGCCGCTGCAACCCAACACTTCGAAACTGCGCAGCGCAGCCGTGGCCAGCGCGGCAGCCAGCGGATCGTCGTCGGCCAGTGCCGGGCATTCGAAGCGCGTGTCATCGGCGATGTACTTGGCGTCGTAGTCGTAGAACCGGCCTGTCGCCACAATGCGAATCGAAGGCAAGGCACGGCCGGCGAGCACACCGACGGTGTACTCAGGTCCTGGCAGCAAGGGCTCGACGAGCGCGATATCATCCTGCGCCCAGGCTTTCGCGAGTGCAGGCTCGAGTTCGTCGGCCTCGTGCACCGGTGTCGCACCCAGGCTCGAGCCGCCAGACACGGGCTTCACGAAAACGGGAAACGTCACAGCACCGGGAACGGGCTCACCGCGACGCAGCGCGAGGCTCGTCGGGACGGCCACACCGTTTGCCGCGAGCAGCTGCTTGCTGCGAATCTTGTCCATGGCCAGCGCGCTGCCCAGCACGCCGCTGCCCGTGTAGGGCACACCGAGCACCGACAATGCGCCCTGCAGGCGGCCGTCTTCACCGGCACCGCCGTGCAACGCGTTCCAGGCGCGATCAAAGCCTGCGCTCACGAGTTCGGCGAGCGCACGCTCGGCCGGATCAAACAACTCGGCGTCGACGCCGCGCGACACCAGTGCCGCGTGAACCGCGGTACCGCTGTCGAGCGATACGTCGCGCTCCGGGGAATCGCCACCGTACAGCACGGCGACTCGGCCAAAGGCCTGTGCGGTCTCAACGCGCATCAGGCCGCCTCCCCCAGGAAGCGAACTTCATGGCGCAGCGTCACACCGTGCTCGCGCGCCACGGTGTCAGCCACGTGACTGATGAGCTGCTCGATGTCGGCCGCGCTCGCATCACCCGTGTTGATGATGAAGTTGGCGTGCTTGGTCGACACTTCAGCGCCACCAATGCGCGTGCCCTTGAGGCCCGCCGCCTCGATGAGCCGTGCCGAGTGGTCGCCCTCGGGATTTGCGAACACCGAACCACAGCTCGGCTGACCCAGAGGTTGCGTGTCGCGACGCTTGTCCTGGAGTGCCTGCATGCGTTCACGGCTCGGCGTGTAGTCATCAGGGAAGCGCAGCGTGGCCGCGATGAACCAGGCGCCGTCCTGTCCCGTGACATGGCGGTAGCCGACATTGAACGTGTCGGCGTCACGCGTCTCGATGCTGCCATCGCGGTGCATGAGCCGGACCGACACCACGGCGTCCCAGGTTTCGCTGCCGTGCGCGCCCGCGTTCATGGTCAGTGCACCACCCAGCGAACCCGGGATTCCCGCAAAGAACTCACTGGGCCCGAGCCCCCAGCGCACGAGCTGGCGCGCCAGCGTCGTGCAGGGAATGCCGGCCGTGGCGCTCACGGTCTGCTCGTCGAGCCGCGCCAGGTCGTTGGGCAGCTTCTTGCTCGAAATCACGGCGCCGGGTACGCCTGCATCGCGCACAAGCAGGTTGCTGCCGAGTCCGACCCAATGCACGGGTACCTCAACCGGCAGCGCGCGGACGAATGCGGACAGCGACTCGAAGTCGCGCGGCTGGAACAGCACAGCGGCCGGCCCGCCGACGCGCCACGAGGTGTGCTTCGCCATCGGCTCGTCGAAGCGCAGGTCGTCACCAAAACGTGACGCCAACGCCGTCTTGAGCGTGGTCGGCAGGCTCAGGTCTTGGGCGGCCGTCATGCGGAGGCCTCCTCGAGCGCCGCAACGGCTTCGGCCAGCGCATCCGGCAGACCGCGTGCAATCGCACCCACATCGCCGGCGCCCATCGTCAGGACGAGATCGTGGTCTTCGAGCACGCGCGCCAGCGTTTCGGGCAGCGCAGCCGTCTCTTCGACGAATACGGGCTCCACGGCACCGCGCTGACGCACGGCGCGCGCCAGCGCCCGACCGTCAGCACCTGCGATGGGCGCCTCGCCTGCGGCGTACACGTCGAGCAGTACGAGCACATCGACTTCAGACAACACAGCCGCGAAGTCGTCGAGCAACTCGTTCGTGCGCGTGTAGCGGTGCGGCTGGAAGACCAGTGCGAGGCGACGTTCCGGCCAACCCCGCCGCGCCGCGGCCACAGTCGCTGCGATCTCCGTGGGATGGTGGCCGTAGTCGTCAACGAGCGTCGCCTCGCCACCGGCCACTGTGACCGAACCCAGCGCCTGGAAGCGCCGGTCGATGCCACCGAAGTTGGCGAGTGCCGCCTGGATCGCCTTGTCCGGGACGTCGAAATCCGTGGCCACAGCAATCGCGGCGAGCGCATTGCGTACATTGTGTTCGCCGGGCAGACCCAACGTCACGTCCATGGGGTCGCGCCCCGAGCGGTGCACCGTAAACCGGCTGGCATCGCGTTCGAACGACACGTCGCTGGCCTGCACGTCGGCGCCCGCCTCGAGCCCGTAGGTCACCGTGGCGCGGGCAAGCTCGGGCAGCACGGCGCGCACGCCGGCATCGTCCGTGCAGACCACGGCCAGACCGTAGAACGGCAGGTTGTGCAGGAACTCCAGGAACGCGTGCCGCAGGCGGCCGATGTCGTTGCCGTAGGTGCTCAGGTGATCCGCATCGATGTTGGTCACGATCGCAACGAGCGGCTGTAGATGGTGAAAAGAAGCGTCGCTTTCGTCAGCCTCTGCCACGAGGTAGTCGCTCGCGCCCAGACGCGCGTTGCTGTCCGCGCCCTGAAGCCGGCCGCCGATGATGAAGGTCGGGTCCAACTCCGCTTCGGCCAGGATCGCGGCGACGAGACTCGTGGTCGTGGTCTTGCCGTGCGTCCCCGCGACCGCGACAGAGCGGCGCGAAAAGCGCATGAGCTCGCCGAGCATCTCGGCACGGGCCACGATGGGCATACGCGCGGCCTGCGCCGCCTGGAGTTCAACGTTGTCTGCGTCGATGGCACTCGACGCGACCAGCACGTCGGCCTCGGCGACATTGCTGGCGTCATGGCCAATGCGGATGTCTACGCCCAGCCCCGCCAAGCGCTCCGTGGCCGGCGACTGCTTCAGGTCCGAGCCCTGCACGTCGTAGCCCTGGTTGGCCAGCACCTCGGCGATACCGCACATCCCCGAGCCGCCGATGCCGACGAAGTGAATGCGGTGAATACGTCGCATGCGCAGATTCACGAGAGGTCCTCCGCGAGCGCAGGCTCGCCGAGCACGTCGGCACATTGGGCAAGCACCGCATCAATGGCGTTGCCGCGGCGTAGCGCGCGGGCGCGCCGGGCGCGCTCGAGCAGGGCGGGACGATCGGCGCCCAACGTCGTCAAAGCTTCGGCCAGAGACGCCGCCGTGAGCGCGTCCTGCAACAGCAGCAGCGCGGCGCCCGCCTCAACCAGGGCTTGCGCGTTGGCCGTCTGATGGTCGTCGACGGCCGCCGGATACGGCACGAAGATGGCGCCCACGCCCGCGTGGATGACTTCAGCCACGGTCAACGCGCCTGCACGGCAGACAATGAGGTCGGCCCAGCCCAAGGCCTCGGCCATGTCATCGATAAACGGCGTAACTTCACCGAGCACGCCCGCAACGGCGTAGGCGTCCTGAGCAGCCTCAAGCGTCCCGGAGCCGGCCTGATGGCGTACCGTGGGCCGCGCCATCGCTTCGAGCGTCGCCAGCGCCGCAGGCACGCCGCGATTGAGCGCGAGCGCACCCTGGCTGCCACCGATCACGAGCAGCCGCAGCGGCCCGTCACGACCTTCGAAGCGCTGCTCGGGCTCAGGCAGGTCGCGGATGTCTTTGCGTACCGGGTTGCCGACAGTGACCGGCTTTAGGCGCTTGGGGAACGCGCCGTCAAAAGCCTGCATGACGCGTGTGGCGACACGCGCCAGCATGCGATTGGTGAGACCCGCCACCGCGTTTTGCTCGTGAATCAGCAGCGGCCGACCCGATAGCCGCGCAGCGACGCCGCCCGGGCCGCTGACAAAGCCGCCCATACCGATCACGAGTCGCGGCCGATTGCGGCGCAGGATCATGAACGCCTGGAATAACGCGTAGGCGAGACGAAACGGCGCCAGCAGCCAGGACGCGGCGCCCTTGCGACGCAATCCGGTTACTGACAGCCACTCAATGGGAATGCTTGCCGCCACCACGACGCGCGCTTCGAGGCCGCGTTCCGTACCGAGCCAGATCACGGGCTGACCGCGATCCTCAAGCGCGTTGGCGATCGCCAACGCCGGGTACACATGGCCACCAGTGCCACCGGCCATGATCATGACAGGTGCACGGGTCATCGCCGCGCCCCTTTGGTTTGTCCGTCGGCCTGCTCCGTTTCATGGTGAATCCGCAACGCAAGACCAATCGCCGCGAGCACGATGATGATGCTGCTGCGCCCGTAGCTCACGAGTGGCAACGTCAGGCCCTTGGTGGGCAAGGCACCGTTGTTGACACCAATGTTGATGAAGCCCTGCATGCCCAGCCATGCGGCAATGCCCACAGCAACATAGGCCTGGAACCAGAGGCCGCGATCCGCGGCGCGGCGCGCAATCGCGCCGATGCGCCAGACGAGTCCAAGCACCAGGCCAATAAGCACGGTGGCGCCCAGCAGGCCAAACTCTTCAGAGAACACGGCGAATACGAAATCCGTGTGCGCCTCGGGCAGGTAGAAGAGCTTCTGAACGCTGTCGCCGAGACCAACGCCAAACCACTCGCCGCGGCCCACGGCAATCAGAGATTGAATGAGCTGCAGGTCCGAGTCATAGGGATCATCGAAAGGATCGAGGAACGACAGGAACCGTTTGAGCCGGTACTTGGCCGTGACGAGCAAGACAACAAACGCGATGGCACCCAACGCCACCCAGACGGCGAAGTCACGCAGCCGCGCGCCCGCCGTAAACAGGATGACGAAGCCCGTGGCGACGAGCACGACGGCGGCACCGAAGTCGGGCTCCGCGAGCAGCAGCGCGGCCGCCACAGACAGCACGAGAATCGGACGGGCCAATCCTGCGAAGCCGCTCTGTAGCGCCTCCTGTTGCCGCACGGCGTAACCGGCCACGTAGAAGATCAGCGCCAGCCTCGCAGGCTCCGATACCTGCGCCCGGACCCCGGCGATGAGTACCCAGCGCTGCGCGCCGTTGACCTCATAGCCGATCCCCGGAACAAGTACGAGTACGAGCAAGGCCAATGCAAACGCCAGCAGCAAGGGGCTCAGGTGCTGCCAGGCACTCGTCGGCAGGTACATAAGCACGCCGGCGGCCACGAGCCCCAAGGCGATGGCTTGCAATTGGCGGAAGACGTAGAAGAACGGCGCATCGTGGCGCGCCTCGGCGATGCCGAGTGAGGCCGAGGCCAACACGGCGATGCCACAGCAGAGCAGTGCCACGGCCAGCAGCAGCAGGACGTGGTCGATCTTGAGCGACGGTGCCGCGCGCAACGGCAACCGAATCTGCATCATGCGGTCGACGGCTGAGTTCATGTGTCGAGACCCTCGACGGCGGCGGCAAACGCGCGGCCCCGCGCGCGGTAATCCGTGTACTGGTCCTGGCTTGCCGCTGCGGGTGCCAGCAATACCGTGTCGCCCGGCCCGGCAAGCGTGGCGGCAATGGCCACGGCCTCATCGAGCGTATCGGTGACGGTGCAGGACAGTCCGGCATCGCGCAGCGCGTCAGTGAGTGCCTCGCGGTTCTCGCCGTAGACGACGCAGGCCGTCACTTGCCGTGGCAGTGCTTGTGCAAACGCGGCCAAGTCTTCGCCCTTGCCGCGCCCACCGGCGAGCAGGACGACAGGACCCGCCACAGCGCCAACCGATGCGATCGCCGAGGCGCTGTTGGTCGCCTTCGAGTCATCGATCCAGTCCACGTTGTGGCGCCGTGCAACTCGCTGGTGGCGGTGCGGCAGACCCGAGAAGGCACGCAAGCCGTCGAGCATCGCCGACATGGGCAGGTCCATGGCGCTGCCGATCGCAAGCGCGGCCAGCGCGTTGACGTGGTTGTGGCGGCCTGCAAGCGCGCACTCCAATACCGGCATGAGATCGCGGTCGCCAAACGCGAGCATGGCGTCGACGCCACGACCGCGCAGTCCAAACTGGCGCAGACCCGGCTCGCCGGCCGTGACGGACAACATCGTGGCACGGTCGTCGATGAGCCCGCGCGGTGGCGGCGCATCAGCATTGACGACCGCGTATTCGCAGCGGGCGTAAATGCGGTACTTCGCGGCGGCGTAGGCCTCGAAGCCTCCGTGCCAGTCGAGATGGTCAGGCGTCACGTTGAGCACGCTTGCGCAGTACGCATCCAGAGACGATGTGCGCTGCAGCTGGAAGCTCGATAGCTCGAGCACATAAAACGCGGGGACGGAATCGTCGATGAGATCCAGCGCCGGCGTACCCAGGTTGCCCCCTGCCGCCGCGCGTACACCTGCGTGTTCGCAGAGGGCAGCGACGAGACTGACCACGGTACTCTTACCGTTCGAGCCCGTCACCGCCACGATCGGCGCCCGCGCCGCGTCACAGAACAGGTCGATGTCGCTCACGATGGGTACGCCCGCCGCTTCGGCGCGCTTCAGGAACGGCTCGTGGGGTGCTACGCCCGGCGACGCGACGATGCAGCCCACGCCCTTAAGGTCGACGCCCGACAAATCGCCAAGGTGCGTGGCCGAACCCGGCAAGGCCTCGAGCACGGCACGCGTGTCGGCGTCGGCGCGCGTGTCCGCAAACACAGCCTCGCGACCCTGTCGCGCAAGATGACGCGCCACGGATGCACCTGTGGCGCCAATGCCCAGTACGAGCGTGTCTCCCGCCATGTCCCTGGCCAGTTGATCGCGCATGTCGTCCTCGGCCACCATCAACGGATCTTCAGGCTCGCCAGGCCAACGAGGACCAGGATCACCGTGATAATCCAAAACCGCACGATGACCTTGGGCTCGGGCCAGCCTTTGAGCTCGTAGTGGTGGTGCAGCGGGGCCATGCGGAACACGCGCTTACCCGTGAGCTTGAACGAGGCCACCTGGATCATCACCGAGAGTGTTTCGACCACGAACACGCCACCCATGATCACGAGCACGAGTTCCTGGCGAACAATGACTGACACAACGCCGAGCGCGGCGCCCAGCGCGAGCGCACCGACATCGCCCATAAAGACCTGCGCGGGATACGTGTTGAACCAGAGAAAACCCAGGCCGGCGCCAGCGATGGCCGCGCAGAACACGAGCACTTCTCCCGCACCCGCGACATAGGGCACCCCGAGGTAACCCGAAAAGTTGATGTTGCCCGCGACGTAGGCGAAGACACCCAGCGCGCCACCGACAAGCACGGTCGGCATGATGGCGAGCCCGTCGAGACCATCGGTCAGGTTCACGGCGTTGGAGAAACCCACGACGATGAAGGTCGTGAACAGCACCTGCGCGATCCCGAGCGGCAGAAACACGTCCTTGAAAAACGGAATCAACAGCTGCGACTCGATAGGTGAGGTTGCCGTGCGATAGAGCGCGATGGCCGCTATAAGCCCAAACAGCGTCTGCCAGGTCAGCTTCCAGCGACCGGCCAGCCCAGCACTGTCGCGCAGCACGAGTTTTTTCCAGTCGTCGTAAAAACCAATGGCGCCGAAGCTCAGCAGCACGCCCACGACGACCCAGGTAAAGCGGCTGCCGAGGTCGGCCCAGAGCAGTGTCGATACAGCGACGGCCGTCAGAATGAGCGCGCCACCCATGGTCGGCGTGCCCGCTTTCTCAAGGTGCGACTCGGGACCGTCGTCGCGCACGGTCTGCCCGATCTGACGCAGGGTCAGGCGGTTGATCATCATCGGTCCGATTACGAACGAGATGACAAGCGCCGTCAGCGCACCCAGGATGGCGCGCATCGTCAGGTAGCTGAAGACGTTGAAGCCGCTCTCGAAGCGGGTCAGGTATTCGGCAAGCCAGAGCAACATGGTCAGGCGGTCTCCTCGACAGCGCGGAGGCGCTCGACAATGTGCTCCATGCGCATCGAACGCGACCCTTTCACGAGCACGCGCACATCCGGTGCCAGCCCTTCCGCGACGCGCTCGGCGAGCGCGTCGTGGTCTTCAAAGTGTTCAGCGAGCTCACCAAACGCCTGCGCCGTCGCGGCCGACAGCGGGCCCAGCGTGAACAGCCGCTCTATGCCCGCGGCAGCCAGGTCACGACCCAGGGCCGCGTGCAGGGACTCGGTGTCGTCACCGAGCTCGCCCATGTCACCGACCACCATCCAGGCACGACCACCGGCAGCCACGAGGCTCGCGGCACCTGCACGCATCGATGCCGGGTTGGCGTTGTAACTGTCGTCCACAAGCTGCGCGCCCTCGCGACCCGGCACCACGCGCTGGCGTCCGGGTTCGGCCGTCACGGTGGAGAGCCGCGCCACGATCTGTGCGAGCGGCACGCCCGCAGCCATCGCCGCGGCTGCCGCGCCGGCGGCGTTCATGGCGTTGTGACGCCCGTCGAGTGCGAGCGAGACGTCAGCCGACTCACCGGCCACGTTGAGGCGGAAGTCGAGGCCGCCGCCTTCGCGAACGCGCACGTCATCGAACCAGACGTCGGCTTCAGGGGTGCTACCGAAGGTGCGCACCGTGGCCGGCGCTGCATACTCCCGCCAAAGCGGTGCGTACACGTCGTCAGCGTTGATCACAGCCACGTCACCGCGATCCAGCGCCTTGAACAGCTCGCCTTTGCCCTGCGCTACGCCATCGATGCCGCCAAAGCCCTCGAGGTGTGCGGGTCCTGCATTGGTGACGATGCCAATCGCGGGTTCCGCGATGGCCGCCAGTGCGGCGATTTCGCCCTGGTGGTTGGCGCCCATCTCGATAACTGCGCGCCGGTGCGTGGCGTCGAGTCGAAACAGCGTCAACGGCACGCCGATGTCGTTGTTGAGGTTGCCCACGGTGGCCAGCGTCTCTGGGCCGCAGCAGGCCGCGATCAGCGAGCGTGTCGTGGTCTTGCCATTGCTGCCCGTGATGGCGATCACCTGAGGCGAAAAGCGCCGGCGCCAGTCGCGCGCCAGGGCGCCAATGGCGTCGCGGGTGTCAGCGACGACAAGCTGCGGCAGCACGTCGTCGACCTGCCGGTCTGTAATGGCAGCCGACGCGCCGGCCTTACGCGCCGCGCTCACAAAATCAGCGCCTGTGTAGTTGGGGCCGTTAAGCGCGACGAAGAGGTTGTCCTGCGCGAGCGTGCGCGTATCCGTCGACACACCGCGAAACGACGCATTGACCGTCGGCGCGGCCACGCCCAGCACGCGTGCGCTTTCTGCGAGGCAGCCGTGCATCACCGCCCCACTTCCTCACGCCGTGCCAGCGCAATGCGGGCTTCGACAACGTCATCAAACGGCAAAGCACTGGCACCGATCCGCTGTGTCGCCTCGTGACCCTTGCCCGCGATGAGCACGGTGTCGCCCTCTGCGGCGCTGGTCACGGCGTAGGCGATGGCCTCGCGCCGATCGACAAAAACCTCGTGCGACTGCTCACCCAGACCGGCAACGATGTCCGAAATAATGGCCTCGGGCGCTTCGCCGCGTGGGTTGTCGCTGGTCACGACGATGTGATCAGCGCCGGTCGCAGCCGCGCGCGCCATGGGGGCGCGCTTGCCGCGATCACGATCGCCACCACAGCCAAACACGCACCAGAGCGCGCCCCGGCTGTGCGGGCGCAGCGCCGACAACGCCGCGGCCAGCGCATCGGGCGTGTGGGCGTAGTCGACATACACGGCCGGCGCCTGCGCGCCCGCGCGCTGCAGTCGTCCGGGCGGTGCGTCGACCTGCGACAACGCATCTGCGGCACGGCCGAGCTCGATACCCAGCGCTTGCAGCGTGGCGAGCGCAAGCATGAGGTTCTGCGCGTTGAAACGGCCCATGAGCGTTGACGTGAGCTGGCCAGTCAGATCGCCGCTCTGCCAAGCGATGGACAAGCCCGAAGCGTTAGCCTGGATGTCCTTGGCAAACAGGTGCGGCGCATTGGAATCGCCACGCGCATCGCCCGCAGCCACCCAGGTGGCGTCCGCTGAATGGCGTTCGTGCAGCCTCCGACCGGCCGCGTCGTCGATGCAGATGACGCGCGCACGCAGTTCGCTGCGGGCGAACAGCGCCGCCTTGGCCTCGAAGTAGTGGCGCATGTCGCCGTGATAGTCCAGGTGGTCGCGCGACAGGTTGCTGAACACCGCGACATCGATATCGGCGCCCGCGATGCGGGCCTGGTCTATGGCGTGCGACGAGGCCTCCATGGCCAGGGCCGTAACACCCTCGTCAACAAGTCGTGCGGCGAACGCGTGCAGGCTCACGGCGTCGGGGGTGGTCAGGGCCTGATGGACGCGCTGCTGCGGTCGACCGCCACCCAACGTGCCCAGAACCGCGGCATCTTGCCCCAGCGCCTCAAGCGCGGTCGCAACGAGCCAGCTGATACTCGACTTGCCATTGGTGCCGGTTACCGCGACGAGCTTAAGCGCCTCTGTCGGCGCACCGAAGAACCGCGCCGCGATGTCGCCCACCGTGTCGCGGCCGGTGCCGATGTGCACGACTGCTGTTGTGTCGGGCACGTTCTTGAGTCGTGCATCGCCGGGTTCGAGATCCGTGAGCACAGCCACGCCACCATTCGCGACCGCGTCGGCTGCGAAGGCGATACCGTGCTGCGTGACGCCCTGCACGGCGAAGAACGCATCACCCGGTCGGGCGCGACGACTGTCGAGCGCCAGGCCCGTCACCGTGATCGACGGCGCCTCGGCATCGTCGCCCACAAGCGTCGCCAGGTCCCAGGCTGCGCGGTGTTCAGAAGCCATCATCAGCGCGCCGCCTGCATGGCACCTGCGCCGATGGCCGGTGAGTCGTCAGGCGCGACAGCGAACAGGCGCAGCGCCTCACGCATCACAACCGAGAATACGGGTGCGGCCACGTCACCACCGTAGTAGGCATCGCCCGACGGCTCGTCAAGTATGACGACCGCCGCGAACCGCGGTTCGGATACGGGAACCAGACCTGCGAATACGGACAGGTAACGGTCGTCAGCGTAGCCACCGACAGCCGACTTCTTGGAAGTACCCGTCTTGCCAGCCACGCGGTAGCCGGGAATAGCCGCCTTGCGCGCCGTGCCGCCCGGGCCTACGACTTGCTCCATCATGCCCAGCACGGCCTCGGCCACCTCGGCATCAATAACGCGCACGCCGGCTTCTCGCGGCGGGTTCGCCAGCAGCGAAACCTGGGGCAGCACCCCATCGTTGCCGAGCGCCGCATAGGAACGCGCCAGCTGCAGCGGCGTGACGGTGAGGCCGTAGCCGTAGCTGATCGTGGCCTGACTGATATCGCGCCAGTAAGAATGATGACTGAGCAGGCCCGATGACTCGGCTAGAAAGCCGCCACCCGTAGGCTGCCCGAAGCCGAAACGATCGAGCACGCGCCACATCTGCTCGGGCTCCATGCGCAACGCCACCTTCGTCATGCCAACGTTGCTCGAGCGCGAAAGGATCGTGGCCAGGTTAATGGGGCCCAGGTTGTTCTTGTCTTCGATGGACTTGGCGCCCACCTGGATTTTGCCCGGCGACGTATCGATGATGGCATCGGCGTCGGCCACGCCTGTCGACAGCGCGGCCGCCACGATCAGCGGCTTAATCGCCGATCCCGGCTCGTGGTTATCAAGCACGGCCCGGTTCTTGATGGCGTCAAGCTTTAGCGCAGCACGGTTGTTGGGGTTGGTCGCCGGCCAGTTGACCATGGCGAGCACCTCACCCGTCTTGACGTCGAGCACGACAACCGAACCCGACCGTGCGCGGTGCGCCATTGCGGCACGCTTGAGTTCGCGGTGTGCGAAATACTGCAGTCGCAAGTCGATGCTGCTCACCAGGGTCTGGCCGTGGCGCACCGATCGAATGCTCTCCACTTCCTCAATGACATGTCCTTTGCGGTCGCGGAGCACGCGCTTGGCGCCGGGCTCACCCGCCAGCACCGCATTGAACGCCTTCTCGAGCCCTTCCTGCCCGATGTCTTCGATATCCGTCATACCGACGAGGTGTACGGCCACCTCACCCGCCGGGTAGTAGCGCTTGTACTCGCGACGAACGTCGATGCCTGGCAACTGCAGCGCGTTAACGGCCTCGACCTGGCTCGGCCGCAAACGCCGCGCGAGGAATACGAACTCCTTGTCCATGTTGCGCGACACACGGCGCATGAGCTGCTCGGCATTGGCACCGAGCGCCTCGGCCAATGGTTGGAATTCGTCGATGGCGGGCGCCAGCGTTTTCGGAATGGCTCCGATGCTGTCAACGGGGGTCGACACAGCCATGGGCTCGCCATTGCGGTCGACGATGCTGCCACGGCTGGGGTTGATCGTAATCGTGCGCAGGTGACGCGCCTCGGCCAGCAGCATGATGTCATCGCGATCGACGACCACCACCCAGATGCTCCTGCCCACAAGCCCAACAGCCGCAACGGCGAACGCGCTCAGCATGAGCGCGCTGCGAATGCGGAATCGGCGCAGTGCCTGCGCCTTGCGTTCAGCCGCGCGTTTCATGGGCTCGCCTCAGTCTCGTCGTCAATCGACGCGCGCGTACCGTCACCCACGGCGGGCTCGAGGACGAAAAAGCGGTAGTCGCCGTCGTTACCGATGAGCAACAGGTCTTCGGAGTCGGGACGCTTCAGTGACAGCGACTCACTGGCCTTTTCTTCGATGAGCGTGTGCGCGGCGTAGGCGGCCTGCTCAATCTGCAGCCGCGTCCACTCGATATTGATGGCGTCGCGCTCGCGGGACAGTCGCTGCAACTCGATGAAGTTCTTACGCGAC
>JBCCBB010000127.1:0-5382 GCA_039814545.1 Pseudomonadota bacterium
TTCAGGCGAAGAAGTTGGCCGAACAGGCAAATTTCGTGGCCGTGGTAGTCTAGGGGCAGACTCGGGCGCGACCGCGCCGGTCCCGCTCGGATTCCGCCTGCCTCGCAGGCGCATTTGATCTTGGGGGGATCATGATGCACACCACGACACCACACACCGCACCGTGCCATTGCGCGGGTCTTGCTGCGTTGTCGCTCGCGACCGTCGCCGTTGGGGGCTGCGTGACACCGACAGCGCCTGCAGCTCCTGAATCGTTGGGCATCGCCGTGCCACAACCCGCGCCGCAACCGGAAGCCGAAGAGTTCGGCGTGATCCGGACCTGCAACGCGGCGTATCCGTCAGCAGCCGGCGGGATGATGGGTTACGTCGAGATGACCTTCCAGGTCGGCATCGACGGCAAACCGTTCAACCTGGCTATCGCCAACGCCGAACCGGCCAACGTGTTCGATGATGTCGCGCTCGAGGCGCTTGCGTGCTGGCGCTTCCAACCCGAGTACGACACGAGTCGCGTACGTCGCGTCATCATCGAGTTTGTGCCGTGAAGCGTCTACCGCAACGCGTGCGGCAGCCGTTGGCAGTGGGCGCCGTCGTCGGGCTTGCGCTCGGGGTGGTCTATTCGGTCGGCGGCTTCTTCGTGGGCCTGATGGGGCCCGGGCTCAATGCGGGCACGGCGCTCGCGTTTCTGGCGTTGATTGGCATGCCCGTGATATTCGGCACCGCAGGTCTGCTCATTGGTGGACTGGCGCACAGATTGCGACAACACTAAGGCCTCGCCAAAAACTGACGGGGACGTCCCATGCGTTGGAATCGCACGCTGACCTGGCTCGCGGTCATCAATGTGATCGTGGCTACGGCGCACTGCGTCGACAACATGGTGTTCTTCGACGACTACCCGGAACCCGACTGGATCACTGGGCCGATGGTCGTCGACGCCCTGTTTCTGGTGGCGCTGGGGTTGCTTTCGCTCGGGGTCGTCGCGTTCCGCCGCCGGCGCCGGTCGCTCTCAGTGCTGGGCCTGACGGGCTTCGGCCTGATCAGCGCATCTGCGCTCGGTCACTATCTCTACGCGCCCGTCTCAGACCTATCGCTGCGCATGAATGCGCTGATCTTTGCCGAGGCCGTCGCCGCGCTCGTATTGCTCGGTTTTGTCGCGGCGAGCCAGGCACGGTGGCCGCGCGTGGTGGCCAGCTGAGTCGACCGGGTGAGCGCACCGGCCCCTGTGGTTGACCGTGACGCCGCTGCCAAGTGCTGGCTGCGCCGCGCCTTCGCAGCACTGGGTCTCGCGCTCCTTGCGCCGCTGGTCGCCTGGGCCATCGTCTGGCAGTTCTATGCGGGTTCGGAGACCTGGGACCAGCTTGGCAGTGTCTTGACGGTCTACGTGATCGGATTCGGGGCCGGCGGCTTGCTGTCGCTGGCCGCGATTGTCATGGCTTCGGTGGCGGCCTGGTATCGACCCGCGGTACTGCTTTGGGTCGCACCGCTGGGATTGATGATCAGCTATGGCGTCTACTGGTTCTTCGACACACGGATCACAGCGCTCACGGGTTGACATAAGCCATGACGCAGGCCCGGTTTTGAGCGCTGCTCCCTGTGGCGGGCAGGGCTTTGCAGTAGACTGCAAGAATTCGCGAACCCACACGGAGACTGCTGTGAAGCGACTCGTGATTACCGCACTCATGGCCATCGCCGCCATGACAGCGCAAGCTCAGAACGACCCGTCCGACGGCACGGGGACTTACCGCGTCAGCTTTGAAGTGTCGCGCGGCGGTGATTTGCTGGGCGCCCCGTTCCTGATCATGTACGAAGGCAAGCGCGAGCAGATTACGCTCAAGGACGGCTCAGCCACCATCCTGCTCGAGCCGCTCATTAATGCGAACACAGCGTCGGCCAGCGTCGACACGATCGTCACGATCGGCACACAGACCTGGCGTCCCGTGATCGGTGTGGCGTTCAACTCGCAGAAGTCGTTCGCTGTCGAGCAGCTGTCGGTCAAGGTCAAGATCGTTCCCGTCGGTAACAACGAGAGCTGATCGCCTCCCGCGGGCCGCGTTGTGACCCGCGTACCCATCATGCTTCGGCTGGCGACGCCCGCTGATGCGCCGCTGCTCCGGCAATGGGACGAAAAGCCGCACGTGCAGGCCTCGGACCCCGACAGCGACTGGGGCTGGGAAACCGAGCTTCAAACCAATCCCGACTGGCGTCATCAGCTCATTGCGGAGCGGGCCGGGCGGCCGTTCGGCTTTCTCCAGATCATGGACCCCGCGGGCGACCCTGGTCGCTATTGGGGCGACGTCCATCGCGACGTGCGAGCCATCGACATCTGGATCGGACCCGAGGATCATCTCGGCAAGGGCTACGGCAGCGAGATGATGCGCCAGGCGCTGGCGCAGTGTTTCGCGGCGCCTGAGGTTGTGGCCGTGCTGATTGACCCGCTGCTCAGCAATACCCGAGCGCACGGGTTCTACCGGCGGCTGGGCTTCGTCGCTGTCGGCGAGCGCTGGTTCGACGAGGACCACTGTCTCGTACACGAGCTAACGCGTAGTGCCTGGCAGGCACAAACCACCAACGACGGAGGAGCAGCCTGATGAGCCGACTCGAATACGAACCGACACCTGAGGGTTCGACCCATCCCGGGCGGGGCGGCAATTCAACGCTTCGCCTGGTGTCGCTGGGCGCATTGTCACTGCTGGGTGCGGCGCTGCTCGTTGTCGGCATAATGAACTACGTGCTCGATGCCGCACCCGCGGCACTGACACTCGACTCCGGGACGGCTATCGGCGCCATGATTGCCGGAGCATCGCTCGACGCAATCGCCAGTGTGTTTCTGTTCAAGCAATTGAGAAGCATGGGAAAAACGGCCGGTCCGCGTACCTGAGTGCTGATCTCGTGCGCGGTATTTGGGCTGCACAGCCCGAAATTGCTTCGCTGTCGAAGCCGTGACGAAGACGGGGGGCGCAATTACTGCTTGGCAAGGCCTGGCGCGGCCCGTACTCTGGTGTCGGTAAAGATACCTACAAGGCGGCCCGGGTCATGTCCATCCGGTTCACGGTCGACAAAACGGCGGGCATTTACGTCACCACCATGGACGGTGTGCTCAGCGAGAGCGACATCCGCGCCGCCTATTCCACGTTTTATACGACGCCCGATTTTCGCGCGGAGCTTAATCGCATCATCGATTTTAGCAACGCAGACATCACGAGCATTCCTGTGCTGGGTTTCGAGGCGATGTCCGCGCGCGTGGTGAAGACCATGCGCCAGCATGGCCGCAATCAGCTCCGTACGGCCTGCGTCGTTCCCGACGACGGCAACTACGCGCAGATCGAGATCTACAAGGGCATTGCCGACAGCACGCTCGAAGACGTCGCATTGTTCCGAGACATCGACTCGGCGCGCCGCTGGTTGCTCGGAGACTGATCGGCGACAATCCGGGCTGATGTCCAATCCAGATCCCATCAAGAGCGGGCTCGCGCCCAGCGGCAGCTTGCTGCAGGCCTACCAGCGGCAAGAGCACTACTGCGATTCGTTTTCGACGCGGTACCCGGGGGCCGTGCGCTTCTCAGACTACGTGACCGCGTTTTACTGTTCTCGCGCGTTTCGTCCAGAGCGAATGCTGTTGGGCCTGTGGCCCTCGATGCGTTCGGGTGATGCGCACGCACGCGCGCTCGCGGAGGGCCACCGCGACGGCTTCGCGGCGTGGCGCGTTGAAGCACGCCGCGACAACGAGATCCTGTTGGTCGACCGAAGCGGTCGCACGCGGTCGTGGCTCATGGCGTCGCCGAAGACTTCGCCGCAGGGTGAACAACAGACGGCGCTGTACTTCGGCTCCGCTGTTTGTGACGTGGGGCTCGAATCACCGTGGTGGTTCAGGCTGACGCTCGGGTTTCACGTCCGCTACGCTCGCCGGCTATTGGCGTCCGCCGTAAAGAAGCTGCCGGCTGTGATGCCGCCGGCGCTCGAGAAGGAATCCTGATGCATATATTGAGGCACCCCGCGACCTGGCTGGCACTGGGCTGGCTTGTCGGCGGCCTGGGGCTGCTGTTGTTGCCGACAGCCTGGCTCGAGGCTTTGCTGCCCGGTGGGTTGCCGTTTGGCAACGTGCTCGTCGCTGCGGGCATGGTGTGCGCGGGCCTTGCGGGCATGGCTTACAGCGAATCCGGCTCGGTACTCCGCCTGCTCTCTATTGTGACGACGATGGTGGCGCTCGCGTGGATTCCCATAAGCGTTGCGACGAGCGGCAACCTCAAATTCAATTTCTATGGCGACGACGCGTCGTACATGCTCTGGTTCCGTTACACGGCCGTTGCAGCGGTGCTCGGTGTCGCCACGTTGTTGGCGACGTTGGCTGCCGCCATTAGCGACTACGTGAAGCGTCGTCACGCGGAAGCCTGATTGACTAAGGTCATTGCGAGCCTGCGGAGCAGGCGTGGCAATCTCGGAACGGCATCGTGACGGCAGGAGATTGCCGCGGGGCTTCGCCCCTCGCAATGACGGCAATCGTCTAGTGCATTTCCTCACCGCCTGACACGTTGAGCGCTTCGCCCGTGATGTACTGGGCGGCGTCGCTCGCGAGCCAGGCCACGGCATTGGCCGTGTCATCCGTCAGGCCCGGGCGTCCCAGCGGGATGCGTGCGGCGAGTGCTGCGCGGTAGTCCTCGACCGATACGCCGCGAAACTTGGCAAAGTACTCGTTCTGTTTGGCGCCCAGACCCGTTGTGACGTGGTTGGGGCACACGGCGTTCACGGTGATGCCGTGGCCGCCCAGGTCGATGGCGCAGGTGCGCGTCAGGCCGATCATGCCGTGCTTGCTCGCGCAGTAGGGCGCCATGTGCGGAAAACCTGACTTAGCGGCCTGGCTTGCGATGTTGATGATGCGCCCGCCGTCACCTTGTTTGACCATTTGCGCCGCTGCGGCTTGGCTGCCGTAGAACGCGCCCGTCAGGTTGACGTCGATGACGAGGTCCCAGTCTTCGGGCTTGAGCTCGAGCAGCGGCTTCATGACGAAGCCGACGCCTGCGTTGTTGACCATGATGTCGAGTCGGCCGAGCTCTGAGACTGTGGCGTCCACGAGCGCCTGCACCGCTGCCGGGTCGCGCACGTCGCAGGGACGAACGAGCACGCGCGTGCCATGTTCGCGCAGGGCCTCGGCGGTGGTTTCCATTTCATCGGTGTTGCCGATGTCGCCGTCGTCGAGCAGCTCGGCATTACGGCCGAGGTCGGTGACAACCACGTGTGCGCCGTCGGCCGCGAGCTTGTGCAGGATGCCCTGGCCCAGTCCGCCTGGACGGCCGCTGCCCGTACAAATGGCAACTTTGCCTGCGAGCGGCTTCATGCGCCGCCCCCGTCGAGCAGGTCGCAGACAATGAACTGCGGGTCTTTGGCAAA
>JBCCBB010000131.1:0-5101 GCA_039814545.1 Pseudomonadota bacterium
GTCGATGACCGGGTCGTATCGGTTGATCGGGCCGTTGGGGACGCCGTTCATGATGACCATGGCGCCTCGGAATCGGTGGCCGGTCAGCCCCGAGAGGTAATTATTTCGTACGGTTTGGTTCTCATTGATGATCCGGATGCCACCCGTATTGGGCTTCCGGTTGCCAAGGAAGTAGTTGCCTTCAACGAGCGTGTAGTGACCGTGCCGCATGGTTAGCGTGCCCTGACTCTCGAAAAACACGTTGTAGAGGATCTCGTTACCGCAGGCTTTACTCGAGATGATCTCGAGCTCCCCGCTGGTCCTGTCGAAGTAGTTGTTGCGAACGACGGTGTTGGAATACTCGCGTGAGAAATGGCTGGTGCCGATTCGCAGCGTTTCGCCGCCGTTGGAACCGAGGGTCTGGCGTGGGCCGAAGTAGTTGTACTCGATGACGTGTCCGTTCTCGCGGCTGGCCTCGGTGTTCATCCGCACGGCCAGCGTGACACCCGCGTTGCCCTTGTTGAGCAAGCTGTTGTGATCGAACCGGTTGTTCTTGCCGTAGATCGCAACCCAGATATCTGAAGCGAATCGTTCCGGGTTCGTGAAACTATCGATGACCGTGTTGGTGACCCGGCTGTGGTTCGCCAATTGGTCCTTCGCGGTTCTGAATGAAATGACCTCGGTGGTCGGCGTGTATCCGTTCTTAAAGACGAGGTCAGACACGACCAAGTGACTGCCCGAGAGTGCGAGATTGGATTGGCCGGAGATGATGACTTTGCCGGCGTCCTCGGCACGCAACGTAATGGGTTGCGCCGCGGTGCCGCTGGCGATGAATCTAAGCTCGACGTCTTGCCAGATGCCGTTGGCGAGTACCAAAGTGTCTCCGGGCTTCAGCTGGCGCACGGCAGCGTCGAACGCTTCTATGGTCTCGACGACCGGGTCAGCGTCATTCGCGGTGCAGCCGCTTAGCAGCACCGAAACGGCGCCGGCGACAATGAGTGGCAGGGTGCGAGTCAACATTCAGCGCTCCGCGGCGTTTACCAATCGCCCTAATTGGGCGCCCAATATAACTAATGAAAGACTGTATTGGTTAATGGCAATACCTTACCATTTGCGACTGCCGGCGTCCGGGCGGATTCCGGCGCACGTGTGGCCAACACCAGGCTGGTCAGCTGATAGCGACGACGGTTGAGGGGTACCGGCGGATGCGAGACGTCTTGAGGGTTGTGGTCCTGTCGTTGGTTGCCGCACTCGCGCCGATCAAGGGCGTAGCCGACAACAGCCACCCGAAGCTGATCCTGACGCGTGACGGTGTTGCTCAGATTCGAGCCGCCTTGGGCACGGTCCCACTGTTCGATCGCTCGGTGGCGCGCGCACAGGCCGAGGTCGACGCTGAAATCGCTGCGGGCATCGAGACGCCGGTGCCGATGGACTACTCAGGGGGCTACACCCACGAGCGCCACAAGCGGAACTTCTTTGTCATGCAGAAGGCGGGGGTGCTCTACCAGATCCTGGGGGAAGACCGCTACGCGATCTATGTTCGCGATATGTTGTTCCAGTACGAGGCGATGTACCGGAGCCTGCCGTTGCATCCGAAGACGCGCTCCTACGCGCGGGGCAAGCTGTTCTGGCAGTGCCTGAATGATGCGAATTGGCTGGTCTACGCCAGTCAGGCCTACGACACGATTCACGATTTTCTGTCGGCCGACGAACGAAAGCGCCTTGAGAACCATCTCTTCCGCCCGTTCGCGGACCACATTTCGATTGCCAATCCGCGCTTCTTTAACCGCATTCACAACCACAGCACCTGGGGCAACGCGGCGGTCGGCATGATCGGTCTCGTTATGGACGACGACGCGCTCGTGGAGCGGGCACTCTACGGATTGTCGCCGGACGCATTCGACTTTGATCCCAAGGCCAGGGACGACGATGGCGGGTTCATCTTTGATCAGCAAGGCAAGGCCGGGTTTCTCGCCAATCTCGACGCACCCTTCTCGCCGGACGGGTACTACACCGAGGGCCCCTACTATCAACGCTACGCGATGTACCCCTTCCTCGTGTTCGCGCAGGCACTGCACAACAGTCGCCCGGAGCTGGGTGTTTTCGAACGTCGTGATGGCCAACTGCTCAGGGCTGTCGACGCGCTGATTCAGCTGTCAGATGCCGACGGTGACTTCTTCCCACTCAACGACGCACAGAAAGGTATGTCCATCTTCGGGCGAGAGGGCGTCACTGCGGTCGATATCGCGTTCCTGGTGGGCGGTGGCGACCCGCAATTGCTCAGCCTGGCAGAAGCGCAAGACCAGGTGCTGCTGGATGACGCGGGCATCGCCGTGGCATTGGCGTTGCGGGACGGCGCAGCCCGGCCGTTCCTCAAGCGCAGCGTCAATCTGTCTGATGGCAGCGATGGCACCGAGGGTGGCGTCGCCATTTTGCGCGCGGCCGACGAGGCACTCACACTGGTGTTCAAGTACTCGGCCCAGGGACTCAGTCACGGGCACTACGACAAGTTGTCGTTTTCGCTCTACGAACGAGGTGATGAGGTCCTGCAGGACTACGGGCTCTCCCGATTCGTCAACATCGAGCAAAAGGGCGGCGGCAACTATCTGCCGGAGAATGCCTCGTGGGCCAAACAGACGATTGCCCACAACACCCTTACGGTGAATGGTGCCTCCCACTTTGGCGGGGTTTACGAAGTCGGTAGCCAGCATCACTCGGAGCTGTATGTCTTCGACGATTCAAATGCAGGTGTCCAGGTGGTCAGCGCAACGGACCGTCACGCCTACCCGGACAGGCTGCTGCACCGGACCATGGCCCTGATCGAGGACGCGGCGCTTGCGAAACCGTTTGTGCTGGACATCATGAAGGTCTCCGGTAAGCAGTCGAGCACACTCGATCTGCCATTCTATTTTCAGGGCCAGATACTCGACACCAATTTCAGCTATCGGGCACCCGATGTGCTGGCGCCCCTGGGGGAAGAGAACGGCTATCAACACCTGTTTCTTGAAGCGTCCGGCGCACCGGAACGACCCAGCTCGCAGTTCACCTGGATGCATGCGCGTAAGTTCTACACCCTGACAACGGCCTCGTTGCCTGAGGACACGTTGCACTTTGTGCGGATCGGCGCGAATGACCCGGACTTCAATTTGCGGCGTGAACCCGGCTTTCTGATTCGGCGCGCCGCAGCCGCGAGTTCGCTGTTCGTGAACGTGATTGAGCCGCACGGCGACTACAGTCCGGTAACGGAGTTGGCGAGCGATGCCCGACCGGGCGTCGCCCGCATCACGGCGCTGCACGACGACGAACGTCATACGGTCGTCGGCATCGACTTTGGTTCGGGGAAGCGATTGGTGTTTGCGATGGCCAACCAGGATGCGTCGCCATCGGCACAGCACACCCTACGGGTGTCCGGCGATGTGCTGGAATGGAAGGGGCCGTTTGTGCTGCGCGAGATGCGCTAGCGGTCAGCCTGGCCTCAAGCGCCCGCCGACAAATGGTTCAGGGAGAATCGCTCGCGGCTCTCTCGCGTCTTGCGCCGGATCTCTTCGATGTGGGCTTGCTCGTTGACGGCGATCAGCTTGTTGAGGATCCGGGCGAAATGGTTGTGCATCGCCTCGCGCGCCGCTTTTGGGTCACGTTTCTTAAGCGCCTCCAGAATCTCCACGTGCTCGTCGACACGCGACTGCGGCTCGATGCCGCAAATTGACTGGTAGGCCGCGTGCACGGCCGGAGAGTTGTCCCGGATATGCCACAGGCTGTTGAACACCGAGATCATCATGCTGTTCCCGGTCGCCACGGAGATCATCTGGTGGAACTTCTGGTCGGCGTCTTCTGACAACAATTCGCCGTCTTCCGATTCATCAACCATTTCGTGCATCACCGCCTCAAGCGCCGCGAGCTGCTCATCGGAGATCATGGTGGCGGCGAGTGCTGCGGCCTCGCCCTCGATCAGCGCGCGCGCTTCCGTGAGCTCGAAGGCGCTGATGCTGGCGTCGATACCGTTGACCCGCTTGGGGGTATCGAGCACATAGACCCCGGAACCGGTTTTCACCTCAACGCGGTCAAGCGCCTCAAGTGCGATAATCGCCTCTCTGACCGTCGGCCGGCTCACGCCAAATCGTTCCGCTAACTCGCGCTCCGGTGGCAGTCGCCCGCCAGGCGGATACTCGCCCTCTTCGATCAGCTTCTCGAGTTTGACCAGAACACTTCGGTATAGGCGCTTTTCGCTGGGCATGGGGGTCCTCTCTGCAAGCCGATTCCCGTTTCCGGGCCGGGTCTTTGCTGAGTTTATCACGAATAGGAAAATTGGTTAGATAATGTATCTGCCACGCGAGCGGCCCTCGTTTGCGAACAAAAAATCTATAATAAACAGATAATAACCGTATTCGTTCGGCGTCCCGTACGGCAAAGTACGGAAACCACAGCCGCGACCGGTGCAAATTGGTTTGCATCGCTCTCGCGCAAGGTAGACCAGTTGGTCATAGAAAATGTTTGACCAGTATTACGCTAATTGGTTACAGTGACCGAAATCAAATAGCCAGCCCGTCTGGCGTCCCCGCGTGGCGTGAATCGCCGGCATTGCAGGGGTGCCTCACAAAAGCTGGCTGAAACGCGTCGGGACGGCGCGGTGCTTGATGGTCGCCGAATCCGGTGATCAATTGGGGGGTCAATGAAGCACGCGAGCAAAGCCTTTCTGGTCGGCAGGGACGTGGTCCTTGAAGATGTCGGTGACGGCATTCGGCGGCAGATTCTCGGCTACGACAAGTCTCTCCTCGTCGCGCGCGTGGAGTTTGACGCAGGCGCACGCGGCGATGTGCACGCGCATCCCCACTCGCAGGTCAGCTACGTCGAAAGCGGTGAGTTCCTCGTCTCGATCGATGGCAAGGAGCAGTTGCTTGGACCGGGCGACAGCTTTTACGTAGAGCCCCACCTCGATCACGGCGCGGTCTGCCAGAAGTCGGGTGTGCTGCTCGACGTGTTCAGCCCCGTGCGCGAGGACTTTTTTTTGAGCAGGGGGATGACGCGTGAAAGGTAACCTCAGATGGGTCATCGTGACCCTGGTGGCCATCGCCACGGTCATCAACTACATCGATCGCGGTGCCCTTGGGGTGCTGTGGCCGGA
>JBCCBB010000193.1:0-1798 GCA_039814545.1 Pseudomonadota bacterium
AAGCGGTGCACCGCACGTCGACCACAGGCTTGAGCTGGTAGAGAACGCAGCCAACTCGCTCCTCTTCGTCGGCACGATCGACACGCTCGTCGAGGCCAGCGGTCGACAGCAGCGTGAGGCCGTCAACGCGCCGATCATCGTATCGCCCGGCGACCGACTCGTGCCGTTTCACCCCGACGAACCGTTCCAGCCCCTGTGCGACCCGACGGCCGCGCCCGCCCGCACAGCGACTGAGCTGGAAGACCGTGCCAACCTCGAGCAGAAGACACGCAATCGAACGATCGCCATCGTAGGCGAACCCCCTGAAGGCATGTCCACACAGCTCGGCTTCCTGGGCGGGTCCATCTCTTCTGCACGCGGCTACCGTCTCTACGACGAGCTCATGCGCAACAACTGGCGCGACGGCACGATACCCAGCCCGCCACCCACGGCGCTGCAGCTGCTACAACCGACGCGGCTGACAACACTCACGGGAGACTTCCTGTTTGCGTTCGCCGCGTTCCTTGACGTGCGTTTCCGCGACTACGACTACTACGCGGGCGTATACGACGCGGTGTATGGTGCTGCCGAACTGACCTGCCTGGAAGACCGCGAAAGCTACAGTGGCATCAACGATTGTCGTGCGGCGCGCGCAAAGCTCGCCTATCTGCAGCTCTGCGCACCGCATGACCCGACGATCGCCGCATGCCGGCAAATCGCGCCCGCTGCGAACACGGTCATGCACCACCTGGCGACGCTCGAACAGTGCGGCGCCGCCGTCATTCTGGGAATGCGTCGTAGCTGCGACCTGGGTGACTGGGCCTGGGCGGCAGAACTCGTCGATGGCACTCCCGCCAATGAGCTCGCATCGGTCGGGCGTGCATTGCAGGCGGCGGCATCGGACACGCGCGACAACGGCCGCGACCCGTTTGTGAGTTTCATCCGCCAGCTCGCTAAGGCGGACAGCGGCTTCTCGCCAGGTCAGAGCCCAGTGCTCAACCGCATGCTCGCGCTCTCGACACGACCCGTGCCGACCTGGTTCTACCCGCTTGCGGAATCGATGATTCCGCAGCTCATCGCGCTCGAGAAAGCGGATGTCAACATCCGCGAGTCCAATGGTATCGACACGGCACCTGGCAGCGGCCTGTTACTACCGGGGCTCGCCGTCGGCGGCCTGGCCTCAGAGACGGCGATGGCCGAGCGCACGGGGTGGCTTAAAGACCAGACGGCGGTCCCGCAGCGCGCGAAGCGGCGCTGGCTCGCAAGTATCTTGCCGGCCGAGGCCGCCATCGATGCGCGCAACGGCGGACTGGCTCTGTACCTGAACCCGGCATGGCGGCGTTCGAGCGGCAACTACGAAGTCGACTTCCGCGTCGCGCCTTGGCTGCGCCAGCGATTCGACAACGAGACCATTGAGTTTTCTGAGGTCAGCGCATTGATGACGCGGCGCTTCAGCAACCCGCTGTTCAGCAGTGTGGGCGCCGGGCCGACCTACACCTACACTTGGACCGATGAACCTGGTGCACGAGAGCACAACCTCGGCGCGACTGTGTCTGCCGGTTTGGCTGGCGACAAGATTCGCCTGAGCTACGGGGTGCGCAGCTTCGATGGCAACGCCTTCGCGGGCGACGACGTGTTCCTGCACATCGGCATTAACGACTTGCCCGGCCTCGCCTACTGGATCTGCCAGGGCAATGACGATGTCTGGGGGCTCTCCAAAGTGTGCGGCGCCTTCGACTGAATGCGGGCCCCGCATCCTCTTCGTAGAGGATCACAGCCTGGCACTCGAAGCACTCGCGGCAAGTATCGATGCCGCCGG
>JBCCBB010000143.1:0-4248 GCA_039814545.1 Pseudomonadota bacterium
CGACTTCGGATCGCGGTCCTTGGGCACCTTGGCGTTTTTCTGCTTGTTGGTGATGTAGGGACCATAGCGGCCGTTGAGTACCTGGATGCCCACGTCCGGGAAATCGAGGATGAGCCGGTTGGCGTCGGCGATCTTCTTCTCAGCGATCACTTCGAGCGCGCGTTCGAGCGTGATTGTGTAGGGATCATCGTCGCCGCGAATGGACACGAACTTGTCGCCGTAGCGCACATAGGGCCCGAACCGGCCGACGCTTGCTGATACCGGTTCACCTTCGGGCGTCTCGCCGAGCTTACGCGGCAGCTTGAACAGCTCGAGCGCGGCCTCGAGGTCGATGTCGCCCATCTTCTGGCCCGGACGCAAGCCCGCGAACTTGGGCTTCTCCTCGTCGTCCTTGCTGCCGATCTGAACGAAGGGGCCAAAGCGGCCCATGCGCACGATGACGGGCTTGCCCGATTTCGGATCGGTGCCGAGTTCGCGGGCCTGTGCGACCTGCTCGCGTGTAACAGACTTGTCTTTCTCTTCGACCTGCTGCGAGAACGGCTGCCAGAACTCGTCGAGCAGCGGCACCCAGTCGCGGTCGCCGCGTGAGACAGCGTCGAGATCGTCTTCCATACGCGCCGTGAACTCGTAGTCCACGTACTGCGTGAAGTGGTCGGTCAGGAAGCCGTTGACGATGCGGCCCACGTCCGTGGGGATGAAGCGTTTGCCGTCCATCTCCACGTACTCGCGGTTCTTGAGTGTAGAGATGATGCTGGCGTAGGTCGACGGGCGGCCGATGCCATATTCCTCGAGCGTCTTGACGATGCTGGCTTCCGAGTAGCGCGGCGGTGGCTCTGTGAAGTGCTGGTCGGCACGCAGCTCCGTGAGCTCGATGATGTCGCCCTCGTCCATCTCGGGCAGGCGACGGTCGCTGTCGTCGTTACCTTTCTTGTCGTCACGGCCTTCCTTGTAGACGGCCATGAAGCCCGGGTGTACGAGGATGGAGCCGTTGGCGCGGAAGCGACCCGTCGTCGCCAGCTCGCCGTCAGCAGCGCCGGGCGCGAGGTCGGCGGCGACCGTGTCGAATACCGCCGGCACCATCTGCGACGCAATGCTGCGCTGCCAGATCAAGTTGTAGAGTTTGTACTGGTCCTCGTCGAGCGACCCCTTGAGGTCGTCGGGATGGCGCATGGACGAGGTGGTCCGAATGGCTTCGTGCGCTTCCTGCGCATTTTTCGACTTGGTTTTGTACTCGCGCTGCTGCTCGGGCAGATTGTCGCGGCCGAAGCGCTCGACGATGACGTCGCGAATCTCGTCGATGGCGACCTGGGCGATCGACGTCGAGTCTGTACGCATGTAGGTGATCAGGCCGACGGTGCCTTCACCCGGAATCTCGATGCCCTCGTAGAGCTTTTGCGCGGTACGCATGGTGCGCTGCGTGTTGAAGCCGAGCTTGCGCGAGGCCTCCTGCTGCAGCGTGGACGTCGTGAACGGTGCTGCCGGGTTGCGGCGACGTTGCTTGCGCGTGATCGACGTGACGTGCAGCTTGCCGTCTGCGGCCTTGATGAGGGCCTGCTGCGCGGCGGTCGCGGTCGATTCGTTTGCGAAAGAAAACTGCTCGACCTTGTCGCCCACGTACTCCGTGAGGCGCGCCATGAATGGCTGCTCGGAGCGCGTGACGTCGGCTTCGAGTGTCCAGTACTCGCGCGGCTTGAACGCCTCGATCTCGAGTTCGCGCTCGACGATCATGCGTAGCGCCGGGCTTTGTACTCGGCCCGCTGACAGGCCAGGCTGCACCTTGCGCCACAACAGCGGCGACAGGTTAAAGCCCACTAGGTAGTCGAGTGCGCGTCGCGCCTGCTGTGCGTTAACGAGCTCGTTGGACAGCGGCCGCGGTTGCTCGATGGCGTCTTTCACGGCTTGCTTTGTGATCTCGTAGAACACGATGCGGTGAACGGGTTTGGTGTCGAGCACACCGCGCTCGCGCAACAACTCGTAGAGATGCCACGAAATGGCCTCGCCTTCGCGGTCGGGGTCAGTCGCGAGGTAGAGCGCGTCGGCTTTTTTGAGCGCGCGCACAATCGCGTTGACGTGCTTCTCGTTGCGGTCGATGACCTGATAGTCCATGCGGTAGCCGTGCGCGGGGTCAACGGCGCCCTCTTTAGGGATCAGGTCGCGGACATGGCCATAGGACGCCAACACCGAGAAATCCTTGCCCAGGTATTTCTCGATGGTCTTGGCCTTGGCAGGCGATTCAACGATGACGAGGTTTTGTGACATGTCGTCCGTCAGTTTTTGGGACACAAGCAAGCTTCCGCGGAAGCGGTGCAGGGCCCATGGTTGTATTTGGTAACGCCGTGACTGGCGCAGTAATCAGTGCAGTGCGCCTTCGCATTCCTCGAACACGAGGTCTTCCATGCGCGAAAATGCCTGTTCCTGACCGGGCTGACTGAACAGCACCATCATGACCACCCACTTGATCTGTTCGATGTCGATCTCGGGGGCCTCGAGTGCCAGCAGTCGGTCTACGACCAGCTCCCGCTGTTCGGGCAGCAGGATGCCGATTTGTTCCAGGTACAGCAAGTAGCCCCGGCCATCGACATCAATACGGGCACACTCAAGATCCGTGAAGACCCGGGTGCCGCGCTCGGTTTGCGCGTTGTGCGAAATCAGGTCGTTGTTGGCTGACAAACCGTCAAGCCAGCTCAGGGCGTGTTCGATTTCGGTATCGTGGAATCCTGCGCGTGAGAGTTCGTCGCGCAGCTCGGCCTCGTCGGAATCGGCCTGATCTTCCGCGTCAACGTAGGTCTCGAACAGATACATGAGTACGTCGAGCACGTTCTCTTTCATCGCTTGTCCTCAACGCCTACCGCGGATGTAGCCGCCGCCTGGCGCCTTTGCGACCAGGCCGTCCAGCTCCATGATCAGGAGCATGGAGGAAAGCTCTGCAGGCGTCAATGCAGTCCGCTCAGCCAGGATATCGATGCCCTGCGGGTCCCAGCCCAGGGCGTCGAGCACGCGCTGGTAGTCCGCGTCAGGTGCCTGATCCGCTGCGTTTTCTGTCGTTTCGGGGGCGCGTGCCGCGGCCGCCGATACCTGGCTCAGGCGTGGACCGATGTCAGAGAATATGTCATCCGCTGATTCCACAAGCAGCGCGCCCTGCCGGATGAGTTGGTGACAGCCCCGGGACAGTGGGTTGTGGATTGAGCCCGGAATCGCGAACACGGAGCGACCCTGCTCGCCGGCAAGCCGGGCGGTGATTAACGAGCCCGAACGGCGCGTGGCCTCGACCACGAGTGTGCCCAGTGCCAGCCCGCTGATGATGCGATTGCGGGCCGGAAACTGTCCGGCCACGGCGGGACGGCCCGGCGCGTATTCGCTGACCACGCAACCCGCGCGGGCGATCTGCAGCTGCAAGTCCCGGTTGCCCGGCGGATAGAACTGGTCGATGCCGGTGCCCAGAACCGCGACCGTGGCGCCGTCGGCGGCGAGCGCGCCGCGGTGGGCGCTGGCGTCGATGCCCGTTGCAAGTCCACTGACAATCACCAGGCCGTGTCCCGCCAGGTAGCGCGCGAACTGCTGTGCATTGTCGGCGCCCTGCGGTGTCGGATTGCGGCTGCCGACAATGGCCAGTGCGGGCATGGCGAGCAGCCCTGGGTCGCCGTCGACGAACAACGCCACGGGCGCATCGGGAATGTCGCGCAGGGCTTCGGGCCACAATGGCGCGTTGCACGTCAGCAGGTGATGGTCGGGCGCGGCAAGCCAGGCGACCGCATTGTGAACCCGGTCCCCGTCGACCTGCGCCAGAGCATCGAGATCAGCAGGCTGGGCCCCGGCCCCACGCAGTGTTGCCGGGCTGGCACTGAAGATGTGTTCGGGTGAGCCGAGCGCGCCGAGTAACTTCGAGCGCGCCGCATTGCCCAGGTCGGCGCAGATAATGCGCAGCCAGGCGTCGCTGCCGGTGTCGGTCTTGGCCGGTTGTGGGTCGGACATAGTGCCCCGAGTACCGCACACCGTCGGTCAGCGGCACGTTAGACGGGCACAAACGACAAGGCGCCCTCGAAGGGCGCCCGCGTCGCGACAGCTTCGTCGCGAATGACTCTGGATTTACTCCGGGTTCGTGACGATGTCGCCGACGCGAATGTCGCTCTGCGCCGTCATGATCAGGCCGTAGGCGATGCGGTCATAGGTTTTAAACAGCATCAGGTTACCCGACTTTTCAGACGGCAACTGCACGCTTTCCGCGCCAATCAGCTTGTTATCCGAGAA
>JBCCBB010000101.1:0-9946 GCA_039814545.1 Pseudomonadota bacterium
ATCCTTCGCCACGGCGCTGTAGCTGACGTCAACTTCTGCCCGCTTGTCAGATTGACCGTAGCCCAGGGTGTCCACCGCTATCACATAGTAGTCATCCGCCAGAAGCCGCATCACTTTCGAATAGGCATACCAGGTGTCTGGGTAGCCATGCACAAACAGCACGACGTCATTGCTTGGGTCGCCTGCGGTCACAAAATGCCAGACAGGCTCGCTCGCCCGGACAAACCAATGCGCGCCGAACACGCCGTTTCCAATGTATTCGAGCTCGCCGTGACGGCTCACAGTCCCGGAGGGTGCTGGCGCCTGGGGATAGCGATCACGGTCTTCGACGAAGTAGGGAAAGGGATAGGGCTCGTAGCCAAACGGCTGCCAACTGGGCGGCTCATTCGCCTCCGAATGCTCCGCCCAGGCGGGCTGGCCTGCGAAAGCCAAGAAACAAAGCGTATATGAGGCCAAAAGACTGGCGAATCGCGTTGATAGACTCATTCTCTGTGCACCTCCCACGCAACCAGCGTGGATATATTGGGGGATTGGCGGACGGCCTAGGCGTGTTCGATTCGCCCACCAAATGCGGGCTTTGCGTCATCGGCCGTCTGTGCGTCGTGATCCTTTCATAGGCGCAATCACTGCAATAGCCGACCCGACGCACAGGCACCGCGCGTTTTTGTGGCAGCAGCGAAAGCGCTCGAGTGAGATAAACCCGCCTGGTCAAAATTGCGCAGCAGCGAACGACTTCGGTCGTGGGGGGCAACGGATGGCGCCCGATAAGGAGCCGCTTGCCTGACAGGGGGAGTTGATCGCGATGTCAAACAGCTGGGACTACATTCGGACCGCGTATCTTGTGGCCAAGACCGGCACCGTTTCGGCGGCGTCTGCAACGCTATCGCTGCACCGGGCGACCGTCGTCCGGCGCATCGATGCTCTGGAGAGCGTACTGAAGCAGAAGCTGTTTATTCGTCATGAGCGCGGCTATGCGCTGACGGATATCGGCAGGGATCTGCTCGCGACCGCGGCAGACATAGACAGTCTTGTTACGAGCTTTCTCAAGCGGACGCAGGCCAAGTCAAACGCCGAGAACCGCTTGGTGATTTCTGGCTCAAGCCTCG
Source organism: Pseudomonadota bacterium (assembly GCA_039814545.1). Taxonomy (GTDB): domain Bacteria; phylum Pseudomonadota; class Gammaproteobacteria; order Steroidobacterales; family Woeseiaceae; genus CALBPI01. The sequence goes on from JBCCBB010000101.1 coordinate 1,107, forward strand.
TCATCTCGTTATTTCTGCCCATCATCGAGAAGTTCCGGGCGTCCCATCCTCACGTCCATTGCCGGCAGGAAGTCAAAGCCTGCCGCAGCATCGACCTCGCGGACTTGCGCAACGGTGACACGCACGTCGCCGCAACCCTTGGACCAAAGCCGACGTATCCAAACTTTATCGTCCGTAACCTGTTTAATTTTCGTCTCGGCATGTATGCCGCGGCGAGCTACGTCGAAGCACACGGCATTCCCAAATCGACGCACGACTTCTCCGAGCACTGGTTTGTGGGGCATGAAGATCCCAACGGCATCGCGCCATTCGCCGCCTGGCGCGACGCGCACATACCGGCTGAGCGTTGGGCGCTGGAAACCGACAGTTATTCCTGTGTGCAGGAGCACATTGCGTCTGGCTTGGGGATCGGGTTTTCCCCGGAGCACGAGGCGATTCGGCGAAATCTCGTCGAAGTCGTCGCGCCGAAGGAAGCGTGGATTCAGCCGTGCTGGCTGGTGACGCACCGGGATACGCGCAAAACGCTTAGCGTGGAACGGTTTCTTGAGACCATCCGGCAACACGCAGCGACGGAGAGAGGGTTCGTCCTATCACCGCCGATTCGCACCGAAGGCGCCACCTGAATCCCTGAGACGCCGCGAAACGCCTGAGAGCACTCGTTAAGTTGTCAAACCAACTCGGCGGGCGGGGAAATGGTGCCGATGCGCAGACTCGAACTGCGGACCTACGCATTACGAATGCGTTGCTCTACCAACTGAGCTACATCGGCAACAATGCGGGCGACGGATTATAGGGATTCCGATCGGCGGCGACAATGCGCAATCGCGCCGTTTTCTAAGCCCCGCCGGGCTCTCTGGCGGCCAGAAATGACCGATCTTGAGGCCATTGTCGGCCCACACCGAGCCGCGCAGGCTGTCAGCCTGTGGCCATGCTCCCCATTCGCCCCTACTCCGCCGGCGTCACGCTGCTCGAATTGCTGGTCGCACTGGCCGTAGTGTCCATTGTGGCTGCCATTGGCGCCCCGCCCCTGGACCGGTGGCTGGCCCGGCACCGGGTCGCCGCCCCGCTGCAAGCGTTGCACACCGACCTGCACCGCGCGCGGCACGAGGCTGTGATGCGCAATCGCGTCGTGGTCGTGTGCGCATCGGACGACCTGCAGACCTGCTCAGCGGGCGACTGGTCTGCCGGCTGGATCACGTTCGTCAATCTGGACGGCGATCAACCCGTCCAGCGGGACGCGTCGGACCCGCTGCTGTCGGTGCATCAGGCAGCGCCCGGCCCGCATTTGGCGAGCAACCGTGCGAGCTACGCCTTCCGCGGCGATCTGCGGCGCGCCACCAACGGCCGCGTCGTATCGTGCGACGCGGCGGGTCGCGTGTCGCCGCGCGTGCTCGTGGTGAGCTTCACCGGTCGTACGCGGTTGGCGCCGCCAGGGACAAGCACGGGATCACTGACATGCCCGTGACCCGTTGTCCGCATTCTCTGCGCCAACGGGGTTTCACACTTGTGGAGGTGCTCATTGCGACGGCGGTCATCGCCATGGCGCTGGGCGCCAACTACCTGCTCTTTGCGCGCGGCTGGCAGCAACACCAGCACGGCGTCCACACGGCACGCGCGGTGACGCTGGCGCGTGGTGTTGCCGAGGCACTGACTGCGGCGCGCGTCGGCGGTCTCGCGGCGCCCGATGACTGCGCGGCCGGCGATGCACGGGCGTGCACGGCGCTCGCCGCGGGCGAGGCCATCACAGAGACCTGGCGGCAACGTGCCCAGGCGCAGCTACCCGCGGCCCAACTTGGCGTACGCCGCGCTGTGAATGGCAGCCTGCGTATTGACGTCACCTGGCAGGCACCGTTGTGGCCAACGCCGTCGCGGTACCGTTTGTCGGTTGCGGCGCCGTGAGACTTCGGCGACGCCAATTCGGCCTTACGCTCGTGGAGCTGCTCGTGGCGGCCCTCATGGGCAGCATCGTACTGGGCGCGGTGGCGCAGCTGCTCGTCGTATCGAGCCGCCACTACGCGCGCACCGAAACACTCGCGCACATGCAGGAACAAGCCGATGTCGCGCTTCGGTTTCTGCGTGACGACCTGCGAATGGCCGGCCACTGGGGCGCGCTTCGCGATGCCGCAGCCATCGAGGGCGGTGCGCGTGTCGACGACGCCAATCCGTCAGGCCTGGCGCTGCCTGCCCGGTGTACGCCGAGATTCACCACGGACCTGGTGCGGGCGGTCGAGGTACACACAACACCCGACACCTGGGGATGCCGCGTGAGGGCGCGAGCCGACAGCCACACCGTGGCGTTGCGCTACGCGAGCGCCGAGGTGTTTGCACCTCAGGCGAATCGACTACAGCTTGTTGGGGACACCGAAGCGGCGCGGCTTACGCTGCGCGCGCGGGCACCCGATGCGTCACTCCCCGGCGCCAGCATTCGCGATCTCGCCGTGCGCGGTTACTACGTCGCACCACGCTCGAGCGTGTTTCCCGACCAGCCCGTGCTGCGCCGCATGACGCTGAACGCACTGACCAGCGGCCCGCGTTTCATAGATGAAGAAATCACGCCGGGTGTTGAGGTGTTGCGCATTGCGGCTCATGTCGACCTCGACGGCGATGGCGCCGCCGACACGGTAGTACCCGCCGGGCACCCGGCGCTCGGGCGCCTGGACGCAACGGGCGCGGCAGTGCACCCCCCGATTGCCCTGACCCTTGCCGTTGTCGTTCGCAGCGAGACGGCTCGCTGGCGCCGTGCCGGCGCGCATTCGTTTGAGGTACCCGACGACACGTTGCACTTTCCCGAGGATGGCTACCTGCGGGTTGCGTCTATCGAAACCGTGCGCGTACGTAACGCGCGGGTGCGGCCGTGATGCGTCAACGCGGCATGGTATTGGCGACAGGGCTCTTCCTTGTGGTGTTGCTCACCGTGTTTTTGACGAGTATCGGGCGGCAGGCTACGAGCGCGCTCATCCTAGCCGACCTCACACGCGACCACGACCGCACGTTTCAGCTTGCCGAAGACGCGCTGGCGTTCGCACAGCAGGCGTCGGTATTCCGTCGTGAGACCAGCGCACAGGTGACACACCCGTTTCCGGGCGCCGAGGTCACGACCACGGTCGAGTACCTGGGCGAGACGGCGCTTATTCCCCACCCCGCCTGGCTACCGGTGCGCGACACGCGGCTTGTTGCCCATCACTTCCGGTTGCGCGCGAGCGCCGCACGACGCGGTGTCCATCACACGCTCGAACGCGACGTTGCGGTCATTGCGCGGCGCGACCTCGCGGCAACAGCGGCACTGACCACGGCGGCCACCGCCGACACAGCGCCCTTCGGCGGCGCCGTCATTCCCGGTCCGTGGCGGGCAAACCCGCGATGAAGCAGCGCGGCTTCACACTCATCGAGCTGCTGCTCGTCGTCGGTATCGTCGGCTTGCTGGCGGCCGTGGCCGTGCCAGGCTGGCAGGCACAGCGCGACCGCTCGCAACGCAGCGACGCGCGCGCCTGGCTGATTCGCTTGAGCAACGAGCAGCAGGCGTACTTCGTTCGGCACGGGCAGTACGCCCGCGACCTGCGAGGCTTGGGTTTTGACACCGCGACCTCGGTGACGCCCGGCGGCCACTATCGACTCTCGGTCCGTGACACGACGGCCACAGGATTCACCGTTCGCGCAGCCCGCATCGCCAGTGACCGTGAGGCCAATCGCTGTGCCTGGTACACACTCGACCAGTCGCAACGGCGCGCATCGGGACCGGCCGCCGTGTCCGAGTGTTGGTGGCGCTAGCTAGGAGTCTTCAGCAGGCTCGGGCTTTGCCTTGGCGTCGTCGGTGCGACCTGAGCCGAAGAAACTGTCGAAGACGAGCAAGACGGCGCCAACCGAGATGGCCATGTCGGCCACGTTGAAGGTCGGGAAGTAGGAGTCGCCCCAATGCACCTGGATGAAGTCGACCACGTAGTGCAGGTGCACGCGGTCGATGACATTTCCCAGCGCCCCGCCCAAAACGAGCGCCAGCGCGAGCGCGAGCCAGCCTTGCCCACGCGACGGCAGGCGTCGCAGCCAGACCATGATCACGACACTGATGACGCAAGCGAGCGCCACAAACAGCCAGCGCTGCCAGCCGCCTGCATCCGCGAGAAAGCTGAACGCTGCGCCCGTGTTGTGATGACGTGTAATGTTGAGCAGCGCATTAACTTCGATACGGTCGTAAAGCTCGAAGCGTTGCACGATGAGCCACTTCGTGAGCTGGTCGATCGCGATGACCAGCGCGGACAACCACAGCCAGGCGCTGGCGCCAGCGCGCCCGGGTTCTACATCGCTCTCGGTCATGGCGTCATGGTAGCAGCAAGCGCCGTGCGTGCGGCGGCCGCGTCGGCGTTCATCTGCTCTACCAAGGCGTCGAGATTGTCGAAGCGTTCTTCGTCGCGGAGCTTCTCAACGAGCTCAACCTCGAGGCGACTGCCGTAGAGATCGCCTGCGAAATCGAATACGTGCACCTCGAGCAGCACGCCGACGCCATCAACCGTAGGTCGTGTACCGATGCTGGCGACGCCGTCACGCCAGCCCTCACCGATACCCGCAACCCGCACAGCGAAAATGCCCGACACAGGGCTCGTTCGTCGATGCAGGCGCAGGTTGGCCGTGGGATAGCCAAGCGTGCGGCCGAGCTGCTCACCCTCGATGACCTTGCCCGTCAGGCAGTAAGGTCGGTCGAGCGCACGCCGAACCCAATCCATGTCGCCCCGGGCCAGCGCCTCACGCACACGCGTGCTGCTCACGCGCACCTCATCGAGAAACACGCTGCCCACCTGCTCGAGTTCGAAACCGTGCTGCGCGCCAGCGCGGCGCAGGTCGTCAACGCCGCCTGCGGCGCGATGACCGAAACGGAAGTCGTCACCAATGACCAGGTGACGCAGACCCAGTGCCCCAAGCAACAGGTCATCGATGAAGCGCTGCACGGGAATTGCGGCCAACTGCGCATCGAAACGCGGGCAGAAGAACGCATCGACGCCGAGTTCGTCGAGCACCACAAAACGTTCACGGAAGCGCATCAGACGCGCGGGCGCCGCATCTCTTGCGAAGTATTCTTTAGGCAACGGCTCGAAACTCATCACCACTGCCGGCACGCCGAGCTGATCCGCGGCCTCGCGCACGCGTGCGATCAGCGCCTGATGGCCGATATGGATGCCGTCGAAACCGCCGATCGTGACGGCAGCACCCGACGCCCCCAGACGCGCCCGCATGGCGCTCACGCTGCGTGCGCAGAACATCCTAGCGCTCTGCCCCGTTTACGATCCGCGCCGTGGCCGCGTCCAGCTTCAGGTGCGCAGGTCGCAGGCCACTCACGAACAGCGCCGCGAAATACAGGGCTGCACCGCCGCCGATGAGCAACAACAAGCGCATAACGCGATCGACGACGCCGGCCTCGATCCACCAGTCCAACGGCGGCGACAGCCAGAGCAGGAAGGCGGCCATGAGTGCGCCGGCGGCGGCAACTCGTAACAGAAAGCCCAGCCAACCCGGGAGGCTTGCGAGCTGGCCGTTGCGACGCAGGCCGCGGTAGAGCAACCCCGCGTTTACAAACGCCGCAACCGTGGTCGCAGCCGCCAAGCCCGCGTGAGTGGCCTCAATCCCAAGCTGCATGAGCACGTAGACGAACCCGAGATTGCAGACAAGATTTACACCCAACGCGACAAGACCCACTTTCACGGGTGTCTTCGTGTCCTGACGCGCGAAATACCCGGGGGACAACACCTTAATCGTAATGAACGCCAGCAAGCCGCCCGAGAAGGCCCAAAGACTGGCGCGCGCCATCTCCACATCGAAGGCATCGAATACGCCACCGTAGAAGATGGTCGTCACGAGCGGCCCCGCCAGCAGCGCGAGTCCGAGCGACGCCGGCAAGGCCACCAGGACGACGAGTCGCAACGACCAGTCGAGCGTGGCCGTGAAGCTGTCACGATCCTGGTTCGCAAAGTTTCGCGACAGGCTCGGTAGGATGGCCGTTGCGAGCGCGATACCAAACACACCCAGCGGAAACTCCATGAGTCGGTCGGAGTAGTACAGCCACGCAGGCCGCCCTTCACCAAGCAGCGACGCCAGAATGTTGTCGATGAGCAGATTGATCTGCACGACGGACGAACCAAAGATCGCCGGCACCATGAGTCGACCAATTTTTCGCACGCCGCTGTCGCTCCAGGCCCAGCGAGGTCGCGGCAGCTGGCCGATCGCTTTGAGAAAAGGCAACTGAAACGCGAGCTGTACGACACCGGCCACGAACACGCCAAACGCCAGCGCTAGCGTTGGCTGCTGGAGCTTCGGCGACAAGAATACGGCAAATCCGATCAGCGACACGTTGAGCAACACGGGTGTGAGCGCTGGCACGGCGAAGCGCCCGTAGGTGTTGAGCAAGCCCGCAGCCATCGCTGTCAGTGAAATGAACAGCAGGTAGGGAAACGTGAACCGCAGCATGAGCACGGTCAGGTCGAATGTCGCGTCGTCCGCGAGCAAGCCAGGTGCAATAGCCACAACGAGCAATGGCGCCGCCACAACCCCGATCAGCGTGATGACAAACAGTACGACACCCAAAGTGCCTGCGACGGCGCCTGTGAGCTGGCGCACCGCCCGCTCATCGCCCTGCTCGCGCACTTCATTCAACACGGGCACAAACGCCTGCGAGAAGGCGCCCTCGGCCGAGAAGCGTCGCAGCATATTGGGGATACGATTCGCGTAGATGAACGCGTCCATCGCGTAGCCGGCGCCAAACAGACGCGCGAACACCATGTCCCGGACGAGCCCCAGGATCCGCGACAGCAGGGTCATGGCCCCGACGACGCCCGTTGAGCGCAGCAGGCCGCGTCCCGTCACCACGGTCCGCGCGTTCTCATTGTTTTCGGATGTCGTGGAAATGGCTTCGGTCCGCTACCGGGCACGTCGGCCGCGCGCGCGGCTGGGCGAAGTGTACCGGATGCGTGGGGCGTTGACTTGGGCTGGGGCCCCAACCATAATAGCGGGCTACTCAAGCTACCGGCACCCTGCCCGGCCGGCCCCCAGTTTCCGGAGAAATACCGTGGCAAACATCAAGTCTGCTAAAAAACGCGCGCGCACATCGGAAAAGCGCCGACTCGCCAACCAGGCACAGCGCTCTCGCATGCGCACCTACATCAAGGCGGTCATCGCCGACGTCGAAAAAGGTGACAAGGAAGCGGCTCAGGCGAGCTACGTTGCTGCCTTGCCTGTTATCGACACCATGGCGGGCAAAGGCCTCGTCCACAAGAACAAGGCAGCGCGTCATAAGAGCCGCCTGAACAAGATGATTCGCGCGATGTAATTGTCGTGGGTAGCGCGTAAGCGTTACCGCTCGGGGCCTCGCCCCAACGAAAAAAGCCGGCTGCAAGCCGGCTTTTTTGTGGCCTGCAGGAAGCTTCTCAGACTTCCGGATCGGCCTCAGCGGCCCGAGCCCGCGCGGCTTCACGGTCCGCCGACTCACGGTCGGCAGCCTGCTCGTCGAGCCAGGCCATGATGTCGCCGGCCAGAGCATCGGTGCCCGCGCCCGTCGCGGCGCTCACCTCATACACAGGCCCGTCCCAGGCCAGCGCCTCAAGCAATGCCGCCTTTGCGACGCCCAGATCCTCTTCGGGCAGCAAATCGCTCTTGTTGATCACGAACCAGCGCGGCCGCTTCGCGAGCTCTGAATCGAACTCGGCAAGCTCGTTGGCGATATCGGTCACGGCCTCGGCCGGCGCCGAGCTGCCTTCGGGCGGTGCGATATCGACGACATGCAGGAGTAACCGCGTGCGCTGCACGTGGCGCAGGAATTGAATCCCCAGACCGGCGCCACTGGCGGCGCCCGGGATCAGGCCCGGAATGTCGGCCATGACAAAGCTCTTGCCGAGCCCCAGCGACACCACGCCCAGGTTCGGGTACAGCGTCGTGAACGGGTAATCGGCGACCTTGGGCCGCGCGGCACTCATGGCGCGGATCAGCGTCGACTTGCCCGCGTTGGGCATGCCAAGCAGACCGACATCGGCCAACAGCTTGAGCTCGAGGTGCAGGTGGCGGGCCTCGCCTCCGGTGCCCGGAACGGTTTTGCGCGGCGCACGGTTGACGCTCGATTTGAAGCGGGCGTTACCCAGGCCACCTTGCCCGCCCGCGGCGACGCGCAGTGTCTGCCCGTCGGCGGTCAAATCGCCAATACGCTCGCGCGTATCAATGTCGGTCACCACCGTCCCAACGGGAACGCGAATCTCGAGTGTATCGCCCGAAGCGCCCGTCATGTTCTTGCCGGCACCCGGCTGGCCGTTGGCCGCGCGGTACTTGCGGCGAATCGCAAAGTCGACGAGCGTGTTCATCGACTTGTCGGCCAGGAGCACGACGTCGCCACCGCGGCCGCCATCGCCACCGTCTGGGCCGCCGCGGGGGATGTACTTCTCGCGGCGGAAACTGAGCGCGCCGTTGCCTCCGTTGCCGGCGGCGACGCGCATCGTGGCTTCATCGACGAATTTCATGGTGGGAGTATAAGCCGCGCACAAAAAACCCCGCGCGGGGCGGGGTTCTTGCGACCCGGGCGACCTTGAATGAGGCCCCAGGTCAGGTCTTAGCCCGTGACGATGTCGACGTGCTTGCGGCCCCGCGGACCGCGCGTGTTGAACTCGACCTTGCCGTCAGCTTTCGCAAACAGCGTGTAGTCGCGGCCCATGCCGACGTTGACGCCGGGGTGGAAGTGCGAACCACGCTGACGCACGAGGATGTTGCCCGCGATGACGGACTCACCACCGTAGCGCTTGACGCCCAGTCGTTTACTTTCTGAATCGCGACCGTTCTTGGTAGAGCCGCCGGCTTTCTTATGTGCCATTGCC
>JBCCBB010000181.1:0-2356 GCA_039814545.1 Pseudomonadota bacterium
ATTGGCCGCGAAGCCGTCGAAGGACTCATTGAGCTCTTCGATACCGGTCGCGGTGGTGAACTGTGCGAGCTGGGCGAGAAACTCGCCGTTGTCCATCGGCTCGAACGGATCCTGATTCTCTAGCTGCGCCAGCATGAGGGTAAGGAACTCATCCTGGCTTGCGGATTGGGTGCTCACCTCAGCAGGCTGACGAGCCAAACCGAGGTCCTGCAGCTGCGAAAAATTCTCAAGTACGGTCATCTTCAATTACCTCGATCAGCTCTCGCCCATGCGCAGGGTCTGCGCCAACAGGTCACGTGTGGTGGTCATGATTTCCACGCTCGACTGGTAACTCCGCGAGGCCGACAGCATGTTGACCATCTCCTCAACGGTGTTGACGTTACTCACGTAGACGTTGCCGTTCTCATCCGCCTCGGGATGTTGGGGCTGGTAGCGCTGCGTCAGCGGCGCCTGGCTTTCGACGATGCTGCGCACGCGAACACCAAAGTTGGCCGACTCGTTGTCGAGCGCCGCGCTGAAGTCCGGAACGGACTGAAATACGGGCTGGCGCGCGCGGTAGACCTTGCTGGCGTCGCCGCTCGCACTGTCCGCGTTGGCCAGGTTGCTTGCCGTCGTATTGAGCCGCGTGGATTGCGCGGCCATCGCCGACCCGGCGATACCAAATACTTTATTGAGTGACATCAGCTACCTCCTCGGATGGCGAGTGTCAGGCCGCGGATCTTGCGGTTAATGAACATGAGCGAAGCCTGGTAGCCCATGACGTTCTCGGCGTAGTTGGCTTGCTCGACGTCGGCCTCGACGGTGTTGCCGTCGACCGACGGTTGCAGGGGAATGCGGTATGCCACGGCTGGATCAAGACCGGGCGCGCGTCCGGGCGATGTGGGGATGTGCTGCGCGTCGGTCGTCGCCATACGCAGATTCCCACCGCCTGTCTCTGCCGCGCGCATGGCCGCACGAAAGTCGATGTCGCGCGCCTTGTAACCGGGCGTATCGGCGTTGGCGAGATTGTTCGCGAGCAGTTCGTTGCGTTGCGTACGCAGCGACAGTGCTTTCGCGTGATTGCCAAACGGGTCGATGTCCATGTGCGAGACTCCTGCTCGAAACGTGCCGGGGCACGCGTGTCCTGCGGAGATGAATAGCAAAGCCCGTGCCAGCTCTTTCAAGTGATTGATTTATATAGCCCCCCCAGCGGGGGCGGCCGCCTTTGCCGATGCTGGCGGCAAACCCTTGCCGCAGAAAGGCCGTGTTTTGCCGGGTTTGCGTCAATGAACCGACGCCCGGACGGGGATTCGCGCGGGTGGCACAGCTCTTGCAGCTTCCCTTTCGACCGGTAGCCGACCACGGAGCACAAAATGCCGAAGCGCTACGCAAAATCCAGACAAACAACTGAATTGATTAATTTTTTACTCAGCAATCCAACACCACCGGAGCTGCCGCAGGGCCAACGTGGTGTCGGTTTCTTGACGCTCGCGGCCTGTGCGCTCGTCATCGGGCTCGCCTTGTCGCACGCCGCGGCGGCCAGCAGTGCAGCGCCCGCCGATATCGCGGCAGCGGCCCGCAATGCGGTCATCGCAGCGCGGGGTCTGGACCCGAAGCGCACGCTAATCGAGGCCCAGGCACCTGATGCCCGGCTCCGGCTCAGCGCCTGTGACCGGCCGTTGACGACGTCGCGGCTCGACGCGCGGCCCGGTGCCCGGCGCGAGACGGTGCGCGTGGCCTGCACGGGCAGCTCACCTTGGAAGGTCTACGTCCCCGTTACGGTGTCGCGGTTCGAACAGGTTGTGACGATTGAACGTAATCTGCCGCGCGGTCACGTACTGACCCAGGCCGACCTCGGCAGCCGTAAGCTCGACGCAAGCCGCCTGCCCGGCGGCTACCTGTTACGCGCTGAGGACGCCATCGGCCATGTGCTGACGCAATCGGTCGCCGCTGGTGGGGTCTTAAAGCCCAATCAGCTCAAGGCCGACGACGCCATCCGCCGCGGCCAGGCCGTGGCGCTGATCTCTGGCGGGGGCCCTGTGGCTATCCGCATGGGCGGTGTGGCGCTCAACAGCGCCCCTGTGGGCGGGCGCATACGGGCCCGCAACGCCAGTTCTGGCGCTATTGTCGAGGGCATCGCCCTCAATGAGGCTGAGGTACGGGTGACAGGCAGACGATGAACGCGCGGGTAGCATGGTGTCGCGAGAAAAAACTGTGCGAAATTTCACAGAATGTTCTAAAGCTAGGTTTCGCTCTGCCGCTAAGCAGGGCACGGAGATATAACGTGAGGGAGTTATCCCATGGGAAATGACATCAATGGTGTATCTAAATCGGGTCTCCCGAAGATCACCGACGTCAACAAATCGCGGCGCGTAGA
>JBCCBB010000111.1:0-8627 GCA_039814545.1 Pseudomonadota bacterium
CAGTGCGCCCGACCAGCGCGAGTCGCTGCCCGTGGGCAATCACGTTGGCTTCGGCCTCATGATCTCGAAGCAACTCGCCGAGATGATGGGCGCCACACTCGAGATTGAGAGTTCGCCCGAGACCGGCACCTGCGCCACCGTTTCGGGTGCTATTCGCCCCGGATCCATCGAACGCATGACCTCGACGACCGTGACCGATGCGCTGCGCAACAGCCAGGCGCTCATCGTGGACGGCGACATCGTCGCGCGTCGGCTGCTCGAGGCGCACCTGCGCTCATGGGGCCTTGATGTGCGATCCGTGCTCGACATCGGTACGGCCATCGAGGTGCTCGTCGAATCGAGCCGCCGCGACCGCCACATCAGCATGGTGTTCGTGACCCACGAAACGGACGGCGATGACCTCGACACGCTGCTCGCCGCGTTGCACAGCGACACGGCGCACCGCGACACGATGCTCGTGATCACGGGCAACGATCTCTCGACGGGCCGGTTCACGGTCTTGCAGGAATCGACCGATAGCATCGTGCTCAACATGCCCGTGCGCGCGTCCGAGCTATTCGACTGCATTTCGCAACACCCCCGCATTCGGTCGCGCTTTGAGAAGACGGCGGCCATCGAGACGCCCTCGCCCGAACCGTCGGGCCGGCGCGTGCTGCTCGTCGAGGACAATGTCGTCAACCAGTGCGTGGCCAGCGAGATCCTGAAACGCATCGGTGTGGCCGTGGAAGTGGCCAACAACGGTGCCGAAGCGCTCGAGATGCTCGACGACAACAGTTTCGACTTCGTGTTCATGGACTGCCAGATGCCCGAGGTCGACGGCTTCGAGGCCACGCGACGCATTCGCGCCGACGCGCGTTTCGACAACCTGCCTGTTGTCGCCCTGACGGCCAACGCGTTGTCGGGCGACCGCGAAGCCTGCCTTGAAGCGGGGATGAATGACTACCTGACCAAGCCGTTCACGCGCGATCAGCTCGAATCGATGCTCGACAAGTGGACCAGCGGCACGACGAGCGTGCCCGTGTCCGAAACGATCGAAGGCACGAGCCAGTACGCGGCCATGTCGCTGATCGACGAGCGCGCCCTGAATGAGATCCGCATGCTCGACCAGGACGGCGAGTCGGTGATCTTCGATGAAATCGTCGGCGAATACCTAACCTCCTCGCAGTCTCTCGTCGACAGCCTGGCCGGGGCCGTCGAGGGCGGACGCACTGATGAAGTGGCCAGCTGCGCGCACGCGCTCAAGTCGAGCAGTGCCGCCGTCGGGCTGGCCTTTTTCGGGGAGCAATGCGCGCGTCTCGAGCTAATGGGCCGCGAGGGCCGGCTTGCCGAGATCGAGCCACTCTGGGACCAGGCGCTCGTGTGCTACCGCTATTCGATCGAACAACTGCGCGGGATGAGCGCACGCCGGGTCGCCTGAGATGACGGAAAGCATCACCGGCATTTACCGGATCCTGCCGGACACGCCGACCGACAGGCCGCCGCTCGTGCTCATCGTCGACGACGAGGCCACGATCCGGCTCATGACGCGGCGCTTCCTCGAGCACGCCGAGTTCATGGTCATCGATGCAGCATCGGGCGCTGCTGCGCAGAAGCAGCTCTCGCGCGTCGAACCCGATGTGATCCTGCTCGACGTCGACATGCCGGGCATGGACGGCTTCGAGCTCACGCGCTGGATCCGCGCGCGGCCACAGACCCGCTACACCCCGATTGTCATGATCACGGGGCGCGAAGACGCCGAGTCCGTGAACATTGCCTACGAAGTGGGCGCCACGGACTTCATCGTCAAGCCGATCTCCTGGTCGATTCTCGCGCACCGCGTCCGCTACATTCTGCGCGGCTCGCACACGCAGGCCGCACTGCGCGAGTCGCACTCGCGCGTCAAAGCCATCGTCGAGGCATTACCCGATCGGCTGTACTCGATCGATGAACGCGGCCGCGTGATGGGCGACAACACCTCGCTCGCAAGCTTCGATCCCGTGTCGGGCACTACAGTCACCATGACAACGGATGCCTGGTCGGAGTTCGAACACGCCTTCCGACGCGAGATCGAGCGCACGGCCGGCCAACATGTGGAAGACGTGCTGCGGACCGGCAGACCCGTCGAGTCGGCCATCAGCATCATCGGCGATAACAATCGGCTGCGACACTACGAGGTGCGCGTGGTCAAGCAAACGACCAAGCTTGGCCTGGCTGTTGTCCGCGATGTGACCTCGCAGAAGGAAGCCGACCACAAGATTCGCCAGCTCGCGTATTTCGACCCGCTCACGGGGCTGCCCAATCGGCAGTACTTCTCGAGCGAGCTGCGCGCGTGTATGGAACAGGCGCGTCGTGACGACGCAGCCTTCGCGCTGCTCTACATCGACCTCGACCATTTCAAGCGCATCAACGATACGCTCGGCCACACCGCTGGCGATGAACTGCTCAAGATGGTCGCCAAACGCCTCGAGCGTTGCCTGCGCGCCGAAGACCTCGTTGCCCGCCCGGGCAGCACGCACGGTGACGACACCAACGTCGCGCGACTCGGCGGTGACGAATTCACACTGATCGTGCGCGACACGGCCGCCGTCGAGAACATCGAGACGGTCGCCAACCGGATCATCGACCGGCTCAAGGTGCCGTTCGAGTTTTCAGGCCACGAATTCGTCGTCACGCCCAGTATCGGCATCGCGCTCTACCCCAACGACGGCGAGGACGAGGAGACGCTGCTCAAGACGGCCGACGTCGCCATGTACCAGGCCAAGCAGGCCGGCCGCTCGGGTTATTCGTTCTGCACGGAGACGACGTCGGTGCGCTCACTGGAGCGCCTCGATCTCGAGCTCGACCTGCGTCGCGCGCTTGAGCGCGGCCAGTTCGAGCTGCACTACCAACCCAAGGTGACCACAAACGGCTGGCAGCTCACGGGTGCCGAGGCGCTGCTGCGCTGGAAGCATCCCGAGCGTGGCTACATCTCGCCAGCCCGGATCATCCCCATCGCCGAAGACACGGGGCTCATCGTGCCCATCGGGCGCTGGATTTTGCAGGAAGCCTGCCGCCAGCTCGCCTCCTGGGCCCGACAGGGCATCCCGATCGTGCCCGTGTCCGTCAACCTCTCGGGCCAGCAGTTCTGGCAGGACGACATTGCGTCGGTCGTGGAAACCGCGCTCGGCACTTACGAGCTTGATGCGGACAAGCTGCACCTCGAACTGACCGAGGGCGTGCTCATGCGTGACGTGAAGCAGACGAGAGACGCGCTGCAGGCGCTTAAGCAGACGGGCATTTCGTTGGCCGTCGACGACTTCGGTACGGGTTACTCGTCCTTGGCGTACCTGCGCCAGTTCCCGCTGGACGCGCTCAAGATCGACCGCTCGTTCGTCGATGACCTGCCCGAGGAAGACGCCGCCGCGATCTGTAGCGCCATCATCAGCATGGCGCAGAGCCTGCACCTGACGGTCGTGGCCGAGGGCGTGGAGAATCGTGAGCAGCTCGATTTCCTGACCCGCCACGACTGTGACGAGATTCAGGGTTACTTCTTCTCGAAACCACTGCCAGCGACGGAATTCGAAGCCATGCTGCGTCGCAAACAGAGTTTCGTCGAGTTCGTCGGCGACGGAATGGGTCAGTCGCTGAGCGTGGCGGCCAATGCGTCGGCGACGTAAGGCAGCTTGGTCGAGGTCAGGCCGGCGACGTTAACGCGCCCCGAACCGACGATGTAGACATGATGCTGTTCACGCATGGTCTTGATGACATCGGGCTCGACCCCGAGCAGCGAGAACATGCCGTATTGGTCGGCCATGAAGCCGAACCGCTCGAATCCCAGCTCGGCCATGGCCGCCGCGAAGTCGCGGCGCTGGCCCCGCATGCGCTCCCGCATCTCGGCCAGCTCCTCAAGCCACATCGCACGCAACGCGTCGTCGCCCAGGATCTGCGCCACGATGGCCGCGCCGTGATCGGGCGGCATCGAAATCATCGCGCGCACGATCTTCATGAGATGGCTACGCGTGGCTGCCGCCGACTCGGCGCTGGCCGTGATCACAGACAACGCACCCGTGCGCTCGCGGTACAAGCCGAAGTTCTTGGAACAGGATGCCACGGCGATCAGCTCGGGCACATTGGCGGCCAGCAGACGCAGGCCGACCGCGTCTTCCTCGAGTCCCTCGGCAAAGCCCTGGTAGGCCGTGTCGACAAAGGGCAGCAGATTCTTTTTGACGCAGAGCTCCGTCACGGCCTGCCACTGCGCAAGCGTGAGGTCAGCGCCCGTCGGGTTGTGGCAGCAGCCATGCAGCAGCAGCACGTCGCCGTCGGGGATCGCCTCGATGCCCGAGAGCATGGCAGAAACATTGATCGCGCCCGCCTTGGCGTCGTAGTAGGGGATCTCCTGGATCTCGAGACCCGCAGCACCCAGCAACGGCCGGTGGTTAGGCCAGGTCGGCGTGGTCACCCAGATCCGACAACCCGGCCGGACGCTGTTCAGGAATTCCGCTGCGACGCGCAGGCCGCCCGAGCCGCCCGTGCTCTGCACCGTGGTGATGCGCCCGTCGGTCGCCGCGGGGTGATCCGAGCCAAACATGAGCGCCTGCATCGACGCGTTAAAGGCCTCGGAGCCCGCGATGCCGACGTAGACCTTGGTGGTCTGTTCGTCGAGCAGGACCTGCTCTGCAGCTGTCACTGCACGCAAGACGGGCGTCGTGCCTTGCTCGTCCTGGTAGACGCCGACGCCCAGGTCGACCTTGTCGGACGAGGGGTCGGCGCGGTAGGCCGCCATGAGCGCGAGGATGGGGTCGCCGCCGAGCGGCTCGAGTTTCTGGAACATGCCGCGATGGTAACCGTAATCGCGGCGTCGAAGAACCGGGATAAACCCCTATGAGCCTGCCACTGACACGGGCCGGGGTGGTCGACGTCGCCGCCATCCGCGCGGCACTTGCGGCACGCATCAGCACCTCCACGCTGGCACTGGCCGCGCCGCAGGGCACCAGCGCGCGCCAGCCGCTCGATACGAGCGCCGCCATCGTGTTATTGCGCCGTGCGAGTGCGGGCTGGCTGCGCACCAACACACCGACCTGGCAACCATTACTGACCCCGGCGACCTCGCCCAATGGCGCGCCGCCTGCCGCCGATCCCGCCACGCCTGCTGCGATTCGAACCGCAACGCTCGAGGTGGTTCGCACGGTCATTCTCGAAGTCGGCAACGTGCTGCAGGCCGCGGCCCGATCCGACCTGACACGCGACGCCATCCTGCGCGCTGTACGCTTGTTACTCACCGAGCTTCGGCACGGGTTCAGCAAGCCGCGCGAGACGGGTGGAGAGGCGCGCAACACGACGATCGACACGACGGCGTCGTGGGCACCCTACGCACCGTTCACGCCGCCCGATGTGCGCCGTGCGCGCCGGCCCCGGGTGCGACTGCGCGGCACGAGAAGCGGTGATGACGATGACGCTGCACCGTCATCGAGGGGCGAGCGCGAACCGGGGCCAGATATCGGGCAGGCTGAGGTGCCGCAGCAGGAGCTGCTCGACATCCTGCGCTGGCTCGAGCGCCAGGACGGCAGCGCCGACTACGGCTGGCTGGCAGGGGGCAACCCGGGCGCACCCACGGGACGCGTGGTCGACGACTCCGCCTGAGCCGGCACCGTCGATCAGGTATCCTCTGGTCACACGATCGAGGGGCTCTCACATGCCACGCCTGACCGTTACCCTGCTTGCCATTTTGTTTCTCGCCAGCTGCGCCACCACCAGTGGCACACCCGACGAGCGTCGCGGCGCCATCCGCGAGATGCGCACCGACGTGCTCAACCAACTCTATGCCCGCAAGTCGAGCGCCCGGGCCGAACTGGCCGCCGCGCCCGGCTACGGCGTGTTCAGCAACGCCAACATCAACGTGATCCTGGCCAGTTTCGGTGGCGGCTTCGGCGTCATCCGCGACAACCAGACGGGCGCGGATACCTACATGAAGATGGGCGAAGTGGGCGTCGGCCTCGGTGCCGGCGTCAAAGACTACCGGCTGGTGTTCGTGTTCCACGACGCAGAGACCATGAACGACTTCGTCGAGACCGGCATCTCGTTCGGCGGCCAGGCAGATGCCGCGGCCAAAGCCGGCGATCAAGGCGCGGCCGTGGGCGGCGAAGCCGTACTCGACGGCGTCACGGTCTACCAGATCACCGAAAGCGGACTCGCGTTGCAGGCGACCGTCAAAGGTACGAAGTACTGGAAAGACGAGTCGCTCAATTGAGCGGGGCGCTTGCGCACTGAGTTTCACCCTCTCAATGACCGGGTCACTCGGGCGCCTCCCATTCTGGCAGTTCGCGTTTCATGAATTCGTCGAATAGAGGGACTGTGAAGGCGGTATCGCCGTGCGATGGGCTCCATATCATCCCCTTTTTGATCAGACCACTACGTAGTGGCCCCAGGCTCTCTACTTTTCGCTGCAACAACGAAGCAATCTCGCCTGATCGGTGTGGCCCTGGCCCTAGCTCAGCCATTGCTCGGAGATAGGCCTGTTCGCGAGGGGTGAGGCGATCGAATCGTACCCGAAAGAAACTCTTGTCTAGTGCCTCGGTCGCTTCGGCAGTCGCTGTTTCGACATCATGTCGGTCAATCGGCGAATCGTCCGCAACTCGCCATGTGTGTTTCCCCCACTCTTGAAGAAAGTATGGATAACCGCTGGTCGCATCCACGATCAAAGCCAACGCTTGATCTCCAATCTGCGCGCCTTCATCGAGGATCGGTTGTCTGATTGCCTCCTTTGCAGCTTCGTTATCCAGAGGGCCAACCGGCGGATAGTCGAATAGCCTCTCTGCATAGGACTTCGCATCACCCGCCAATCCAGCGACTTGCGGTAGTCCTGCTCCGAACATCACTACCGGCAGTCCATTTTGACTTATCTCATGGAAGGCTACGATCAAGGCACGCAGATCCTCCTCGCCCAGGTACTGCACCTCGTCGACCAAAATCGCCACACTTGTGTCGGCTGCCTTGGCCGCTTTCCCGACGGTCGTTAAAAGACCCGGCAAGTCGATTTCTAGATTGCCACTATCGGCAACATGAGGATCAACAACTTCCACCCCAATCTCGCCAATTGAGATTTTGAAGGCACTTGCAAAGCCTTGCAGTGCTCCCAGTGCTGAGCTCGCTAGATCTTTAGCCTTTTCTATCTTGCTCAGTCGTACTAGGACACCTTTCAATGCCGGCGCAAGATATTGGGCAAGCCGCTGACCCTCAGGAGCTTCCAGCTTTACAAGGCTGTAACCAATCTCTTCAGCTTTCTGTCCGATTCGATTTAGGAGCACTGTCTTGCCTACACCGCGAAGCCCCAACAACATCAGACTCTTTTCGGGGCGGCCCTTGCGAATGCGATGCAGTGTAATTTCAGCGGCAAAAAGTATGTCGTCACGGCCGGCTAGCGCTGGCGGAGGACTTCCTGCACCGGGAGCAAAGGGATTATTTAGCGGATCCATGGAGAAGCCACCTTTTGAAATAGCTTACTAAGGTTTACCAATCTATAGGCATCTTTGATAGACTCGATTGTAAATAGCTTACTTAATATTATCAATCTATTTGGCTCTATGGCGTTTTCTGGGCGCGAATGGGCCAAGTCCACCCTTAGCTTTGGCGTGCCTGGATGATGCCAAGAGTTCACCGGCGCCAGCACAACGGAGGTCGGTTATCAAAATGAACAGGAACTTTGCTGCATTCTTCGTAGCGCTGATACTTGGAGGATGTGCTGCATCTCCACAGATTCCCGAGTTTGACGACCCCTCAAACGGCACCGCATCGTTTTCACGCGCTGTGCTTACGGGCGAGCTCATATTTCTCGCGGGCGTCCTGGGAACAGCAGACGGCGGGCTGGTGTCCGGTGGAATCACCGCCGAGACCACGCAGGCCATTCGCAACATCGAGAAGGCGCTCGCAGTGCACGACCTGACGCTCGCCGATGTCGTGAAGTGCACGGTGTTCCTCGCCGACGTTGACGAATTTGATGCCATGAATACCGCCTACAGGGCCGCCTTCGCGCCGCCCCGACCGGCGCGCACGACAATTGGTGGCGCCGATGTGGTGCTGGATGCACGTATCGAAATCGAGTGCATTGCGGCGCGCTGAGTCTCTCCCAGACATATCGTGTTGAAACAATCTGGCGCCTCAGCGGTTCTTATCTCTGGAGACACTCGGGGAAGGACGCCGATATGACCCATGCATCACTCATTCGCATGACCGTGCTTGCGGCGCTAACCGCCCTCGCGCTGGTTCTGGCACTGACCGGCGGCCCGAGTCAGGCCCAGTCGGACGAACCCGAGGCGGCTGACAGCTCCGATGACGCCATGACCATCGACCGCATCGAGACCATCATCAAGCGGCTCGACGAAGACTCTGAACGCAACGGCAACAGCATCCTGTTCTCGTTCGCCGAGCGTCAGATCCTGCTCGTGAGCGATCCCGAAGCGGATCGCATGCGCATCATGATTCCCGTCAACGATGCCGCCGCGCTCGACCCCGAGGAGCTCATGCGACTCATGCAGGCAAATTTCGACTCGGCGCTTGATGCGCGTTATGCGATTGCCAATGGCACGCTCTGGAGCACCTTCCTGCACCGGCTGTCGACGCTCACCGAAATCGACTTCCTGTCGGGCATCGGCCAGACGATCAACACAGCCGAC
>JBCCBB010000042.1:0-25127 GCA_039814545.1 Pseudomonadota bacterium
ACGTTGGCGCCGTCACCGACGAGCAGCACCTGGTCGAACTCGACCGTGGCGCCGTCTTCAGCCGGGAGCTTCTCGACGCGCAGTCGATCACCCTTGCTGGCGCGGTACTGCTTACCGCCACTACGAAAAACCGCGTACATATCCTGAATTCCTTGCTTGTGGCCCCGTTTGGAGCCCCCCGAGCCGGCTGGGCCGCTGGGCTGCGATAACAGCGAGCGCAGCAGGCCTCACCACGATGCCTCTCATTAGGGCACCGCTGGGCTGACCGACTGCGGAAAAGCCCGCTATTCTAGGCCGCGCCCACCCCCGGGTCAACACGAATCCGGCCGATTTGCGGGGCGTCCGCCAACCGTCCAATGTCGCCAAAATCGTGGGAATCGGGCATTATTTACGGATGCAGCCCGCCACAACGCCTGTGCCGGTGAGATCACTGGACGATGTCCGTGAACTCGTCGCCGGCGAGCTTACCCAGCTAGACCAACTCAT
This sequence comes from Pseudomonadota bacterium, assembly GCA_039814545.1. Taxonomy (GTDB): domain Bacteria; phylum Pseudomonadota; class Gammaproteobacteria; order Steroidobacterales; family Woeseiaceae; genus CALBPI01. The sequence goes on from JBCCBB010000042.1 coordinate 487, forward strand.
CGAATCCAGCCTCCGTACGGACGTCGCGCTGGTTTCTGACGTCTCCCGCTACATTGTGGCTGCGGGGGGCAAACGTTTGCGCCCGCTCATCGTGCTGCTGGTAGCCCGCGCATTGGGCCACAGCACCGAGTCGGACAGCCGCCAACTGCAGGCGGCTGCGATCATCGAGTTCATCCACACGGCCACGCTGCTTCACGACGACGTCGTGGACGGCTCCGAGCTGCGCCGCGGCCGCGATACGGCCAACGCCGTCTTCGGTAACCAGGCCAGCGTCCTCGTGGGTGACTTCCTCTATTCCCGCGCCTTCCAGATGATGGTGTCAATCGACGACATGCGCGTGATGCGCATCCTGGCCGACGCCACCAACACGATCGCGGCCGGGGAAGTCATGCAGCTCATGAACGTGCATGAGCCGGACACGACCGAAGACGCCTACCGGCAGGTCATCTACCGCAAGACGGCAAAGCTGTTCGAAGCCGGGGCCGAGATTGCCGGCCTCATCGCGGGCCGCAGCGAAGACACGCTGGCCGCTCTGGGCCAATACGGCCGCGAGCTCGGCATGGCCTTCCAGCTCATTGATGACGCGCTCGACTACAGCGCCAGCACCGACGAGCTCGGCAAAAACCTGGGCGACGACCTGGCCGAAGGCAAACCCACACTGCCGTTGATCCACGCCATGCGTGAGGGCTCCAAGGATCAACGCGCACTGATTCGAGGCGCTATCGAGTCCGGTGGCATCGACCGCCTGCCCGAAATCGTCGCCGCGATTGAATCGACGGGTGCGCTTGAGTACACTCGCGCCCGCGCTCAGGAGGCCGCCGATGCGGCCGCAGTGGCCATCGGCAATTTGCCGCCGTCGGTCCACCGCGACGCCCTCATCGCTCTGGCCGAGTTTTCCGTCACCAGACGCTTCTGACGCCAGCCGCCGTGTCCCTCTCGGCGGTTGATCAAAAAATCGGGGTGTAGCTCAGCCTGGTAGAGCACTGTCTTCGGGAGGCAGGGGCCGGAGGTTCAAATCCTCTCACCCCGACCATTTTCGTTCATTCGAATGGCTTGTGGCCCGACGAAAATCACTTGTCGAGGTGTCGACTCACTTTACAGCTTACCCAGCAGAATATTCGTGGCTTGCTGGCAAACCCCTGGTTTTTAAGCATATGGCCATTCTGGCACGCAATATGCTTTACAGAATTTGACCTTTTCCGGATCTCGCAGGGAGCAAGCCATGAAAGCTATGAAAAAAATAGCAATTACATCAGCGTTGCTGCTGGGTGCCACAGGCGCCGCGCACGCCATCCCGTCGGCCACTTTTATTATCGATGGGGATACATTCACACAACCGTTCAGCTTCTCGAACACATCCGATGCCGGGGAGTTCATTACGGGCTTTACGATCGACATTTCGACTGTCACGGGACCCGCCGTCTGCTTTGACACTGTCTCTGCAGGGCCATGCAACGACAACATGAACCAGGGTGCGGGCCAGTTCAGCGCAGCCAACGGTACTGCAGGCCCGACGGGTCTCGTCGCTTCGCCGACAGTTGGTGACGGTGCGACCACTTTCTCGTTGAGCTTCACCGACTTTGGCGTCGGCGATGTCTTCGCGTTCGACATAGACGTCGACTTCGCCGGTGCCGGCAGCGTTACTGTAAACGGTGACGACCTGATCGGCGCAACGGGCTTCTTTGACTTCTCCGACGGCCAGCGCCTTTCCGGCGTGTTCGACGCAGTGGTCGCCAACGACGATGCCTCAGCATTTCGCGTCACTGGGATCGACCGTATCCCGGTACCTGCGCCGGCATCACTCGTGCTTCTCGGCTTGGGCCTGTTTGGGCTTGGTGTGGCTCGCCGCCGCGCGTAATCCAACACAGGTCGAGCGCCACTGGCGCTCGCGAAAGAGGGCTCGCCTAGGCGGGCCCTTTTTTTTGCGCAGAACGACCCGCAACGGCACCGCAGGTCATGGCGCCGGCGCGGTGTGCGATCATACATGGTCGTTCAACCGTCAGGAGCCACCGCGATGACGATCTCGACCCGGTTTGTGAGCTACGCGCACGACGGCACCGAGCTGCTTGCCGAATTCGCCTATGACGACGCAGGCGGCGGACCGCGCCCGGGCATCATGGTGTGCCACAACTGGGCAGGCCGTGGCGAGAACGACGGCCGCAATGCGCGCCGACTCGCCGAGCTGGGCTACACGGGTTTCGCCGTCGATCTCTACGGCAAGGGCGTGTTGGGTAGCGGGCCCGAAGAAAACGCACAACTCATGCAGCCTTTTGTCGACGACCGTGGCTTCCTGCAGTCACGGCTTGCCGCGGCGCACGCCGCGATGTGCGAGCAACCCGAGGTCGACGCCGCGCGCACGGCCGTCATCGGGTATTGCTTCGGCGGACTCTGCGCGCTCGACATGGCCCGCGCGGCGCTACCCATACAGGCAGCTGTGAGCTTCCACGGCCTGTTCATGCCGGCGGGCAATATTCCCTCGCCCAAGATCGATGCCACGGTGCTGATCCTGCACGGCTGGGATGACCCCATGGCGACGCCCGAGGACGTTCTGGCGGTCTCAAAGGAAATGACCGGCGCGGGCGCCGATTGGCAACTCCATGCCTACGGCGGCACGGCGCACGCGTTCACCACGCCCGGCGCCAACAATCCCGACGCTGGCACCGTCTATCACGCCGACGCGGACCGGCGCAGCTGGCAGGCGATGGTGGATTTGATGGCGGAGACGTTCGGCTAGGCAAAAAAAAGTCACCCGGCCGGGTTTTTTGGGGGGGGTTAAGCCCCGGCCGGGTGACTCGATATCCCGAAGGATGGGGGGATCAGAAGCGGACGCGAACAGTACCGGTGACCGTGAGCGGCGCACCGTAGAACGCCGACACGTTGCCCTCGAGGCCCAGTGTCGGGAAGTTGTAGGCCGCGACGCGGTATTCCTCGTCCGTTAGGTTCTTGCCGTGAATGCCAGCCTGAATACGGTCGTCGTAGGACGTCCAGACCAGGCTCACGTCCACGAGCGTGAAGGCGTCCTGATCGACGAGCGGCACGGGAATCTCGAACTGCGTGTTGTCGGAGCGGTAGCTTGCGGCACCGATCAGCGCCAGCCCCCCTTCCACACCGCGGATCGTAATGGGCCACTCGTTGCGCAGCGTCAAGTTCGCGGTCGTATCAGGCGTGTTCTGAAATTCGCGTTCGCCGCTCACGTCCACACCTTCGACAATCCAGCGCTTAAAATCTGCGTCGATGAGACCCAGCGAAAACGTCCCCGAGAAGCTCTCGGTGAACTGCGCCGCCGCCTCGATCTCAAGGCCAGAAATCTCGGCCTCCGCCGCGTTGGTCGTCGTACCTGCAAAGCTGTCGTCGACACCGTCGTTATTGGTATCAATGCCGATTGAGCCCGGCACCTGCACGTTCTCGTAGTCCGAGAAGAACACGGCGATGTTGGTCGAGAACTTGCCACCCGCCCAGAGCGACTTGGCGCCAAACTCGAACGAATCGACAGTCTCTGGTTCAAAGCCCGCCTCAACGCCCGGGACGTTGTAGGCACCACGTGGGTCGAAACCACCGCCCTTAAAGCCCTGACTGAAGGTGCCGTAGAGGTTGTGCTCGTCGTTGGGCGCGAAGCTCAGGCTTACGCGCGGGTTGAAGTCTGTGTCCGTGCGGTTCCCCGTGAAGGTTGGCACGAGCCCGGGCGCGGGCACCGTCAGCGAGATCGCTGCGTCGTTGCCGAAGTATGGCGAGCCAAGTCCGAGGAAGAGCTCACGCGTGATGAGCACGGAGCGCTTGTCACTGTTGTAGCGACCACCGACCGACAGTCGCCACTGGTCGTTGATGTCGTAGGTGACATCGCCGAACACGGCCCAGTTCTCGGTATCGACATCGCCCAGCGTGAACGACGTGACGCCAAGCTGACCAAGAACGACGTCGAAGGCATCAAATGCGTTGGCATCAAGCCAGAAGGCGCCAAACACCCCTGAGATGCGGTCAGTGTTCCAGAGCATCTGAAACTCCTGACTGAACTGCTCGTTTTCGTAAATGACCGGGGCGTCAAAATCGTCGACGGGTAACGCGTCGAAATCGATGAGCGTTTCGGTGTCATCGGAGCGCGACGCCGTGATGGACTTGAAGGTCCACTCGTCGTTGATGTCCCACTCAATGGTCAGCGCGGCACCGCCCTGGGTGGCCTCGTTGCGCAGGCCCGCGTTCGAGGTGGCGATGGTCTCTACACCGGCACGTGTGTCGAACACGTCGCCCAGAACGGGCTCGCCGTTGGTGCCGCCCGGCAACAGACGGTGGCCTGATTTGGGGTTCGAGTCGTCGTCGCTGTAGTCCGCGGCGAAGCGCACGAAGACAGAATCGCTGGGCTCCCACTCCATGCTGAAGCGACCCGCAATGATGGCCTTGTCGTAATGCTCGTCGTTCGTGAACAGGTTTTCGCCAAAGCCGTCACGATTGAACGAGGCGATCGTGCCGCCGATGCGGAAAGTGTCCGTGACCGGCGTTGACGCCGTCACAATGGTATCGAGCTGGTTGAAGGTGCCGACGTTGACCTGGACGCTGGCCTGGGTCTCGTCGGAAAGCCGCTTGGTGACGTACTTGATGGCGCCACCGATTGTGTTTCGGCCGTAGAGCGTGCCCTGCGGTCCGCGCAGCACCTCAATGCGCTCGACGTCGTAGACGTCAAACACCGTGGCTTGCGGTCGCGCGAGGTAAACGTCATCGAGGTAAAGGCCCACACCACCCTCGAAGCCGGCGACCGGGTCCTGCTGACCCACGCCGCGGATGAATGCTGTAAGCGTCGTGTTTGTGGCACGCGACACCTCGAGCGTGACATTCGGCGTCGCTTGCGCGAGCGCCACGATATCGACGGTGCCGGCCTCGACGAGCGCGTCACCCGAGAACGCGGTCACGGAGACGGGTACTTCCTGCAGCGTCTGTTCACGGCGCTGCGCCGTGACGATGACTTCGTCGAGCACGGCCTCGTCTTGTGCGTAGAGCGGTTGTGGTGCGGCTGCACCGTACAAGGCCGTGGCAACGGCGCTGGCCAGGACCATCGATCGGTTAGCGGTTCGCATGGTGGATTTCCCCCCTTGACCCCTGTGCGAATGCTCGTCTTTCAACGAACGCTGAATTAATCCTATTTCAACGTTGGTTGAATCACAAGCTGAAACTGACACACCACCATGCTGCACCGCAGCAGTTCACCGGGGAATCAGTCTTTAGTCTTTGGAGCGCAGAGCCGCTCGAAACCCGCCGCCAGGAAGGCGGGCATGCGCTCGGCGATGCTGGCCATATCGGAGGAACGGCAGACCCCGTCCGAAAGATTGTCCAGGCGACCCGTCTCTGCAAAGGTCAGCGTGAGCGCGCCCGAGAGGAAGTGGTAGCTCCAGAAGATCTCGGCCTCATCGCAGTGTGGCAGCGCCTTGCGCAGCGCCTCGATGAAGCGCCGTACAAGCGGGTCGAAGTAGCGCGTCATGAGCTCCCCGCCCCACTCGGGCGAGTTATTCACTTGTGCAATCAGCGCCATGTAGTGGTGCCAGGCCTCGTGGTCCTCGGCGAGCAGGTCGAGCAGAGGGTTCGTGAATGCGGCGATGATCTCTTCGACGGTCGGCGCATCTTCGGAGTGGCGGCCTTCCACCTCATCGAGTGCCTCGAGCCGCACGGCGTTGAGATGCTCTGCACGCCGCATGAGGACGGCGTCGAACAAATCGCGCTTCGAATCGAAGTGGTAGTAGGCGAGCGCCACATCAGCACTCGCGCGCTTCATGATCTGCCGCACCGTCACCGCGGCGTAACCGTCTGCCGCGAACAATGCCTCTGCCGCGTCGAGAATTCGTTCGCGGGTTGCCTGTGCCTTGGTTGCCATCCGCCCATGGTAGCAGCGGCCGCTTGTCTTTCAACCAGCGTTGAAATAGGCTTCAACGGGCGTTGAATTCGGGATGGGGGACATGGCCTGGTTCACACCGCGGCAGCCGACGCTGCCGGAGCTCATCAAAAATAACGGCCTGTGGCTGGGCGAGAAGCCCGCGCTAGAGGTCGGCGAGGCACGTTGGACGTGGCGCGACTTCGCGGCCGAAACGGCCCGTGTTGCCCAGGCACTGTCGCGAGACGGGGTGCAGCCCGGGCAACGTGTCGCCGTGCTCATGGACAACAGTGCGGAGATGATGCTCGCAATGTTCGGCACAATCCGCGCGGGTGCCGTTGCCGTGCCGCTCAACGTGTCCATCAGCGACACGGCAGTGGCCAGCATGATTGCCGACAGCGACGCGCGCGCCGTATTTTCCTCGGCCGGGCACGTGCCCCGAATCGATGCGTTGCGCGATGCATTACCCGAAGGCACCGAAAAGCGACTCATTGCTGCCGACGGTGCCAGCTCGGGCTGGCAGGACTTTGCGCGCTGGCTCGAGGGGGCAAGCACCGAACCCCCCGAGAACGACATCACACCCGAAGACGAGTGCAACATCATTTACAGCTCGGGCACGACGGGAATGCCCAAAGGCATCGTGCACGACCACCGCGCGCGAAGTGCCTGGGCCTACGACATGGCGATTGGACTGCGCTATCACGCGGGCGCCCGCACCCTGTGTTCGCTGGGGCTCTACTCGAACATCAGCTGGGTCGCCATGCTCGCGACGATGCTTGCGGGCGGCACCATCATCGTGATGCCGCGTTTCGACGCGCGCGGCTGTCTCGAGCTCATCGAAACAGCGCGCATTACACACACGACCGTCGTACCTGTGCAGCTTCAGCGCATGCTCGAGGTGCCTGACTTCGAGCGGCATGACCTCTCGAGCCTTTACAGCGTCATGTGCTGCGGCTCGCCGCTGCCGTTGCCGTACAAACGGCGCATCGTCGACGCGCTCGGCCCGGCTTTCATGGAGCTCTATGGTCTGACCGAGGGGCTTGTCACAATCCTCTCGCCCGAGGATATGGGGCGCAAGACGGAGTCCGTTGGCCTGCCCTGCCCTGGGCAACAACTGCGTATTCTTGATGACCAGGACGCGGCGTGCCCCGCCGGTGAGGCCGGGGAAATCGTCGGGCGCGGCCCGCTACTCATGGCGGGCTACCACAATCGCCCCGAAGCGGACGCCGAAGCGACCTGGACCGATGCGGAAGGCGCGCGCTGGCTGCGCACGGGCGATATCGGCAAACTCGACAAGGACGGTTTTCTCTATCTCGTTGACCGCAAGAAGGACATGATCATCTCGGGCGGCCAGAACATCTACCCTGCCGATATCGAGTCGGTGATCGCCGGCCACAACGCGGTGCGCGAAGTGGCTGTCATTGGCGCGCCAAGTACACGATGGGGCGAGACGCCGTTGGCGGTCGTTGCAACACGCAACGAGGTCGACGGCGACAGTTTGCGAGCCTGGGTCAACAGCCGCGTCGGCAAGCAGCAGCGCATTGCTGGTGTGCGCTTTGTTGAAGCGCTGCCCCGTAATCCTAATGGCAAAGTGCTCAAGCGAGAATTACGCAAAGTCTACGATGAGGTTCTGCCGTGACGGCAACGACGAACTACGTTCCATCGCACGACGGACTTCAGTTGTTCTACCGCGACTTCGCGGGCGACGACGCACGATGCCCGGTTGTTTGCCTGCCCGGGTTAACACGCAACAGCCGCGACTTTGAAGACCTGGCGCCGCACATCGCACCGGACCGTCGCGTCGTCGCACCCGACCTGCGCGGGCGGGGGTTCTCCGCGCGCGACCCCGAGTGGCGCAACTATCACCCCGACACCTACGTGCAGGACGTCTGGACCCTGCTGGATTCGCTCGACATCGACCGCGCAGTGCTCATCGGCACCTCGCTGGGTGGGCTTATGTCGATGACCATGGGGGCACAACATACTGAACGTGTCGCAGGCATCGTACTCAACGACGTCGGCTGCGAGATTGCACCCGAAGGCCTCGCGCGCATCATGGGCTACACGGGCAAGCTCCAGCCCGTCACCGATTGGGCGAGCGCCGCCGACCAGGCCCGCAGCGTCTACGGTGCGTCAATGCCCGATCTCGACGAAACCATGTGGCTGCGGCTCGCGCGACGCGGGTTTCGTGAGAATGATGACGGGGTGCCCGTCCTCGACGCCGATCCCAACATCGGCCTGGCACTGCGCGAAGTCGGCGCCACAGAGGCAGACCCCTGGGCATCTTTCGCGGCACTCTCGGACACGCCCGTGCTCCTCTTGCGCGGCGAGCACTCCGACATTTTGGCGCGCGACACCATCGCCCGTATGCACCAGATGAAGCCCGACCTGGAGGCACTGGAGATCGCGGATCGTGGTCATGTGCCCTTACTCGACGAACCCGAGAGTCTTGCGGCCATCGACCAGTTTCTGGAGCGCGTGCCATGAGGCGGGCTTGTCTGCTTTTGATCGCAGTGCTCGTGTCCGGCTGCATCACGCCAAGCGTCGAAGACACCCAGGTTCGGATCTTCCGCGATGGCCTGAGCGTTTCGGGCATCTCGTCGGGCGGCTATGCCGCGGGACTCGTGCACCTGGCGCACGCGGACCGCATCGACGGTGTCGGCATTATTGCAGGCGGCCCCTGGAACTGCGCCTTGGGCAACCTCGGGCGCGCACTCGGACCCTGCATCAATGGTGAGGGCCTTGATGTTGCGGCCCTGGTGGCTGCTGCACGGGACGCTGCAGCGGCCGGCAGTATCGCGCCACTCGAACACCTCACTGGCGATCGCGTGTGGCTGTTCCACGGCGAGCGCGATACGACAGTAGCCTCCGCGGTCGTCCTGGCCGCTATGGACTTCTACAACGCCTTCAGCGCGGGCGGCGGCTACACCGGCGGTGTCCCTGCTGCGCATGGCTTTCCGACCTTGAAGACCGGCGTGGCCTGCAGCGAGTTTCGCGAACCGTACTTGCAGGCCTGCCGCTATGACGCCGCGGAGCAGATTCTGATCAACACGGTGGGTAGCGTCATGTACGCGCCCGCCGAGACGCCGGCCGGAGATTTCATCGAGCTCCCGCAGACGGCCGATGCCGGCTTGGCAGAGACGGGCGTTGCCTACGTCCCTCCGGTCTGCCGTGAGCGCGCCTGCCGCGTCCACATCACCTTCCACGGCTGCCGCCAGGGCCGCGAGTTTGTCGGTGATGCCTTCGTCGAGGGCGCGGGCTTCAATCGCTGGGCTGATGCCAATGAACTCATCATCATCTACCCGCAGGTCGCCTCAAGCCCATTGAACCCGCTCGGCTGTTGGGACTGGTGGGGCTACACGGGACCCGAGTACGCCACGCGCGACGCCAAGCAGGTCCAGGCTGTGATGGCGCTGGTAGACCTACTGGAAACGCTGCCGTGAGCATGGCCTGGGCGCTGTTCGCGCTCTACCTCGTCGGCACCGCGTGGCTGGGTTGGGTGGGTTACCGCAAGACACGGGGCTTTGGTAGCTTTGCCATCGGTGGCGGTGACATGTCACCGCTCGTTGTCGGCATCACGCTGGCGGCGAGCACCGCATCGGCCGCGACCTTCATCATCAACCCGGGCTTCGTCTATGTCGACGGGTTGGGCGCCTGGTTTCACATGGTCGTCGGGCTCGGCATCGGTTTTTGCACGATGCTCTATTTCTTGTCGTTTCGCTTTCGCCGGATCGGCGCCGAATCGGGTGCGCTCACGATCCCGGACTGGATCGGCAAGCGCTACGGCTCGCCCGGTTTCGCGCTGTTCTTCTCGGTGCTGACGTTGCTGTCGTTCGCGTTCGTGGTGCTGCTTGTGGGGGGCATCTCGATCGTGATGCAGCCGCTCCTGGGCGTGTCCAACGCCGCGGCGCTGGCCATCACGCTGGTGTTCGTGACGGGCTACGTCTTTATCGGCGGCACCTACGCACACGTGCTCACCAACATGCTGCAGGGCACGCTCATGATTGGTGTCACCCTGCTCGTACTGGGCTCCATCGTGATGATCGCAACGGCCGACGGTCCGGGCTTGTTCGAGCGCCTGCGTGACGCCGAGCCCACTTTGCTCATGGCAGTCAACGCCGACGGCGCCCTGTTCAACAACGTGTTCTCGAACTACGTTGCCGGCTTCATCATTGGCGCTGTCGTCGTCTGTCAGCCGCACATCCTGACGAAGGCGCTCTACGTGCGAGACGACCGCGCCGTGCGCCAGTACCTAATTGTGTTCACAGTCGTCTTCGCGCTATTTCTCTTGCTTGTGACCGTCGGTTTCGTCGCCCACCTCGTCGTACCCGACAGCGCCCTCGTCGACCCAACAAGCGGCGCTTTCCGTCAGGACCTCGTGATGACGGCCTACCTGCAGGCGATGTTTCCCGACTGGATGTTCACGATCATCGCCGTCGTCCTGTTGGCAGCGGCGATGTCGACACTCGACGGATTGCTCGTCTCGCTGTCGACGATTACTGCCAACGATCTGGTGCTGAACGTGCTGCCCGAGCGCCTGCGCGCCGGCCTCGATGAGGCGGGGCGTATGAAGCTCGCCATGCGCGCGAGCCATATCGTGCTCATTGTGATTGCGGCCGCAGCCTACGCCATCAATGTGAACCCGCCTCGATTGCTGGGCGTGTTCGGGCAGGTAGGGGTTTATGGTTTGGCGGTTGCAGCAACACCGCCACTGATCGCAGGTGTACTTGCGAGGCGCCCGCCCGTTGCGGCCGCCTTCGCCGCATCACTGGGCGCGCTAGTGGTTCACTTCGGGCTTTATGGCTATGGCGCCACTTGGTTCCCGAACAGCAACCTCGCCTTCGCCAATCCTGGGGTAACGGCGGCAATTGCGGCCCTGATCGTGGTACCACCACTCTTACTCATGAGCGCCGTCGGGAATCGCGCGGCTGCCTGAGGTGCTGCGTGTCGCAGGTTTTTCAAAACCCTTGCCGCAATCTGTCAGTAGCCATTTCGCCCGACGACGCGAGACCATCGACACAGGGGGCGCGATGCGCCCCCTGTGCACCCGAGCCTAGTGCCTCGTCAAGTTGATCCAACGGTAGATCAGTACAGGGCCACAACCATATCGACGGTTAAAGCGCGAGGCGCCCAGCGCATCGATAATCTGCTCGCAAGAGCAGCCCGACGTGTGTGTGGTATTGAGCTTGATACCGCCGAAGACCTGCGGCAATCCCACCTCAAACTCGGTGTCATCATCAGTTAACGCGAATCGAAGCGGCAACAGGAACCGCGTCGGCACCGACTCCGGAATCACCGTCGCGGGGCAAAGATCCGCACTGTTCTCGACACCGTCGCCATCCAGATCGCCCATCAATTCGAGGCCGACGATCACGGCGTCGTGGTCTGACGCACGGGCCGGTGATGTGCCGTCATAGATATCGGGATTGCGGCCGAAGTCGAGGTTGTAGTCGACCGCATCAGCCTCATCCGTATTGCTGTGCCAGATCGACGTGTCGACAACCTGCGACGCCAATTCCGGTGACGCCACCGCGTGATCCAGTGCACCCAGCTGTCGGTCGAAGATGAACGTGTACGCATCACCACCGACGAATTGCTCGAGCAAGTTTGGCCAACCCGCGTCGCGGAATACCTGCAGCGGATCTTCGAGCAGATAGGCGTTGAAGTCACCAATGAGCACAGCATTGTCACTGCCACTGCCCGTTGGATCTGTCGCAAGCCAGTCGAGCGTCGCAAGCGATGCACTCGTGCGCGTCACGTTGCAATTCCCCTGGCCGTCACCGACATCGGGATCACCCAGGTCGTCGCAGTCTGAGCCCTTGGATTTGAGGTGCGTGACAGCAACCGTGACCACACCTGCCGTCGCCGAATCCCTGAAGGTTTGCGCGAGTACGGGTCGGTTCTCGGTATCGATAAAGCGCGGGTCAACCGTGCCGTCCAGTACCGCAAAGCCACCCACCGGTGTCGCTTTAGCGGGTTGGTAAATGAGGCCTACCTTGATGGCATCACCACCGATGGTGCCCGTTGCAATGTAGTCCCAGTTCGTCGCGCCGGCAGCATCATTGAGTGCGTCGACGAGAACCGAAAGCGATGCCTCGGCATTGTTCTCAAGCTCAATCAGACCAATGACGTCGGCGTCGATCTCGGATACCGCAAGTACAAGCTTGGCGAGCTGGCGTTCGAACTCGGTGACGTTATCCGCGCCTCGGCAACCAATGGCCGATGGCCCGCAGCTCGCGCCCGGCTCGTCGATGGTTGTGAAGAAGTTCAGCGCATTAAGTGCCGCCACACGCATAGCACCAGCAACTGCAGGCACTTGGGGCAGCGGGTTGTCGGGCGAGAACAGAGGCTCCCCGGTCGGCATGAGGCGGTACAGCGCGTCCCCGGAGCCACCGCTGCCGCGGCTAAAGCGCAGGTTGCCCACAAGCCCCGTAACCGAATCGCCACTGCGCACGACGGCTCCCGTTGTGTTGGGCAGACCCGGCGGCGGGTAGCGGATTGGGTCGGGGTTCTGCACGCTTTGGCCGTCATCAAGCATGACACTGCGGCTGCCAAGGTCGCGCAGATACGCATCGAGCGCTATGGCGTCGGGCGCATTGATGTTCGTGAACTGCTGGGGACGACCACCGGCAACCAGGTGGATCTCACCAAAGCGGTCAAGATTGAAGAGATCGGTGACCACGAGCGGCCCAGCAATCTCAACGCGCATGCCCTCGAAGGCCTCGAGATCCGGGATGTACTCCCCGTCGTCGCCCAGCAGCACAGCCGCGCTGGGCAGCGTGATGAGCGCGGGCGCCGGCAACTCGGCTGTGCCAAGAAACTCCACGCCAGACGACGAGATCTGCGTCTCGCCGAAGAACTCGACGGCGTTACCGGTTACCGCGACGCGGTCACCGACGGATACGTCGAGCTGCGGGTTGCTGCCGTCGAACACGAAAATGCCGTCTGAGGTCGCGGCGTTGCCATCGGCAACCAGATCCTGCACGTAAAAGCCGCGCAAATTGCGCGTGTTGTCGGCATCGCCATCCTGGAAGTCACCGGTGACAACGCCCTCAACGCGAACCGCTTGGCCCGCCAGGGGGCTCGAGGCGCCATCGCCCTGGACTTGCGCCACGGTCACGGTGGCAACCGCGGGCGCGCAGCCTGCGAACGGCGTACCGTCGAGCGTCGTGCCCGGCGAGAACAGCGCATCGGCCACAGTCGAATGCTGTACGAAGCTGCCCGTGAGATCGGGCGCACGGGTTAGCGACTGATTGTTGCCACCGGCACTACCGTAGCTTTCGCTGGCCGCAACCTCAGTTGTGGCCGTGGACAGGGTGACTGTATCGCCGCCATTGTTGAGTCCGAGCGCACCGCTGCTGGCGGTCTGCGCCTGCGCACCGCCGAAGCTGCCGGCCGGCGCGCCACCACCGAACACAATAATGGCGCACTGATCGTCGATGACCGTCCCCGCCGGGAACACATGGCGCGTTGTGAAACCATCGGCAATCTCCCAGCCCGACAGGTCGAGTGCAGCGCCGGTCACGTTAACGATTTCGACAAACTCGTCGTCCGAAAACTGCGGCGTGCCGTCGCCGTTGGCATCGCCCAGGGTCGAATCAGGATCAGCGTTGATTTCGTTGATGATAACGCCGCTAATGCCGGCCTGAGCCACGGTAAAAGTGACGTCCGTATCGCCAGCCGGGTTATCCGGCGGATCGTCGGCATCGATGTCTGAAACGGCCGCTGCCAAAATAGAAAGCGTGCAGGACTCGCCGTCAGCGAAGTCGCCAGCAATGGCAAGCGTAAACAGCGTGCTGTCGGCACTCGAGGGCGACACGCTTCGTGCACCGGTATCGGTGCAGGTCAATGAAAACGCCGAAGACGACACCAGAACCGGCTCGCTAAACTGAACGGTAGCGTCCGCGTCGGCCGCGACACCCGTTTCGCCGTTTGCGGGGCTCGTTGCGACGACCGCGGGCGCGGCATCGCCGCCCGTATTAATGAGGGTCGCTAACGGGAACGGCGTCGCCGCGGTGTCGTTCGTGGCTTCCCCGTCCAGCGCGTTGGGCCCGCTGAAGGTCCAGTTGCCGAGCACAAACGTGGCGCCATCAGGACCGGTTTCGTCAATGCGGTAGGCCCAGCCGTCGAGGTACTCCCAGGCTTGGCCGCTTCCGTCGACATCAACGTCGCCGAACACGTCAACGACGAACCCGTTTTGAAACAATTCGATCGCATCGTCACCGTTGATCGACGCCACGCCGCTGGTGTAGTCAGGCGCAAACCCGAAGAACGTGGTGAAGTTTGCGCTCTCAGACGCCACGTAGATGAAACTACCAGCCGGTACTGCGACTGACGGAAACGCAAACTCAGGCGCGCCTGTGGCGCCGCTGCCATTGTTGGCAGAGCTCACGCCCCATTCGGATAGATTCGCGACATCGTTGATCGCGTAGAGCTCGATGGCCTTGGGCACACCGCCCGGCAGCGGACCGTCAATGACTCCCGAAATCACGATGTCCTGCGCCTGGGCGCGGCCTATACTCAACGAAGCAATGAGAATTAGAGCAACCGCGATGCGGCGCGAAATAGTGGCGTACATGGTCTCTCCCGGAACCTGTCGGCTTTGTTTTTTGTTCGCGCCGCGCAAGCGACGTTACTGGTTAAGAGTACGACAAATGACCATGACAATTTGGTGAATACGCAGCCACGAAAAACGAGACGGTCGTCACAGCACCGCAATGCGAAGCGGGCAGTATCGCAGCCATGGTCGGCATCCTCGCCGCACCAACAAGGAGTTAGGCAATGAACATCAAGCGACATCTGCGAATTGCGAGCGCCGGACTGGCGTGTTTGCTGATACCCGGCTTGGCCACCGCAGACTCAGGTTTTTACATCGGCGCGGGCGCCGGTGGCGCAACGATCGAGGCAGAACTCGGCGACACGGGCATTCCCGGCGTCCCGACGAGCTTCGACGAAGACGACACGGCGACAAAAATTTTCGCCGGCTACACCTTCGACCTGCCCTTCTTCGATATCGCGCTCGAAGCAGGTTATGTTGACTTCGGTCAACCGGAGATCGACATCCTAGGCGACGATTTGACCGTCGACACTACGGGCATCAATGCCTGGGGCATCGCGACATTTAACGCGGGCATTATCGACCTGTACGGCAAGCTGGGCGTCATCGCCTGGGAAGCTGAAGCAGCCCTGGCCGGTTTCGATGCCGACGACGATGGCACCGATCTCGGCTACGGCGTTGGCGCGGCATTCGGCCTCGGCCCGCTCGAGGTGCGTGGCGAGTACGAGGTCTACGATCTCGACGACACCGACGTCTCGATGATCTCGTTGGGCGTGCTCTACCGGTTCTGAGCGAAAGGCAGTGTCTGCTAAGCTCGCGGGATGAAAAAATTCATCCTAGGGCTTGGCGCACTGCCCGTTATCGCCAGCCTCGCCCTGCTGCTGTCCGGGCACGGCTACATCTTCACGGCGCTTGCGCGCACCTACCTGGCCGGCCACGCGACGGCCAACATCGACGACCACACGGTATTCGACACCCGCAGTATTGCTGCCGGCGTTGCACAGCCCTGGCCGCTGCACCCCGGCTATCGCGACACGCTTCCCGAAGCCTTCGCAACATCGCTCGTCGAAGGCGATGCGGTTGCATTTGTTGTGGTGCACAAGGGCGAGCTCATCGCCGAGCAGTACTTCCAGGGCTACACGGCCGACAGCCGCACCAACTCGTTCTCGATGGCCAAGACCGTGTTGGCGCTGCTCCTCGGACGCGCGCTCGAAGACGGCATCATCGACGACCTGGAACAACCCCTGACGGCGCTTCTGCCCGAGTTCTCCGAAGACCCACTGGGCCAGAAGGCCACACTGGGGTCATTATCGACGATGACCTCGGGGTATGACTGGGACGAGCACTATTACAGCCCGTTCAGTCCGACCGTCGAATTACTCTACGGCGATGACGTAGCGTCTTTCGTGCTCGAGGGCAGCTTCTCGCACGAACCCGAAACCCACTTTTACTACTCGAGCGCCTCGACGCAGCTGCTCGCGGTGTCGCTGTCGCGTGCGCTGGAGCGCGCCCGCCCCGGCACCACACTATCGGACTACCTGTCCGAAACGCTCTGGCGCCCGCTCGGCATGAACGACGATGCCGTGTGGCACACCGACGATGAAGGCATGGAACTCGCCTACTGCTGCATCAACACCAATGCACGCAATTACGCAAAGCTCGGCCAGCTGCTCTTGCAGGACGGCGACTGGCAGGGCCAGCAACTCCTCGATGCCGGGTTCATTGAGCGTATGCGCACGCCCCGCGCCACGGACTATTACGGCTACTCGACCTGGATGAACTATAAGGCGGATCCGGCCTTCTATTACTTCTCGGGTCACCTCGGGCAGTTCATCATCGTCGTCCCGGAACACGACTTGGTCGTCGTGCGACTCGGCCGCTCCAGTGAAGGCGGCTGGAAGAAACTCGAAGACTACGTCGCAGGTGCCCTTGCGCTGCTGCCTGAGGCAGCACCCGACCCAACATGAGAACCGCGCTGGTCGTTGGCGCCAGCCGTGGCATTGGTCGCGAACTCGTGCGCCAGTTGGTGGAACGCGGTGACCAGGTGATCGGCACCGTGCGCAAGCCCGACCCGACCCTGGAGCCGCTTGGCGCACGCATCATTGACGACGTCGACGTCACCGACGATATCGCGGCGCAACATCTCGCCGACGTCATTGCGGACATGCCGCCCGATCTCGTGATCCACAATGCCGGCATTCTCGAAAGCGACCATTTCGAGAGCATCTCGCTGGATGCGATGCGACAGCAGTTTGAGGTCAATACGCTGGGGCCCTTGCGCATCATCCGCGCTTTGGTTCCCGTACTAACGGCCGGCGCCCGCATTGGCATTGTCTCAAGCCGCGTCGGTTCCATTGACGACAATGGCTCGGGCAATAACTACGGCTACCGGGTCTCAAAGGCCGCCGTCAACATGGTGGGCAAGAACCTCTCACACGACTTGCGGGGGCATGGCATTGCCGTCGCACTCCTGCACCCGGGGCTCGTCGCCACGCGCATGACAGGCGGCCGCGGTATCGATGCCGCAGACGCCGCGCGCGGGCTCATCGAACGCATGGACGCGCTCGATCTCGCCACGACCGGCAGCTTTTGGCACGCCGAAGGCTACCCGCTGCCCTGGTAAGCGGCCGCGTCAGAGTTGCGCGGCGATCCAATCGTCGATGATGGTCTCAAGCACGTCCAGCGGCACCGCGCCGCTGTCGATGACCGCCTCGTGGAACGCGGCAAGGTCAAAGCTGCCGCCGAGCTCGGTCTGCGCGCGTTCGCGAAGCTCGAGCATCTTGAGCAGACCGACGTAATAGGCGGTAGCTTGCCCGGGCCAGACGCTGTATCGCGCCGCCGCGCCCTGGGCGCCGCCTACTGTCGTGCCAACGTTATCGACACCGAAGTCTGTTGCTTCGTCGAACGTCCAGCCAAAGGCGTGGATACCCGTATCGATGACGAGCCGGGCCGCACGCAAGGCTTCGAAATGCAGTCGACCCACGTCGCCGTAGATGTCGTCGGAGTACCAGCCGAGGTCGAAGGCGACACGCTCGGCGTACAGGCCCCAGCCCTCGATGTATGACGTCGCGCCGACGACCTTGCGAAACAGCGGCACATCCTGCTCCATGGCCAACGCGATCTGGTAGTGATGCCCCGGCAGCGCCTCGTGGTAAGTCAACGTCGGCATGGTGAAGTACGGCACATCATCGACCGTGCTGGCGTAGAAGGCGCCTGGTCGCGACCCATCCAGTGAAGGCCGAATGTAGAACCCGCCCGTCGGTCCGCCGATGACGACCACTTCGGCTGCCGGGAACTCATTAAAAGATCCGACCATGTCATCGCGCGCCGTATCGATGAGCGCCTCGTACACGCCCAGCGCATCAGCCGCTGCAATGACACCTCCGTCTGTGGAGACGCGTTCGATCGAGGTGGCTAACGCTTCCGCGCCCGGATAGCCCAGCGTTGCGAACCGGTCTGCAAGCTCCGCAGCGATGACCACCAGGGCGTCGAGGCCGAGCTGATGCACCTCCGCCGGCGTCAGCGAGCTCGAAGTAAAATATGCGAGGCGCTCCGCATAAAACGCGTCGCCCTGCGGGTACTGCCCCACACCGATCTCAGCGGGCGCGGATGACACCACGTCGGCCAGTGTATTGCGCAAGTTTTGATAGGCGGGGATCACACTGCCACCGACGGCGCTGATCGCATCATCCCGCAATTCGTTCTTGCGCAGGCTCGTCACGCCCGCCAAGTCGCCGACTTTGGCATTGAATGTCGTGAAGTATGGATTGCCCGTCAGCGGCAACGCGAGGATCTCGTCGAGCCGCTGGATGGCAACATTCATCGTCAGCGCCGGTTCCACGATGCCTGCATCGCGTGCCGCGGTCACACGCTGCGTGAGCTGCAGAAACTTGTCATCGACGCGACGCAGCCGGTCCAGGTAGGCCTCAGCATCGCTTTCGTTTTCGACGGGCTGAATGTCTGTGAAAAACCGTTGCGTCTGGCTCTGTTCACCAATCAATGAGTAGGTTGCAAGGAAGTGGTAGTCAATGAAGGGTTCATCATCGATAACGCTGTCGAGATACCAGGCGTAGACGTCCCAGGTGATCTGGTCTGCCGGTGCCAGTGCGGCCCGGTCGTAGTCGTTGAGGGCATCACGCACGACGCCGTGCATCGCGATCGTCTCGAGCGCGTAATCACGCGAGAGATTGGTGAGTTGTCCCGCAACATCGATCTCGTTGTCCAGGCCGAGTGATACGACCTGCTCGGGGTCGCGCGCCAGCAGCGCCTTGTACGACACATCGTAGAACGCGCTCAAAGACAAACCCTCGAGGCTGTCGCGAAGCGTGTCCACAGCGCTTGGGGGCGGGGGCGTACCGCCGCCTCCGCCGCCACCGCCACTCGTAGGTGGTGGCGCGCTGCCACCGCCGCCGCCGCCACCACCACAGGCAGCGAGGAATAAAAGCGCCATCAAAATTGTGATGTTACGTAATGCAGTCATGAATAAGCTCCCACTGCCGGCAGCATACCGCAGCTCAGGCGTTAAGGATGATCGCGGATGGCGGCGTCAGTCGGTGGCGGCGCGCTCAAAGGCAAAGGCCAGCTCGATGACCTCGCGATCGTGCCATTCACGACCGACGAAAGACAGCCCCAGCGGCAAACCGTCGGCCGTGTCGGCGGGGACAGTGATGGACGGGTAGCCCGACACGGCGGCCAGCGACGAGGAGCCGACACTGAAGCCGTCACCGTTTTCGTAATCGGTCGGCCAGGCGGGGCCGTTTGACGGCGCAACGATCGCGTCCAGTTCGTGCGCATCGAAGGCCCCATCGAGACCACCACGGGAGATCGACTTGGAGCGCGCCAACGCTTCGGCGTAACCCGGCGCGGCGCGTCCGCCCGTCGCTTCCGCGGCCAAGAAAATCTCCTGACCGAAGTACGGCATCACCGCGTCCGCGTTGGCCTCGTTGTAGGCGATGAGCTCGGCCAGCGAATCGGGAATCAACAGTCGCGCTTCGAGATAGGCATTGAGATCATCGCGAAACTCGTGCAACAAGACGGCGTACTCGGCTGCGCCCATGCCCGTCGTATCGATCTCGATGGGATCAACGAGCACCGCGCCCGCTGCCTCGAGCCGCGCCAACGCACGCGTGAATCCGGCTTCCACGGCCGGCACGTTGCCGGCGCCTCCGTAGGTGCGCAACACACCGATCCGCTTGCCGGTCAGCGCGTCCGCGCGAAAGTCAGGTTCCAGCGGCAGCAGACCCTCCGGGATGCGTTGCGTGGCGGCGTCTTCGGGATCGACGCCCGCCATGGCGGCCAGTAACCAGGCAGCGCTTTTGACGTCACGCGCCATGGGACCGGCTGTGTCCTGCGACAGGGACAGTGGGACGATACCGGTGCGACTTACGAGGCCCAGGGTGGGCTTGATGCCAACGATGCCATTGATGGATGCGGGGCAGATGATCGAACCGTCCGTCTCCGTACCTACGGCCAGCGGCACAATACCCGTGGCGACCGCGACCGCGGAACCGCTGGACGAGCCGCAGGGATTACGCGCGGGGTCGAGTGCGTGGCGCGTCTGACCTCCCGCACTGCTCCAACCGCTGACCGACCGCGTGGAACGGAAGTTTGCCCACTCGCTGAGATTGGCCTTGCCAACAATCACGACGCCCGACGCTCGCAGGCGCGTGACGAGATGCGCGTCTTTCGCAGCGCGATAATTGGTGAGTGCCAGCGAACCCGCTGTGGTGCGCATGCCGTCGGCGGTCTCGATGTTGTCCTTGAGCGCGACGGGCACGCCGTGCAGCGGCCCCAACGACGGCATGGCATCAAGCCGGTCGGCAATGATGTCGGCGTTACCGTTGATCTCGATCATGGCGTTGCGCGCGGTCGACGGTGGCGCCGGATACGTGCATTCGAGCCCAAGGACCGGACCATCGATGGCGCAGATGGCACCCAGCGTTCGCTCGAGCGTGACGCGCGCCGGGCCCGGTCCCTGTTGCTCAGGTGCCGATTCGGGGATGGGCGTTGCGCAGGCCGCAAGCGTCGCCGCGGCCAGCGCAAGCACGACGCGTCGAATCATCATGCGGCCTC
This sequence comes from Pseudomonadota bacterium, assembly GCA_039814545.1. Classification (GTDB taxonomy): domain Bacteria; phylum Pseudomonadota; class Gammaproteobacteria; order Steroidobacterales; family Woeseiaceae; genus CALBPI01. The sequence continues at coordinate 20,970 of JBCCBB010000042.1, forward strand.
GCGTTCGCTCTGGCGCGCTCCCGGATTCAGTGCGTGCCAGACGGCGGCTGCGGACACGGGCATATCGATGTGGTCGACGCCGGACTCGTAGAGCGCGTCGACGACTGCGTTAACGAGCGCCGGCGGCGCACCGATCGTACCGGCCTCTCCTGCGCCTTTGAGGCCCAGCGGGTTGCGCGGCGACGGCACGGGGCTGTGCGCGAAATCGAGATTGGGCATGTCCTCGGCACTTGGCATGGCGTAACCCATGAACGAGTCGCTGAGCAGCAAGCCATCTTCTGTCGAGTACAACGCGCGCTCCATGAGCGCCTGGCCCAGGCCTTGTGCTACGCCACCGACCACCTGCCCCTCGAGCAACAGCGGGTTGATCACGTTGCCGAAGTCGTCCTGAACTGTGTAGCGCAGGATCTCGACGTGGCCGGTCTCGGGATCGATGTCGACTTCGCAGATGTGGCAACCGTTCGGGAACGTGCCAGCCTTGGGCTCGAACTCAGCGGTCACAGCCAGACCCGGCGCTACCGCCTCGGCCCGCGTCGCGTCGTCGTAGGAGGCCTGCGCAACATCAGCCAGCGACAGCGCCGTGCCGCCCGCGTCGAGTGCGCCATCGGCGAACACGACAGTTGCTGCATTGACGTCCGCCATGGCCGCCGCCTGGGCGCGGGCCGCGTCGCGCAATCGCGCGCAGGCACCGATAAGTGCCGAGCCGCCGATGGCCATGGTGCGTGAGCCGCCCGTACCTTCCCCCGAACGAATCAGTCGCGTGTCGCCCTGCAAAACACGCACGGCATCAACCTCGATGCCCAATTCGCGCGCTGCAAGTTGTGCGTAAGCCGTCTCGTGGCCCTGTCCCGTCGACTGCGTACCAACACGAACCGTGAGCCGGCCATCTGTGCCGAAGTGCAGGTCCACTTCCTCGTTGCCGAATCCGGCGCAGATCTCGACGTAGTAAGACAAACCGATGCCGCGCAACCGGCCGCGTTCGGCCGACGCATCGCGCCGCGCGGCGAAGCCTTGCCAGTCGCTGCGTGCCAGCGCGAGGTCCATCTGACGTTCGTACTCGCCCGAGTCGTAGACCTGGCCTGTTGGCACCCGGTAGGGAAAGTCGCCGGGCTGAATGAAGTTGCGGCGTCGAATCTCGTCGGGGGTCAGGCCCACTTCGCGTGCGGCCTTGTCGACGAGTCGCTCAATGAGGTAGGCCGCCTCGGGTCTGCCCGCGCCCCGATAGGCGTCCACGGGCACCGTGTTGGTCATGATCACGCGAACGCGCGCGTGCGCTTCCGGGATCGTGTAGCAGCCCGTCGTCATGTAGGCGCCGATCCAGGCGATCATCGCACCGGCCTGCGACTGGTACGCACCCACATTCGAATCGATGTGGACGCGCAGTGCCTGAAACTTACCGTCGTCGTCGAGCGCAAGTTCGGCGTGCGTTTCGTGATCGCGGCCGTGCAGGTCTGAGAGGAAACTCTCGCGCCGGTCGGCCACCCACTTCACGGGACGCCCCGTTGTGCGCGTTGCGTGCAGCACGCTCAGCGTCTCGCACTGCAGAAACATCTTGAGTCCGAACCCGCCACCGACGTCGGGGCACACCACGCGCAGACGCTCGGGCTCAATAGGCGTCGCTTGCAAAACCCGGCCCTTGAGCGAGTGAACGCCCTGGCAGCCTTGGTAGAGCACATAGTCGCCCGTCGCAGCATCGTAGGTCGCGGCGGCACCGCGCGGCTCGATCGCGCAGGGCGCCAATCGATTGTTGATAAGGTCGAGCGTCACCACGCGCGCGGCCGACTCAAACGCAGCGTCCGTGGCCGCCGAGTCGCCCTGTCCCAGCACGCCCAGTACGTTACCGGGTACATCGGTGTGCACGAGCGGCGCACCATCACCGAGCGCCTGTGTCTTGGAGGCGACGGCCGCGGTGCTTTCAAGTGAAAGTTCGATCGCTTCGATGGCCGCATCGGCGATGGCCCGCGACTCGGCTACAACGGCCACGATGGGCTCGCCCTCGTAGCGCACGTGCTCGCGCGCCAGCGGCGGCTGCCCCACGGCGTTGTGGCCCGCGTGCCAGGGTGTCGCCGGCACGTCGGACGCCGGCACGTCGCCGACACCTGCGGCATCCAGGTCCGCGATTGTGAATACAGCCAACACGCCGGGCATCGCGGCCGCCGTCTGCGTGTCGAGCCTGCGGATGCGCGCGGCCGCGACCGGCGAACGCAGGAACCGCAGGCAGGCAGGATTGCCGAGCGGCACATCGTCCAGATACGTGCCTTGCCCCGTAATCAGTCGGGCATCTTCCGTGCGCGTGCGCGACTCACCCTGTTCGATCGTGGTCATGCCTCGGAAACCTCCTCGTGATCCGATTCGTCGACGCGGAAGCTGCCGCTGTCGAGCGTATTGACCTCTTCCGCCACGCGGTTGCGCAGCACGCCAACACCCGAAATGTCGACTTCAACCAGGTCGCCCGCCTTCATGTACACGGGCGGCTTGCGCACGTAGCCCACACCACCGGGCGTGCCCGTAACGATCACGTCACCGGGCGTCAGTTCCGCAAACGACGAGACGTAAGCGATGAGCGCCGGAATATCGAACACGAGATCGCCCACCGATGCCGACTGCATGACGTTACCGTTAAGCCGCGTCTCAAGCGTCAGCGAGCCCGGATCGCCGACTTCATCCGCAGTGGTCAGCCACGGCCCGAAACTGCCGCTCGACTGAAAGTTTTTGCCCGGCGTGAACTGCGAGGTGTGGCGCTGGTAGTCACGCACGCTACCGTCATTGACGCAAGCGTAGCCCGCGACATGACGCAGGGCGCCCTGCGCGGGAATGTGTCGGCCTGCGCGACCGACGACCACGGCCAACTCACCCTCATAGTCGAGTCGGTGCGACAACGACGGCACTACCAGTGCTTCGTTGTGTCCCGTGAGACTGCCTGGGAACCGAACGAACAGCAGCGGGTACTGGGGCGGCTCGCGCCCCGTCTCTTCAATGTGCGGCCGGTAGTTGATGCCGACGCAGATGATCTTCTCTGGCGCGGGTATGGGCGGCAGAAAAGTGATGTCTTCGAGCGAATAGTCGGCTGTGTAGTCCTGCGACATATCGCGCAGCGTGTCGAGCGCGTCGGCCGCGATCACATCACGCAGACTCGCGTACCGTCCCGCCAGTCTGGCGCCCATGTCGATGACGCCTGCGGCCGTTACCACGCCGAAGCTGTCAACATCCTCGTGACGGAAGCTCATGACGCGCATCGCTGTCTCCCCTGGTCAAGCCAACAAGAGGTTAAGCCACGCCAGCGGCTAATCAAAGAGGCCAAGCTGGTTGTCGTCTTCGCTGGGTGCATCGAATCGGGGGGCATCGCTGCCGCCTGTGCGGCGCTTGCGGTAACTCTTGCTCGACATACGGTCACGCGAGCTCTTGCGGCTGCCGTGTTGATCAAACACACGTTCGGCTTCGCCACGGTGCTCCGCGGACCGCCTCACGGCGCCGATCCGTTTGCGCGCCTCGCGGACCGAGGTCGCGTGATCGACGACGCGTTCGGGGTAATCGACGCCCAAGGTCACGCCGGCAGCCTCGGCCTCCATCGGCGTCAGTTTCCAGGGCTCATGGACGAACGGCGCCGGTACGTTGGCCAGCTCGGGCACCCACTGACGAATGAAGTCGCCGTTGGCGTCATGGTCCCAGCCCTGCTTGATCGGGTTGTACATGCGCGGTGTGTTGATCCCCGTCGTGCCACTCTGCATCTGGATCTGCGAGATGTGGATACCCGGCTCGTAGTCGATGAACTGCCGAGCGAGAAAGTCACGGAACAGCCGCCAGTCCAGCCACAGGTCGTAGGCCGCGAAGGACACGAGCATCGCGCGCATGCGGAAGTTGATCCAACCGGTGGCCTGCAGGGACCGCATGCAGGCATCGACAAACGGGTAGCCCGTGCGTCCCGTGCACCAGGCCTCGTAGAGCGGCTCGGCATTGCCGCCATCGCGCAGGCCTTCGTAGGCCGCGTTGAAGCACTGGTGTTCGATCGAAGGCTGCGACTCGAGCTTCTGCATGAAATGGCAGTGCCAGTGCAGTCGGCTCACGAAGGCGCTGGACGCCCGCCGCGGCAGGCGATCATCGGCGCGTGCCCGCTGCACCACTTCGCGCATCGAGATGGCACCAGTCGCAAGGTAAGCG
>JBCCBB010000053.1:0-21154 GCA_039814545.1 Pseudomonadota bacterium
CCATAGCTATACCGTGCCGCGCGTCGCGTCCCGTTTCAAGGGCCCTTTCTGGGCGAAGACCGCGCAAGAGCAAACCCTCGCATCAAACCCGAGTCGTCGACCTTCGTCCTCCAGGAAAGGCAGCGTCATAACAGCTGATTCTGCCGCATCGGAAAACGCTGCGCTCGCGGCACTTGTGCGGCGACGGTTCAATCCGAGAACGGCTAGGGAGTTGGGTCAAGAGCATAAGCATGGCGCGCCATTGGGTGTCGAAACCTCTCGAGGAAAAATCGCGCAAGCGCCGCGAAATTGCAACTCAAGCGCTAGCGCGTTTTTCGGGCCCATCCGTAATAGCTGTCACGGAGGCGGCGTGTATCCCGGCAGCCCGCGTTGTCGTCCTAACCAGCTAAACGCCAAGGCGCAGCAGTTTCAACTGTGCGAGCATGCCCTGACTTTGAGCCGCGACTCGCCTTAGTCGCCAGGAGATGTCGGCGTGAAGGGCAGCACCCGATTCCACTCGCGGACGGGCTCATCCAAGTCTCTATCAAATCGCACACCCGGCCGGTTGCCCGCAAGATCTTCGAGCCGTGGGTCAATCGCGATCTGGTAGGGCGCTGACGACCAAGTCTCGCGAGGGGTGAACGCCCAGACCCGCTCCGCCCGCGCCAGCGCGACGTCGCCGCCTACGCGCTCGCCCGCTGCTGTGAAGACACGCAGCCGGTAAGCCATCGAGACATGGTCGTGGGTGCTGCCGAGATCCACGGCCAGGGTGTCGCGTGTTCCTGCCATCGGTACCGAGAATTGCCATGCCTCCGGCGCAGGCGGATCGTAATCCGCGGGCCCTGCTGTGAAGGGAAACTCCGAATCGCCGCCCAGCGGGCAATCCTCGGCGTCGCGCAACGTGCCGGGCACCTTGATGCTGTAGCGCACGCCCGATTCCAGCGCGCGCCCCAGCGCTTCGTTGGCCTCCAACCCGGTCTTCACGCGTCCCGGATCGAGCAGCACCGTTAGCCGACGCCGGTCCGGTGACCACAGTCCGAATCGCGTCGGCAAGAACGCACCTGGTATGGCGTCGCCATCAGGACCAAGCAACAGCACATCCGACGCACTGACATCAGGCCCCATCGGCCGCGGGAAATAGACATAAACTCGCAGCAGGTTCTCGGGCAACACGCCCGCAGTGGGATACAGCTCCGGCCCGGCGGCCGAGTCGGCTGCCGGGCATGCCGCGATGGCGTCATTGGCAAGCACTGCGACCGCGATGCCGCCCAGCAGCGACGACAGCTTCATAGCAATCAGCGCGCCTGGTCCGGATAACCCTCATCGGCCTTCAGCATGTTCTGGAACATGCGCGTGCCTTGCGAGAACGGATCGTCCTTGTATTCGTAGTCGGGGAAGTTGTACTCGCTGATGAAGTCACTGAGCCGGAAGAACGCACCCTTGCGGAACGAGACCAGCTCCGTGGCGCCCGAGTCGATATTGCGACGCATGGTGAGGATGAACTGGTTGTCCTGATCGGCCGCCTGCATCACCCCGGCCAGCGGCAATGTCGTCGTCGGCACGCCCGCCGTGGCGCCCAGATACGGAACAGGCGTCGACAGACCATCGGCCGCAACGGCTTCCGTCAACGCGTCAAAGGTGATCAGGTCGGCGGCCATCTCGCGATTCACAACCAGCACATAGCTGCCGACATTGCCTTCCATGTCGGCGGCCGAGAACGCAATGACTTCGAGTGGTGTGTTGCCGTAGCCGAGCTCGGCAATGGTCTTGCCGGTGACCTTGGCGCCGTCTTCGAGGCTGTCGACGGGCAGGGTCACCAGCGGTGTGCAGGTGTAAGCCGCAACGACAAACGGCTCGCCGTCGAGATCGATCACGGTCATCGCCCGGATAGGCGCACGGGTTTCGTTCTGTGCGTGTGCGGCGTGGTACATCTCGATGTTGGCGGCTGCGGCCGGTTTGTTGAACGGGTAGGGCACGCGGCGCAGAGTGGAGGCGAACTCGCCCGTGGAAATCCCCGAGACGAACAGCTCGCCTTTCACGTAGTCGAGGTCGGTGATCGTGAGCGTCGGCGCCGGGATGTTGCGCCAGAACGTGACCGCGTCGTCTGCGGTGTCTTCAAGCTGGAAGGTGGTCTTGGGCACCTTGGTCAGGTTGAGCTTACCGACATCGCCGTCACGGCTCACTGAGGCGACGGCCGTAACGGGCTTGCCCCCGCGGCGGAAGCTAATAGAGACGTAGGCGTCACGGGTGACCGGGTGCACGGCCAGGTCGTTGTAGATGATTGAGCCCGGCTCGGCCTCAAGCGCCTCCACAAGCAGGCCGTCGAGATCGAGCAGGTTGTAGGCGGTGTCGGTCTTGCGTGCGCGGCTGTCACCGGGCAGGTCGTAGGCGTGAATGGCGCCGGCTTGGGAATCGCCAACGAACAGAGTGTCGTCGAGCCCGAACTCGAGCACGCTCGCCGTCGTGTCGGCCAGGGCGGCACCGGCAAAGAGGAAAGGAACAAACCAAACGGACCGTTTCGCGATAGACATCAGTGTCTCCTCTGGAAGGCAACTGTTGGGTGAGCAGGCAGAGTGTTGCTGCTGACTTGGTGCGTGCGCAATGTGAGCAAGTGCACACCCAGTGTGCGTCTGCGCACCTTTCGAAAACGCTGTCGTTGCGTACGCTTGGCGCCGACGTTCCTGCTGTACAGGGACCCCATCGTCAGGTTTTTGCAAACACCGGTCGCGGTTACCACGCCCCGGGTCTGAGACAGTTTGTCGACAACAAGGGGACAGCAATGAAGCGCGTTCGCATTGGGGTTTTGTCTGCACTCGCCACGCTGACCGTGGCCTGCCAATCAACGGAGTCCGTTCGCGGCCCCGCGCCACCCGCCGCGCTTTCGTCGCAACCGTTCTACGACCGCCACAAGATTGATGTCGCCAACCTTCGCGAGCTCTACGAGGGCGTGTTGATTGGCGACATGATGATCCACGCCGACGCCATGTTCAGCGCTGAGGCGAAGTGGAAGATGACGCTCTATCAGATGATCGGCGCCCAGAGCGGCCACCACCAGGCGCGGAGTGCCTATCAGCTCACGTATCTGGGTGTGTCGCTCGAGGACATCCACGCGCTCTGGTCGCCGGACTACGTGGACAGCATTGGCGACCCGCGCGAAAAGGCTGCCTTTGAGTTTATTGAGGCCGTCTCGAATCTGCCGGCGAGCGTCACGGCCGACACGCACGCCTCGCTGCGCCAACACTACACCGACCGGCAAATCGCAGAGCTCATGGAGATGGCTGCGTTCAACGCGTCGAATGCCGCCATGGATAGTGTGCTGCCGATTCCCACCGACGCGGCCACCGTCGCGTGGGCCACGGAGAATCTGAGCGCGGTCGGCTGGCGCGTGGGCCCGAATGCGAGCCACAGCGCCAACGAGCAACGCGCGGCCCTGTTCGCCGGCGACCTCATGGCGAAGGCGCACCAGGAAATCCTTGGCAACTGGATTCGCGACGACGTCACGGCACCTGCCGCAGACCTCGACAGCGATTGGCTCAATCGCGTGACGGGCTACGGCATCTCGCAGGTGACCTTTGACAGCGACACAGATGGCATCGAAGACCCGTTTGACGCATTCCCGCTCGACGCGGCGCGTTGGCTGCCGCGGGGTGCGCGCGAGGCGAACCGGCCCGCGGCCGGCACCCCCGCATTCCCTGTCAACGCTTTCGATATCAGCTACTACACCGCACCCGTCGTACCTAGGACGCGCTACGCCTTTAGCGATCGCATCCGCTTCGATACCGAGTGGACCCGGCAGAACGCCATGGGAACGTCTCGGATCGAAAACTACTTCGCCGCCGGCGACCGCGCGCTCTCGATGAAGTTCTTGTGGCAGGTCTTTGTGGTCTACCAGTTGTCCTCCGGGTGTGTGCACTGTCAGGTCCATGGCACGCGTTGGCTTTATGAGTTCCTGGAGGATGAAAGCGAGACGGGCGCCGTTACCGACGAGGCCATGGGCGACATCTATGACCTGTTCGACTTCGAGCGTTCGGAGCGCTTTTCGGAAGCCGAGATGGCCGCATTGCGCTTTGGTCGCGATGCAGGGCCGTTACCCAGCCGCATCACGTCGGCGCACATCGAAGCCCTGCGTGAACACTACGCCGACCGCGAGATTCAGGAGCTCATGATGATCGTGGCCGCGGGCAGCCGCTTGGCGGCGGGCCAGCAGGCCAATGTCACAGTCACAGATCGCACCAGCATGGGCTGGGCGCTGCGCGCACTACCCAGGGTCGGTTGGCGGCCCGGTGGGCATCTGGGGCTGCCGCAAGAACAGCGCCGTCTGTTCATGTCGGAAATCGAGATGGTCGCCATCAGCAAGGCGATGGCCGGCGAACCGCTGGATTTTGCGAGCGAATGGGTGGGCTTACACGTGCCGCCCGCCGTGGACACCGATGGCGACGGCGTCGAGGACGCCTTCGATGGCTACCCCAACGACCCGGCGCAGTGGGAAGACACAGACTGCGACGGCATCGGCGACGCCCGTGACGGTGATATCGATGGCGACGGTCTAGCCAACGCGCTTGAGCGACGGATCGGGACATTCCCCTACAAAGCGGACTCGGACGCTGACGGCATCGACGACCAGGCGGAACGGGCCGCCGGTACGGACCCGCTCGACCCGACCGAGTTCTAAGCGCGCGCCGTGGCACGGACGCGGCGCTTGGTGTTTCAATGACCTCATTGCGGTAGTCGAGAGGGCTACGAGATTGGATAAATGGAATGAGTTCCGCACGGCCTACCATGTGGCCAAGTACGGGACAGTGAGCGGCGCTGCCGAGCGACTCGGTGTCCATCGGGCCACGATCATCCGGCACATCGACAGCCTGGAAAAAGAGCTCGGCGGCAAGATCTTCTTTCGCAACGCCAAGGGCTACTCGCTGACGGAGATCGGCGAGGACTTGTTGCGCGTGGCGGAGGCGACTGAGGACAACTTCAACCAGTTCATCGGCCGTGCGACGTCCCGCAACCCCGGCATCTCCGGCGGGCTTGTGGTTTCCACAGTGGATGTCGCAGCGCAAGTGTTGGCGCCTGGGTTTCATCACTTCGTCGCAAACAACCCGGACTCGGACCTGTGTTGTTCCGTGACAGCGGATATAGTCCGGCTGGAATACGGCGAGGCGCACATCGCGATTCGCGCCGGTGAGAAGCCGGACGATCCCGACTACGTCGTGATTCCCATAAAGCCACTCGACAGCGCGCTCTACGCCAGCAAGTCCTACATCAGAACACACGGTATGCCGGAGTCGGTGATCGCACTCGTCGATCATGACTTTGTGGGGCTGACGCGCGGGCGCTCTGCCGGCCCTTATGCCTGGCTTAACCGCCGAGTGAAGAACGCCAGGTATCGTTTCGAGAGCGACAGTTTCCACTGCCGCCTTCAGGCCTTGCAGGCGGGTGTTGGTCTTACCTTTCTCCCGGTGGAACTGGGGCAGCAGCTCACGGGGATCGTCGAAGTACTGCCGCCCAATCGCGCCTGGCGCGCGAAGCTGTGGCTGGTGACCCATGGCGCGACGCACCGCACCGCCAAAGTGCAGTCGTTCATTCACAGCCTGCGCGTGTCGGGATTCCTTGCGAACAGGCGGTAGGCGATCAAAACCACTTCCAAAGGAGGGCATATGACGAAGCTGACAATGCCAGCGGCGCGAGAGTTCGGCTGGGAATTGAAGTCGATCGACACCGCGCACTTTCAGATTCACGAGCGCACAAACGGTCAGTTTTGTGTCGTCCTCAACCACCCGCTGATCCGTGGTGTCAGCGCCGAGATGTTGCATTGGTGGTTTTTGAACTTCACGCGTCTCCGCGTCCGCCTAACGGATGTTGGGGGCTACGAAGGGCAGATCGTGCCCGCTTATTTGCTGTGGCATCCCTTCGATCACGTGAATGCGACACTGTCGGGAAACATGGGGCCCGGCAATACCGCCAAGCCGGGTTCGACCATTGAGATCCAGGAGGCGATGCAGTACGACAAGTACGGCTGGAAGTACCCCGTAAACAACAAGCTCAAGGTGTTTTACTGCGACTCGGATGGCTGGGCGATGGGCAAGCAGCTGCCCGCGTTCGGGCCCGTGATGATGTTACGGATTCACTTCGCCAATGTCGTCGATGGCGGCGAGCACCTGGGTGCGCACTACCACTACGAGATCGTTATCGGTGTCTCATCCGGCAACGCGATCGGTCGGTCGGTTAATCGAAGGATCACCGGCCATTTTTCGCCCGAGTTCTTCGAGGCTTGGCAAACGCACAACGTGATCGAAGTGGGGACGTTTGAGAACTTTCTTCCTGCGCTTTATGAGCAACGAGAGGCGGGCATCATCCTCGACTACGAGAAGTCGATGAACAACGCACTGTCGCCGACCGAGCAGCACGGTTACGACAGGGATCTCTTCCTGGCACGACTACGCGGATACACAGAAGCCAGTGACCCGCATCGGCACCAGGCGTTCCAGGCGCCGTCGTTCTTAGCCTGACGACGGCGCCTGGAGTGCCGCTAACTAGAAGAACGCGGTGATCTCCACCCCGTACTCGCGGGGCTCGCCAACGCGGCCGATGATTGATCCTGGGATGAGACCCGGGCCTTCCGAGGTCAGGTAAAGCTCGTCGGTCAGGTTTTTGCCGTAGAAGCCCACGGCGTAGCGATCGTTTTGCCAGCCGACCTGCATGTTGAGCAGTGCAAAAGCGTCCAGCCGCTGGGTATTTTGCACGTCGCTAAAAGATTCGCCCTGGTAGGTGACGTTGCCGCCCACGTAGTAGTCGCCGAAGTAGTAGGTGCCACCCACGGCTGCCGTCCACTCGGGCGAGAACGCGAAGTTGTTGCCGGCGAGATCGCCGTCAATCGAATCAAATTCATCAAACGTGTTGTTGGCGTAGCCCACCGTGGCATACGTCAGCCAGCTTGAGTTGGGTTCGTAGCGAAACTCCACCTCACCACCGTAGATCGTGGACTCGCCGGCATTGTCGATGACGGTGTTCAGCAGGTTGCCATCGAGCCCCAGGGTGACCTGTTGGTCTTCCCAGAGCCCGTAGTAGACGTTGGCGTTGAAGGTCGCGCGCCCATCGAGAAGGCGCGAACGCAGTGAGAGTTCGAAATTGTTGAGCCGCTCGGGGTCGTAGTCGCTTTGTGTTCCAACCAGCGTGATCTGTGCGCCGCCGGCCCGGTACCCCTGGCTAAACGTGGCGGCCACCCGAAGATCGTCAGAAACGTCATACGCGATGCCGAGTTTTCCCAATACCGCGTCGAAGTCGGGCTCTGTGACTTCGTCGGTAGGCGCAATGAAACTCAGCAGTACGCCGTTGACCTGGGCTACGCCTGCGCGCACTTGTGCGCCGACGGCCGGGCCGAACAGTGCTTCCGCTTGATCGCCCGCGACGTCAGGATCCGGCAGCGGAGTCGAGGGGTCGAGTGTGTTGGCACTGCCCGTCCGGTTGTTTTGGTCTTCAGTCTCGTAGCGCAACCCGGCCTGAACCGACCAGCGTTCCTCAAACTGCCAGTCCCACTCCGTAAATATCGAAGCATTCTCTGTTTGGCTCAGTGCAGGTCCGTTGATATTTACGGAAATGACCGGCGGGTAGAACGGCAGCAAAATGTCGGGCACGCCGAGTAGGCCGGGCTGGATGTTCACGAGCCCCGTGGTGTTGTTCTCGACTTCCACGTCGATGTAGTAGATCCCGACGGTGCCGCTGAGCGTATCGGAGACGTAGTCGAGCCGAAGCTCTTCGGCCCAGTTTCGGTCAAAGGCCTCACGCCCACGGAACGCTGTGCCGCCGTCGGGACCCTGGTCGTCGTCATCAAACCGGTCGTAGTCCGTGTTGAGGTACGACGTGATGGAGCGCAGCGTAACGGTATCGGACAGCTTCCAATTGGCATGCAGCGTTGCCAGTTGTCCGTCCAGGTTTTCACGGTCCTCGAGATTGCCCAGTGCGACGCGATCGCCCGCGCTGGTGAGATCAAAACGCGTCAGGTTCTGGCCGCGTTCCGACTGGAGTGCCTGGAAGCCCAGCGTGAAGTCCAGGTCTTCCGTGGGCGCCCAAAGCAGCTTGGCACGGAAGGTGTAGTTCTCCCGCGCGTCGAAATCATCCTGGCCAAGCGTCTCGTTCTTAATGAACCCGTCCGTGCTCAAGTAATCACCTGAGAAACGCAGGGCCACGGTGTCACTGATCGGGATGTTGACCAAGCCGGCCGCTTCGTAGCGACCGGGGTTGCCGCCGCCAATGCGCAGCGCCGCTTCAAATTCGTCGAAGTCTGGTTGGCCCGTGCTGACCATCACGGCGCCCATCATCGCGTTGCGGCCGAGGTTTGTGGACTGTGGACCACGCAGGATTTCGACCTGTGGCACGTCCCACATGTCCATGGGGACAAACCGCTTCGCGAAGCCGGTGATTGCGACGCCGTCGATGAAGTAGGTGGCCAATTCTCCGGCCCCGCCTGTTGTCGACGAGCTGTTACTCGAAACACCGCGAATGCTGAAGTTCTCGTTGTTGAAAAGGCTGGCCGCGTTGGCTGTCTGGTTGTAGACGTCCTCGAGGGTCTGCAGGCTGCGGCGGTTGATCTCGTCGGCGGTGAGAACGGCCACACTTTCTGGCGTCTCAAACAGCGACCGCTCAATCTTTTGGCCTCGAACGACGATCTCGTCGATGTCGGATTCGGATTCTTGGGCCAGCGCCAAACGGGGGCTCAGCGCAGCAGTCAACAGGAATGCGGATAGGATCAAGCTCCGAGCGCGGGGGCCTGTGTTTACAAGCGTCATAGTAATGTTCCCACGGGAGACGAGCAGGCTCGTCAACAGAATGCGAACGATAATGCTAACGATTCTCATTTATAAATATCAAGGCGCGCCGGGGATGCGGCTGGAATAGGCGCCCTATTTCACGCTCCGTTGTCTCTTCGGAAGCTTCGAAAGAGCCCAAGCGGCAGCAGCGACCACACCACGAGAGTGACAAAATAGAACGACTCAGAGATCACGCCGAATAGGTTCGCAGCCAACATTCCGCCCACCATCAAGACGTGCGCCAGCGCGGCCCAGATCAGGCTCGCGATGACCAGCAACTTCAAGGCCGGGTTCTCACGCAAGACTTTGCGATAAAACAACACCGGCAACGGCAGAAACAGAAGGACGGATGTCAAAAGGCCGGGGTTGTAGGCGAACGTGACAATGCTGCCAATGATGTGGGTGGCGCCGTTCACGAGTGCGATAGCCGCCATCGCAAACACCGGAAACCATTGGGTCCGCGCGCGAACGATCGCAACCGCACCGACGAGCCACACCAACGACGTGTTGATGACAAAGATACCCATCGGCGTGAGAGGCGCCACGCTGAGGTCGTCGGTGCCGATGGCGCCGCGGACCAGTGCGTTGACGTAAGCGTGAAACGCGTACTCGTTACCCAATACGTCGATCCAGTGTTCTTCGAATTGATGCGCGATGTAGGCAACCAACAGCGCAATTGATGCGAATCGTGGGTCGGAGAGACGCGGGCGGTTTGATGTGGACGCCGCATATCCCAGCACAAGGAAAGGCGCGGCGAAAGTTCCGACCTTCATCCAATGTGGAACCAGAAACTCGTGCTGACCCAGTGGCAGCCAGAGTGCTGCAAACAAGGAGACCGCGACTAGCGCGGACAGGTGTTGGCCAGAAGCGGCCACCTCACTCTGCGGCATCAGGACTCTCTGTTTCACGCGTCGCTACCGAATCGCGAGGTGGCCCCGGGAAGAACCGGTTCGTGCGGCGTTGGTAGTCCGCGAACGCGGGGCGCTTTCGAACCGAGTAGTACTCGGAGGGTATCACACCCGAGTAGTACACCAGCGTGTTGTACATGTAGTAGGAGACCATGGCCGCCCCAATCCCCAGGCCAATCCAAACGACTGCCGTCTCGGACCCATACCGCGCGAGCCAGGACGGCAGGGCGGCGATAAGCACCCCGTTCCAGCCCATCCATTGGCCAAAGTAGTTCGGGTGTCGGCTGTAGGCCCACAAGCCGACATCGCATACGCCATTGCTGTTGCCGGCGGCCTGTTGCGCGCGGACGAAGGCGCGCTTTTGCCGGTCCGAGGTCTCTTCAAACAGATACGCGGCCACCCAGACGACAAGCCCCACAATCTCCACCGGCGAGACTGTGGCTGAGGGATTCGAGGCAATGAGGAAGGCGGGGAAGGCCAGGAAGGAGGCGTTGAACGCGCCCTGGGCGATGACCTCTGTCTGCGCCGCAAGCATCGTGTTGGTCTTGCCGGATTTCTCCCAACGCCTTCTTTGGTAGGCGTAGCGCGGCAGCTCCTCGGCTAGCGCGCCGTGTCGTAGATGGCCGAGCGCCATTAGGGCCATTCGACCGCCGATCAGAAGGTAGACGCCGCCGATCAGTGCCCGCCGAATCGCGTTGCCGTCCAGTGTGACGACGGCGACGATGGCAACAACAACGATCCCCAGTGGCCAGCCAATGTCGACGTAGGACATGCGCACAGTCTTGTAGAGCGGCAGGCAGACGACGGCAGCGAATAGCAAGCCTTGACCAAGAACATTGACGAGTGCTGCAGTGCCGATAGCCTCACTGGCCAGCAAGACGCCGGCACCAATGGCAAAAGGCAACAGAATCGACACGTACCTCATTGGATCTCCTGTGGTTGCGCCGCCCCTCCGACGTGTCCTGCAATGTTACAATGTTGCAAGGCTTCACCCCCCAACTTAGAGAAACAGCTTGTGAAACCTGGCATCCATCCCGAATACCGCAAAGTGTTGTTCCACGACACCACGGCCGACGTCTACTTCCTGATCGGCTCGACCGTGACCACCACGGAATCAAAAGAGTACGAAGGCGAAACCTACCCGTACATGATGATCGATATCTCGAGCGCGTCCCACCCGGTCTACACCGGCAAGCAACGTGTCTCGCAGAACGACGGTCGGATCGCGAAGTTCAACAAGCGCTACACGCGCAAGTCGTAAGCGTAGGTCTAGTTGGACAGGCGAATCCTCGTCTGTCCGTCGCCGCCTTAGCAACTAGAACTTGATCTTCGTGTAGTAGATCGGGTCCTTCGACTTCTTGTAAGTCTTTTTCGAGAAGTACCATTGGGTGAGCACAGCTTCGGCCGATGCGATCTGCGCCTCTGTGGCGCCGCCGCTCTGCGCCACGACGACGGCGTTGTGACCGGCCAGGTACTTTTTGAACCTCTTGTTCTTCTCCAGCCCGAATGCCACGACAAGGCAGCCTTCTACGGCGCCTTCAGGACGCGGATCGAATCCCTCCGGTCTCACTTTGATGATGGCGAGGGCCTCCGTAAGCTCCGGGTTCTCGAAGCCGCTGCAGTCGGCAGCGACATCGCCGGCGGTCGCTAAACCGGGCGCGACGGCGACCAGGGCTGCAAGGACTAACGCAAATCGTGTTGTCATTGGGACTACCTGTTGTCGTTCTGCACGCGGGAAACCTCATCCAGAACGGTGTTCGATTGAGCGATGGCCGACTCGAGCAAGCCCAGAGTGCGGTCTTTGACCCAGTAGCTCAATGCCGCGTGGCGCGTCAGCAGATCTTTGTTTTGCCGGATGTAGAGGGCGGATTCGGCGAGCGAGCGCGGCTGGAAGAGTGTTGATGTTCTTGTGTCGTAACGCGCAGCGTCAAACCCCAGGTAGATATCGCCCTCGAGTTGCCCGACCCAGTCGTTGTTGGACAGCACGGTCGTCGCCCCATTGTCGTAGAAGGCGTGCAGGTCGATCAGGGCCAGGCGAAGCACGTTATCCTGAATGATGTCCAGATTGCCCGTCGCCCTAAGTTCGTCGAACGTTGTCTGGACAGGTCGAAACTTGGCGAAAAACACCCCACTGGACAGGTACGCGTTTGCGGATTCGACCACATCAGCGTCCGAGGATGTTGGGTCTTCCATGACTGCGATGAATTCGCGGAGCGTCCTGCTTGATTGCTCGGCGAACTCAATCTCGGCCTGCATGATCTCGATGTTCTGTTCGATCTCGTCGCCGACGCGCGACACATAGGAGTCCTCGAGCGACAGGGTTCGCGCCGCGTCGTTCCAATTGGACACCTGGATCCCGATGTAGACGCCAACAACAACGATGACGAAGTCCACACCGACTGCAAACCAGTCGTGCGCCTTGACATGTTTTCGAACGCGGCGGAATAGCATGATAGCTTAGTCGCCTGTTTCCAAGGTCATGGAGGCGTGGTTGTCATCGACGCAGTCTGCTTCGACCTCAACGAGCCAGCGATCATCAATAAAGCGCGACACCTCAACGAAGGTACACGCCGGCGCCACGTCTGAGAACACTTCGTGATGCGCCCGCGCTGCGGCTTCCCAGTTCTTGATGTCGGTCAGCATGATTCTCGTGCGGATAACCTCGGCTCTACCCATGCCAGCGTGAGAGACGCCCTCAAGAATGAGCTCGAGGCACCGCCGCGTCTGCCGATAAGCATCGCCCTCAGCAACCACTTGGCCATCTTCGCCGATGGGTGCCGTGCCGGAAACCGCGACCACGGACCCGACTCGGACTGCGCGAGAGAATCCAATCTTGGATTCGAAGGGTGAGCCCGAGTTGATTTGTTTACGCATTCGAGTAGAGGCCTTCGTTCAGGCGGCGCTACTGATCCAGTCCCAGCAAGACATCGGTGCGTTCCCTCACGGCGCTGATCGCTTCCTGCCAGGGCTCGAAGCCGTCTCGGAAGAACGCGTCGTAGAGGTCGATGTTGCTCGCCGCCTTATTAAGAAAGGCCTGCGAGGCACGCATGCCGGCGGTGTCGCAGCTGGCCACAGAGCGAATCTCCGGGCGATCACCGGTATCGTCAACGACGCCGACGAGCTGGATGAGCTCCGGGTATTCCGCTGCCAGGCCGAAAGGAATGCTGCTCAAAATCTGAACGGTGCGGTTCGATTGGTTGATCGCCTGCTGCAGTCGCAGCAACGCACCACGCAGCTCGTCGTCCCGGATGATGTCTATCCTGCCCGACGACGACAGCTCATTGAACGAGCCGATGTCGATGAACGGCATATTCACGAACGCCGCTGTATAGACAGCCTGGCACTCCGGGTCGCTCAGCTCGTCGCGATCGCCACGCTCGAAGAGCACGTCGAGGGCTGACTCCATGTACTGGCGGCGGGCGACGCGGTAACGTCCGATTCGGTTTGCCAGCGTTTCCGCAGCGATGATGTCTTGGTGGAGCTGCTTGAGGAATGCGGCCTCGTCCGCTCGGTCCTGCCGTGCCTCGTTCCAATTCGCAGCCTGAATCCCGAAGTACACGCCGACAATCAGGATGATCAGCTCGACGAACACCGTGAACCAGTCGCGGTCCTTGAGGTGCTTGTTGATGCGGTGCAGGCGCGTCATGCGTGGAGCTTAGCGCAACGCAGCGCCGAATTGGCGCGGAGTTTCAGGCCCGGCTCAACCTACGATGCGCTTCTGAATTTGCGTGCCTCGGAACGCACCTGTCACGATGTTCTCGTAACCATCGCGTTCGATGACGACGCGATTTCGGCCGCGGTTTTTGGCCGTGTAGAGCGCCTCGTCGGCAAACTGCAGCAGGCTGCGCGAGGAGCGCTCTGTCTGCGGCTGGACCAGCACGCCGCCCACGCTGGCCGTGAGCTCACCGGCAACCGGGGAGCGTTCGTGTTCGATGCCCAGGCCTTGGACGCCTAGCACGAGCCGTTCGCCTGTAGCCACCAGATGTTCGTGTGTGCAGTTGTAGAACAGCACAGCGAATTCCTCGCCACCAATCCGCGCGGCAATATCAAACGGCCGCGTGGTGACGCAGCGCAGCACGGTACCGATGGCCGCCAGGCAGCGGTCACCGGCCTGATGGCCGTAGTGATCGTTGTAGGGCTTGAAGTGATCGACATCGAGCAACAAGAGTCCGACAGGCTTGCCTTCACGGATGCCCTGTTGCCAGAGCATGGTGAGCGCCTCGTCGAAGGCGCGGCGGTTTTTCAGCTGCGTCAGCGCGTCATGGTTGCCGATCTCCTCGAGCACCTTGCGCTGCAGGAACGCGGTGCGTTGGCTGTGCTCGAGGCTGTAGATGAACACGCAGGCGAGCGCTGTGGCCGTGAACATGATCGGCGCTTCAACCTGGATGACGTCGATGGGCGCGCCCGCGTAGACGAGGTTTGCGATAAACACGAGCGTCAACACAGAGCCGACGGCGACGAGCTGCCAGAAGAGCAGCCCCATGAGCATGTACACGCCGAAGAAGCCCGTGAGCATGCTGATGAACGCATGCACGTTACCGTTGGCGACGAGCATGGCGACGTTGAAAGCGCCCACGGAGCCGAGAATCGCAAGCAGGACGGGTGCCACCGTCAGCCAGTGGCGTGCGTAGAAGTTTCGAAGCAGGGCGGAGACGAGAAGAACCACCGCGACCGGGCGCATGACCCAGGCGCGCAGGTCGTCGGCCAATGGGGGCACCGTGTCGCCGAAGCTGCCGGTTCGTGTAACAAAGACGTGCCAGAGCACAAAGGTCAACGCGACAAGCAGGCTGGCGATCACGCGATTGCGGATCGTGGCCAGATGTTCGGATCGGTACTCGCATTCCAGCTCTGACGCGAAGCGTAACGTCGGGAAGCGACGTCTGAGCTGGTGCGCGTAGCGCGATTCCTTTGGCGCGTTGTCGGTCACGGCACTTTTGGGGTCCCCTAGGTGACGTGAGGTTCCGGCTTTTCTGTAGGTATGACTACCGACCCGGTCACGGATTCGTCATAAATAGATTATGTTTAATCGCTGAAAGGCTACTGAACACTGCCATCAGGGCCCAGACGCAGCACAAACGCGTCAAGATCGCCGGCGTTTGCGGTTGCACCCACTTCGCCGTCCGTCGACCCCGTGATGTAGAGGATGCCCTGTGCGTCCTCGACCATGCCGCCCGCCAATGCGTCTGCATCTGAGGCGTCTTGCCGCACCACGTCGATCGTTTGCGACCAGGTGATGGCACCGGTGTCCGTGAATTTGTAGAGCACCAGATCGGAGGCGGTGGGGCCGCCGCCTGAGGGGTCCGGCGGCGAGTTGGCATCGCCGACGCTGCCGTAGTTGACGATGCTGCCGTCGGCGAGGATCAGTGGGTTCGTGAAGAACGAGGTGGTGTCGGCGCCTGAGTTGTCGCAGAACTGCCAGAGCTCTTGAGTGCCGTCGGCGCTGTAGCGCGCGACCAGGCCGTCCGTGCTTGGGAATTGGGAGAAGTTGGCCAGGCCGTTGACGTACAGGCTGTCATCGTCAGCCACAGTCACGCGGTAGAGCCTGCCGCTGCCGTCAATGCCACAGCTTGCAAAAGCATCGGGCTCCTGAACCCACACGTTGTCGCCTGTGGCGGCGTCGAGTTTCGCGATGAAGCCGCAACGTTCGCAGGGACGGTTGCCCGCTGTATCCCAGTACTCGCCAACGATCACTGGGTTACCGACGGCATCCACGTCTACGCCGCGCGGCGAGATGCGGTTCGTGTCGTCGATGAAGAAGTCGACGTTGTCCTCGATTGAGGTCAGCAGTTCGCGTTGCCAAATGAGACCGCCGTTCGTGCCACTGAGCTTCGTCACGAGACCAGAGGTCACGACGGTCGGGTCCGCAGGGTCCACCCACGACAGAATGATGAGATCACCGGCGTCGTCGATGCCGCTCCAGTAAAGGTTGCCGATGAGTAGTGTGATGCCGGGGCCCACGGGTAACGGCACGCTGAACACTTCGGTGCCGTCGTTGTTAAACCGGTAGATGTTGTCGTCAGGGCCCGAGACGACGAGGTAATAACCATCGCCCTGCGGGCGCGCGTGCATGCCGCGGATCACGTCGTCGCTCGTGCCACCGAACTGTGTCAGCGACAACTCGTTGCCGCGACGGTCGGTCGTGCGCAGGAAGACATCGCGCGCGCCCGCATTTGGCGTACTGCCGACTTGGCCCTGTGTGACGCCGCCTTGCTGCAGGCCGCCGTCGTCGGTTAGCAGCAGGGCATTGGTGGCCAGGAGATCCTCTGACGACGACCCGATCTGTTGCGGGCCGATCCAGCCGAAGATCTCGATAGTGATCGTCCCCGGCGCGGACGGCTCCGCGGCGTCCTGCGCGACCACCGTAAAGGTGTCGATGCCGTCTTCACCGACCGCGGGTGTGTAGACGAAGTCGCCCGACGTCGTGTCCAGGCTCGTGACGGTGCCCTTTGTGGGCGGTGTAGCCACCTGGAACGTCAGCAAATCGCCTTCCACGTCACTGCCGCTCACGGTGCCAGTTGCGGTGCCCAGATCGCTGGTCTCGAGCGTGGCGGTCGGGACGTTAACCACGGGCGCCGTGTTGACCGTGATCGTGACCGTCGCGGTGTTCGACGTCAGGCTGCCGTCGCTGGCGCTGAATGTGAACGTATCCACACCTGCAAAGCCGCCATTGGGGGTGTACTCAAAGTCGCGGTCGCCCGTGCCGCTCAGTGTGACGTTGCCGTTGGCGGGTGTCGTCGCAACAGAAAAGGTGAGCGCATCACCATCGGCATCGGTGGCGGAAAGCGTGCCCGATACGGCGGTCGCGGGGGGTGTCAGCGCGGAGACATCATTCGCCGCGGGCGCCCGGTTCGCGGGCGGAGGCGGGGTGCCGCCACCACCACCGCCGCCACATGCAGCCAGTGTCAGTGTCAGCGTTGCCAGTAGTGGTGTCTTGCGCATCGTCGCTCCCCCTCGCGTGCGTTCTTTTCTGCAGAGCGTAGAGCAAGGGTGCGTCGCCTGCTAGCGCCAGAAAACACCGACACAATTATGGTGAATTCGATGCGCCTAACCCGTAGTCGCGACGAAGTACGCCTCGGGATGTCGCGCCAACAGTCGTTGCGACCACACCTCAAGCTGACCCTTCTCAACCAGCGAGACGATGCAACCGCCAAAGCCGCCACCCGTGAGTCGCGAACCGACCGCACCCTGTTCGACAGCGTCCGCCACAAGGTAGTCAATCGCGGGCAGCGACATCTCAAAGTCTTTGCACATCGAGCGGTGGCTCTCGATCATGAGCTCACCGAGCGCCTCGACATTGCCCTGGCGCATGGCTGCGGCTGCGGCCATCACGCGTTGTTGCTCTGTCACGCAGTGACGGGCACGCCGTCGGAGCGCCAGGTCGACGCGCGGCATGTCCTTGATCGTCGCAAGGTCCAGCGTGCACAGCGCCTTCGTGTCGAAGATCTGCTCCGCGCGTTTGCATTCATCGGCGCGTCGGGCGTAACGCCCGTCGGTGAGCTCGCGCGTGATGCCGCTGTGGATGATCGCAAAGGTGTGCGAGGTCGGCAGCGCGATGAGTCGGTGCGTCAGCCGCGTGGTGTCGAGCAGAATCGCGTGGCCGGGCTCGCCGACCGAAACCGTGAATTGGTCCATGATCCCGCAGGGCACACCGATGGATTCGCGCTCGACGCGTTGAGCGAGCAGCGCGATATCGATATCGCCCAGCAGGCAGTGCTCATCGGCAGACCGCATAGTCTTGAGCAGCGCGACGAGCAGGGCGGCCGAGGAACTCAGTCCGGCACCGCTGGGAATGTCGGAACGAATGGCGATGTCGGCGCCGCCTTGGAGCAGCCCGACTTCATTGCCCATTTGCACAGCGGCCAACGCGTGGTCGGACCAATCGCCGCGCATCACGTCGCTGAGGTCTCGCGGCGGCGTGTCCGGATAACCGTCCGCCACGACGCGGACCGTGCTGTCCTCGCGCGGGCGCATCGCCACGCGCAGCGTCATGGGCAGTGTCGCGGGCAGCACCGAGCCGCCGTTGTAGTCGAGATGTTCGCCGATCAGATTGACGCGACCGGGGGCGGCGCCCTCAAGCGTCGGCGTGGTGTCGAACGCGGCGACAAACATGCTGAGCAGGTCTGAGTTCACGCCTCTAGTGTACGCAACGCCGTTGCAGCCTGCTCCGGCAGCACATCCACGGTGAATACGCCCGTGTGTTGCTCCACGGATGCCAGGTACTTCAGCCGCCCGGGTGCGCGCAGGATGGGGTAGAACTGCGCCGTCATGTGATAGGGGCCGCTGCAGGAAGCGGGCGCGCAGTGAAGGGCAAACATATAGGGCGTGGGCTGGCCGAAGAAGCGGTCGTAGCGATCGGTGATGACGCCAATGAGTTCGGCGAGTTGATCAGACTCGTGCTCGGACAGCGACCAGACGCCGTCGCGCTGCGCACGTGGTGCGAGCCAAACCTCAAAAGGGAAGCGTGCGTAGGGCGGACACCAGGCCAGCACATCGCTACGCGCCGCCACGATGAGTTCATAGGGGAGGTGCTCAATGTCGCGCTCAAGACTGTAGCCCGATGCAAATGCCTCGACGGCGCGGCCAGGCATCATGGGCGTTTCCGCAAACCCGTAGATCTGGCCGTGCGGGTGGTGCAGCGTGACGCCGACATCGTCACCGCGGTTCTCGAACGGGAGCACGAAGTCGCAGTCCCGGCTGAATAGTGCCTCGTAGCGATCTGCCCATGCCGCGAGCAACAGTCGGCGCTGCGCCTGACCCATGCTATGCAAGCTGCCCTCAGGTTTGGGCCCATAGACGATGACTTCGCACTGGCCGCGTGCTGGGCGCTTGTCCGCACCCGAAATCGAGGAGCGCACCTGTGCGTTCGGGTGCAGACTCGTAAACTTGTTGTCGAAGACGGCCAACTCAAAGTCGGAGACGGGAATCTCTGTCACCGGCTTGCCGGGCAACGAAGGTGCCAGCGGATTGTCTGCCGCCGAGGGCTTGAAGGTCCGCGACTGCCGATGCGCCGCGTAGATATTCCACTCGCGGCGCAGCGGGTGCCAGCGCATCTCACCGCCTTCTGGCAGGTTGAGCTCAGGTTGTGCCTGTACGGGTAAGTCGTGCGGCGCGTAGCCATAGAGATGGACGTCGCGTTCGTCAGCGCGCCGGATCGTGCGACAGAACACGGGCTTGTCCGCAATGCGCCGTGAAAGCTCGCGCGCCTCGTGAGCCGAGCTATGTGCAATGCTGGACATGGTGAACCGGCCGGCGCTTTGAACCTATTCGTCGACAGCGACGAAGTGGTAGACAAGACAGGTGTCCGGATACATCAGCGGTAACTGCACGCCGTGCTGGCCGATGGCCTCGCCCGAGACGATGATGCCTTCGCCAAGCAGGTCAGCGCGTTCCACGATCGACGGTGATGTGATCGAGACGTTTTCTGTCGGCCAGATCAGCCGCATGCGATAGCGCGTCGCGTCGTCGAGGCCCGCGAAACGGAAGCGACCGGGAAGCGTTGTACTGTGGCCGTCGGTCTTGGCGCAGGAGAACAGTGCTTCGCGACCATTGTCGGACACCACGCCGAACGCATTGAGGTAGTCCGACGAGTCGAGTCGAAAGTATCGACCTGCGTGGATGAGTTCACGATGTTGCTTGTGCAGGGCGATGGCCCGCTTGAGCGTCTCAACGTCGGCTTCGGATTCGTCAGCCAGGTCCAGTTCAAGGCCCATATGGCCAAACATGGCTGTCGCGGCACGATAAGCCATGCTGTGGGTGCGGCGTGTGATGTGGCAGAGATGCGGGCCGACATGGCTGCCGTTGATGGCCAGCGGGAAGAAGTGGCTGGCGCCGCGCTGGATCGCCTGGCGATCCCCGGCGTCATTATTGTCAGAGAGCCAGAGCCGGTCGGCGTGGCGCAGCACGCCGAAGTCCGCGCGGCCGCCGCCCGACGAGCAGCTTTCGATTTCGAGCTCGGAGAAGTGGCTACGCAGTTTGGCCATGAGGTCGTACACGGCCTGGGTCTGGCGGTGAATGACACCGCGCCCAGCACTGCCAGGGTGCTGGATATCGCGATTCATATCCCACTTGATATAGGCAACGTCGTATTCCGCAATGACCGCGGAAATAGTCTCGAACAGATAGTTAAAGACGTCGAGCTTGGTCAGATCCAGCGTGTACTGGTCGCGGAAGGGCACTTGCTCGACGCCGTCCGCCGCGAGGATCCAGTCCGGGTGGGCACGAAATAGATCGGAATCGGGATTCACCATTTCCGGCTCAAACCAGATACCGAATTCCATGCCGCGCTCACGGATGCGTTCCGCAATGCGGTGCAGGCCATCCGGATACACGTCCTTGGCGACCCACCAGTCGCCCAGCCCACTGCGTTCATGTCGTCGTGTGCCAAACCAGCCGTCGTCAAGAACAAACCGTTCGGCGCCGACATCGGCGGCACGATCGACGAGGTCCAGCACACGATCCTCCGAGTGGTCGAAATAGATCGCTTCCCAGGTGTTGTAATGAACAGGTCTTGGCTTGCGGTCCTTACGGCCGCCGCCCACATGCTTGTTGAAGTGCTCGTGGAAGCGCTGCGAGAGCTTGGTGAGTCCGCGGTCCGACCAGGCGGCAAGCATCTCCGGTGTCTCGTATCGTTCGCCTTGACCCAGCACCATCTCACCGGGATAGAACAACTCGCCCATCTGAACAAATGCGCGCCCGTCCGAATGACGGTCGGCGCGAACGCGATGGTTGCCGCTCCAGCCCAGATGGAAGCCTGCGGCCGGACCGTTCTTCTCGCTCGTGTAGCGCGCCTTGGCGATGAGTGCCGGGAAGTTGTCGTGGCTGGTGCGCCCACTCTTGTTCTCGCGCACGACGCTGCCGCGGAATGCAGGAACTTCCTGCGCCTGAAACTCCCCTGCCCAACGACCCGTAAAGGTCAGCAGTGACTGCAGGCGACGATCGAGCGGCAGGCACAAGGCGGCGCACCAGTCGATGGTGAGTGCGTCGTTGCCCAGATTCTCGATCGTGGTCCGCGCACTCAATACGTGGGAGTCCGGGTCGATCTCAAGCGTGTAGGTGGCGCTCAGCCCCGTGTTGCTGTCCTGGCACACGAGACGGGCCCGGTTCCCAGCGTCCTGCGCCGCATCTGTGAGTGTCAGGATCGATGCCCAGTCTTCGCGGTTGCGATGGGCCACGAATCCGGAGGGCCCTGCGAGCCCCGCGCCGAATTCATTGGACAGCGAGTCCGACACGTCAACGTTGGCACCACCGAACGCCCATTGCCGCGTTGAAAGCAGCGCGAGCTCCTCGGGGCTCGTATGCGGCAAGGTTGGGCCCCAGTAAATAATGCCCGGTCTGGCCCCCGCCGAGATATCGATGATGACCTCAACGGCCGATGTCGAGAGCCGGCAATAGCGGGCGCCCGAGTGGGCGTCGGTGACCGCGGGTACCGGGTTGTGCAGGCGGATGCCTGACTCGTTTGCTGAC
>JBCCBB010000130.1:0-5123 GCA_039814545.1 Pseudomonadota bacterium
CCATAGCTATACCGTGCCGCGCGTCGCGTCCCGTTTCAAGGGCCCTTTCTGGGCGAAGACCGCGCAAGAGCAAACCCTCGCATCAAACCCGAGTCGTCGACCTTCGTCCTCCAGGAAAGGCAGCGTCATAACAGCTGATTCCACAGAACCTGCGACAGCAGTCCGCGGAAACAAAAATACGGAGTCGGGATAGATTCAAAGCAGTCTCTTCCTTGCGGCTACTGTGCGTGGGCCGCGGCTCAGCGATACAAGATCTTGCTCGCGCAGTACTTCGGCCTGCTATGAAAAAGCGTACCACTACGGCTGCGGCATGCGCTATTCCTCTGACTTCAGTCAATTCACAGAAAATTCGCTGGTTTCACGACGCGAAGAATCACTGAAGCCACGGCATATTTCTGAAAGATAGCGCTGGACTTGCCAAAGCAACTTACTGCTAGCATCAGAGCGCAGGAGAAATAGCCGTGTCTACCCCAAAATCAGAACTTCTAGCACTGGTTCAGCAGCAACCCGAGGACAGCACGATTGAGGACATCGTGCATGAGCTGACCATCCATGTCATGGCTCGCCGCGGCCCCACCGATAAGGATCGTGGCGACGGAGAATCAGGCAAGGAGCCGCGACCCAGAACCAAGACGCAATGACGCTGCGGACTCACCATGGACGACATCCGAATCCCGGTGCCACCCAACCCTGGTCGCTTCATCGACCGGCTACGCCAGACAATTCGAAACCAGGGGCTCAGCTACGAATCAGAAAAGACCTACATCCACTGGGTGAAGCGCTTTATCCACTTTCATGAGCTGCGCCACCCGGAAGACATGGGCGCAACAGAGGTTGAAGCGTTCCTAGGTGACCTCGCGGAAAACAAGCGTTGCGCGGTTGCAACGCAACGTGTGGCCCTCAATGCGCTGGTCTTTCTGTTTCAACGCCACCTCGATAAACCATTGGGTGACCTGAACTTTCGCTACGCGCGCCGTGCGCAGCGTATGCCGACCGTCTTCACGCATCAGGAAGCGACAGCGATCATCGGGAAGCTCATACACCCACACCGGCTCGTCGCGTCGCTGCTATACGGCTCCGGGTTACGACTCAATGAAGCACTTCGACTGCGGATCAAGGACCTGGATTTTGGTGCGCAACAAATCACAGTGCGGGACGGCAAGGGCAGCAACGAGCGGACAACCCTGCTCCCCCAGACTCTGCACCATACGCTTGAGGACCAAATCCGGCGCGTGGAGACATTGCACGCCTACGACATCGAGTGCGGATACGGCGAGGTGTGGCTACCAGATGCGCTGGAACGCAAGTATTCGGATGCCGCCATGTCGACGGCCTGGCAGTTCCTGTTTCCATCAGCGAACATCGCGGCCGATCCCGTGACTGGCGTTCTGCGCCGTCACCACCTCCATGCGAGCTCGGTTCAGCGCAATGTGAGCCGCGCCATCCGCGCCTCCGGGTTCACACGCCGCGGCAGCTGCCACACCTTCCGCCACTCATTCGCAACGCGCCTAGTAGAAACCGGCTACGACATCAAGCTGGTGCAGTCGTTGCTCGGCCACCGGGACATACGAACAACAGAGATCTACCTGCACGTGGTGCGAAACCGCGCAGGCGCGATCGCAAGCCCGGTCGACCGACCGGCGGGCTGATTTACCCGACGGCAGCCTCACCCTGGTGCCAGCTATCCTTGCGAGCAAGGAAGTAAACGGTGCCAACGACACCGCCGAGGAACGTGAGAATGATCAACACACTCACACCCGAGACCAGCCACCAGCTCGTGGGGATATCGGAGAAGCCGAGCGCTTCCATCTCTTTCCGATAATCGATAGTCCGGTACAGAAGCAACGCCCATCGCAAGGCCGCCTGCACGGAAGCGGCAACATAGATCACCGCGATGAACCGCCGAAGACCAAGCGACAATCGGTGCCCGGCGAAATACACCGCAACGACGACGGCGAACGTCGCCTGCATCCAAAACTCGATCTGCGCGTCCATGTCCCGGAACAGGTCATAGACGAGGCTCGTCAGCTCGTACTCGCTCATAGTGGCACCGCTTCTTTTTGCTTATCGTGCCACAGTCTCGGGGCTTATCCCCGCGAAGGCGGCTTCAGCATCAGCACGGGCGTGCGAGCCTTGTAAGCCTCGTAGTCTTCCTGCCCACCCCACTTCTCGTCAGAACGCTGCTCGAGCAGCGGGACACCGCTGACCTTGGTCAGCAGAAAGGTGACGAACACGGGCGAGATCAGCGTGACGTACTGCCAGCCCTTGAGCACTGGGAACGCGACGATGGCGATGCCGAGCCAGAGCACAATCTCGCCAAAGTAGTTCGGGTGACGGCTCCAGGACCAAAGGCCGACATCGATGAACGTGCCGTGGTTTTTCGGGTTCGCGCGCCAGCGAGACTTCTGCCAGTCGGCGATGACTTCGATGCCCCAGCCGAACAGCCAGACGACAAACCCGATAATGCCGATGACACCCAGCGGCTGCTTGTTGCCGCCCGTGATCACGGCCAGCGCGGCGGCGGCTGTGAGCAGCACCCAAAGCCCCTGCAGCGTCCAGGCCATGAGGAAGCGTGCGGGGCGACCCTTGATGGTGTCGAAACGCCCGTCCTTGCCGTCCTTGGAGATGCGACGGAACAGGAAGCTCGCCAGACGCATGGCCCAAACAACCACGGCCGCGGCAACGAGTCGTGCGCGCACATCCATCTCGCTCGAGAATGCAACGGCGACGATGATCACCGTCAGGTAGGTCAGCCCGCCCGTGAGGTCGTAGAACTTCTCGGTCTTCGCGGCGGCCGAGGGCAGGAACACGAGCCAGTTGACGCCGTAAGCGAGTGCTGCGCAGATCGCGAACACGGGCCACCCGTTGAAGGTGTCGCCACCGTCGCTGCCGGCCCAGCCGACAAATGCGCCCAATACCACGGCGATGAGAATCGCCACCCAAATCTGTCCGTTTGTTCGTTCCGCCATCGCTCTTTCCCGCTAACCGGGCACCGCCCGGCGTTACCGCCAGCGGTCAATGATACGAAACGCCGCTGGTCGCGCGAACCGCTACGTCACGTACTGTGCGAGATAGGGGTTCACAAGGCGGTTTTCGGAATCCAGCTGCCGACGGATGCGCTTGAAGAAGTCGAGCCGGCTGCCAAAGGCGATGGTGACCTGGCCCTGTTCGGCGCAACGGCTTTGGTTAAGGAGCGGTATGCCGCCCCAGCGCTGGGCAAACTCCGCGTAGTCCATCGCGTAGTCCTCCCACTTCGGGTGCGGGCTTGTGACCACGCGCAGCGCGAACATGGGCCCGTCGAAACTCGGGCTCAGCAACGCGCTCTGATCCTGCGGCAGCCGGAAGCCGACGACAGGCATGTCGCAGCGGTACTTGAAGTTGTAGTAGTACTCGGCGGCAAAGACCTTGTAGGCCTCGAGCAGCATGCCGAGGTCCTGCGCCGGGAAGCACCAGGTGGAGTACTCGAGCGGCGGGCCTGCGTAGCGCCCACTCTGACTCATGTACTCGGCCGCACTCGAGCCGCCCTCGGTCAGCGTGTTCGTAAACAGGCTCTGGCCCATCTCGTGCAGCCCGTCGACGAGGCTGTAGCGTAGGCTCTGGATCGGCACGATGCGCCC
This sequence comes from Pseudomonadota bacterium, assembly GCA_039814545.1. GTDB lineage: Bacteria > Pseudomonadota > Gammaproteobacteria > Steroidobacterales > Woeseiaceae > CALBPI01. The sequence continues at coordinate 3,618 of JBCCBB010000130.1, forward strand.
CAGCTTGCCGCAGATCGCGGGCAGCACACTCGTCTCGCCCAGGTCTTTGAGCTTCCAGGCGAAGTTGCGCACCTTGGCGTCATCGTCGGGCTGCGCGCGGCGCAGCTCGGTGTAGACGCGGTCCTTGAACGGCAGGTAGAAAAACTTGATGCCGACGGGCTGGTGCACGAGTCGCGTCGCGGCGACACCAAATGTCGCGACATCCATCTTGCGCTGCTTGAGCACGAAGGTGGTCTGCGGGCGGATCTTGAACGTCACGTCGAGAATGATACCGAGTGCACCCATGCTGCCGCGGAAGACGTTGAGCAGGTTTTGCCGCGTCTCGTCGATGCGCATCACTTTGCCGTCGGGCGTCACCACCGTCATGGCGACGGCCTGCGAGCCGATGAACGCCGTGTCGCCATCGTGAACGGGGCCGAAGCAGCCACCGGCCACGGCACCACCCACGGTGCGCGTCACGATGTCCATCGTGCCCGCGACCTCCATGCCCTGCTCGGCCAGTTCGTCGGCGAGCTCGCGCAAGGTCACACCGGCCTGCGCAGTCACGGTCGTGTCCGTGATCTCGGTGATGTCGTTAAGGTTGATCATGTCGACGACAGTGCCACCGACGGCCGTAGTGCACTGCGTGCTGGCGCTATTCGCGCCCATGGGTCGGATGGGGGTCGGGAAGCGCGAAGCGGGGTCCATGATGTGGACAAGCTGCTTGAGGCTGGCCGGCTGCACCACACCCGGCTTGGGTCTTGTCTGCTTCGGCGCGATGCCACGGTTGATGTTGGGGCGCTTCTTTTCACCCGCCTGTTTGCGCCACTCGGTCCCGTTACGGTTCGCCATGGTTTCGTGCCTCATGCAGTCCCTCCCCGGGGGCACGAAAGCGCGATCAACGCATAGCGAAAGAGTGACGGCGTGCGGCTCGGAACGTGACGACGACCGCTCGCCGGCAACCCCGCTGTCGTAGGCCGAAACCCTTAGACCGGTAGCTTTGCGACCCGTGCTTTCACACGGTGTGCCCTTGATGTGACGGAGACTGTCACGTGCTGACGATTAGTGTCAACGGCGCGCATCAGGCGTTATGTCACAAGTGGTGTCATTGCGAGGCCGCGAAGCGGCCGCGGCAATCTCCCAAAGCCTTGGCCCTGTTGAATGTCGCGCCAGTCGTCCGGAGATTGCCGCGGGCCTGCGGCCCTCGCAATGACGGGACTTCGCGACACGCTACACTGCATAAAACCCGACGCCAGAGAGCGACACATGAGCGAGACACCCGAATCTTCCCTGCAGCGCTTTGCGCGCATGAGCCGCGAGTTCTTTGTCATTGTCATCGGCGTATTCGTCGCACTTGCGGCCGAGTCGTGGTGGAGCGAGCGCGAGGATCGCCAGCTCGAGCGCGAACTGCGAACCGATATGATTGCGGAGTTCGCTGCGAACATCTCGATTCTCGAGGCAGACATCGCCGCCAACATCGACTACATGGGGCGAACGCGCGGGTTGGTCGAGGATGAAGGCGATCCC
>JBCCBB010000056.1:0-19266 GCA_039814545.1 Pseudomonadota bacterium
GGGTGTGCGCTCTCGGAAGCATGATCGAGCAGACTCCGTACGGGTTGTGAATGGCCTGAAGGGCCTTATATTTGTCATATACTATGACGGCGTGGCGGTGCACTAACTGCCAAGTGCGTCACAATATGGCCCCCGGACGGTATTTCCGCCCCCAATGGGCAGGCATTGTGTGCATCGTCCCGTGTCAAGTCAAAACTTTACATATCTTTTATAAGGGGAACTGTGAACGCTGGCACGGGCTGGGCCCCTGGCCCGCCACAGGCCCCGGAACGGTAACCATGGCCCTGCTCAAGATCCTCGAATTCCCGGACCCCCGTTTGCGCACCAAGGCTGCACCCGTAGCCGAGGTTAACGACGAGATCCGTACGCTCATCGACAACCTGTTGGAGACGATGTACGCGGCCCCGGGTATCGGTCTGGCGGCCACGCAGGTCGACGTGCACCAGCGCGTCCTGGTCACAGACGTGTCCGAGGACAAATCCGAGCCGCTGGCGCTCGTGAACCCCGAGATTCTGAGCAAGGATGGGGTCGAGGTCATGGAAGAGGGCTGCCTGTCGGTGCCCGGTTACTACGAGAAGGTGGAGCGGGCCGATTCGATCGTGGTTCGCTTCCTCGACCGCGACGGTACCGAGCAGACACTCGAAACCGACGGCCTGCTGGCCGTGTGCATACAGCACGAAATCGACCACCTCGACGGCAAGCTGTTCGTCGACTACCTGTCGCAGCTCAAACGTCAGCGCATCCGCAAGCGGCTGCTCAAGGACCAGAAGCAGCGCCAGTCCGAGCCCGAGGCCCAAGCTGCCGGACACTGACTTGGGCCTGCGCCTGGGCTTCGCCGGCACGCCCGAATTCGCCGCCACCATTCTGCGTCACCTGCTTGCAGCGGGTTACCGGCCTGCGCTTGTGCTCACCCAACCCGACCGGCCCGCCGGTCGCGGCCGCAAGCTGACGGCGAGCCCCGTCAAAGCGTTGGCCCTCGACGAGGGCCTGCGCGTCGAGCAGCCCGTGTCGCTCAAACCCACGGAGACCGTGGCGCAGCTGGGTCTGGCAGAGCTGGATACGCTCATTGTCGCGGCTTACGGCCTCATCCTGCCGCAGAAGGTGCTCGACGCGCCGCACGCGGGCTGCCTTAACGTGCACGCCTCCTTGTTGCCACGCTGGCGCGGTGCGGCACCGATCCCCTGGGCCATCGCGTCGGGCGATACCCAGTCCGGCGTCTGCCTCATGCACATGGAGGCCGGCCTCGATACGGGCCCCGTGCTGGCCAGCCAGGCGACCCCCATCGAATCCCGCGAAACGGCGGTTGAGCTGCACAACCGGCTGGCCCAGCTGGGTGGGGACCTGCTCGTTCAGGAGCTCGGCCCGATCCTCGACGGCGAACGGGAGCCCGTGGCCCAGGACGACACGCACGCCACCTACGCCCGCAAATTGTCACGTGACGACGGCCGCATTGAATGGGATTGGCCGGCCGAAGACATCGACCGCAGGATCCGCGCCTTCAATCCCTATCCGGGCTGCGTGGCCACGCTCGGCGACGAGCCGCTCAAGCTCTGGCGCTCGCGGCTTGCGGAAGATGTCGATGCAGGCGGTGCGAAGCCGGGCACGGTGCTGTCTGTGGACGAGGCCGGCATGAACGTTGCCGCGGGCCAAGGCGTGGTGTGCGTGACCGAGGTACAGCGCCCGGGTCGCGGTCGCATTTCGCCCGAGGCGCTGTCGCTTCAGCAGGCGCTTACGGGCGAGCGCCTCGGCGTCGCGCCGTGACCACGAGCTCTGCCGCTGCACGCGCCGCCGCGGCGCGCGCCATCGATGGGGTTCGCCGCCACGGGCGGTCCCTCGACGATAGCCTGGCCCAGGCGACAAGTGGCCTGGCGGAGTCGGCGCGGCCGCTCACGGCGGCGCTTGCCTACGGGGCCTTGCGCCATTACCGGCAGCTCGACGGGCTTCTGGACCAGTTGCTCGACCGCCCCCTGCCAAAGCGCGAATCGCTCGTGCACGCGCTACTCATGGCGGCTTTGCTCGACCGCTGGCAACACGATACACCCGCGCACGCCGCGGTGGCCGAGGCCGTTAACGCCTGCATGGCGCTTGGCAAGTCGCGACTGAAAGGCCTGGTGAACGCCGTGCTGCGCCGATTCGGACGCGAGCGCGAGGCGCTGCTCGCAGCGCTCAACCAGGCGCCGCCCGTGCGCCACAACTACCCCGACTGGTTCGTCGATGTCGTGGCCGAGGATTGGCCCGATGATGTCGAAAGCGTGCTGGCGGCAGGCAATGCGCGCGCGCCCATGTGGCTGCGCATCAACCTCGACGCGACGACCCGCGACGCGTATGCCGCAGAGCTTGGGGCGCTTGCGCTCGAGTCGAGCCCGTCGCCCGACTGCCCGTCGGCATTGCGCCTGCACGCACCCGCTCCTGTGGCCCGGTTACCCGAATTCGACGCTGGCGCCGTGTCCGTACAGGACGTGGCCGCGCAAGCTGTCGCAGAGGCTGTCGACGTGGCGCCCGGCATGCGCGTGCTGGACGCCTGTGCGGCACCAGGCGGCAAGACAGGGCACCTGCTCGAGTGCGCCGGCGGCGCGCTCGATCTAGTGGCGCTCGACAGTGATTCCGAGCGTCTTCAGCGGGTGCGCGAGACGCTGGACCGGCTCGGCTACGGCGCGCAGTGCATCGCCGCTGATGCGGGTCAACCCGATGATTGGTGGGACGGCAAGCCGTTCGACCGCGTGCTTATTGACGCCCCCTGCTCGGGGTCGGGTGTGGTGCGACGCCACCCCGACATCAAGTTGCTGCGACGTCACGACGACCTCGAAGCATTTGCCCGCCGGCAAAGCGATTTGTTGCAGGGGCTGTGGCCGCTGCTTGCGCCAGGTGGTTGTTTGGTTTACGCAACATGCTCGATTTTCCGTATCGAGAATCACGATGTGGTGTCCGCTTTCTGCGACAAACAGGCGGGTGTACGCAGGAATAACGAGTTGCGCATTGGCAACATAAACGGTGTAATGCGAACCGAGTCGCTGGGCCTCCAGCGCTTGCCCGGCGGCGATGATGGCGACGGGTTTTTCATTTCCATCCTGCACAAGGATGGGGGCTGACCTTGCACCCGTTGGGCGCATGACACGGCAAGGGCATGGGACTGACGGGATCACTTAAACGCGCATCGGCCATGGCTGCATTCGCGTGTGCCCTGGTGCTCTCCAGCCCGAACGCCGCGGCCGACGGTCGCGTCGAGATTCGCTCGGCGGAGAGCCAGCTGGTGGACGGCGTTCACCAGGCATCGGTTCGCGTGCAGTACCAGCTGTCGAGCCGCGTCGAAGAGGCGCTGGCCAACGGCATCGCACTGCAGATCGCACTCGATTTTGAGATCTACCGCACCCGACGTTTCCTGCCTGACCCGCGCGCTGCGGCCGTCAGCCTGACCTACACGCTGCGCTACAACACGGTCACCGAGCGCTACACGTTGCGCAACATCAACACGGGCCAGCAAATCTCGTTTGCCACGATCTTCGCGGCGCTCAATGCGCTGGGCCGCATCGATGCGGTGCCGCTCGTCGACGCGTCGTTGCTGCGCGAGGACTCGGACCACACCGTGCGACTGCGTGCACAGGTCAGCATCGCCGACTATCCTCTGTCACTCAAGTACCTGCTGTTCTGGCGCGACGACTGGCGCGTCGCCAGCAACTGGTACACATGGCCGCTCGTCCGCTAAGAAATCTCTTCTACACCGGCCTGGCCGCGGTCGGGCTCGTGTTGGCGCTCAGCGCGCTGGTGCTGCTCGCAAAAACCTCGAACAACTCCGAAGAACTCGCGCGGCTCTCGCAGCTCACGCTCGTGATCAACGGTGCGGGCATCGCGATCCTGTTCGTGCTGCTCATGGGCAACATCATTCGCCTGATCCGCGATCTGCGGCGCGGCGTGCCCGGCGCGCGCCTCAAAGGCCGCATGGTGGCCGCGTTTGTGGGCCTCGCCCTGCTGCCGCTGTCCGTCGTCTATTACTTCTCGCTGCAGTTCCTGAACCGTGGCATCGACAGTTGGTTCAGCGTACAGGTCGAGGAAGGCCTGAGTGATGCGCTCGAGTTGTCGCGCGCCGCGCTCGAGATTCAGATGCGCAACGGCCTCATTCGGACCGAAGCCATGGCGCGGCGTCTCGCGCGTGGCGACGACTCCGACCTGCTACCGCGTCTTGCCGATGAGCGGCGCAATGCGGGGGCCCTCGAAGTTGTCGTGTTTGCGCCCAACAGCCGTATCCTGGCGCTCAGTTCGTCGCGCGCCATGGACGAGGTGCCCATCGCACCGACCGAAGAGGTCTTGCTGCAGCTTCGCGCTGGGCGGCCCTACGTGAGTCTCGACACGATCGATGCCGAGCGCTTCGAAGTGCGCACCGTGGTGGTCCTGGCCAACACCACAGCCACGCCCTCATTGCGCATGCTGCAGGTGGTGTATCCCGTCACGCAGCGACTGGCGGGCATGGCGGCTAACGTTGACCAGTCTTACACCGACTACCAGCGGCTCGTGTTGCTGCGCGGACCACTCAAAAGCACGTTCACGTTGTCGCTGACGGTGGTTCTGCTCGTGTCTGCACTCGGCGCGGTCTACGGCGCGTTCTTTTTCTCGCGCCGGCTTGTGGCACCCATCCAGCAGCTTGTTGCGGGTACCGTGGCCGTCGCGCGCGGCGATCTCGAAACCGAGCTGGCACCGCCGCCCCGGGACGAGATTGGCGTCCTGGTCAGTTCATTTAATGACATGACACGGCGCTTGCGCTCGGCGCGTGACGAGGCGCAGCAAATTCGCGCCCAGGTGGAGGCCGAACGCGGCAACCTCGAGACCATCCTGGCGCGCTTGTCGACGGGTGTTATCGCACTTACGGCGGAGCGCGATATCCGCACGGCCAACACGGCTGCCGCCGACATCCTGGGCGCCGACCTCGATGAACGCACGGGTGAGCCGCTCGCCGATGTTGCCCGTGGGCAGCCGCTGCTGGAGCAACTTGTGGATGTGGCCGAGGCCCACTTTGCGGCGGGGCAGACCGAATGGCGCGAGCAAGTCATGCTGCGCGAAGAGGTGGGCCGACGCGTGTTGACCTGCGCCTGCACCTCCTTGCCCGGCGAGGATCCCAACGCACCCGGTTACGTTATCGTTTTCGACGACATCACCACCTTGCTCGAGGCACAGCGCGATGCGGCCTGGGGTGAAGTGGCACGTCGTCTCGCGCACGAGATCAAGAATCCACTCACGCCGATTCAGCTCTCGGCCGAGCGACTGCGACGTCGCTATCTTGACAGCCTGCCGCCCGAGGACGCGCAGGTGCTCGACCGCGCCACGCACACGATCGTCACGCAGGTCGAGGCGATGAAGGAAATGGTCAACGCGTTCTCGGACTACGCGCGAGCGCCCGACATTCAGATCACGCAGTTCTCAATCAACCGTCTGATCACCGAGGTCGTAGAGCTCTACCGCGCCGAAGGGCACCATCTCGCGATTACCGTGGACCTCGCCGATGCTGACCCTGTCATCGAGGCGGATAACGGTCGCGTACGTCAGTTGATGCATAACCTGCTGCGAAACGCTGTTGAAGCACTGGCGGACCGATCCGAGGGAGAGATCGATGTGGGCGTCTCGCTGCATGAACGATTCGGTGCCGATTTCGTTCGCATTACCGTCGAGGACAACGGGCCGGGTTTCCAGGCGGGCCGGCTCGAGCAGGTCTTCGACCCCTACGTCACCTCGAAGCCCAAGGGCACCGGGCTGGGCCTCGCCATCGTGCGAAAACTCGTCGAGGAACATGCTGGTACGATAGATGCCGGCAACCGCAACGAGGGGGGCGCGCGGGTGACTGTCACGCTGCCGCTCGATGAACACGCGCGCGAGCTCATGCTCACACGCGAGCACCGCCGACTTGAAACACGGAGGGAGAGGGCATGACAGCGCCCCGGATTTTGGTCGTCGACGACGAGTCCGACATCCGCACACTGATCCAGGAGATCTTGTCGGAGGAGGGCTACGACGTCACCGTGGCGGCAGACGCGGCCGCGGCCAGGGAAGCACGCGATGCTGTGGACCCTGATCTCGTCCTGCTCGATATCTGGATGCCCGACACAGACGGCATCAGCCTGTTGCGCGAGTGGTCCGCCGAGGGCCGTTCCTTGTGCCCCGTCGTCATGATGTCGGGCCACGGCACGGTCGACACGGCCGTTGAGGCAACGCGGCTCGGCGCCATCGATTTCATCGAAAAACCGATTTCGCTGGCCAAATTGCTGCGCTCTGTCGAGGGCGCACTTGCGGGCGCGCGACACCGGCCGCGACAAGAGGGTGCCGCGACTTTGCGTTCGGCTATCGAGCCCGTGGGACGCAGCCCGCTGACGCGCCAGCTGCGCGAGCGCGCGTCGCAAATTGCACAGAACAGCGCCAACCTGCTCATCGCCGGTGAGCCCGGTTCGGGCCGTGAAGCCGCGGCGCGATTTGTTCACGCGCGGGGTCCGGGCGACTCGGCGCCCTTCGTGGCCATCGCGGGCGGCTTGCTCAGCGACGACGCGGCACCCGCGCGTTTGTTCGGCGAAGGCGACAGCGCCGGCCTGCTCGAGCAAGCGTCGGGCGGCACGCTGTTCATTTCAGAACTTGCGGACCTCGGCGTCGAGGCTCAGAAGTTGCTCGCGGGCTCGTTGCAGCAGGGGGCGTTCCGGCGTCTCGGTGACTCGCGCGACCAGCCGCTATCGATCCGTGTCGTCGCCTCGGTGCGCGCCGATTACGAGCGTCTCGTCAACGACGGCGTGCTGCGTCGCGACCTCGTGTCGGCCATCAATGTGTTGGGTCTCAAAGTGCCTGCGCTGCGCGAGTACGCCGAGGACGTGCCCGACCTGTTGCGCTACTACGTCGACGTGCTTGTCGATGCCGAAGATCTGCCGTTCCGGCGGTTTGGCATTGCTGCGCAGAATCGGCTGCGCAACTACCCCTGGCCAAACAACCTGCGTGGCCTGCGCAACCTCGTGCAGCGCTGCCTGCTCGCGGGTGGCGACGAAGAGGTTTCGCTGGAAGAGATCGAGGCCGAGCTGGCCGAGGCCGCGGCACCGGCGGAGCCGCTTGTGAAGCAGGACCTGCTGGCGCTGCCATTGCGCGAGGCGCGCGAGCAGTTCGAGCGCGCTTACCTGACGCAGCAGCTCATGCTCTGCGATGGCAAAGTCGGCAAGCTCTCGAAGCGCGTCGGCATGGAGCGCACGCACCTCTATCGCAAGCTGCGGTCACTGGGCGTCGACTTTCGTCAGACGCAGTCGGGCGACGACTGAGCGCGGTGCCCGAGCGCGATCTCGTGACGCTGCTGGCGAACATGTCGCCGGTCGCGGACCCCGTCGACTACGTCTTCGAAACGGCGGCGCATGGCACGGCGGCGCCCGATGACGCGCTCATGATGTTTCGCGAGTCCGAGGCGCTGACCTTTATCCGCCCCGCGCGTGACAACGATGCGCTTCCGAGATTTCGACGCATCACGATGCGTGTGCACTCGGACCTCGAAGCGGTCGGCTTTACGGCGGCCTTCAGTCGGGCCCTGACGAACGCTGGCGTCTCGGCCAACGTCGTCGCGGCCGCCCACCATGATCACGTGTTTGTACCCGCGGCTGACCTGGCGCGGGCGATGCAGGCGCTCGAGGCGCTCAGCGCGGGCGGCTAGGGCCGCGCGCGGAACACGCTGACGTCGATGCCGGCGTTGCGCACGCGGCGCAGGTAGTCATTCGCGGTGTCGCGATCCACGGGCCCGACGCGAACCTGGTGCAATGTGCCGCCGTCGCTGGGTACGGGCCGCACACGCGCGACGATGCCTTGCAGCGCCAGCTGCGCCTTGATGCGCTCCGCACCATCGGCGTTACGAAACGACCCCGCCTGCAGCATGTACAGACCCTCCTCCACGAGTGCGTCGCGCGACGCGCGCGGCGAGCTGCCGGCTCCCGTGGGCTCGGTCACGGCGTCTTCGTCGATCAACACTTCCTGCTCGGGCAGCATGTCGTAGAAATCGTAGCCCTTGCCGCTGGGTTCGATGGGCTCAGGCGGTGTGTCGGCTTGTGTTTTCGCTTCGGGCTCGGCTTCGGGTGCCTCCCGTTCGGCCACGGGCAACGCGGGGCGCTCACCGGCCGGCGTCAGGAACCACAACGCGGTGCCCGCGATCGCGATGCCGACGAAGACGCCAAACAGCATGGCGCCGAACTTGCCGCTGTCCTTTTTCTTGCGCCGCGTGCTGCGGCGTTTGCGCCGTTTCGCCACCTACATGTACTCCGGGGCACTGACACCAAGGATTGCGAGGCCGTTGCGCAGCACCTGACCTGTGGCCGCGGCCAGGGTGAGGCGGGCGTTGCGAATGTCTGTGTCGTCGACGAGAAACTTGTACTCGTTGTAGAAGCGGTGCAGATCGGTCGCCAGGTCGCGCAGGTAGTTGACGATCACGTTGGGTGCGCGACGCGCTGCGGCGTTGCGCACGGTTTCGGGGAACCGGTCCAGGCGCGTCATGAGTGCTGCGGCGTGCTCGTTGTCCAGCGTGCCCAATGCACCCCGACCCGCGGCATCGTCCCAGTTGAGCCCCTGCTCGGCGAGCTGCTTGAACACACCTGCGATGCGCGCGTGCGCATACTGGATGTAGTAGACGGGGTTCTCGTTGGACGTCGACGTCGCCAGCTCAAGATCAAAGTCGAGATGCTGGTCGTTGCTGCGCATGATGTAGAACAAGCGCGCCGCATCGTTGCCAACCTCGTCGCGCAGCTCACGCAACGACACAAAGTTGCCCGAACGTGTGCCCATGGCAACTTTCTCGCCGCCGCGGAACAGTGATACGAACTGCACAAGTCGCACCTCGAGTGACTCGGGCGGCTCGCCCATGGCCTCGATACCCGCGCGCACCCGCGCGATGTAGCCGTGGTGGTCGGCGCCCAGCACATCAAGCAGCAGGTCAAAGCCGCGCCGACGCTTGTCGAGGTGGTAGGCGATGTCCGAGGCGAAGTAGGTCTTCTTTCCGTTGTCGCGAACGACGACGCGGTCTTTCTCGTCACCGAAGTCCGTGGCGCGAAACCAGAGGGTGCCATCGCGGTCGTCGACGACGCCGTTATCACGCAGCACGTTGAGCGCGTCATCGATGCGCCCCTCGGTCGCGAGCGAGGCTTCGGAGTAGAAGCGGTCGAAGGTCACGCCCATGCCGCCCAGGTCGTCGCGGATGTCGTCGAGGATGGCCGTCGTCGAGAACTGCTTGAGTGTCAGGAACGCGTCACTCATGAGCGTTTCGGCGCGCGCGATCATGGCGTCGATGTAGGCGTCGCCGGCATCGGCGCCGTCCTCGGGCAAGCCTTCGAACAGGTCGCCGGGGTCAGGCAACGTGTCCGCGTTGTCTTTGCGCCAGTCCGTCGCGATGTCGCGGATGTAGTCGCCGCGGTAGCCCGCCGAGGGCAGCGGCAGTGCTTTGTTGTCGATCTGCAGCGCACGCACGAGCACGCTGGCCGCGAGGATCTCCATCTGCCGGCCGGCGTCGTTGACGTAGTACTCGGTGGTCACCTCGTCGCCTGCGGCGCGCAGCAGGTTGGCCAGGCTGGCGCCATAGGCCGCGTGGCGCCCGTGGCCCACGTGCAGCGGGCCCGTCGGGTTGGCCGACACAAACTCGACGAGCACCTTGCGGCCCGTTTTTGTTTCGGCGTGGCCGAAGGTCTCGCCCGCGTCGAGTACGCGGCCGACAACGGCCGTTGTCGAGGCGTCGCTCAAAAAGAAGTTGATAAAGCCCGGGCCGGCGATGTCAGTGCGCTCGATGAGGTCGTTCTCGGGCAGTGCCGCGACGATGGCCGCCGCGATATCCCGCGGCGACCGGCGCAGCGGGCGCGCGAGCTGCATGGCGATGTTGCTCGCATAGTCGCCGTGTGCGGCATCGCGCGTGCGCTCGATGTCGGGTGTGGGCAGCGCGGCACGATCTTCAACGCCTTCGAGTGCGTCGAGCGCGCGTCCGAGCAGTTCAACAATCTGGTCTTTCAACGGGGATACCGGCGGGTGTCAGAGGCAGGCGCGGGATTCTAACCTGTGCGACGCGCGCGGTCAGCGCGCTCAGAGCTCGGCCTGCGGGTCCACATCGATCGACCAGCGCAGCCCTGTGGGCGCCTTGGCCGCTTCGAGCGCCGGCGCGAGCCGGTGCAGCAGCGCGTGCAGCGGGCCGCGCTCGTGTGATTGCAGCAGGAGCTGGAAGCGGTGCAGCCCCGCGCGGCGCTGCATGCTGGCCGGCGCCGGCCCCAGCACAGTGACGCCGGGTGCTTGCGCGGCCGTTTTGAGCCGCTCCAGGAATGACTGAGCCGCTGCTGGATCGCTGGCGGCGGCATGCACCACCGCCAGATGGCTGTAGGGCGGCCAGCCGGCCTGTGAGCGCTCCTCGAGTGCGGCGTCTGCGAATGCGCCGTAGCCCGCGTTGACGAGCGTTACGAGCAGCGGGTGCTGGGGAAAGTGACTCTGGATGAGGACTTCGCCGGGCACCTCGGCGCGGCCAGCGCGGCCTGCGACCTGCAGCACGGACTGCGCCAGGCGCTCCGCGGCGCGGAAGTCGCTGGCGAAAAACCCCTGGTCGGCGTTGACGATGACGACGAGCGTGAGGTCTGGCAGGTGGTGCCCCTTGGCGAGCATTTGCGTGCCGACGAGCAATCGGGCGTCACCGCGCCGCGCTGATTCTAGCAGGGCGTCGCGGCTGCCCTTAGTCTGCGTCGTGTCGCTGTCGATGCGCGCGATCCCCGCGCCTGGGAAGGCGGTGGCCAGTGCCTGCTCGACGCGTTCCGTACCTTCGCCGAGTGCGCGAAGCGGCTCGCCGCAGTCACCGCAGACCTTGGGCACGGCTTGCACCGCACCGCAGTGGTGGCACTGCATGATGTTGCGGCCCAGGTGCAGGGTCACACGCGCATCGCAGTAACGGCACTCGGCCATCTTGCCGCAGCCCGTGCAGATGAGCGTTGGTGCGAAGCCGCGGCGGTTGATGTAGACGAGCACCTGCTGGCCCGCATCGAGGTGCGCAGCGATCGCTGTGCGCGCGGGTTCGCTCAGGCCGTCATCGACGACATAGCGGTTCAGGTCAACGACGCGAATCGCCGGCGCCTGCGCACCACCCGCACGCTCGGCCATGACGGCCCGGTGGTACCGGCCCGAGCGCGCGTTATCGAGCGATTCGAGCGAGGGCGTCGCGCTGCCTAGCACGGCCGGCACGTCGAGGCGCCGCGCTCGCCAGACGGCGAGATCGCGTGCGTGATAGCGGAAGCCTTCGTGTTGCTTGAGTGAGGGGTCATGCTCCTCGTCCACGATAATGAGGCCCGGACGCGCTAACGGCGCGAATACGGCCGACCGCGTACCGAGGACCACTTCGGCCGCGCCACTGCGGGCGGCGAGCCAGTTGCGGGTGCGCTCGCCGCCGCTGAGTTCGCTGTGCAGCAGTGCGACGCGGCGTCCGAGTCTGCGCTCGAAGCGCCGTGCGAGTTGCGGTGTCAGGCCGATCTCAGGCACGAGCACGAGCGCCTGCTGTCCGCGCGCAATGCACGCGCGGATCGCGTGTAGATAGACCTCGGTCTTGCCACTGCCCGTGACGCCATCTATGAGCGTGACGCCGAAGCCGCGCTCCGCGGTGATGTTGGCCAGTGCCTCGCGTTGCGCGGGTCCGAGTTCGGGGCCCGGCGTCGCGTCGAACGGCGCGGGCCAATGCGCATCGGTGTTGCGTTCTTCGACGGCGATCCAGCCGCGTTCGATAAGCGCGCCGGCAACGCGGCGCCAGTCTTTGAGCGCCGCGTTGAGCGCCGCGGCATCGAGCGCGCCGCGCTCGGCTAGTATCTCGATAAGCGCCGCCTGCTTCTTCGCACGCCGCGCGAGCGCCTCGCGATCGACCTCCCGGCCCGCGTCGGTCAGTGACCAGAAAGACTGCAGGGCGCGCGCGTCGCCGCCCGTTCGCATGCCCGGCGCGAGCGCCGCAGCGGCGACCTCGCCCTGCGGATGATGGTAGTAGTCTGCGGCGAACTGAAGGAGCGCCAGGTCGTCGCGCGGAAACAACGGCGCCGCGTCGAGCACGGCGATGACGTCGCGCAGCTTTGCGGGCGCCTTGCTGTCGGCTTCCGGATGCGACCAGACGAGCCCTGTGAGCGTGCGCCGACCGAACGGCACGCGCACGCGGGCGCCCGGTTCTGGCAACGGTAAATCGTCGGGAACGCGGTACTCAAACAGCCGTCTGAGCGGCACGTCGACGGCCACTGCAACACGCCTCAAATCGCTATCTCTTTGTTTTTGTGCGGGTTGCGGCACGGCTGTGGATAAGTTTGTGGATCATTTCGACGCGCGGCCACCCATTTTGCACGTGCAACGGACGGCCTGCAGTGCTCAATCGAAACCGATTTCCATAATCTCTTTCAAGAACAGTGGCTTATACGCTCAATCGTCACGAAAGCAGCGCTGTGACGACTGTCACAAAACCGTGATCCTTCGTGTGTATAAGTGCTGGTGACCGCGGCCGCGAGGCCCTTGCCAGGGTGGCGGTTCGCGGCACCGGAGCCTTGCCGCAATGCGCGCTGGGCTGGGCTGACCGGCCACCAAGCATGCCGGTCCCGGTGGCGCACTTGCAAGGCGTTGATTTTCGGTCCGCGTTCTGCAAGATTTCGACCGACAGCGGGTCGCCGCGATCCGCAGCACAAACGGGGGACTGCATGGTTGACCTGGGCGTTCGGATTTCCCAACAAGTACTCCGAACGGATGTCGCGGGCATGCCACTTGAGTGGATCGATTACCGCGAAGCTGTCCGTCTTTATCACGCTGAGCAAGTCGCCTACGCGTGCGGCACCCCGCTGTTTCGCGTTCGTGGCGGCTACAGCGCGCTCACGGGTCTGCGAAGTGTCATCGAGGTCAACTCGATCATCGCCACTCACGGCACCCACCAGGGGCTCGCCGAACTGCGCGACGCCTACGTGCCACCTCTGAACAACCGCACCTTGTTCAAGCGCGATGCCAACATCTGTCTGTACTGCGGCAACCGCTTCCTGAACTCGGAGCTCACGCGCGATCACATCACGCCGATCTCGCAGCAGGGCGAGGACCGCTGGACGAACGTCGCGACGGCCTGCCGACGCTGCAACAACCACAAGGGCGGCAGAACGCCCGAGCAGGCCGGCATGGAGCTCATCGCCGTGCCGTTCACACCGACCTACGCCGAGTACATCTACCTCAAAGGTCGTCGCGTGCTCGCCGATCAGATGGAATACCTGCTCGCGCACTTCCCGCGAAAGAGCCCGTTGCACAAACGCCTGCGCATCCACCTTGAGAGCAACACCGCCGCAACAGCTGCCGACCTCCGCTAGCACGCGCTGTTAGAATTCGGCGCATGGTTTACCTCATAGACGCCAGCGTCTACGTGTTCCGCGCGTGGTTCTCGGTGCCCGACGACATGACGGACGGCGACGGCAACCCGACCAACGCGTTGTACGGCTTCACGCGCTTTCTTGCCGACTTTCTCGAGTACGTGTCGCCCGACCAGATCGCCGTTGCGTTCGACGAGAGCCTCGCGAGTTCCTACCGCAACGAGATTTATCCCGACTACAAGGCCAATCGCGACCCGGCACCACCCGAGCTCGATCGGCAGTTCAAGCAGTGTCGGCGCATGGCCCGCGCGCTCGGGCTGCGCGAAGCTGCGAGTGACTTGTACGAAGCCGATGACATCATCGGCACGCTCGCGGTCGACGCGCGCAGCCACGGTGTGCCCTGCACGATCGTAAGCCGCGACAAGGACCTCATGCAGCTGCTGACGCCCGTCGACACGTTCTGGGATTTCGCCGGCAACAAAAAGCTCAGCTACGACGACATTCCGGGCGCCTTCGGCGTGTTTCCCGAACAGATCGCCGACCTGCTGGCGCTGGCGGGTGACGCCGTCGACAACATCCCGGGCGTGCCGGGCGTGGGGCGCAAGACGGCGGCTGCGCTGCTTAACCACTTTGGCAGCCTCGACGTGGTGTACGCGAATCTCGACCAAGTGGCCGAGGTCAACGTGCGCGGGGCTGCGAAGCTCGGCGAGAAGCTTGAGACGCACCGTGACATCGCGATGATCTCGCGCGAGCTCACGCGCATCCCGACCGACGTGCCACTCGATTTCGATGCCACAGACCTGCACCGGCGCGCACCTGACCTCGGCGCGCTGAATCATCTCTGCGATGAAGCGGGGTTCGGGCCGTCCTTCCGGCGGCAGGGCGAGCGGCTCTGCGATCTTGTGGGCGCTGACTAGTCGGCGAAATCGACCCCAAAGACCGAGAAGCCGAGTCCCTCTGGCGTGGTGACAAGCCCGTAGCAGCCGTCTATGCCGATGCCGCAGCGTTGCAGCGGGTGACCGATGTGGTCGAGCGTCACGCCCAGGCTTGCGAGGTCATCGACACGCCAAGACAACATGGGGTCGCGACTGCGCGCCTGCTCCGAGAGGCCAACAGGCAGGCTGTCGAGGGCCAGGCGCATGTGCATGCTGGGGCGTTCGATAACGGCCAACGAGGCGTTGGAGTAGGGCGCCCAAAACTGCGCGCTGGCCAGCGCATCGCGCACAGGCAGCGTCCATTCGAGCACAGAACCGAGCTGCGAGCGTGGCGGCGTTTCGCTCGCCGGCGAATAGGTGCGCGCCTCGAGTAACCAGAGCGCGTGGTGGTCTTCATCGGCCAGCAGCACCTCATGAAAACTCTCAGGGTCGATACGCATCGACTGCAGCCTCGGATTGTCACCGAGCTGCAAGGCCGTACGCTGCAGGTCGGGCAGCGACAAGGCGATTCGCGGCGTTTCAAACGTCTGGCCGTGCAGGCCAATCGTGACCTGGCCGTCGGTGACGACGGCGTAGGGGTGCGGCCAGGTGTCGGCCGTCGTGAGCTCGGTAAAGCCCAGGGACCGGTAGAAGTTCAGTGACGCAGCGAGATCATGAGACGTGACACTGATCTCGAGAAACCGGGCGCTCATGATGCCGCCGCGTGTTGCTCCAGCGCCTCGGCACGGCGAGCACTGTCGCTGATCTGCGCGTTGTCGGTTTTCAAGGCGTCATGCCAACCGGCCGTGTGCTCAAGCACAAAGTCTGACAGGGTGGCGACCTGGTCGTCACCGTCGTTGAGTGCGGGGATGTAGCGCAGCGCGCCGCCGCCGGCCTCGACAAAGGCCTCGCCATTCTCGAGCGCAATCTCCTCGAGCGTCTCGAGGCAGTCTGCGGCAAAGCCCGGGCAAATCACGTCGACGTTGCCGAGCTTCTCGGCGCCCCAGTCTTCGAGTGTGTAGTCCGTGTAGGGCATGAGCCAGGGCTCGCGGCCGACGCGGGACTGGAAGCTGACCTGCCAGCTACCCTTTTCCAGGCCGAGCGCGTCGGCAACGAGTCGCGCCGTTTTCTGGCACTGACAGTGGTAGGGGTCGCCGGCACGGAAGTAGCGCTGCGGGATGCCGTGGAACGAAAACAAAAGTCGCTCGCCGCGGCCGTGTTCCTGCCAGTGCGCGCGCACGCTGTCAGCAAGCGCCGTAATGAAGCGCGGCCGGTCGTGGTACTGGTTGATGAACCGCAGCTCGGGCACCCATCGCTGGCGACGCAGTGTTTCGGTGACCTGGTCGAATACGGTGGCCGTCGTCGTCGCCGAGTACTGCGGGTAGAGCGGCAGCACCACGAGTCTGCGCGCATTCTTCGCGCGCAGCCGCTCAATCGCGTCGGGTATCGACGGCGAGCCATAGGACATGCCGAGCTCGGTAGCGACGGGGCTGCCCGTGGCCTCAGCCAATGCGGCGCCCACCTTATTGGCAATCGACTGGCTGTAGAGGAGCAGCGGCGAGCCTTTATCCGTCCAGATCTTCTGGTAGGCCGCAGCCGAACGCGACGGTCGGATCCGAAGGATGATGAGGTTGAGGATCAGCCACCAGAGCCAGCGCGGCTGTTCGACGACGCGCGGGTCCCAGAGAAATTGCTTGAGGTAGCGGCGTACAGCACCTGTCGAAGGATCGTCAGGTGTGCCGAGGTTGACCACAAGCAGCCCAATCGCCTGGGGCTTGCCGTGGTCGAAGTCTGCATCGCCGGAATAGCGCGCCATCGCTGTTACTGTCTGCCCAAAGAATTCGTTACAGTATCAGTGACATCCACGACAGGCCAGCAAGCACCCCCCATGTCTGATTCCGTCGAAAACGCCACACCCGAAGAAGCCACAGTTGACGTCACCAAGAGCGAGATGGTGCGCGATGCGATCGTGTTCCAGATCAAGCTCATCGTTGACGGACTGCGCGACTTCATCCTGATACCGGTCTCGTTAATTGCGACGGGGATCAGCTTGTTCAAGCCCGGCGCGAAGTCGGGCAGCGAATTCTACGAGGTCGTCGCTTTCGGTCGGCGCACCGAGAAGGCCATCAACCTGTTCGCCGCCGCCGATCGCCTGGGTCGCGACGATGAGCACAACGACCCCGATCTCGACAGTCTCGTCAGCGACGTCGAAAGCTACGTCCGTCGCGAAGCGCAGGGCGAACGGTTTGAGGCGGCGCGCGATCGCATCGAACGTGCGCTGGGGCTGCGCGCCGCGCGCGGCAAGAATGGCAAGGACGCGCCCGCCGACGACGACAAGACGGATGCCTGATCGCCGCGCGCCCGACTGGATCCTGGCCGCACGGCGCGCCTGGGACCGATCACCGCGCCCCGACAACATCGACGTGCCCGGTCCAGGCCAGGAATCGGTCTGGGACTACCCGCGACCGCCGCGCCTGGAGTCGGTGTCCAAGCGCATTCGCGTCGAGCACGCCGGTGCGGAGATCGCCAACTCGCTGCGCGCGCAACGCGTGTGCGAAACGGCCAGCGCGCCGACGTATTACCTGCCCGCCGACGACGTCGACATGGACCTGCTGGTGCCCCTCAGCCAGTCGAGCCACTGCGAATGGAAAGGCGAGGCTGCCTACTTCGATGTTGTGGTCGACGGCGCGCGTTCTGCGGCCGCCGCCTGGTGCTACCCGAAGCCTTACCCCGAGTTCGACCGCATCGCGGGCTGGATCGCCTTCATGCCGCAGCGCGTCGACGCCTGCTGGGTCGGCGAGGATCGTGTGACACCACAGCCTGGCGGCTTCTACGGCGGCTGGGTGACACCGGACCTCACGGGCCCCATCAAGGGCGCGCCGGGCACGGGGCACTGGTAGTGGCCGACGCCGACTGGCACGCGCGCTGGCGTGACGACCGCATCGGCTTCCACAGGGCGGACATTCACCCCATGCTCGCGGCGCATTGGCCAACGGCCGGCGTCGAGTCGGGCGCGACAGTGTTTGTGCCGCTGGCGGGCAAGAGCCTCGACATGCATTGGCTCGCCGCGCAGGGGCACCGCGTTGTGGGCATCGAGCTCAGCCGCGTCGCCGTTGAGGCGTTCTTCGAGGAGGCCGGGCTGGTGGCCTATGCAGGCAATGAGGCCGGCATCGATTATCTCGAGCAGGGCAACACTCGCTTGTACTGCGGCGACGTCTTCGCACTGCAGCCTCCGCACCTGCAGGGCGCCACGGCCTGCTACGATCGCGCGGCGCTCGTCGCGCTCGACGTCGAGACCCGCCGGCGCTATGCAGTGACACTCGCGGCACTGCTGCCCGCGGGCAGTAGCACGTTGCTGGTGACCGTCGAGTACGCGCAGCAGGAAATGTCGGGACCGCCATTCGCCGTCATGAGCGACGAGGTCGAGAGTTTGTTCGCTGCGGATTTCGCGGTGACGGACTTGCAGAAGACGGACGTTCTCGACGAAGAGCCCAAGTTTCGCTCGCGCGGTGTTACTGCCATGCGCGAATGCGCCTGGCAGCTCATCCGAAGCGCTCAGAAGTAACGCGTCAGCGACAGCCGCCAGTAGTCCTCGCGCGCGAGGATCGAAAGCAGGTCAGCCTCGTCACCAGCAGAGAAGTGCTGCCCCTCAAGCGCCAGCCGCCACTGCGAACCTAAGCGCCGCGACGCCTCCACTGTCACCACACGGCCGCCGTTGTCGCGATCGCACGTGGCCAGCAACAAGAGTTCACTGCCCGCGAGGTCGTTGAGCCCGAGCCGCGCGCCCACAACAACGTCGTCATTGAAGAGCCCCGCGTTGTCGAACGCGAGCACCTCGCCCGGATTGCGGCTGTCGTATTGGTACTCGGCGATCAGGCCGAGGTCTGCGTTGCCGAACACGCTCGACCACGTGTATTCGAAGCCGCCCGTGGCCGCGCGGTAGCGCTGCACGGGGTCGCGCGCAGAGAGGGCTTCGAGCTTCCAGAGCCAGTTGCCCTGGACGTATGTCAGTTCGAGTCCTGTCTGGTCCGTCTGGAAGTAGACGGGCGCGATCTGTGGCACAGGCGTGAGGCCGATGAGTTCGAAGGCGGGTGTGCGCGCAGTACCCGTGAACTGCGAGAGCGCGAACTCGACAGGTCCCAGGTAGTGGCTGTAGCGCAGCGCGAAGTCGACATGGTCGCGGCCGTCGCTGGACTCGAATCGGGCCGCGTCCGCCACAATTTCGACGGGGCCGCGGAGGCGGCCCGCGGTTCCTGGAAACCGCCGCTCGCGAAACCGCGGCAGCACGTAGGCATCGATCGTGCCCCAGCGGGGTCGCAGCGTGAGGCGCAGCATGGGCTGGCCCAGCTTGTCCTCGGTATCGGGACTGGCCGCGAGGTCGGTTTGGTTGATGATGTCGACGAGGTGCAGCGCCTCGGTGACGCCCCAGAACACACGGTCGACGCCCACGGCCACTTCGGCGCGCGGCCAGCGGTAACGCCAGTAAAGCTCCTGTACATCGAAGCGGCTGCGTTCGCCGTCGTCGGAATCGCCGCGCGCGTTGACGGATACCGCGAAACGCTGGCGGCCTTCATGCCAGTCGCGAAAGGCATCGACCTGTCCGTAAAGGTCGGCTGCGAACTGGTCCTGGCGCGGATCGTCAGTCTCCTGCAGGAAGTAACGCGCCGAGAGCTCGACTTCCGCGTCGACCTCCCAGTCGCTGGCCGCGGCGGCGCCCGCGACGACGAGCAGGCTAGCGAATATCGCGCAGCGCATCGCGCTCAAAGTCGCGCGCGGGCAGCTCGAGCCCGAACGCGAAGTCGGCCCACTCGAGCACCGTGCGGCGCCCGTTTTGGTGGTTGACCATCTCCATGGTCAGCGGGCGCCAGAAACGCTCGAGGTACTGCTCGTAGGCGCCCCGGCGGCGGCGAGGCCGCTTCCGGGGCGCGCCGCTTTCGCGAAGGCGAGAGAGGCATTCAGAACAACGCTCGAAGCAAGGAGCGCGTCATGGTCGAGAAACTTCCCGTCACCGCCGCAGGCTACGCCGCGCTCAA
>JBCCBB010000004.1:0-71099 GCA_039814545.1 Pseudomonadota bacterium
AGCCGTTGCCGGGCGCGAAATCACAACGCTTGAGGGCGCCGACGACGCGGTTGCGAAGGCTGTGCGCGACGCCTGGCGGGCGCTCGATGTGGTGCAGTGCGGCTACTGCCAGAGCGGCCAGATGATGAGTGCCATTGCGCTACTGCGCAGTAACCCGTCACCCGACGATGCCGCCATCGACGCGGCCATGAGCGGCAACCTCTGTCGCTGCGCCACCTACCAGCGCATTCGCAAGGCCATTCACCAGGCCGCCGGCGAGCTCGGAGGTGCGGCATGAAACGCTACATCGATGCGGCCGCCGTCACCGCCTCTCCGGCGCTCTCGCGGCGTCGATTCCTGACGGTCACAACGCTCGGCGGCGCCGGCTTCGTGGTCGGCTGCGGCCAACGTGAGCAGGCACCCGCTACAGCAGCGGCGCCAGCACCCGCAGCGGCAGCAGAACCCGCGCCTGCGCCCATTAGCCTGGAAGCGCTCAACGCGTTTGTGCACATCGGCAGTGACGACACGGTCACGACCGTCGTCAAGCACCTCGACAAGGGGCAGGGTGTGACAACAGGCTTGCCCTCGATCGTGGCCGAAGAGCTTGATGCAGACTGGTCGCAAATGCGCTTTGAGTTTGCGCCCGCCGATGCGGAAAAGTACGCGAACCTGTTTTTCGGCGTGCAGGGCACGGGCGGCTCGACCGCCATCGCCAACTCCTGGATGCAGTACCGCACGGCAGCGGCCGGCGCGCGCGCCATGCTGGTGGGCGCAGCGGCCAAGCGCTGGTCCGTTCCCGCTTCCGAGATTTCCGTCGAGGCGGGTGTCGTCAGCCACTCGTCGGGCCGGTCGGCCCGATTCGGTGAGCTGGCCGCAGAGGCGGCCGGCGAAACGCCGCCTGACGCGCCGACGCTTAAGGCACCCGAGGACTTCAAGCTGCTCGGTACCGATCTGCCGCGTATCGATTCGGCGGCCAAGACGGATGGCAGCGCGCGATACACCATTGACGCGGACCTGCCCGGAATGAAAGTGGCGCTCGTTGCCCATTCGCCCCGCTTTGGGGGCCGTGTGGCATCGTTCGATGCGTCAGCAGCGCAGGCTGTCGAAGGTGTGAGCGAAGTCGTTGAGGTACCGACAGGCATCGCCGTCGTGGCCGACAGCTTCTGGTCGGCGCGCAAGGGTCGCGATGCGCTCAAGATTGAGTGGGACGACAACGACGCGGAGCTGCGTGGCAGCGACGAGATCATGGCCGATTACCGTGAGATGGCCGCGACGCCCGGCGTGACGGCCAGTGATGGCGGTGACGTTGATGCGACGCTCGACCGCGCGAGCCAGGTGGTGGAGCTGACGCTCGAGACCCCGTTTCTCGCGCATGCCACGATGGAGCCGATGGACTGCGCGGTCCGGCTCGATGAATCCGGCTGCGAGATCTGGACAGGTTCGCAGTTGCAGACCGTCGACCAGCAGGTCGCGGCCGCCGTAGCGGGTGTCCCCATGGGGCAGGTTCGGGTCAACACACTGTTCGCGGGTGGCAGCTTCGGCCGCCGCGCTGTGCCCAACAGCGACTACATCGCCGAGGCGGTCGCCATCGCCCGGGCGAGCCAGGGCAACGATCCCGTGAAGCTCATCTGGACGCGCGAGGACGACTTCAATTCGGGGCACTTCCGGCCCATGAGTCTGCACGTCATGCGCGCGGGCATCGATGCCGCGGGTCAGCCCGTTGGCTGGTCGCACCGCATCGTCACGCAGTCGATCCTTTCGGGCACGCCGTTCGAGGGCATGATCAGCAACGGCGTTGACCCGTCGACGGTCGAAGGTGCGGCCAATTTGCCGTACGCCGTGAAGCAGCTGCAGGTCGATGTGCACACGCCACGCATTGGTGTTCCGGTGCTCTGGTGGCGCTCAGTCGGGCACACGCAGAATGGCTGGGTCACCGAGGTCATGATCGATCAGCTCGCGCATGCGGCCAAGGCAGACCCTGTCGAGTACCGGCTCGGTTTGCTCGAGGCGCACCCGCGCCACAGGGCGGTTCTTGAGCGGGCGGCGAGCGCTGCGAATTGGTCCGGGCCCGCGCCCGAAGGCCGGTTCCGCGGCGTGGCGGTGCACGAGTCATTCTCTAGCTTTGTCGCACAAGTCGCTGAAATTAGTGTTGATTCTGGTGGCCGCTTGAAGATCCATCGTGTCGTCTGCGCTGTGGACTGCGGGTTCGCGATTAATCCCGACGTGGTGCGCGCCCAGATGGAAGGTGGCATCGGCATGGGACTGGGCGCGTTCTTGCGCGAGGCCGTGATGTTCAACGAGGGCCAGGTGCTTTCGAATAACTACCACCTCTACCGACCGTTGCGCATTAATGAGATGCCCGAGGTTGACGTGCACATCGTCAACTCCGGTGAAGCGCCGACGGGTGTCGGTGAGCCGGGGCTGCCGCCTATCGCGCCTGCGGTCACGAACGCGATCTTTGCGGCGACGGGGCAGCTCATCACGACGCTGCCACTCGGCGATCAGCTACGCGCCGGTTAGGGCGCTCAAGCGCGGGGCGCGACCATGACTTCGATGAGTTGTGGTCCGCGCACCGCGAGCGCGTCTTTGAGCGCCCTGCGGTATTCGGCGGTCGTGGCGACACGCGTCGCCGTGACGCCCAGCGAGGTCGAGAGCGCGGTCCAGTCGATCGCAGGCTGGGTCAGGTCGAGTAATGACCGTGCGGTGTCGCCCACATCAGCGAGCCCCACGCGCGCCAGCTCGATGTTCAGAATCGCGTAGCTACCGTTATTGAAGATGACCGTGGTGACGTCGAGCTGCTCGCGCGCCATCGTCCAGAGCGCCTGCAGGGTGTAAAGCCCACTGCCATCCGCCTGTAAAGCAATGACCGGTCGGTCGGGACAGGCGACGGCCGCACCGACGGCGACGGGCAATCCCTGGCCAATGGCGCCGCCCGTGAGCGTGAGCCAGTCGTGCGGCGCGGCCGCCGTGGTCGCGAGAAACGACGGCAGTCCTGTGGTCGCGGCCTCATCAGAGACGATCGCTCCTTCAGGGAGGCACTCCGCGAGCACCCCTGCAACAGAGGCCGGCGTCAGCGGGCCGTCGGGCGTGACCGCCGTGTTCTCCCGCGCGGTGGACACCGCGGCAGGCGCATCAAGTGCCTCCGCGAGCCGTATCAGCGCGTCGGCGACGTCGTCGCGCGCCTCGCAGAGTGTGACCACTTCAGCGTTGCCGGGTAGCAGTCGCGACGGCTGGCCTTCGTAGGCGAAGAACGACACCGGCGCTGGCGCACCGGCGAGCACGACGGCGTCGGTGCCGGTCAGCGATGCGATCGCCGCGTCGCCGAAGTAGGGCAGGCGCTCTACAGCGACGCGCCCCGCGCCGCGTTCGACGCGTGCCGGAAAGGTCTCGCAGATGAGCCGGGCGCCCGTCGCGCCTTGAATGCGTCCCGCAGCGTTGAGCGCATCACCCTGCAGCGACTGTCCGCCCAGAAACAGGCAAGGCGTGGCACTGGCCATGAGCGCTTCGGCTGCTGTTGCAATGACCTCATGGTCGACCAACAAGGCTTGTGGCGGTGCCACCGGCTTAGGCGTCACAGAGCTTGCGCCCCAGCAGTGATCGGCAGCGGCGATGACACTTGCGACTGCGCCAGGGTGCCGCTGCGCGGCCGCGATGGCCTCGGCACCCGCCTGCGCCAGGTCATCGGGTGAGGTTGAGCGCCGGACCCAGTCCGACATCGGCTGCGCAAGCCCTTCGATGTCTGATGTCAGTGGTGCGTCAAGCGCAACATGGTCGACGGCATGATCGCCGATGAGATTGATGACCGGGCTTCTCGCGCGCCGCGCGTTGTGCAGGTTGGCCAGTCCGTTGGCAAGTCCGGGCCCGAGATGGAGCAGTGTGATCGCCGGAACACGCGCCATACGGCCGTACCCATCGGCCGCGCCTGTGACGACACCTTCGAAGAGCCCGAGAATCGACCGGATGCCCGGCTCGCGATCGAGTGCCGCGACCAGGTGCAGTTCGGAGGTCCCCGGGTTGGCAAAGCAGGCACGCACGCCCTGCTTAGCGAGCGTCGCAATCAGTGCATCGGCGCCATTCATCGCCCGGAGTCTACCGCACCCCGCGGCAACGACGAGCAGCTACGTTGCGTCGTGCTCAGCGCGTGGAAGCGGTCGCGTTGTCCGTATCTGTCGTCGACGTGTATTGCACGTACGTTTCGAGCAACGTTTCAATGGCCGCGCGGCGTTCTTCCGCGGACATGCTGTCGGCGGATTCCGCGTGCTTGAACGTGGCCGTGATGATCTGCATGCCATCAACGGCGGTGTCGATGACCACGGTATTGCCCGGGGCCAGTCGGCGCGTCCAGGCGGCGCGAACATCGGCCCAGTAGGCTGCCGTCTTGTCCCAGTAGTCGACACCGGGCCCAAAGTTATATCCCTCGATGGCACGGTAGTCGTTGAAACCGAACTCCCGGACGAGCGTTTGCGTCGCCTTGCGTCCATCTCTGGCTGTTTTCGTGTTGTCCTGCTCGTGCGTCCAGCCGTGCGGCGTCACGGTATGACGGTTCAACGCATCGATCGCGTTGTAGTCATCACGGGTTGTGTACTCGCGTCGCGGTAAGGGTCGCCAGGTGCGATCGCTGGTCCAGGTGGAAGCAGCGTCATCGTGTTGCCACTTGCCGGTCCCGCAATAGCGCGGTGCATCCGACACCTCAAACACGCACTGCGTCCAGGCGCCTGCGGTGTGCTCTGGTGCCAGGTCGCGTACGTCCCAAGTCTGGTCTTCGACAAACTCGAAGCGCGTCGACGCTTCGTAGGTCCAGTCCTGGCGCCAGTGCTTGATCACGTAGCCACTCTCCATCACCAGCAAGTGCTGCAGGACAATATGGTCGGGTGTATCGGTGACTACCTGAACCAATTCGAAGGCGCCCGTGGTCTTGTCGTCGCGTCGCCTATAGCCGGCGCCCAGGCGTACGGTCTCCATAAAATGAAAATCGACACGGTGTTCACCGCGCATGGCGAGGATCGCAAGTCGGTCACGCTGCTCGGCAGTGTCGCCTTCGCGGATCGCCGCGAAGCCTGGGTTGGGTACTTCGCGGTACTCAGGCATCGGCTTGGCTGCGGGCTCGGACTCGGCGGCCCCCGCTGATTCGACGGGCGCCGATTCTGCCCCAGGCGTTGCCGCGCAACCCGCAAAGAGGATCGTCACTACGGCGATCGCCGCGGGTTTGAAGGCTACCGGGTGTCGTCCGTGCGGATTGGTCATACAGCTGCTCGTGTGGTTCATCGTTGGCGCTATCCAGCTTATTGCGGTTTCTTGGTCAGAGTCCCACTTTGGGGACTTGTCTGTTCTTTCTTGGGGTGCGCCGGGCAGGATATCGATCCTGAAGGCGAATCCGCTGGCTTGCTGGTTGGGGGTGAACGCGCTGGCTCGCGGATTACTTAGTCAGGATGAGCTTGCCATTGCGCGTCTTTCGCAGGCGGTATTCCTGCCCTTTGAAGTGAATCCGAACCTCCTGCTCTTCGCCAAACAACTGCTCGGCGAGAATGACTCTCGGCTGATTGCTGGCGGTCGGTTCGATCGCATCTAGCTTACTCCCCATGCAACTAAATGATAATGATTCTCATTTGAGTGTCAACCGGTGTTGACAGCGCTTGCGCGGATACGCGGGCGTAGGGACATTCAGTGATGCCTGGTGCTAGGAGCTCAAACGACCGGTTCGATACACTCACGCCATGAACACCGTGCCTCTTGCCGTAGCGCCGATGATGGACTGGACGGATCGGCACTGCCGGTACTTTCACCGTCTTCTGGCGCCCTCAGCCGTGCTCTACACGGAAATGGTGACCGCCGCCGCGCTCGTGCATGGCGACGCAGACCGGCTGCTCGCGTTCAACGCCGAGGAGCACCCGGTCGTGTCACAGGTGGGCGGCAGCGAGCCCGAGCTTATGCGCGAGGCTGCGATCATGGCCGAGCAGGCAGGCTACGATGCCGTGAACATCAACGTCGGTTGCCCCAGCGATCGCGTGCAGAAGGGTGCGTTTGGCGCTTGTCTCATGGCAGAGCCCGACACCGTGTCTCGGTGTTGGCTGGCCATGTCCGAGGCCGTCTCGATTCCCGTCACCGTGAAGTCGCGCATCGGCATTGATGATCGCGACGACGCCGCGTTTCTCGACGCGTTTGTGGACGCCGTGGCGGGCGCGGGCTGCACGCATTTCGACATTCATGCGCGCATCGCTGTCCTTGCGGGTCTGAGCCCCAAGCAGAATCGCGAAGTGCCACCGCTCATTTACGACGCTGTGTACCGTCAGAAGCAGCGTCGACCCGATCTCACCGTCTTCATTAACGGCGGTATCGTTGATGCCGTTGCCGCAGCGACCCATCTTGAGCACGTTGATGGGGTCATGATCGGTCGCGCCGCCTACCAGGATCCCTGGTCGCTGACGGCGTTCGAGCAACTCGTCAATCCTGACTGCGCGCCACCGACGCGCGCTGCCGTGGTCCACGAGATGGCGGCGTACGTCGAGCGGGCGCTCGGGCAGGGTGCGTCGCTCAAGCACGTCACGCGGCACATGTTGGGCTTGTTCAACGGCTTGCCCGGCGCACGTGCCTGGCGACGCACGCTCAGCGAGCGCGCCCATCTTGACCGTGTCGGCCCGGAGCTGTTGATCGCAGCACTCGAGCCGCTCGAATCCGTGGCCGCCTGAAGGCACTTGCTGGTCTCGTCCGGGGCCACTCGATACAATCGCGCCCACGAAAGCCCCGGCCATGTGCCGTGTGGCTTCTTTTTGATTGCCGCAGGGGACGTCATGGGCCGCGCCAAAAGAAAGGGCCAGGAACCAACGATGGCCGAGTCAGCCGACCGCCATGATTTGTATGAGGAATCGGTTCAGGACGTCGAAGTCGAGATTGACTTCCTCGATGCCACCTACGAGAAGCTGCGCGGTCGCAAAGCCAAGCGCTTTCGCGAGGATTTCTGTGGCACGGCAAGCGCCGCCTGCGAGTGGGTGCGACGCCGTCCCAGCAACGAAGCGATTGGCGTGGATCTCGATCGCCCGACTCTCGACTGGGGCATCGACCACCGCGTGTCACGGCTGACCGCTGATGCGCAATTGCGCGTCAAACTCCTTCAGGAAGACGTCTGCACCGTCACGGCGTCGCCGGCGGATATCATCGGCGCCTTCAATTTCAGCTACAACATCTTCAAGACGCGCGACGCCCTGCGCGGCTACTTCGAAAATGCGCGGCGCGGTCTCGCTGACGACGGCGTGTTCTTCCTCGACGCGTTCGGCGGCTCCGAAGCCATCAGTGAAATGAAGGAGAAGACGAAGCTCGACGGCTTTACCTACGTCTGGCACCAAGCCCGCTATCGACCCGTAACTGGCGAGATTCGTTGCCATATTCACTTTCACTTCCCCGATGGCTCGAAGTTAAAGAAGGCCTTCACCTACGACTGGCGATTGTGGACGCTGCCTGAGATTCGTGAGCTCTTGCTCGAGGCTGGCTTTCGCACCGTCACCGTCTATTGGGAGGGTGTTGACGAGGATGGTGAGGGGAACGGCGTCTACGAACCCGACCCGCACGGTGAGGCAGATCCGGCCTGGATTGCCTACATTGTGGCGGAGCGCTGAGCATCGACGCGCATTGCCTCGACATTTCAATGCGTTGCGCGCTTATAATCGACGCCGTGAAGGTGCAGTGGTCACGGGGCCCGCGCCTGGTCTAGGGAGTAGGGGGCCGTCGCAGTGAGCGAGGAACTGGAAGTCGCCATTGTGTTTGCCGATGTTGTCGGCAGCACGCAACTGTACGAATCGCTGGGCGACGATCAGGCCCGCGCTGTCGTGCGCCAATGCCTGGACATCATGATCAGTGCCACCGATTCAGGTGGCGGTGAGGTCATTAAGACCATGGGGGATGAGGTCATGTCGATCTTCCCCGACTCGGACGCCGCCATTGGCGCGGCCGTCGAGATGCAGCAGCGCATCTCGGGCAGCAAGAATCTCGTACCCGACGGTCAAAGCATTTCGATTCGCATCGGCTGCCACTACGGTGTCGTCGCGCGCGAACCCAACGATATATTCGGCGCGGCCGTGCACACGGCTAATCGCATGACATCGCAGGCCAAGGCCAGGCAGATTGTCACGACAGGCGCCATGGTCGAGCGACTCGGGGATGCCTGGCGGAAGACCACACGCCAGATCGATCTGGCGGTCGTTAAAGGCAAGAAGGACGAGGTCGCGCTGTTCGAAGTGCTCTGGCAGCCCAACGAGGAAGCCACGAGTGTCGTTCAGACCATCGGATTTTCGTCAGCCGAGGAAACACAGCGCCTTACGTTGTCGTTCGCAGGCCGCAACATGGCTGTCGAGCCAGAGCGCCAGCAGATCACCATGGGGCGCGCCGAGGACAATGACCTCGTCATCAAGGGTAATCTGATCTCGCGCGTGCACGCGCGCATCGAGAAGCGCCGCAACAAGTACTTCCTCGTCGACGAGAGCACCAACGGCTCATTCGTCGTGACCATCGACGGCCAGGAGTCGTTCGTTCGTCGTGACAGCATGCAGCTGCAGGGCGAGGGCGTCATCGGCTTGGGCAAGGTCGCCAAGCCGGGCACCTCGCTGGCCGTGCACTACCTGCTCGAAGCCTCAGACGGCTGACGCCTCGGCGGGTCAGCTCACCGCTTTCAACGCATCAAGAATCTTTAGCTGCGCCTCGCGCAGCCGATTGGGCACGCGTGCGCCGAAGGCATCGAGGTATTCACCGACGGCCGCAATCTCGGCGTCCCATCCGGCCCTATCGACATCCAGGAGTGTCTCGAGCGCACCCGGCGCCATCTCGAGATCTTGGGCATCGATGTCTGCGGCGTGCGGGAGGTGGCCGATCGCTGTGTCACGCGCCTCGAGCTGACCTTCGCAACGGCCGATGATCCAGCGCAGGACGCGCAGGTTCTCGCCAAAGCCAGGCCAGAGGAATCGCCCCTCACTGTCCTGGCGGAACCAGTTGACGTGAAAGACGCGAGGCAACGCATCGGAGCGCTCGGCGAAGGACAACCAGTGCGCCCAGTAGTCGGCGAAGTTGTAGCCGCAAAAAGGCTTCATCGCCATCGGATCGCGGCGCACCACACCCACGGCGCCCGTGGCCGCAGCCGTCGTCTCAGACGCCACGCCCGCCGCCACCATGACGCCGTGGTGCCAATCCTTGGCCTCGAAGACGAGTGGCGCGAGCTGCTTGCGCCGCCCGCCAAATACAATGGCCGAGATGGGCACGCCGTCGGGCGCTTCGGCCAATTCGCTGTACACAGGGTTTGCCGTGGCGCGCACCGTGAAGCGTGCATTGGGATGCGCCGCAGGTCCGTCGCCCGAATAAGGGTTGCCGCGCCAGTCAGTCGCCGGCGTGCCTTCGCCCTTGTCTTCCCACCAGGGGCAGTTGTCCTCGGTTAGGGCGACATTGGTGAAAATGGTGTCGCTGCGAATCGTGTCGAAGGCGTTCTTGTTGGTCTTCTCGTTCGTGCCCGGAACGACACCAAAGTAGCCCGCCTCGGGATTGATCGCGCGCAATTGGCCGGCATCGTCGAGGTGCAGCCAGGCGATGTCATCACCCAGCGTCCAGATCTTCCAGCCCGGCTGCGACGCCGGCGGTATCAGCATGGCCAGATTGGTCTTGCCGCAGGCAGACGGAAAGGCGCAGGCCAGGTAATGGGTGTCGCCCGCCGGGCTCTGCACGCCGACGATCAGCATGTGCTCCGCGAGCCAGCCTTCCTGGCGCGCCTGCCAGCTGGCAATACGCAGCGCGTGGCACTTCTTGCCGAGCAGCGCGTTGCCGCCGTAGCCCGAGCCGTAGCTCTTGATTTCGAGCGATTCGGGGAAGTGCATGATGAACCGCTGATCGGGGTCCAGCGTGCCGGTTGAGTGCAGACCCTTCACGTAGTCGCCGTCGCGCTCAATGCGCGCTAACGCGGCATCGCCCATCCGGGTCATGAGTTTCATGTTGACGACCACGTAGGGGCTGTCCGTGATCTCGACGCCGCAGCGGGCGTAGGGCGAATCGATCGGCCCCATGCAGTAGGGCACGACGTACATCGTTCGCCCTCGCATGGCGCCATCGAACAACGCGTCGATTTTGGCGTGCGCGGCCTCAGGTGCCATCCAGTTGTTGTTCGGACCGGCATCGTCTTCTTCGCTCGTGCAGACGAAGGTCAGGTGTTCGACGCGAGCCACATCGTCGGGGTCCGAACGGTGCAGGTAGCAGCCTGGGTATCGGTCCTGGTTCAGCGGTAGCAGGGTGCCGTCGTCGGTCATCTGGGCGACGAGCCGGTCGTATTCGGCGTCGCTGCCATCACACCAGACAATGCGGTCAGGCTGGGTGCGCGCGGCAACTGCATCGACCCAGGTATTTAGGTCCTGCAATCGGCTGTGTTGGGGCATGGTTTCGCGGTCTTTTGTCGGGGTCGCGATTATAGACCAGCGCCAATGCACGATGGTGATGTCAGCGCTGTCAATCGTAAGCAAAAAAAAACGCTGACACCCCGGGGGGGAGGTGTCAGCGTCAGGTTGCGCTGGCCGTCAGGGGGGGGGGGGAGAGATGGCCAGTGTTGGGTAACCTCAGGGGGAGAGGTTGAGATCAGGCAGCCGTTACCGACTCCGTGACCTCTACTACCTTTTTCGCAGCCGTCTTAGCGGCCGTTTTTGCTTTCGTTTTAGCTTTTTTTGCGGGAGCCTTGCGTGCGGTCTTTTTGGCAGCCGTTTTCGCACGCTTGGGTGCGGCGGGCTTGCCGATGCCGGACACAACGCCAGTGACGTCCGTCGCAGCGCTACGAACGAGGTCGAAGGCTTCGCGGATGTCAGTGATGTAGCCGCGAACGACCTTCGGCATCGTGTCGCGCTGGTAGGCCAGCAGCGAACCAACCGATTCAGCGCGGGCAGCGGCGTCAAAGCCACCAGCCAGTGCGTCGAGGCTGCCCTGGACGCTCTTGGTCTGCAGCTCGATCAGGTCTTTCGACAGGCGGAAACCGATACCGTTGACGTCAATGCTGGCCTTGGAAAGCTTGGCGACGGGCTTCTTGCCCGTTGCGATGGCTTTGCCAGCCTGGCCAACGCGTTCCTGCGTGGCGTCAACAGCGGTGTTCATGGTTGTACGGGCCGAGTCGGCGACGCGCGTCAGCGCAGTTTCGATCTGTTCTTTCACGGTGAGAACCCTCAATGGTGCGGTGCAACAAATGTTGCAGCGCACAATATGGCAGCGTCATGGTGCTGTCAACCTTTTTTCGGTAAGTTTTCGTCTTGAGTTCGTCCGGCGCACGGCAGCGTCCCGGAATCCTTAAGCACTGCTTAGCCAGAATGAGACCTGGTTCACACAGAGGTCGTGAATACGCTCACAGATTCGCGGTCGTAACACCCTGATCCATAGGCTTTAGCGTCCCGCTCAGGGACAATCTTATGGTGAAACCGGGGTGTGCCCGGAAATCGGGACGAAGCAGGCTTATGACAATCAGAAACGGCGTGTGCGCGACAGGGACGAGGCGCTTTCTCGCCTCCATCATTCTGGCCATGCTGTCAGCAGGGGCCGGTGCCGCCGGCACGCTGGCAGGCACAGACATCGCCAATACGGCCAGTGTCAGCTACGAGCTCGACGGCAACCCGGTCACCCAGGACTCGAACACGGTCACGATCAGTGTCGCCGAGATTCTCGACGTCACGGTGGTACTCGTCAGCCCGCAGCAGTCCGTGAGCCCCGGCGATACTGCGCAGGCACTCGTCTTTACGGTGACCAACACGGGCAACGGCCAGGAATCGTTCGGGCTCAGCGTTGACAATGCGCTGGCCGGTGACGATTTCGACCCCATCGCCGCGAGCCCCAACATCTATTTCGACAGTGACGCGAGCGGCGACTTCAGCGCGGCTGACACGCCTTACGTACCGGGCAGCGGTGACCCCGACCTCGCGCCAGACGCTGCGATCACACTCATCGTCGTCAACGACGTTCCCACGGGTCTCGCCAACGGTGACCGCGGCACCAGTGCATTGATCGCCGTCGCTGCCACGGGCAGTGGTGCGCCAGGCACGTTGTTCGCCGGCGCCGGCGCCGGTGGGGTCGACGCCGTGGCCGGCGCGAGCGGCGCCACCGCGACCGCGACGGGCGAATACCTCGTTTCCGACGTCGCGCTCGTCCTCAACAAAGTCGCCCTGGTGCTGGACCCGTTCGGCGGTGATCAGCCCGTACCCGGCGCCACGATTCGCTACACGGTCACGGCCGAAGTCACGGGAACCGGGACGGCCGTCGCGGTTGCCGTCGAAGATCAGATTCCGGCCAACACGAGCTATGTCCCAGGAAGCCTCGCGCTTAACGCGGCTGGCCTCAGCGATGCCGCCGATGCTGACGCGGGCGTGTACGAGGTGGCACCGACGCCGCTCGTGCGCGTGACGCTGGGCGACCTGGCTGCCGCCGACGGTGTGCAGACCATCACTTTTGAAGTACTCATCGACTGACGCCACCAACGAAGTGGCGATGCAACTGACAGCATTTATTAAGGAGCGAAGCATGAACCGAGCACTGACCCTACTGGCAGCCGTGCTCTCACTGAGCCTGGCGACACCCGCCCTGGCTCAGGAGGGCAAGATCGAACTCAAGAGCGTTGTTGAGAAAGAAGTACGTGTCGTCAATGATGCGGGCGAAGAGGTCGTGCAGCTCGTGACTGCCGACAAAGTCGTGCCCGGTGACGTGGTGATCTACACGGTCACCTACACGAATGTCGCCGAACAGGCCGTCGACAACGTCGTCATCACAAACCCCATCAACGATGCCTTGAGCTATGTCGTCGATTCCGCGTTTGCCCCGGGTGCCGACGTCAGCTTTTCCGTTGACGGTGGCGCCTCGTTCGACGCGCTCGAGGCACTGACTGTCGAACGCGAGGGCACCGCGATCGCCGCCGGTGTCGACGATCTCACTCACATCCGCTGGATCCTGCGCGAGCCGCTAGATCCCGGTGCACAGGGCTTCGCCCGATTCCGCGCGCGCCTCAATTAGGCGCCGCCAGATTCGCCCGGTAAGGGACCACCGGGCTCAACGATAACAGGGACTTCCAGGCCGCTGCGCAGGGCGGCTTGGCGCATCCGAGCGACCTGCGCATTGGCAAGAGCAAATTAATGCAAGACAGGAGAAGCGAAATGACGCTTGCACGCACAACCCTGGGCCGTATAGCGGCCTCGGGACTCGTAGCGATCGCGTTGTCGTTCGCGGGGACGGCACAAGCTGCCGGCACCGCGGCCGGGACCTCGATCGAAAACGTGGCTACCGTCGACTACGAAGTCGGCTCGATCGCACAGACGCCGATCGAATCGTCTCCGACGGGTAACTCCACCCCAGGTGTCAGCAACGGCACGGCAACGGCGTTCCTCGTCGATAACCGTGTCGATCTGACGCTGGTGGAGACCGACAGCGCGCCCACCCCGGTCAGCCCGGGACAGGCCGATGTCGTGGCTACATTCAGCCTGACCAACACCGGTAACGAGGCACAGGGCTACGCACTGGTCGCAGCCAACCTCGCAGCCGGCGCCGTCGTTCACGGCAACACCGATGATCAGCAGGTCAACAACCTGCGGGCCTTCGCCGACACCGACGGCAGTGGCGACTTCTCGGGCGGTGACGCCCAGTTCGTCGACACGCTCGCGGCTGACGGCAACATCCTCGTGTTCGTCGTTGCTGACGTGCCGATCGGTGTCGTTAATGGTGAGTTCGCCAACGTCAGCATGACCGCAACGACTGCGGTTTCGGGCACGAGCGGCGCGACGATTGTCACGGAAACCACGGGCGGCAACACCGCCGGTGTTGACGTCGTGTTTGCCGATGCTGGCAATGATGGTCTCGAGACGGCCGAAGACGGCTTTGCCGTATCGTCGGCTGCCCTCACTGTGACCAAGGCGGATGCGATCATCAGTGATCCGATCAACGGCACTACGGACCCGCTGTACATTCCGGGTGCGGTCGTTGAGTACACGATCACGATCGTGAACACGGGTACCGCCGACGCCGAACAGGTCAGCGTTACGGACGTCATCGATGGCGACCTGACCCTGGCTCTGGGCGAATACGGCGGCGGCGCCGATATCGAGTTTGACCTCGGTGGCGCCACAACGGGCTGCACGGCGAACAACGCCGACGCGGACCCCTGTGGCCTCACGGGTTCGACGCTCGAAGCCGACGTGAATGCGACGCTGGGTACCAACCCGGGTGTCGACGACACGCTGGTGGTGCGTTTCCGCGTGACCATCAACTGACGGTAGTTGCGGAGACGCTGACGCCCATGAGCGAGCGCATCGCTGCTCTTGCACTGCGCGCCGTGGCCGGGAAACCGGCCGCGGCGCGCGGGCGTTTGTGTGTCCGCCGCCGTCGTGCCGTGCGAGTGGCTCCGGGGTACGTTCGACGTGCCCCGGCGCTTCTTCGCAGTGCGGTGTTGGTGCTGGCCGGTGTCTTCGGCTTTGCACTGACCGCTGTCGCGGCGACGCCACCCGGTACCCAGATCGACAACCAGGCACGGGCGCTGTTCCAGACCGACGCGGGCACGCCCGTCACGGTGCTCAGCAATACGGCCAGTGTGATCACCGTTTTTGGTCGCACGCCTTCGCAGGCGACCTTCACACGACTCGCTGCGGGCACCGTGAGCCGCAGCGAAACCATCGGTCCCGTGCAGTGTGCACTCAACGGGACGTTTACTCCCTTGCCTGCACCACTTGACGGCGCGGGCCAGCCGATCGACCTGACCGCCCCGCAAACCGTGGCGGACACGGGCATCTTCAACACCGACGAGACCGCGTTTGTGCGTCTCGATGACGGTGACCAAAACCTCAATGGGCTCTTGCGTGAGACGGTGACCGTGACCGTCAGCAACGCCCCGGGCGGTGACAGCGAGACGCTGACGCTGACCGAAACGGGCAATAACACGGGTGTGTTCACGGGTTACGTACCACTTGCCGAGGCGACGCCTTCAGCGGGCAACTGCGTACTTGAGACGACGCCCGACAGTACGCTGTCCATCAGCTACGCCGACCCGGCGGACAACACGGACGCGAGCCAGGCGCTGGCGCTTGTGGAGCCGCTTTCGATCGTGTTCGACGCCAGCACGGGCCAGCCTGTCGACGGCGCGACGATCACGCTTGTCGATGCGGCCACGGGGCAGCCCGCGACCGTGTTCGGCAACGACGGCGTTAGCACGTACCCGGCGACGGTAGTCAGCGGCGCACCCGCGACCGATGCTGCCGGTGTGGTCTACAACGTGCCGGCTGGCGGCTACCGCTTCCCGGTCCTGCCCGCGGGCGACTACCGCCTGCAGATCGTGCCGCCGGCGCAGTTCATCGCACCGTCCAACCGGAGTGTTGCCGAACTCAACACGTTGCCGGGTGCGCCGTTCGATCTGGCAACGGCTTCATTCGGCGGTGACTTCACGCAAGTCGTCGATGGCGCGGGCGATCTCGTTGACGTCCCGCTCGATCCCTTTGACGGCGGCCTGTTCCTGTCCAAACGCACCACGACGGCCGTAGCCGGCGTGGGCGACTTCGTTCGCTACGAACTCGGTCTGACCAACGCATCAGAACGTGTCGCTGCGACGGGCATCACCGTCAGTGATGTGCCGCCGCAGGGCTTCCGCTATGTGGCTGGTTCGGCGCGGCTCAATGGCAACGTCATTTCCGATCCCGTCTTCGCTGATGCGACGGGTAGTTCGTTCACGTTTACCTTGCCCGATCTGCCCGCGGCAGCATCGGCAACGCTGGCTTACGTCATGGAAATTACGCCGGGTGCTCGAGGGCGTCAGGCTATCAACATCGCTTCTGCGCGCGCGGACCGTGGCGTTGCCTCTAACGAAGCGCAGGTATCGATTCGCCTGCGTGAAGACCTGTTCCGGAGCACGAGTGTGCTCGTCGGCCGCGTGGTGGAGGGCAACTGCACCGACGAGACGTTTACCGAGTCGCAGGGTGTTGCCGGCGTGCGCGTCTTCCTCGAGGACGGTCGATTCGCGGTCACCGATTACGGCGGTCGTTACCATCTCGAAGGTCTGACGCCGGGCCGACGTGTGGCGCAGCTCGACGACACCACCGTGCCGGAATGGTTAGAGCTGGTCCCCTGCGACGCGGCACCGCGCTTCGGCGGTCGGGCGGACTCGCAATTGGTTGACCTGAAACCGGGTCTGTTGCATCGGGCCGACTTCTACCTCAAGCGGCGCGCACCGGATACGGGTGCGGTTTCGCTTGAGCTCGTCAACGAGAGCGGCAACTCGCCCGACACGATCGATTACAAGCTCGAGCTAACCGGTGACGGCAATGTCTCGGTCGAAGGTCTGAGTGCCACGGTGCTGCTGCCCAAGTCGGCCTCGCTTGTACCCGGCACGGCGCGCCTCAACGGCCAACTGCTGCCGAGCCCGCGCCAGACAGGCAATGCCGTCGTGTTCGTGATTGGCGAGCGTGCGGGCGGCTGGCGCGACCGCATTACGTTCTCGGCCAGGATCGATGCCCTCTACGCCGGTGAGCTCGTGAGCCGCGCTGTGGCCAACTTCAATACGCCCGCGACAGGCAACCAACGTACGCCAGTTGGCGAGGCGAGGATGCTACGCGAGGCGGCCACGACAGAAAACGCGGAGTACGTGCTGTCGCTGAACTTCGACGTGTTGTCTGCTGAGTTGTCCGCCAATGACCGCGAGACGCTGGACGCGCTCATCGATACCTGGCGCGGCGTCTATGACATCCGCCTCGCAGCGGTGGGGCACTCGGACGCTGATCGTATTGCCGCTCGCAACAGACACGTGTTTGCGGACAACTACGCTCTGTCCGAGGCGCGCGCTGCGTCTGCCGCACGCTACCTGGCCAGCGCACTCAATGTCGATTCGAAGGCAATCGAGGTGCGTGGCTTCGGCCCCGACCGTCCTGTGGCCAGCAACGATACGGCCGACGGCAAGCGCCGCAACCGGCGCGTGGAACTCGTCATGAGCGGCACGCGACCCGGTCGTCAGTCGGTCGTCGAGGTCACGCAGGCCGCCAGCGGCGTGCAGCGGGTCGACACAACGGGCGCCACGCCGGGCCCTGAGACGGCATCGCGAAACGCGCTCGACGAAAAAATTGCGCGCGTGACGGCGGCGAGTGACGAAGCCGTGATGGTTGCAGCGCCGGGCGTCGAGGCATTGGGCAGCGCGCATGGCTTTGTCGCACCAGCCGCCGACTACCAGCCGCCGATTCCCAGCTTGACCGTCGCAGTGGCGCACGCCGGTGACAGCCGCGTCGAGCTGTCGCTCAACGGGGCGCCCGTCAGCAACCTTAACTTCGATGGCACCGAGCGCAGCGCCGACAAACAGCATGCGCTGAGCAGCTGGCGCGGTGTCGACCTTGCCGATGGCGACAACACGCTGATTGCGACCGTGGTGGATGCCAACGGCGTGGTGTTGGCCACGCACCGACGTGCCGTGCATTACGCCGGACAGCCCATTCGCGGTGAGCTCGTCGCCAAGGAATCCCGACTTACTGCCAACGGCCGCCAGCGGCCCGTGATCGGTGTACGTCTGCTCGACGCGGATGGCCAGCCGGCGCGTGCGGGCTCGATCGGCAGCTTCCGCGTTCGTGCCCCGTACCGCTCTTGGTTCGAGGTGTCGCGGGAGCGCGAGAACCGGCTTGTTGAGGTCGGCGACCGCCGGCCGCTCTACCGCGTTGGCGAAGACGGCATCGCCTACCTGGAGCTCGAGCCCACGACGCGCGCGGGTGAAGTGATTGTTGATCTTGAATTCGAGAACGGTCGCCAGCAGGAATTGCGCACCTACCTTGCGCCGGCGCCACGCGACTGGATTCTGGTCGGCTTTGCCGAGGGCACCGTTGGCTACAACACGCTGCGCGATAACGTTAACGCGGCAGACGCTGCCGGTTTCGAGGACGATGTCTACACGGACGGCCGCGTGGCGTTCTTCGCCAAGGGCCGGATCAAGGGTGACGCGCTGCTGACGCTGGCCTACGACACCCGCGGCAATGCCGTGGACCGCGATGGTTTCGGCACCGAGGTCGATCCGGACGCCTTCTTTACGCTCTACGGTGATGGCACCGAGACGCGCTTTGAGGCGGCCAGCCAGCGCAAGCTTTACATCAAGCTCGAGCGCCAACAGTTCTCCGCCCTGTTCGGTGACTTCGACACGGGGCTGTCGGTCACGGAGCTTGCCCGCTATGAGCGCCGCTTTAACGGGCTGCAGGTGCAGTACTTCGGCAATCGTTTCACCGTTAACGCCTTTGCGGCCGAGAGCGATCAGTCATTCCAGCGCGACGACATCCCCGGCGACGGCACCTCGGGTCTGTACCGGCTCTCCGGTCAGGACATTGTCGTCAACTCTGACGCCGTGCGTATCGAGACGCGTGACCGCTTCGACGCGTCGGTCGTGATCGCGAGCGAGCGCCTGACGCGTTTCCTCGATTACGACATCGACTACATCAACGGCACCTTGTTCTTCAAGCGGCCTGTGCCGAGCCGTGACCAGGACTTCAACCCGCTGGTCATCGTCGCAGAGTACGAATCGCGCGATGCGGCGGAAGACGACACGATTGCGGGTGGCCGTGCCTCGATCAAGGCGCTCGACGGCGCGCTTGAAGTCGGTGTCACGGCGGTCCACGAAAACAATGCCGTGGACGCCAACGCGCTCTACGGCGTCGATCTCGCCTGGCAAATCGACAACGCGACGCGACTCACGGCCGAGTACGCCGACACCGACCGCAATGACGTCAGCGCCACGACC
The DNA here is from genome assembly GCA_039814545.1 of Pseudomonadota bacterium. GTDB lineage: Bacteria > Pseudomonadota > Gammaproteobacteria > Steroidobacterales > Woeseiaceae > CALBPI01. Next base: position 18,707 of record JBCCBB010000004.1, read on the forward strand.
TCTGGCTACGCCTACAAGATCGAGCTTGAGCGCGCGACGGGCTCCCTCGATGCGCGGCTTCACCACCGCCTGTCGGACTCGAATTTCGGGCTGGGTGCGCAAGCCGCGAACCAGCTCGGTATTGAGGCGACCGGTCTGGATGTGCGCTGGCAGCACGCCGAGCGCTGGTTCAGCCAGATGTCGCTGGGCCACCAGGAGAACCTGGATACGGGCGCTGAGCGCCAGCGCGCCGAAGCCGAAGTGCGCTACCAGGATTCACGCAACACGGCGTTTACGGGGCTCGCCTTTGTCAGCGACGAGGCGGCCGATGGCACGGAGCGCGAGTCGTCTCTGGCGCGCGCTGGTGTTGGACGCAGCTTCTTCGGTGACCGCATCACGCTGCGCCTGTCGACGGAGCAGGCCATCGACACCGATGAGAGCATCGACTACCCGTCGCGTACGCTCGTAGGACTCGACTGGAAGCTGGCGCAGGCCACGCTGTTTGCTGAGCACGAGGTGGCGAGCGGGGAGAGTATTGATGCGCAAACCTCTCGCGTCGGTCTGCGTGCGACGCCCTGGCAGCGCGCCCAGTTCCTGACCACGCTCGACAACCAGGTCACCGAGTTTGGCCCGCGTTTGTTCGCCAACATCGGCTTTATCCAGGGCATACAGATTGGTGAGCGCTGGACCCTCGACGTCGGTGTCGACCACAGCAACACGATTATCGACGAGCAGAGTGCGCAGGTCTTTGATCCCGATCGCGAGCTCGTATCAGGCAGCCTGCGCGCCGACTTCGTCGCGGCATTCGCGGGAGCGCTATACCAGTCTGATAACTGGTCGGCCAATGCGCGCTACGAACGCCGGTCGGCCGATGACGAGGACCGCGACACAGTGTTGTTTGGCTGGTTCCGTGAGCCCGTCGCAGGTCACGGCCTGTCGGCAGGCTTGCAATACTTCAACAGCGACCGCGCTGACCGCGGCGAGCGACGCGCGGACCTGCGGTTTGGCTGGGCGTATCGCAAGGCCGATCGCCGCTGGGCGTTCCTCGACCGGCTGGATCTCGTGCTCGATGAGGGCGACGGTTTGGGCGGCGAGCGCCGCAGCATGCGCTTCATCAACAACTTTAACGCGGTGCGCCGCATCGGCGCGGCCGGTGAGCTGTCGTTGCAGTACGCGTTCAAGTACGTCGACAGTGAGTTCGATGGTGTCGGCTACTCGGGCTACACCGACCTGGCCGGCGTCGACTATCGCCGCAGCTTCCGCGCGCGCTGGGACTGGGGCATACACGGCTCGGCGATGACGTCGTACGAGTCGGGTGTGACGGACTATGGCGTAGGTGTCGATGTTGGGTTCAACCCCCGCGACAACCTCTGGCTGACGCTCGGCTACAACTTCTCTGGCTTCCGCGACGAGGACTTCGACGACGCACGCTACACGGCGGCGGGTCCCTATCTGCGTGTCACGGTAAAAGCTGATCAGCACACGCTTAACCGCATCACGGGCAGGATTCGCGGCGACCGCTAACGCCCGGGGCGCGGTATAGTGCGCGCCATGACCGACCTCGACGACCTGCTGGCCAGTGATGGCGCCGTCGCGCGCGCCATTCCCGGCTATCAGCCGCGCCTGTCGCAGCGTCTTATGGCCGAAGCCGTCGATGTGGCCATGGCCAGCCGGGAACACCTCGTGGTCGAGGCGGGCACCGGCACGGGCAAGACGTTCGCCTACCTATTGCCCGCGCTCGTCGCCGGGCGTCGCACCATCATCTCCACAGGCACTCGCGCGCTGCAGGACCAGCTTTTTCACCGCGACCTGCCCATGATCGCTGCGGCCGTCGGCCGACCCGTGAAGACGGCCTTGCTCAAGGGGCGCGCGAACTATCTGTGCCTGCACCGGCTCGACCAAGCCCTGACGGATGCGGCGGCGCTGACCGGAAAGGAAGCGCGGGTTCTTTCCGAGTGGCGTGACATGACCCGGCGCGGCGACCGTGCTGAGGTAACGCAAATTCCCGAGGACGCGTCGGTGTGGCCGCGGGTGACCTCAACGGCCGACAATTGTCTTGGCCAGAAGTGCGCGTTCTACGAGGACTGCTACGTCGCACAGGCGCGTCGCGATGCGCAACGCGCTGACCTCGTGGTTGTTAACCACCACCTGTTACTGGCCGACCTGGCGTTTCGCGAGACGGGCTTTGTTGAGTTTCTGCCTGACGCCGACGCCGTGATTATTGATGAGGCGCACCAGTTGCCCGACACGGCGCTGCAGTTTTTTGGCGTCAGTCTGTCCACGCGGCAGTGCATCGATCTGTTTGATGAGCTCGAGGTCGACACGGCAGGGATTGGCGGGCCGCCGCTCGACGAGGCTATGCGGCGCGCCCGTAAGGCAGTGCTCGACTTGCGCGAGCAGGCGCCGGCCGACAGTGGCCGCTACGAGTTGGCCAACCTCGCCGGTGCCATCACGGCGCCGTTGTCCGAGTTCTCGGCGGCGCTCTCTGCGCTTCTGGAAGTGCTCGACGGCATCGGTGTCGATGCGTCTGATGCGCTCGTGGATCGCGTGGTCAGGCTTGTGGACCGCCTTGGCATCATCGTCAACGACGACGACCTCGATGGTCTGCGCTGGGTCGAAGTGTCGCGCCGCAGCGTGCGTCTCAACATGACACCGCTCGACGTATCCGTGCGACTGCGCGCTGCCATGGACGCCACGGAGACGGCCTGGGTGTTCACCTCGGCAACACTCGCGGTCGGCGAGGACTTCTCGCACTTTACGAATCGCGTCGGGGTTGATGACGCGCGATGCCTGCGATTCGAATCGCCCTTCGATCTGGCGCGCAATGCGCGCGTGCTCGTGCCGCGCGATTTGCCGGCGCCCAACGAGCGCGGCTTCATGGGGACCTTGCTCGAAAGGACCGCACCATTGCTCGCCGCGACAGCCGGCGGTGCGTTCTTCTTGCACACAAGCTATCGCGCGTTGGCTGAAAGCGCGGCGTGGTTCTCGTCGCGACCGGCCGTGCTCGGCGATCGGGCGTTGTACGTGCAGGGCGATGCCCCGCGCGACAAGTTATTGCAGGCGTTTCGTGCGGAGGGCAACGCCGTGTTGCTGGGCACGGGAACCTTTTGGGAAGGCGTTGACGTGCGCGGCCCGGCCCTGACGCTCGTGGTCATCGACAAGCTGCCCTTCGCGGCGCCTGATGACCCGATGCTCGTGGCACGCAGTGCCTGGTTGCGTGCCAACGGCCGTAACCCGTTTCGCGACTACCAGTTGCCGCAGGCGGTACTCGCGCTCAAGCAGGGCGTGGGGCGGCTGCTTCGGGACACGGCCGACTACGGTGTGGTCGTGCTCGGAGATCAGCGACTGCACGGCAAGTCCTACGGACGCCTGTTTCTCGATGCGGTTCAGCCCATGCCAGTCGTCGATGACCTGGCCGCGGCCGAGGCGTTTCTTGCGGCGCGCGAAGGTGCGGACAGCGAACGCGTGGCGTCGTAACGATGAAACCCTTGCTGGCCATAGAGACTTCGACCGTCGCCTGTTCGGTGGCGGTGGGCGGTGCTGAAGGCACAGCACTGCAGGAACGGCACGAGCCAGGCGCGCACGCGAGCCATATTATGGCCATGATCGACACGGCGCTCGAGGATGGCGGTATCGAGATGAACGCCCTGGGTGGCATCGTCTACGGTCAGGGGCCGGGCTCATTCACCGGTGTACGGATTGCCGTTGCCCTGGCGCAGGGTCTTGCCGCGGGTCTGTCGGTGCCAGTGCTGGGTGTCTCAAGCCTTGCGGTACTGGCACAGGTGGCCGTGGCTGCGAACCCGGGGCGGGCGCTGCTTGTCGTGCAGGACGCGCGAATGGGCGAGGTCTACGCCGGTACCTACGCGCCCAATGTCGCGGGCATCGTTCGCGCAACAGGTGCGGACCGTCTGCTTGAACCTGATGCTGTGACCGCGCTCAAAGACGGCGTCGTACTGGGCGGTGCCTTGCAATCCATGCCGGCGCTTGCGGCGCGGCTTGAAGATTGCGGCATGATGACAGCCCCGGAGCTTATGTTGCCCTCAGCGCGCGAATTGCTCGTTCTGGCGCGTGCGGCCGGCGACACGGGCTGGACGCCAGCGGCAAACGCGGCCGCGGTGTACCTGCGTCAGCAGGTGGCTACAGCCAAGCCGGCCGGATGATTCCGGCTGCTGTAACATCGGTGTAACGTCATATCGTTGTAATACCGGCGTCAATGGTGTCCGAGCCATGAAGATGAGCGGACCACGCATCCTAATTGTTGAAGACGAAGCAGCCATCAGTGACATGGTGGCGTTTCATTTGTCGCGTTCCGGTTACGACGTCGTGCAAGCGGCGGACTGTGAGACGGCGCGCGCCAAGCTCGCCGACCAGGGCGCCGATCTCGCCATCGTCGACTGGATGCTGCCCGACATGAGTGGCCTGGAACTCGTGCGGTCTCTGCAGCGTGATCCGCAGTACGAAGATCTCGCCATCATCATGCTGACGGCGCGTGCCGATGAGCAGGACAAAGTGCGTGGCCTCGACAGCGGGGCCGACGACTACATGACCAAGCCTTTCAGCTCGCGCGAGCTCTTGTCGCGCATTCAGGCTGTGCTGCGTCGTTCGGCGCCTGCTGCGGGCGAGCAACATACGGCCGGACCGCTCACGATCGACGCCGTCGGTCACCGCGTGTTCGCAGGCGACGCCGAAGTGTCGCTCGGGCCCAAGGAATATCGGCTGCTCAAGTATCTGGTGACCCACCCCGAGCGTGTCTACAGCCGCGCCCAACTGCTGGACCGGGTCTGGGGAGCCAACGTCTACGTTGAGGAGCGCACGGTCGACGTGCACATCCGCCGCCTGCGAAAAGCGTTGGAGCCCTACGAGGCGGACGGCTGCATTCAAACGGTTCGCGGCGCCGGCTACCGGTTCTCGGCCCGGAGCGACTGATGCCTGGCGCCTGGCGCAGTGTATTGCTGATCGTCGCCGGGACGATGGCTGCCGGACTCGGTGTAGGTGCCATTGTCGGCTTTCCCGTCGAGGGGCTCGCAATCGCGCTGGCCACGTTACTCGGCTACAACCTGTACCGACTGCTCGACCTTGAGCGCAGCCTACGGCTGCGTGAACGTGTTGAAGTACCTGAGGGCAATGGTGTGTGGTCCCGCGTGCTCGCAGGCGTGCGTTACCAGCAACAACGCGTACGCCGCCACAAACGGCGCGCGCGCGAAGTGATGCGCGAAGTGCGCCAGTCGACCAACGCGTTGCCGGACGGCGTCATCGTGCTCACGCAGGAAAACGAGATTCAGCGTTATAACGCGGCGGCGCGCATGATGCTCGGTCTGCGACGGCGTCGAGACCGGGGTCAGCGTGTTGATCATCTCGTGCGCCACCCGAACTTTGTGACCTACCTGTCAGCTGATGACTACGCGTTGCCTGTGACCATCCCATCGCCTGTGCGCGACGGGGGCTGGTTGAGCCTACGGCTTGTGCCCTACAGCGACGAAGGCCGTCTGCTCACCGTGCGCGACATCACCGAGCGCACGCGCCTGACCCGCATGCGCCGCGACTTTGTGGCCAATGCTTCACATGAGTTGCGCACGCCGTTGACCGTGATTTCGGGCTATCTCGATGCGATGCGCGACGATCCGGATCTGGCGGCAGAGTGGGAAAAACCGCTCGAGGAAATGGGCCAGCAGGCCAACCGGATGCGGCAGATGCTCGACGAGCTGTTGGCTTTGTCACGTCTCGAGGCCAGCGCCACGGCACCGGCCGATAAGATCGTCGACATGCCCGGCGTGATTCGTGAGTGCGCCGCGTTGTTCGAAGGTGAGGATATGGCTGTTGAGCTTGAGGTTTCGTCGCACGCCAATGTGCTCGGAGAATACGGAGAGCTCATATCCGTGGTCAGCAACCTACTCAGCAATGCCCATCGCTACGGCGGTGGGGATGCGCCGGTTGTCGTGCGCTGGTTCAACACGGAAACAGGCGCCGAACTCGTCGTTGAGGATCGTGGCGAGGGTATTGCGCCTGAAGACATTCCGCGACTCACGGAGCGCTTTTACCGCGTCAATCGGGGGCGCGGCCGCGACTCGGGCGGGGTGGGTCTGGGACTCGCCATCGTCAAGCACGCGCTCGCGCGCCACGATGCCGCGCTGAAGATCGACAGCACGCTTGGAGAAGGCAGCGCCTTCCGCTGCCTGTTCCCAACGTCACGACTGGCCGGTCCTGAGGCACTACAGGCTGTGGGCGGCGAGCGCTGACGTCGGCCATTGAACCCGGCCGAACCCGGCAGGTCGAACTGCTAGACTCTCCACAAGCCCGCGCTTGCGACGGACATCACAGCAAGCCCGTGACATTACGGCGAAGGTATTTGAATGCAGCCCGTTGATCTGACCCATCACATATCGAAGCGCTTCGAGAAAGACCTCGAGGAGCTGCGTGGCAACGTGCTCGCCATGGGCGGTCTTGTTGAGTCACAAATCTCAAAGGCCATCGAGGCGGTGGTGTCGGGCAATAGTGAGCTCGGCCTGCGTGTCGCGCACGATGACTACAAGGTCAATCGTTTCGAAGTCACGATCGACGAAGCCTGCAGCCGCATTATTGCAACGCGCGCGCCCGCGGCATCGGACCTGCGCCTGATCATGGCCATCATCAAGACCATCACGGACCTCGAGCGCATCGGCGATGAGGCGGAGAAGATCGGTTTTCTCGCGTCAAGACTTGCGAATATGGATCGTCCCAGAGATTCGTACCGGGAACTCAAGACACTGGGTGCCCATGTCCGGCGCATGGTTGCAGCAGCGATGGACGCATTCGCGCGCCTGGACGTTGAGGCTGCTCTGGATACGGTGCGCGAGGACGAGTACGTCGACGAGGAGTACGAGAAGATTCAGCGTCAGTGCATCACCTTCATGATGGAAGACCCGCGCACGATTCGTCGATTCATGGACGTGACCTGGGCCGCGCGGTCACTGGAACGCATTGGCGACCACGCAAAGAACATCTGCGAGTACGTGATCTACATGGTGCACGGGAAGGACATCCGCCATATCAACGTCGATGAGATTGATCTCGACGAACAGGACTAACGGATGCCGATACTGACTCGACGAATGGGCAATGCGCTGACCGCGCTCGCGTGCTTTGGGCTACTGGCTTTCGCGCTGTACTCGCAGTACGTGCTTGAACTCTACCCATGCCCGCTGTGCATTTTTCAGCGGATCGCCGTTGCGGGTCTCGGACTCGTAACACTGATCGCGGCACTCCACAACCCCGCGCGCGTCGGCACCATCGTCTACACCATGCTGGCACTTGCGGCTGGCGGGTTGGGTGTCGGCCTCGCTGCACGCCATGTCTGGTTGCAAAATCTGCCGCCCGACCAGGTTCCCGCCTGTGGCGCCGGCCTGGATTACCTGCTCGACACCTTGCCACTCACGGGTGTCGTGCGGCAGGTGCTGACGGCATCTGGTGAGTGTGCGGAGGTGTCCTGGCGCTTCCTTGGCTTGACCATGCCCACATGGGTGGTGATCGCGGTCTCCGCGTTGCTGCTTTGGGTGCTCGTGGTCAACACCCGGCTGCCGCGACGTACCGCCCCGGCGTTGTAGGCCGTTACATCAGCAGGCGTTGCATGACGCCTTCGTACATCGTTGCCAGCCTGCCGATATCGCTGATTTTCACGTGCTCGTTAATCTTGTGAATGGACGCATTCACAGGGCCGAGCTCGACGACGTCGACGCCCGCCGGCGCAATGAATCGACCATCGGACGTGCCGCCGCCCGTAGAGAGCTCGGTGGTCAGGCCTGACACGTCGCGAATCGCTTCGGTTACTGCGTCGGTCAGCGTGCCGGGCTCCGTGAGAAACGGCTCGCCGGACAGGTGCCAGTCGAGCGTGCAGTCGATGCCAAATTCGCCGACGAGCGCCTCGACCTTTTGCTGGAGCTCTTTGAACGTCCATTCAGTCGAATAGCGGAAGTTAAAGCGCGCCGACAGGCTGCCCGGTGTGACGTTGGGCGCGCCCGTGTCCGAAACAACCTTCACCACCTGGAAGGAGGTGGGCGGGAAGTGGGCGTTGCCGTCATCGAGCGGCATCTGGACCAGTGCGTCGAGCACGGGTGCAAACGCGTGAATGGGGTTGCTCGCGAGGTGCGGGTAGGCAACGTGTCCCTGGATGCCGTTTACGGTCAGCATGCCAGACAGGGAACCGCGTCGACCGATGCGGATGCGGTCGCCTAAAACGGCTTCGCTCGACGGCTCACCAATGACGCACCAATTAATACGCTCGTCGCGGTCGACAAGAGCTTCGACGACCTTGAGCGTGCCGTGGCGCGCGGGGCCTTCCTCGTCACTCGTAATAAGAAACGCCAGTGAGCCCTGATGCTCGGGGTGGCGCGCCACAAACCGCTCAACGGCGACAACCATGGCGGCCAGACTCGCCTTCATGTCTGCAGCGCCGCGCCCGTAAAGCAGCCCATCGCGTTGCGTCGGCACAAACGGATCGCTGTCCCATTGCTCCAGTGGCCCGGGCGGCACCACATCCGTGTGACCGGCAAAGCACAATACGGGCCCGTCAGTGCCGCGACGTGACCAAAGGTTGTCGGTCGCAACCGCGCCTTCACCGAATGGCATGTGGGCATTGGCGAATCCCAGCGTTGCGAGGCGCTCGGCAATGAGCGTTTGGCAGCCGGCATCTTTGGGCGTGATTGAGGGGCGTTGGATCAGCGCTTCCGTCAGTTCCAGCGCATCTTTGTCAAAGGTGTGTTCAGTCATCAGGACTCAAAGCAAATCAGGGGGTTAAGCATGCCGCGGCGCGGCAAACGGGGCGTGGACTGCAACAAATCGGTAACGAAAGAGATTTATCCTTGTAAATCATCAATTTGAGTGGCCACACGTGGCGTTGCTTCAGAACAACAAGAAAACTGGTACGACCGGGCTCGGAATTATCGCGGTGCTGTTTCTGCTTTGCGGTGCGTCGGCACAAGCCCAGCAAGGCCGAAACTACATCGCTATCGTGGGTTCGTCGACCGTATACCCTTTTTCGACAGTGGTTGCGGAGCGGTTTGGCCGCGGGCAGGTGTTTCGAACACCGAAAGTCGAGGCGACGGGATCTGGCGGCGGCCTGAAGGCATTCTGCGCAGGGGTGGGTGCACGCTTCCCGGATATTGCGAACGCCTCACGTCGCATTAAGGCCTCCGAGCTCGCGCTGTGCCAGGACAATGGCGTCGATGCAGTACTCGAGGTCAAAGTCGGCTACGACGGTATCGTGCTGGCTAATGCGGCCGGCGCGCCGCGAGTTGCCCTCACTCGCACACAGCTTTGGCTGGCGCTCGCCAAGAACGTGCCGGCGGTTGATGGCAGTGAGCGGCTCATTCCGAATCCATATCGTCGATGGAGCAGTATTGACCCGTCGCTGCCCGACGCCGAGATTGAAGTGCTGGGCCCGCCGCCCACGTCCGGCACCCGCGACGCGTTTGTTGAGCTTGCGATGACGGGTGGCTGCCAGGGCATCGGCTGGATTCGCGATCTGCAGGCCACCAATGCGCCTCGGTTCCGTGCCATCTGCCAGGCTGTTCGCGAAGACGGGCATTTTGTCGAGACCGGCGAGAACGACAACCTGGTTGTGCAGAAGCTGCGCGCCAATCCGGCTGCACTGGGCATTCTGGGTTTCAGTTTCGTCGACCAGAACACCGACAAGGTGCAGGGCTCTGTCATCGACGGCTACGAGCCCACGTTCCGAAACATCGCGACAGGGCGTTACGCCGTGTCACGCTCGCTCTACTTCTACGTCAAGCGTGCACACATTGGTGTCATTCCGGGGCTTGACGAATTCGTTGCTGAATTCACGAGCGAGCGTGCCTGGGGTCGGGATGGTTACCTGGCCGCGCGCGGTCTGATTCCGATGCCAGCCGCCGAACGCGCGGCATACCTCGCGAGCGTTTTGGCGCAAAGCCCCGTTTACCTGTGAGTCCCGTCAGATGATCGCGCTGCAACCTGCGACGTTGCTGCTGCTCGGCGCGTTTGGCGCGTTCACGCTCTATTTCCTCGGCCGCCGACGCGCGCTGTCTTTGGGTGCGTCGCCAAGGGGGCTCAAGTCGCTACCGGCCTACTACGGCGCCTATGCTGCGCTGTGGTTATTCGTGCCGCTGATTCTGGCGCTGCTCATTTGGTGGTCATTTTCGGGCCGCCTTGTTGCGCTCAACATGTTGCAGCGCATTCCGGATTCGGTCGTCGCCGAGACTGCGGGCAACCCGGGTCTTGCGCTCGACGAGATTCGCAACATCGCCAACGGGGCGATCCAGGTCGATGACGACGTGCTTAATACGCTCGCACGCGATTACCTGGCCTTGCAGACGGAATCGCGGCGCAGGCTCACGTTCGCAACGTTCGCGCTGGCCTTCGCAGGCGCCGTGTTCGGCCTCGTACGTATTCGACCGGGTTTCACGGCGAGGCAGCGTGTCGAGCGGTTCATTCGTGCGCTGTTGTTCCTGGCCTCCAGCGTTGCCGTTCTGACCACCATCGGCATTGTGGCCACCATGCTGCTCGAGACCTTTCGGTTTTTCGGGCAGGTACCCGTGGCCGAGTTTTTGTTTGGACTCGAGTGGAGCCCGCAAACGGCGATTCGCAATGACCAGGTGGCGGCTGCCGGCAGTTTCGGGGCCGTGCCGCTGCTTGCGGGCACGTTACTCGTCGCCGCACTGGCCATGGTCATTGCCGTACCCGTTGGCCTCATGACCGCGATCTACCTCACGCAGTACGCGGGGCGCGGTTTGCGCGTGGTCGTCAAGCCGATGCTTGAGGTGCTGGCCGGAATCCCCACGGTGGTCTACGGCTTTTTCGCCGCACTGACTGTGGCGCCGCTGGTGCGGCGGCTCGGCGAGGCCCTGGGACTCAATGTGGCCTCCGAGTCGGCACTGGCGGCGGGGCTCGTCGTCGGCATCATGGTCATCCCGCAGATTTCGTCACTGTCGGACGATGCGTTGACCGCGGTGCCGCGCCCGTTGCGTGACGGCGCGCTCGCACTCGGTGCCACGCGTTCGGAGACGATTCGTAATGTGCTGCTGCCTGCCGCAATGCCCGGCATCGTTGGCGGCATCTTGCTCGCCCTGTCCCGTGCGATCGGTGAGACGATGATCGTCGTCATGGCCGCAGGCCTGGCCGCGAACCTGACGGCCAACCCCTTCGAAGCGGTGACCACGATGACTGTTCAGATCGTGGCGCTGCTTACGGGTGACCAGGAACTAGCGAGCGCGCGCACGCTCGCGGCATTTGCCCTGGGGCTGTTTCTGTTCATGGTCACGCTGGCGCTCAACGTGCTGGGGCACCGTGTGGTGCGCCGGCAGCAGGTCTACGAGCGCTAGGCCATGGCTTCCGCGCCAGAGGACGTACGCCGAATCATTGCTGCGGGTCTTCGCAGGCGACATGCGCGTGAGCGCCGTTTCCGGATGTTCGGGCTGGCCGCGGTACTCGTCGGCATGCTGTCCCTGCTCGTGTTGTTTGTGACCGTCGTGTCGCAGGGCGTCGGCGCGTTTCGCCAGACCGAGCTCATGCTGCCCATGGACGTCACGGCGGCAAAGGTGGATCCGCTCGGCGACGGCAGTCGCGAATCACTGGCCGCCGGGGATTACGATGCCGTCGTTCGGGAGGCCGTCCAGCGGTTGTTGCCGGGTACTACGCTTCGTGCCGATCGGGCGGCACTGATTGGGCTCGTGAGCGTTGAAGCCGGTTTTCGCCTGCGGGATCGTGTGATCGCCGCACCAGAGCTGGTTGGGCAACGTGTGGAGTTGTGGGTTCCGGCCAGCGATGCCGTGGACCTCTACGTGCAGGGCCGTGTGGGGCGCGACACGCCAGTGGCTGCGCGTGAGCTCAACGACCAGCAGTTCTATTGGGTGGACGCCCTTGCCGCAGACGCGCGCGTGGCGCGTGTGTTCAACACGGCGCTGATCAAGAACGGTGACTCGCGTAATCCTGAACTTGCCGGTGTGCGCGCAGCGTTTCGTGGCTCGTTGTACATGCTGGCTGTAATGCTCGTGCTGGCGTTTCCCGTCGGCGTGGCCGCGGCGGTGTATCTCGAAGAGTTTGCACCGCGAAACCGCTGGACGGATCTCATCGAGATCAATATTAGTAATCTCGCTGCCGTGCCCTCGATTGTGTACGGGCTGCTGGGGCTCGTCGTGTTCATCAACTGGTTGTCGTTGCCGCGATCGGCGCCACTCGTGGGTGGACTCGTGCTCGCGCTGCTGACCCTTCCCGTGATCATCATCTCCGCACGGGCCGCCATTAAGGCGGTGCCTGTGACGCTCCGTGACGCGGCGCTGGCACTCGGCGCATCGCGCGTGCAGACGGTTTTTGGGCACGTCCTGCCGCAGGCGTTGCCAGGCATCATTACGGGCGCTGTGATCGGCTTTGCGCGCGCGCTGGGTGAGACCGCGCCGCTGCTGATGATCGGCATGGTCGCCTTTATCGCCGACATTCCCCGGGGGCCGCTCGATCCCTCGACGGCGCTTCCCGTGCAGGTGTATCAGTGGGCGGAGAGCCCGGATCCGGCGTTCGTCGCGCGCACAGCGGCCGCCATCATCGTATTGCTCACGCTTCTCTTCACGATGAACTTGCTGGCGGTCATGCTGCGGCGTAACTTCGAGAGGCGTGCAGGATGATCCTCGCGCGCACTCGAATGCGTAATCGGAGACAACGGTGGCTGCCGTAACGCCTCATTCAAAACCCGGCGACGCCGCGGCAGCGGAGCTGCCCGACACCGGCGCAGTTGGCGCACCCTTTGTCGAGGGGCCGTGCATTCGGGTGCGCGATGTGAGTGTGCACTACGGCGGCACGCCGGTGCTTCACAACGTCAGCCTGGATGTTGCGCACGACGAAGCGCTTGCGCTCATCGGCGCATCGGGCAGTGGCAAGTCGACCTTCTTGCGGTGTTTCAATCGGATGAATGACACGATTGACGATGCTCGCGTGTCGGGTCAGATCCACATTGACGACGACAATGTTCATGGGCGCGACATGGATGTGGTGGCACTTCGCGCTCGTGTCGGCATGGTGTTTCAGAAACCGAATCCCTTTCCCAAATCGATCTACGACAACGTCGCCTACGGGCCGCGTATTCACGGCCTTGCCGGGAATCGAGCGGAGCTCGACGACATCGTGCACCAGTGTCTCGACCGCGTCGGATTGCTGGCCGAAGTGAAAGACCGGCTCGAAGCCAGTGGGACCAGCTTGTCGGACGGCCAGCAACAGCGTCTGTGTATTGCACGCACGCTGGCTGTTGGGCCTGAGGTCATCCTCATGGACGAGCCGTGCTCGGCGCTCGATCCCATTGCCACGGCGCGGATCGAGGACCTTATCGACGCACTACGTGAGCGTTACGCCATCGTGATCGTGACGCACTCAATGCAGCAGGCCGCGCGCGTGTCGCAGCGCACCGCGTTTTTTCATCAGGGACAGCTGATTGAAGTCGACGAGACGGACCGGCTCTTCACGAACCCCAGTCACAGGCTGACCGAGGACTACATCACCGGTCGCCTAGGCTGAGGACTTCCCTTAGTCGATCAGCTCCGCCCAGCGGTCCGCGTTGAATCCGACCGTGACTGCGGCGTCCGTCTCGAGAACGGGGCGCTTGATTAGTGTCGGGTGACCGACCAGCAGCGAGGCGGGATCGCCCAGGATCTGCTCACGTAGGGTCTCGTCAAGTCCACGCCAGGTCGTCGAGCGACGGTTGATGAGGGCATCTGCGCCGACCGCTTCAAGCCAGCGTGCGAGGATTGCGGAGTCGGGTGTCGACTCACGCACATCGACAAAGCGATGCGCCGTGCCGCGCGCGTCAAGCCAACGCCGGGCTTTGCGACAGCTGTCGCAATTCTTGAGTCCGTGGACAGTGATCATCCGTGCGACGCCGCCCGCAGCAGCTCATTCAGTCCGACACGCTTGCGCGTCTTCTCGTCGACGCGTTTGACGATGATTGCCGCATAAAGAGAATAGCGCCCGTCATGTGAGGGCAGGCTGCCCGGTACCACAACGCTCCCGGCGGGCACGCGGCCGTAGTGCACCTCGTTCGTATCCCGGTCGAAGATGCGCGTGCTCTGCCCGATGTACACACCCATCGACAGCACGGCGCCGCGCTCGACAATGACGCCTTCGACGACCTCGGACCGGGCGCCGATAAAGCAGTCATCTTCGATGATCGTGGGCGTCGCCTGCAGGGGCTCGAGCACGCCGCCAATGCCGACACCACCCGACAGGTGGACATTGCTGCCTATCTGCGCGCAGCTACCCACGGTCGCCCAGGTGTCCACCATCGTGCCGCTGCCAATGTAGGCGCCAATGTTGGTGTAGGAGGGCATCAGAACGACATCGGGTGCGACGTAGGCGCCTTGGCGAACCTGTGCGTCCGGTACAACACGAACGCCGTCGCGCGAAAAGTCCTCGGCCGTGTAGTCCGCGTACTTGAGCGGCACTTTGTCGTAATAGGGGTTGGGCGCGTGCTCAATGCGCGCGTTGTCGCGCAGACGAAACGACAGCAGCACGGCTTTCTTCAGCCACTCGTTGACCTGCCAGTCGCCATCGACGGGCTCCGCAACCCGGGCCTCGCCGCGGTCGAGCAGCCCGATGGCGGCATCGACGGCGTCGCGCAACGCGGCATTCGTCCTGTCGATGGTGTCGCGCGCCTCCCAGGCGGCCTCAATGGTGTCGATGATCGCCTGCATGGCGTCAGTCTCCTTGGTTTGCTTCGAAGTTGGCCACGCGCTGGATGGCCTCGAGTGTTTGTTCGGGTGTCGCGACCAGTGACAGTCGCACGTAGCCTTCACCCGGGTTGCGGCCGTCGACCGTGCGCGCGAGGTAGCGCCCTGGCACAACCGTGACGCCGGTACTCGCGTACAGCTGTCGCGTCCATTCGGTTTCGTCCCCGCCGACGGGCAGCCACACGTAGAACGTCGCGGCCGGTGTGTCGACCGGCCAGTGGGTCGCGAGCACGGGCAGTGCTTGCGCGTACTTGGCATTGTATTGCGTGCGATTGTCTGCGACATGCGCGTCGTCGTTCCAGGCCGCAATGCTGGCCGCCTGCACGGCCAGCGACATCGAGCATCCATGGTAGGTACGGTAGCGCCCGTAGTCGCTGATGAGCGCAGCATCGCCGGCCACGAATCCCGAACGCATACCGGGCAGGTTGGAGCGTTTCGAGAGGCTGTGGAACACGAGCACCCGCTCGAATGCGTCGTTGCCCAACGCCGCGGCCGCACTAAGCATTGATACGGGTGGTGTAGCGCGGTAGAGCTCGATGTAGCACTCATCCGTGAGCACGATGAAGTCATGTCGCTGCGCCAGTTCGACGAGGCGCTTCAGATACTCGAGATCGGCAACCGTGCCACAGGGATTAACGGGATTGCAGAGGTAGAACAGGCGCGCGCGGTCGAAACGCTCGGGCGCGATCGCATCCAGGTCAGGCAGAAAATTGTTGCCCGCTGTGACGTTGAGGTAGTCCGGCGCAGCCCCCGCAAGCAAGGCCGCGCCTTCATAGATCTGATAGAACGGGTTGGGCATAAGTACGGTTTGCCCCGCGCCCGCGTGGCAAAACACCTGCGCCGCCGCGAACAGCGCTTCGCGAGTTCCCGTGACCGGCTGCACCATGCGCGCGGGATCGACCGTGACGTTGAAGCGACGCGCGAGCCAGTCGGTACAGGCGCTTCGCAGTTCATCACTACCGCGAATGGTCGGGTAGCGTGAGACGCCGTCAACCAGGGCATCCCGATACGCGGCCAGCGCGACTTCGGGTGGCGTGTGTCGCGGCTCGCCAATAGACAGCGGAATCGGGGTTACGGAGGTCGGCGGTGTGTTGCCGCGGAGCAATGCGTCGAGCTTTTCGAACGGGTAGGGCGCAAGCGCGGCCATACCCGGGTTGGAGGGGTCCGTCATACGCGGATCGTCTGACTTACGACGAGGCTTTCGTCGACACCTTGCAGCAGCGCCTCGCGCAACGCATCGCAGTGTGCCTCGCTTAGTGGCTCGTCGTTTTCGTCGGTGAGGTAGAACACGTCTTCGGCGCGCTCACCGATGGTCACGATCTTGGCCATGACGATGTAGACCTTACAGTCGATGAGCGTCTCGCCAACGCGCATGAGCAGGCCCGGGTGGTCGGCACAGGTCAGCTCCATGACCGTGAAGTGGCCTGTGGGGTCGGGTCGGAATGTGATGCGCGTGAGGGTGTCGAACATACGCTGACGACGCGATGCCTTGCGACTGACGCTGGGGACCACGTCTTCGCGGCGCTCGGCGATCGGCAACAGTCGCTCGTAGACATCAGTGAGTTTTTCCTCATTGATATCTGCGCCATCGAAATCGACAACAATGTAGGTGTCGAGGCTGTAGCCATTGTTGATGGGCTCGATACGTGCGTCGAGTACCGAGAGCCCCAGCTCGTCGAGGCCTGCTGTGACTGCCGCGAACGTGTGATGGGTGTGCGGTGTGTAGAGCATGATCGCCAGGCCGCTGGCATCCGTTCGTGTTACCACATCAAGCTGCGAGGTATCGAGCCCGGCCCGCGCCAGTGCGCGCGTATGCCACGCGATTTCGTCGGCCTCGTGGCGCAGGAAATAGTCATTGGGCAACGCGCGCCACACGATGTCGAGCTCGGCATCGGTAACACTCGCGCCGATCGCCGTGCGGGCAGCATCACGGGTCGATTCGATCAACGCCTGGCGTTCGAGCGGGTTCTCGAGACCGCGCTCGAGGGCCTGACGTGTGGCCTCGTAGAGGTCGCGGAACAACTTCGACTTCCAGGACGTCCACATCGCCGGATTGGTGCCGCGCACATCGGCCACGGTGAGCAGGTACAGGTGGTCGAGCCGGCGCTTGTTCCCCACAAGGTTGGCAAACCGTGCAATGACGTCAGGGTCGCTCAGATCTTTTTTCTGTGCCGTCATCGACAACACCAGGTGGTGCTGGACGAGCCAGGACACGAGCTGTGCGTCCTCTTCGGACAGGCCGTGTTCGCGACAGAATGCCAGCGCGTCTATGGCGCCGAGTTCAGAATGATCGCCGCCGCGCCCCTTGGCAATGTCGTGGAACAAGCCCGATAAAACGACGAGCGCCTGATCCTCGATGTCTTTCATGACCGCCGTGCAATGGGGAAACTCCGACTCATGGCGCGGCGACGTGAAGCGGCGCGTATTGCTGACAACAAACAGTGTGTGCTCGTCGACCGTGTAGGCGTGGAACAGGTCGTACTGCATGCGCCCGACGATGCGGCCAAATGCCGGGATGTAGAGACCGAGAACCCCGTAGCGGTTCATGCGGCGCAACTCGCGCGTCACACCGCTGGGCGCGCGCAACAGGTCGAGGAACAAGCGGTGGTTGCGCGGGTGCTGGCGAAATTGCTCGTCAATAAGATGCAGACTGCGTCGTACGAGTCCCAGCGTGCGCGCGCTGACACCGCGCAGGTCGGGGTGGTCCTGCATGCAACGGAACAGCTCGAGCAGTGCGGACGGGTTACGCGCGAAGACGTCGTCGTGCGCCACCTGCAAGTAACCGTTATCCGAGACAAACTGGTGGTCGATGGGAACTGGCGCGGCATCTTGCGGCAGCAAAATGTCTTCTTCAAAGCGCTGCAGCAGCATCTCGTTAAGTCGCGACAGCTCCATGACCGTGCGGTAGTAGCGCTGCATCATCTGCTCGACGCCGAGCGTGAAGCGCGCGTCCTCGTAGCCCAGCAGTTCGGCCAGGGATTTTTGGTGGTCGAACAGCAAGCGATCCTCGCGACGACCGACGAGGGTGTGCAGGCCGTAGCGCACGGTCCAGAGAAAATGCTGACACTCGACGAGTCGCTGGTGCTGGCCTTCCGTCAGGAAGCCGTGATCGACGAGCTCAGCAAAACTCTCCGCGCCGAAATGCCGCTTGGCCACCCAGCCAATCATCTGGACGTCTCGCAATCCGCCCGGACTGCCCTTCACATTGGGCTCCAGGTTGTAACCTGTGTCGTCGTAACGCCGGTGGCGTGCAATCTGTTCGTCGCGCTTGGCGCGGAAAAAGTCGGTGGAAGGCCAGATGGACGCCGGTCCTGTGGCCGCGCCCATGGCTTCGAACAGGGCGTCGGGCCCCTCCAGCAGGCGTGCTTCCATGAGCGTGGTGGCCACCGTGACATCGTCAACGGCCGCTTCGCGACACTGTTCGACCGTCCGTACGCTGTGGCCAACCTCGAGGCCGCTGTCCCAGAGTGCGGTGACAAACTCGGCGGCGGGACCCGTATCGCTGCGGTCGTCTGCGAGCAGCAGCATCACATCGATATCGGACCCCGGATGAAGTTCGCCACGACCGTAGCCGCCGACGGCGACGAGCGCGATCTCGCTGGCGTTGACGTGGCAGTGCCGCCAGAGGCGGCGAAGCAGGGCATCAATGAGTCCCGCGTGCGCGGCGACGAGGGCTTCGACCGATTCGGCGGCACGAAACCGCGCCGCAAGCGCCTGCTTGGCCGCCGCAAGCGGCTCTCGGCAGGCGGATACCGTAAACGGCTCAAGCCCTTCGAGCACAGACACAAACCCCGCCACCGTGTCATCGACCCGCGCCTGGGGCCTGCGCTGACGCGTTTCGCCGCTGACCAGCATCAACGCTCCCCTTCAGGCTGCGTTGGCCTGGTCGCGCTCATTCGCGCCCAGGGTAAGGATCTCGAAACCCGTTTCGGTGACGAGCACCGTGTGTTCCCACTGCGTCGACAGGGAGTGGTCTTTAGTGACCACGGTCCAGCCATCTGGCAGCAGTTTCGTGTGGCGCTTGCCGGCATTGACCATGGGCTCAACCGTGAAGGTCATACCCGGCTCGAGCATGAGGCCCGTGCCCGGCTTGCCGAAATGCACCACTTGCGGGTCCTCGTGGAAGCCTTGCCCGATCCCGTGACCGCAGTATTCACGCACGACGGAACAGCGGTTGGCCTCGACAAAAGTCTGGATGGCGTGGCCGATATCGCCCAGGTGTTTGCCAGGCGCGATCTGGTGGATGCCGCGCATCATGGACTCGTGGCAAATCCTGGCCAAGCGCTCGGCCTGCAGTTTGGGCTTGCCCACGAGGAACATGCGGCTCGTATCGCCGTGCCAACCGTCTTTGATGACCGTGATGTCGATATTGAGCGCATCGCCGTTGCGCAGCTTGCGATCTGAGGGGATACCGTGGCAGATGACGTGGTTCAGTGAGGTGCAGATCGACTTCGGGAAGGGCACGGGGCCGCCACCACGATAATTGAGCGGCGCCGGTATCGCGTCCTGCACCTCTGTAATGTAGCGGTGACAGATGTCGTTGAGCTCGTCTGTCGTGATGCCGGGCTTAACATAATCCGTGATCATGTCGAGCACATCGGCTGCCAGACGGCCCGCAATCCGCATCTTGTCTTGCTGCTCGGCGTTCTTGATCGTGACCGGCATGCCTGTTCCTGTTATTTGCGTTGATGATCCGCGGCGTCCAACGCCCCGGTGGCCGTGCTGCCCCGGCCCGCCTGGCGCTGGCACACGCCCGGGCTCTGTGCTATAAAGCGCGCGCCGAGAGGGGCACAGACGGCCTGCAGTATTGCCTGCCGTCCTGCGCCCAGCTCGTAATTCTAACTATTCCACACCTATATCGACACCCGGTGCTGGGTGCCCCGCCGAAAAAGGGGTTGCACTTGGGGGATATAGGGAGGCTTAACCCTTAAGGAGACTTCCATGGCCGACGTCACCATGCGTCAGATGCTGGAAGCGGGCGTTCATTTCGGACATCAGACCCGCTACTGGAACCCGAAAATGGCCCCGTTCATTTTCGGCGATCGCAACAAGATTCATATCGTTAACCTCGAACGTACGCTGCCCCTGTTCCGCGAAGCGCTGAACTATGTGAGCGGCCTGGCGGCTGATGGCGGCAACATCCTGTTCGTGGGCACCAAGCGGTCCGCGCGCGACACGATCGGCGAAGAAGCGCGCCGTTGTGGCATGCCGTTCGTCAATTACCGTTGGCTCGGCGGCATGCTGACCAACTTCAAGACCATCCGTCAGTCGATCAAGCGCCTCAAGGAGCTGGAGAGCCTGGGCGAAGGTGGCATGGTCGAGTCGCTGACCAAGAAAGAACTGCTCAACCTGGAGCGCGAGCGCGAGAAGCTCGAGCGCAGCCTGGGCGGCATCAAGGACATGGGCGGCCTGCCGGACGCCATGTTCGTGGTCGACGTGGGGCACGAGAACATCGCCATCGACGAAGCACGCAAGCTCGGTATTCCGATCGTTGCCGTCGTCGACACGAACTGCGCACCCGACGGAATCGACTACGTGATTCCGGGTAACGATGACGCCATGCGCGCCATCAAACTTTACTCCACGGCAATCGCTGACGCCGTGCTCGACGGCCGCGCTACGGCGCCGCAGGCAGTGTTGGGCGACGACGACTTCGTCGAGCTCGATGAAGAAGGCAACGTTCGCAAGGCGGGTGGCAAGGGTCGTGGTGGCCGCAAGCCGGCTGCAAAGCCTGCAAAGGCTGCAGAGCCAGCCGCAGCGGAGCCAGCGGCAGCTGAGCCCGCCGCGGCGGAAGCGCCCGAGCCGGCGGCCGAGGCCGAAGCGCCTGCCGCTGAAAGCGACGCTAGCACCGACGCCTGAGGCTCTGCCGCAGGGCAATCTGACACGCTGCCGGGAACAACGTCCCGGCAGCCTCTAACACCAATACGAGGTAACACTCATGGCTATCACCGCAGCAATGGTCAAAGAACTGCGTGAGCGTACGGGCGTCGGCATGATGGAGTGCAAGAAGGCACTTGTTAAAGCCGACGGCGACATGGAAGCGGCAGCACAGCTGCTGCGCGAGTCGGGCCAGGCCAAGGCCGACAAGAAGGCAGGCCGTGTGGCTGCTGAAGGTCGCATCATCGTGCGCCACGGCGACACGGCAGCGATCATCATCGAAGTGAACTGCGAAACCGACTTCGTGGCCGCCGACGATAACTTCATCGACTTTGCCGACTCGGTCGCCGCGGTGGCTTTGGACCAGCGCCCGGCTGACGTCGATGCGCTGATGGCAGCTACGTTCGCCGACGGCGAAACGGTCGAAGCCACGCGCACGGCGCTTATCGCTAAGATCGGTGAGAACATCGGTGTACGTCGGTTCGACATCGTTGAAGCCGGCGACGGCGCACTGGCGAGCTACACGCATGGCGTCCGCATCGGTGCGCTCGTGGCCGTGGCTGGTGGCGACGACGCGCTGGGCAAGGACCTTGCGATGCACGTGGCGGCCTCGTCGCCCGTGTGCGTCGACGAAGCTGGCGTCCCGCAGGACACCATCGACAGCGAACGCGCCATACTCGTGGAGCAGGCGAAAGGCAGCGGCAAACCCGACGAGATCATTGCGAAGATGGTTGACGGGCGTATGCGCAAGTTCCTGGGCGAGATCACGCTCGTGGGACAGCCCTTCGTCAAGGATCCCGACCAGACGGTCGGAAAACTCCTCAAACAGCACGGCGCGACGGTATCGAGTTTTGTGCGCTATGAGGTGGGCGAGGGCGTTGAAAAGAAAGAAGACAACTTCGCAGAAGAAGTCATGGCCCAGGTCGCTGCCGCACAGGGCAAGTCCTGAAGCACTTCGCGATGACCGTTGGCGGCGGGCGCTGGGTTACACTGTCGCCCGCCGCCGTTGCGGCCATGACATCACGGAGGCCATCAACGCATGAGTAAGAAGGCGGCACCGATCGCCAAGCGCGTCCTGCTGAAGCTCAGTGGCGAGGCGCTCATGGGGGATCTCAAATACGGCATCGCTCCGAACGTGATTGGCCGTATCGCGAGCGAAGTGGCCACGATCGTCAACATGGGGGTTGAGGTCGCCATTGTCATTGGCGGTGGGAACATCTTCCGCGGTGCGGGCCTGGCCCGTGCAGGCATGGACCGCGTCACGGGCGACCACATGGGCATGCTGGCCACGGTGATGAACGCGCTTGCGATCCAGGATGCGCTCGAACGACAGGAAGTCTACGCGCGGGTGATGTCTGCGCTGGCCATTAATGATGTCTGCGAGGACTACATCCGTCGACGCGCCATTCGGCACCTCGAAAAGGGCCGCGTCGTAGTGCTGGCCGCCGGTACGGGCAACCCGTTTTTCACAACCGATACGGCCGCAAGCCTGCGCGCCATCGAGATCGGTGCGGACCTGATGCTCAAAGCCACAAAGGTCAACGGGGTGTACGACAGTGACCCCGCGACGAATCCAGACGCCGAGCAGCTGCCCGAAGTCAGTTTCGATCGTGTGCTCGCCGACCGGCTCAACGTCATGGATGCGACCGCGATTGTGATGTGCCGCGACAACGCGGTGCCGCTGCGTGTATTCGACATGACAGAACCCGACGCGCTGGTGCGTGTCATCGAGGGCGAGCCTCTCGGTACGCTCGTTACGGCCTGAAGCCGGGACTGCCTGGGACACCCGATATGATTGAAGACATCAAAAAAGACGCCGCAGAGCGTATGGGCAAGAGCGTCGAGTCGCTTCGCGTCGAGCTGCAGAAGATTCGCACAGGACGTGCGCACACGAGTCTCCTTGATCACATTATGGTCGAGTATTACGGCAGCGACGTGCCGCTAAACCAGGTCGCCAACCTGGGCGTCGAGGATGCTCGCACGCTCACCGTCACGCCATGGGAGAAGGACATGGTGGCGAAGGTTGAGAAGGCCATCATGAATTCTGACCTCGGCCTTAACCCGGCATCCGCCGGAACCGTGATTCGCGTGCCCCTGCCGCCGTTGACAGAAGAACGTCGTAAAGACCTGATCCGCATCGTACGCAACGAGGCGGAGGGCGGTCGCGTTGCGATCCGCAATATCCGCCGAGACGCGCTCAACGATTTCAAGGACCTGCTTAAGGAAAAGGAAATTGGCGAAGACGATGAGCGACGCGCCGCGGACGACGTGCAAACCCTGACCGATACCTACGTCGGCCAGGTGGACGCGTTGCTGTCCGAGAAAGAAACCGAACTTATGGAAATCTGAGTCACTCGGACCATGTCGGATCGCGATACGCCAAGCCACCTGGTGCACGTGCCACAACACGTGGCCGTCATCATGGACGGCAACGGTCGCTGGGCGCGACGGCGTGGTTTGCCCCGTCATCTGGGTCACCGCGCCGGTGTCAAGGCGGTGCGCGCGACCGTGCGTCGTTGCGGCGAGCTCGGCGTTGACTACCTGACCCTGTTCGCATTCTCGAGCGAAAACTGGTCGCGACCGCGCGACGAAGTCGTGGGCCTCATGAAGTTGTTCCTCGACGCGCTGCAGCGAGAAGTTGCTGAGTTGCATGAGAACAAGGTCCGCCTGCGGTTCATTGGTGACCTGTCACGATTGTCGGACCGTCTGCGGCGCGGGATGCAGGACGCCGAGCGGCTTACCCGGGATAACACGGGTCTGTCGCTGCAGGTCGCTGTCGGCTTTGGCGGACGGTGGGATATCGTCGAGGCGGCTCGCGAGCTGGCCGAACGCGCCCGATCGGGCACGCTCGATCCCGCGGAACTCAACGAGCAGCACGTCAGCGATAGCTTGTCGCTCTCGGGCTGCCCTGACCCTGATCTCATGATCCGCACGGGCGGTGAGCAGCGCATCAGCAATTTCTTACTCTGGCACGCGGCGTACGCCGAGCTGTTCTTTTGCGACACGCTGTGGCCCGATTTCGATACGGACGCGCTGGAACAGGCGCTGACGTGGTTCGGCAGTCGCGAGCGGCGCTTTGGCCGCGTGGAGACGCTTCCGAAAGAAGAGGCCAGTTGACGTGCTGCGCGCTCGCTTCATCACCGCCGTTTGCGCGCTGGCGGCCATCTTCCTGGTGCTCTTCGTGCTGCCACCTGTCGTGGTCTCGCCGGTGATTCTTCTCGTCATCACGGGTGCGGCCTGGGAATGGTCCCGGCTTGCGGGGCTAGAGTCAGCGCTGCCGCGTGCCACTTACATCCTGGCTATCGCGGCCATGACGGCCGTGGCATCAATTACCTGGCCCAGCGCGACCTTCGGACCGCTGCTGGTTGCCGCAGGCATCTGGTGGTTGATCGCCTTTGTGCTTGTGGTGCGCTACCCCGTCAAGGTGCCTAGCGCCCTGGTCTTGCTCGGCGGACCGCTGACACTGGTACCGGCAGGGTTCGCGCTCATCGCGCTGACGCGCAACGACATGTTGTCCACGTTGGACGGCGCGAGCCTGTTGTTATTTGTGCTCGTGACAATATGGGGCGCCGATGTCGGTGCCTACTTCGCGGGCCGTGCTTTGGGCAAACGCAAACTCGCACCACACGTCAGCCCCAACAAGACCTGGGAGGGGGTGTTCGGCGGGCTCGCGCTTGTGGCCCTCATCGGCGTTGTCGGAGCGTGGATCACGGGGCTCGCGTGGTTCCGCCTCGTACCCCTGTGCATGGCCGTGGCGGCCATTTCGATCGTGGGTGACCTGACCGTGAGCCTGTTCAAGCGTGAGGCCGGAATTAAGGACTCGGGCACCCTGTTCCCCGGGCACGGCGGCATACTGGACCGCATAGACAGCATCGCAGCGGGTACGCCGTTGTTCGTGGCGGGCATCTACCTCGGGCATGGACCATGGTAGTCGCGGGCGCTGACTTAAGCCCACGGGGCCCCTCGTGTATCGTTTCTGACTGCATTGAGATGCCAGCGGCCCGGGAACGATGGGTGCCGGGCATGGTCTGTAACGTCGGTGACGTGCCGAGCGCGCGGAGGGGCCACGAATGACAGTACTAGGCTATGTGTTTGCGCTGATCCTGACGATCAGTCTGCTCGTTGCTGTGCACGAATTCGGGCATTTCATCGTGGCGCGCTGGTGCGGCATCAAGGTGCTGCGTTTTTCGATCGGTTTCGGAAAGCCCATCTGGCGCTATCAGCGTGACCCCGACGACACCGAGTACTGCATCAGCGTGCTACCGCTGGGTGGTTACGTCAAAATGCTGGACGAGCGCGAGGGCAACGTCTCGGCGCGTGATGCCGGTCGAAGTTTTAACGCTCAGCCTGTCTGGCAACGTATTGCCGTTCTACTCGCCGGACCCGCGTTCAATTTCATTTTTGCGATCGCCGCCTACTGGTTGATCCTCGTGCTCGGGACGATGGTCACACGGCCCGTGGTTGGCGAGGTCGCGCCGGGTTCGCCGGCCGACGTCGCAGGCCTTCAGTACGGCGATGTTATCGCGTCCGTTGGCGGCCGTTCGATCGAGAGCTGGCAGGGCGGCCTGCAGGTGCTCGTTGACGAACTGGTCGACGATGCTCAGATCCCGCTGACGATCGACCGTGAAGGTGAGGCCAGCTTTGACACCATGCTCGTGGCCAGCGCCGAAACGGCGCGCTTGAGCGAGCCCGGCAAATTGTTCGAGGGTCTCGGGTTCGGGGTCTGGTCGCCGCGCCCGATTATTGGTGAAGTGACCCCCGATACGCCGGCCGCAGCGGCCGGAATCCAGACGGGCGATCGCGTCCTCACGGTAGACGGAGAAGCGGTGACGACCTGGAATCAGGTGGTACAACGCATTCGCGCCGCGGGCGAGTCGTCGCTTCAGATCAGCCTGGAGCGCGGCGATCAGGTCGTCGATGTGTCGGTGACACCGCGCCTCGTCGACACCGAAGAGGGTCGCGTGGCCAGGATCGGTGCTGCCAATTTTGTGGGCCCGGATTCCCAGCCAAAAAACCTCTACGTCGAGAAGCGCCTCGGTGCGGTCGACGCCTTTCCTGCTGCGGTTGTAAAGACGGGTGAGCTAACGATGTTCACCCTCGAGATGTTCGGCCGCATGATCACTGGCTCCGTGTCGACCAAAAACATCTCGGGCCCGATAAACATCGCCGAGTACGCCGGCTTCACCTTGAGCCGCGGATTCGTCGACTTTCTGGATTTTCTGGCGCTGGTCAGCGTCAGCCTGGGTGTCCTTAATCTGCTGCCCGTGCCGATGCTCGACGGTGGACAGATTGTCTATCAGTCCGTTGAGGGCATCACGGGACGCCCGCTCTCCGAGCGTCTGCAAATGCTCGGCCACCAGGTCGGCCTGTTCCTACTTGTCGGGGTCATGAGCCTCGCCTTCTACAACGATATCGCCCGCGTCGTCGAACGTTTTCTGAGCTGATCGCCATAACCATGCACACCGAATCCCGAGCCGTTATTCCGGCCCATCGTTTCGCTGGCCTACGCCACCGCCTGCTGTGGCTCCTGGCGCCGGTCCTGATGCTTGTAGCCACCACGGCGGACGCCTTCGAAGCATTCGAAGTGCGGAATTTTCGTGTGGAGGGGCTGCAGCGCATTGCGGAAGGTACCGTGTACAACTACCTGCCCGTAAACATTGGCGACGTGGTCGATGAGGTTCGAGCCCGCGAGGCCATTCGCGCTTTGTACAGCGGCGGTGACGGCCTTTTCGACACCGTGGAATTGCGCCGCGATGGCAACACGCTCGTTATTGTCGTCGCGGAGCGCCCGTCGATTGAGAGCTTCTCGATTGAGGGCAATAAGGACATCAAGACTGAAGACCTCATGGACTCGCTGCGCTCCGTGGGTCTCGCGCGCGGCAAGACCTTTGACCGCTCGGTGCTCGACGAGGTCACCCAGTTCCTCGTCGACCAGTACTACAGCCGTGGCAAGTACGGCGTCGCTGTCGAGGCCGACGTCGAGGAACGCCCGAACAACGCGGTCGCCATCAACATTGATGTGAACGAGGGCGAGCGCGCGCGCATTCGTCAGATCAACGTGATCGGCAACACCATCTTCAACGACGAAGAGCTCGTTGGTCAGTTTGAGCTCAAGACGCCCAATTGGTTGTCGTGGCTGCGCCAGGACGACCGTTACTCACGCGAAGCGCTAACCGGTGACCTGGAGACGCTGTCGAGCTACTACCTCGATCGCGGCTATGCCGACTTCCGCGTGACCTCGACGCAGGTCGCAATCTCGCCGGACCGAAAGGACGTATTCATCACGGTCAATGTGTCCGAAGGCGACGTCTACAAAATTAACGACATCAAGATTGCCGGCAAGCTCGTGGTTGAGGAAGAGCTGCTCATGCAGCTGGTGCTCACCAAGCCGGGTGACATCTTCAACCAGCGCATGCTGACTCAGACGACGGAGCTCATGACGCTGCGACTTGGCGCAGATGGCTACGCGGATGCCGAAATCGAATTTGCGCCCGAGCTCGATCGCGACGGCAAGACCGTCGACGTCACGATCTTCGTCGAACCCAACAACCGCATCTACGTTCGCAACATCAACTTTGACGGCATCGACCAGGTCAACGACGAAGTGCTACGCCGCGAGGTGCGCCAGATGGAAGGCGCCTACCTCTCGAACCAGCTGCTGGACCGTTCGAAGATCCGCCTGCAACGTTTGCCTTACCTTGAGACGGTCGATTTCGACACCGTGCCGGTGCCGGGCGTCAATGACCAGGTCGATATCGTGTTCGACATCGAGTACGGCCTGCCGGGTCAGTTTGGTGGTGGTTTGGGTTACTCAGAAACTCAGAAGCTGCTGCTCAACGGTAACTTCACGCACACAAACTTCATGGGCACGGGCAACCGTGTCAGTGCCGATATCAATTCCAGCCGGTTCCAGAATCTCTACAGCCTGTCCTACACAGATCCTTACGTGACGATGGACGGCGTGCGCCGCACCGTGTCGTTGTCGTACCGGGATTTTGAGCAGTTCAATGACTCTTCGTCCGATCTTTCGACGGAGACCCTGACGGCGGCATTGGAGTACAGCTATCCGCTGTCGGAATTCCAGAGCGTTAGCCTGGGCGTGGCGCTGCAGCGTGCGCGACTGGTCGCGTCGGAGAGTGACCAGGGACAGTTCTCGACGCAGCAGGCCATTGACTGGATCAGGCAGAACGGTGACGCGAACATCACAGAGATCGAGGACCCATTCTTCGGCAACCTGACCGTGTACACGAGCGAATTCGATACCTACGAGCTCATCGCGGGCTGGGGCTTTGACAGCCGCAACCGAGCGCTCTTCGCGGACAGGGGCTCGCGCCACCGCCTGTCGTTTGCTTACGCGGTCCCGGGTTCAGATGTTGAGTACTGGACCTTCCGTTACGACGGGGTCAAGCTCGTGCCGCTTTGGGGCCAGTGGACGCTGTCTTTCTCCGCGGATCTCGCGTTTGGTGAAGGTCTCGGAGCCACAACGGCATTGCCGCCCTACAAGCTGTTCCGTACGGGCGGCCCAGGATCTGTGCGCGGCTTCCGCGAGTTTGACCTGGGTCCGCGTGACAGTTTTGGGCGCCCTTATGGCGGCAACGTGCTCGTGACCGGCCAGGCTGAGTTGTTCCTGCCGATGCCTGAGCGCTTCCGTGGACGCGGTCGCGCCGCCCTGTTTTACGACGTCGGCAACGTGTTCAGTAACGGGGAAATTCAGTTTACGGACCGCCTCGGTGCGGACCTGATCGACTACAGTTTCGATGCAGATCAGCTCAAGCAATCGGTCGGCGTGGCCGTCGAATGGCTCGCGCCGCTCGGTCTGTTCCGTTTCAGCTACGCGTACCCGCTCAACGAGTTTGGCGGCAACGACCGCATTTTCGGCGACGACGTGGAGCGCTTTCAGTTTACAATTGGACAAGCTTTCTGAGGGAAATCACACCATGTTCGACCTGACTCATCGCACCCGGCTTCTGTTTGCAGCGCTGCTGCTGGCAGCGCTCGGTGTATCGCCCGTGGCGTCGGCGCAGGAACTCAAGATAGGCGTCGTCAACGTACAGGCGTTGTTGCAGCAGGCGCCGCAGACCAAGGCCTCGCTCGAAGCCCTGCAGGAGGAGTTCGCACCGCGGGAGCGCACGGTACTCGCCAAGCA
Organism: Pseudomonadota bacterium; assembly: GCA_039814545.1. GTDB lineage: Bacteria > Pseudomonadota > Gammaproteobacteria > Steroidobacterales > Woeseiaceae > CALBPI01. Next base: position 47,426 of record JBCCBB010000004.1, read on the forward strand.
GAAAGAGCTCGAAGAACTTAGCGAGAAAGCACAACGCGACCTCGCGGTGATGGGCGAAGAAGAACGCCGCAGCATGGAGCGCCAGCTGCGCGACGGCCGCCGCGACCTCGAGCGCCTGCAGGCGGAGTTCGTTGAGGAGAGCAACCTGCGCCGCAATGAAGAGCTGGCCAAGCTCCAGCGCGTTTTGTTGCAGCAGGTGGACACCTACGCACGTGAGAATGGCTACGACATCATTTTCGGTGACGGTGTCATCTTCGCGAGCGGACGCACCAATATCACGCGCGCTGTACTCGACAAGCTCACGTCTGACTTTGAGACCGCGGCTGGCGGCGACTGATTCCGGCCCTGCCGTGACCGAGCTGTGTGTCGGTGATCTCGCGGTGCAGTTTGGCTGCGAGGTTCAGGGCGATCCAGCGACCCGGGTCTCCCGCGTCGCCACCCTTGCGAACGCCGATGCGGCGTCGCTCGCGTTTCTCGCCAATCCGAGCTATCGGCAGCAGCTCGCGTCGACGGCGGCCGCCGCCGTCGTAGTCGCTGAAGCGGACGCCGATGCGGTGCCGTCCACAGCGATTATCGCGACCGACCCTTACCTCACGTATGCCCGCATGGCCGGGGTCTTGTACCCCGCCGCAGCGGCGCAACCCGGGATTGGGCCTGGTGCGCAGGTCGACGCCACGGCGAGTGTCGATCCCAGCGCCGAAATTGGCCCCAATGCTGTCATTGGTGCGGGGTCTGTCATCGCTGCGCACGTGGTGATCGGAGCCGGGACGGTGGTCGGTCGTCATTCGAAGATTGGCGAGGCCACGCGGCTCGCGCCCAACGTCACCATCATGGATGACGTTGTTATGGGTGTGCGCTGTGTCGTGCACTCGGGCGCGGTCATTGGCAGCGACGGCTTCGGAATTGCCCGCGGCCCGGCCGGTTGGGAGCGCGTTCCGCAGGTCGGAGGCGTGATCATCGGCGACGACGTCGACGTGGGCGCTTCGACGAGCATCGACCGGGGCGCCATCGAGCCCACGTGCATCGGCAACGGCGTCAAGCTCGATAACCAGATCCAGATCGGCCACAACACGGTCATTGGTGAGCACACCGTGATGGCCGGCATGGTGGGCATTGCCGGTTCCACGACCATTGGCGCCAATTGCGCCTTCGGTGGCAATAGCGGCACCACGGGGCACCTCAGCATCGCAGATGGCGTTATCATTACGGCGCGCTGTACGGTCACGGGCGACATCGACGCGCCCGGCACCTTCGGTGGAGTATTCCCTCACGAGGACATCCGCTCGCACCAGCGCAACGTGGCCCGCTACCGCCAGCTCGATAAGCTTGCGCGCCGTTTGTCGGCGCTCGAGAAGCGCCTGAAGCACAACGAGAACACAGAATGAGCGAGATCAATTTCGCCGACCAGCTCGACATTCGAAAGATCATGTCGCTGATCCCGCACCGCTACCCGTTTTTGCTCATCGACCGCGTATTGTCGTGCGAGCCCGGCGAGTCGGTTGTGGCCCTCAAGAACGTCACGTTCAATGAGCCTTTCTTCCAGGGGCACTTCCCAGGCCGGCCCGTCATGCCCGGCGTACTCATTATTGAGGCGCTCGCGCAGGCAACCGGCATCCTGGCATTCGCCACGGTCGGCGAGGGTCCCGGCGAGGGACGCCTCTATTACTTCGTGGGTATTGACAAGGCGCGCTTCCGCCAGCCCGTCGAGCCCGGTGATCAACTTCGCCTGGAGGCGAAACTGATCCGGCGCATTCGCTCCGTGTGGCGGTTTGAGGCCACGGCCTGGGTTGGCGACACCAAAGTCGCCTCGGCCGAGCTCATGTGCGCACCCGGCGAGGCCTGATCCGTGACAGGCATTCACCCGACGGCGATCGTCGACGACAGCGCCGTCATTGCCCATGACGCTACGATCGGGCCTTACGCGATTATCGGCGCCGACGTCACGATCGGTTCGGGCACCTTGGTTGATGCCCATGTCGTCGTGCGTGGCCCCACCGAGATCGGGCGTGACAACCGCCTCTATCCGTTTTCTTCGATCGGCGACGATCCGCAGGACAAAAAATACGCTGACGAGCCCACGAAGCTCATCATCGGTGACCGCAATACCATCCGCGAGTACTGCACGATCAACCGCGGCACCGTGCAGGATGAGGGCGTTACGCGTATCGGCAACGACAACTGGATCATGTCCTACGTGCACATCGCCCACGACTGCATCGTTGGTGACCACTGCATCCTGGCCAACAACGCGACGCTCGCCGGTCACGTCAAGCTGGGCGACTGGGTGATCATGGGTGGCTACGCGGGTATCCACCAGTTTTGCCAGATTGGCGCACATGCCTTCCTCGGGATGTACGCGGCCATCGGCAAGGACGTACCCGCCTATGTCATGGTCATGGGCAGCCCAGCTGCGGCCCGGGGCATCAATGCCGAGGGTCTCAAGCGGCGCGAATTCACGTCCGAGCAGATCCGTAACATCAAGACGGCCTACAAGATCGTGTATCGCGAAGGCCTGCGGCTCGAAGAGGCCGTGGAAAAGCTGCGTACGCTGGCGCCCGAGCAGGCCGAAATTCTACCCATGCTTGAGTCGATTGAGCGTTCGGAGCGCAGCATTGTTCGCTGAGCTCGGCGGGACCGGGACGCCTGTCACGGCGCGCTGACCGTGCGCGTCGGTCTCGTTGCGGGCGAAGTGTCAGGCGATCTGCTCGGCGGCGGTCTGATTGAAGCCATCCGTGCACGCCACCCAGACGCACAGTTCGAGGGTGTCGGTGGCGATACGATGCGCGCGGCCGGCATGGACTGCTGGTACGACGCCGAGGCGCTGGCCGTCATGGGACTGACTGAGGTGTTGGCCCACTTGCCGCGTCTGTTGCGGCTGCGCCGGGATCTGGTCCGTCGCTGGACGGCACAGCCGCCCGATGTGTTGGTCGGGATCGACGCGCCCGATTTCAACCTGGGACTTGAACTCAAGTTACGGCGCCGCGGCGTACGCACGGTGCACTACGTGAGCCCGTCCGTCTGGGCCTGGCGCCAGCGCCGCGTGCGCAAGGTGCGGCGCGCCTGCGACCGGGTGTTGTGTCTGTTGCCGTTCGAACCGGCGTTCTACGCCGACCATGGCGTACCGGCGGACTTTGTCGGGCACCCCCTGGCTCAGCGCATTTCGCCCGAGTCCGATACGACTGCGGCCAGGGCTGCGTTGTCGATCGCGGGGGACGGCCCCGTTCTGGCCGTCCTGCCGGGCAGTCGGCTCGGTGAGATTGGCCGACTCGGCGCGGATTTTGCGGCCGCGGCCCAGCAATTCAGCGCCGCTCACCCGGGCGCAACGGTGCTGGTGCCGTTGGCGACCGAGGCTGGTGCGGACGTCTTCCGTGCGCTTGTCGCCGACCTGGGCATTGGTGATACATTCAGGATCAGCGTCGGCGACTCGCGGGCCTGCATGGCGGCCTGTGACCTGTTACTCATGGCCTCGGGTACCGCAACACTTGAAGGCCTGCTGCACGGTCGCCCCATGGTGGTGGCGTACCGGCTCGCCGCCTCGACCCACCGCATCGTGACGGCCCTGAACCTCGTGAAACTCAAACACTTCTCACTGCCGAACCTGCTCACACCCGAGCCGCTCGTCACGGAGGTGTTGCAGGACGACGTCACGCCCGAACGCCTCGCCAATGAATTGAGCGCACTGGTGGCGTCACCCGAACGTGCATCGGCAATGCGTGACGCGTTTCACGAGGTGCACACGGTGCTCGCGCGCAACGCGGATGAACGTGCTGCCGAGCTCGTGCTGGCGACGGCCAAACCCGGATGAAGGGGCAGCGCGCCCTGCCGTTGCCGCCGGTGCCCGAACTCGGGCCCGTTGCCGGCATCGACGAAGCGGGCCGCGGGCCGCTGGCCGGTCCCGTGGTCGCCGCCGCCGTGGTGCTTGATCCGGCTAACACGCCCGGGGGCATCGATGATTCCAAGCGTCTTAAGCAACGCGCGCGCGAGTCTCTTGCGGCGGCCATTCGCGCATCGGCTTTGCACTATCACGTCGCCGTCGTGTCTTCGGACGACGTGGATCGGCTCAACATCCTCCAGGCAACGATGTGGGCGATGGCGCTCGCGGCCGATGGCATTGACGTGGCGCTGCGCGAAATTCGCATTGACGGGAATCGTGCGCCAACCCTGACGGCGCGGCACGAGCGCGTGCCCGTAACGACCTGGGTGGGTGGCGACGGGCGTTGCGCTGCGATTGCTGCTGCGTCGATTCTGGCCAAGACGACGCGCGACGCACTGATGTGTGACTACGACGCGCGCTGGCCCGAGTACGGGTTTGCGCAACACAAGGGTTACGGCACCGCGGCACACCTCGCCGCACTGCGCGAGCACGGGCCCTGCGACATCCACCGCGTGAGTTTCGCGCCCGTGCGTGCGGCGCAGGAACGCGCCTGATGGCGGCCCAGGCCAGCGCCGTCGCCGAGACCATGGGCGGCACCGAGGCGCAGACTTCGGGTGGCTTTGTGCACTTGCACGTGCACACGCAGTACTCACTGGTCGATGGGCTTGTGCGCGTGCCCGAGCTGGTGCGCCAGGCCCGAGACGCGGGCATGCCTGCCGTGGCGCTGACGGATGCGGGAAATCTGTTTGCCATGGTCAAGTTCTACCGCCAGGCGCTCGCGCAGGGCGTGAAGCCCATCGTGGGCGTCGAACTGGCCCTGGTCGATGACGACGACGCCAAGACAGACGACGTCATGGTGGTGCTGTGTCAGGACGCGGCGGGCTACCGCAATCTGACGCGACTTGTGACGCAGAGCTTCCTCGACGGTCAGCTGCGCGGTCGGCCGCGGGTGCGACGTGACTGGCTTACGGGCGAAACGACGTCCGGCCTGATCGCACTGTCGGGCGGCTTCGCGGGCGATGTTGCGCGGCTTGCGTTGTCACGTGGCCGCGACGCTGCCGGTGAACGGCTTGACGCCTGGCGCGGGCTGTTTGGCGACCGCTACTACCTGCAGGTGTCGCGCACCGGTCGTGAGGTCGAAGAGCGCTGGTTGCAGCACGCCGTAAGCCTGTCCGCTGCCCACGGCGTCCCGCTCGTGGCTACAAACGACGTGCGCTTCCTGGATGCGGACGATTTCGAAGCCCACGAGGCGCGTGTATGCATTCACCAGGGCCGCACCCTCGCTGATGCCGGTCGCCCGCGCGTCTACACGCGCGAGCAGTTCCTGCGCGCGCCTGAAGACATGTACGCACTCTTTGCTGACGTACCCGTTGCTGTGGCCAACACTGTGACGGTGGCCGCGCGCTGCAGCCTCGACCTCGAACTCGGCAAGAGCTATCTGCCCGAATTCCCGACCCCCGACGCACACACCACGGACTCGTGGCTGCGCCATGAGGCCGCCCTCGGGCTCGAGGAGCGGCTCGCGGCGGGCGGGCGCCATGACGGCGAGGAGACGTATGAAGCGCGGCTCGCGCGCGAGCTCGACGTTATCTGCGACATGGGCTTTCCGGGCTACTTCCTGATCGTAGCCGACTTCATCCGCTGGGCGCGCGAGAACGGCGTGCCCGTGGGCCCGGGCCGCGGCTCGGGTGCGGGGTCGCTCGTGGCCTGGACGCTGGGCATCACAGACATTGATCCGCTCGAGCACGACCTGTTGTTCGAACGGTTCCTGAACCCCGAACGCGTGTCGATGCCCGACTTCGATGTCGACTTTTGCATGGAAGGCCGCGACCGAGTGATTGCCTACGTGGCGGATCACTACGGCCGAAAGCGCGTCTCACAAATCATCACCTACGGCACGATGGCCGCGAAGGCCGTGGTCCGTGATGCGGGCCGGGTCCTCGAATTTCCGTACGGCTTCGTCGATCGCATCGCCAAGCTCATTCCGTTTGAAGTCGGGATGACGCTCGACAAGGCGCTCACGGAAGAGGCCGAACTTGCGCGGCTTTACGAAGAGGACGAGGAGGTGCGGAGCATCCTCGACCTGGCGCGGTCGCTCGAAGGCTGTGTGCGCAATGCCGGGAAGCACGCGGGTGGCGTCGTCATAGCCCCCACGGAGCTCACAGACTTCACGCCGCTCTACTGCGAAGAGGGTGGCAACAACCTCGTGACGCAGTTCGACAAGGACGACGTCGAGGCCGCCGGCCTCGTCAAGTTCGACTTCCTGGGCCTGCGCACGCTGACGATCATTGATTGGGCGCTCGACGCCGTTAATGCGCGCCGTGCGGCGGTTGGCGAGGCGGTGCTCGACCTCGCCAGCCTGCCGATGGATGACGAGAAGACCTTCGCGCTACTGCAGCGTTGTCAGACCACGGCCGTGTTCCAGCTGGAATCGCGTGGCATGAAGGACCTCATTAAGCGATTGCAGCCCGACAGTTTTGCTGACCTTGTGGCGCTTGTGGCGCTGTTTCGTCCGGGCCCGTTGCAGTCGGGCATGGTCGATGACTTCATCAACCGCAAGCACGGCCGGGGAGGTGAAATCGATTACTTGCATCCCGATCTGCAGCCGTTATTGGAGTCGACCTACGGCGTCATCCTCTACCAGGAACAGGTGATGCAGATCGCCCAGGTACTGGCGGGCTACACGCTGGGCGGCGCGGACCTGCTGCGCCGGGCCATGGGCAAAAAGAAGCCCGAGGAGATGGCCAAACAGCGCGAGATTTTCGTGTCGGGTGCCACTGAGCGCGGCGTCGACAAAGCGCAGGCCGAGTACATCTTCGACCTCATGGAGAAGTTTGCAGGCTACGGCTTTAACAAGTCGCACTCGGCGGCCTACGCCGTTTTGTCTTACCAGACAGCCTGGCTCAAGGCGCATTACCCCGCAGAGTTTATGGCTGCCGTGATGTCGTCGGACATGGACGCGACTGACAAGCTCGTCGGCCTCAAGGACGACTGCCGAGCGCTGGGTCTCGAGCTGCTGGCACCCGACATCAACACGTCGGTGTGGGCGTTCTCGGCAACCGAGGACGGCCGGATTCGTTACGGTCTGGGCGCCGTCAAAGGGGTGGGTCGTGCGGCCATCGATGCGACGATCGAAGCCCGCGAAGCCGACGGGCCGTTCACAGAGCTGTCTGACTTGTGTCGGCGTGTGGACGCTGAACGCATTAACCGGCGCATGTTCGAGGCGCTCATCAAATCGGGTGCGCTTGACGCGCTAGGGCACAATCGGCGCACGCTTTTCGAGGCGTTGCCACTCGCGCTCGCGCAGGCCGAGCAGGACGCGCGTGCGCGTGACGCGGGGCAGACCGATCTGTTCGCGCTGGATGACTCATCGACACCGGCCGCACCGCCGCTGGAGATTGCGACGCATCCCGAGTGGCAGCACGGCGATCGGCTGCGGGCCGAAAAAGAGGCGTTGGGACTTTACCTGAGCGGTCACCCGTTCGAGGCTTACCGCGACATGTCACAGCACATTACGAGCGGCTCACTGGCCGACGTGACCTCGATCAAGCCACCGCCGGAAGCTGGTAACGGCGGCAGTTTTGCACAACCACGCCGCAACGCCACGGTGGCAGGGCTGATTTTCGATATCCGTCGGCGCGGCAATCGCACGACGCTGACACTCGACGACGATACGGGCCGGATCGAAATCCAGCTCTACGCTGAAATGGTCGACGCCGTTCGCCACCTGCTCGTCAAAGACGCCGTGGTCATCGCCAGTGGTCAGCTGCGCTGGGATAACTTCCTGAACGGCTGGTCGGTTTCCGCGCGCAGTTTGCGCGACATCGATCATGTCATCGAGGAGCAGGCGCGGCGACTCGTGCTCACTCTGGAAAAGTCTGACGACGATGCCGAGGCCATGTTGCAGCTGCGTGCGCTTAAGGAGGCGCTGGAGCCGCACTTGGGCGGCGCCTGTGAGGTGGCAGTCGAGTATTGCGTGAGCGGCAAGACGGCCCAGCTCGCATTCGGCGAACGCTGGCGCGTGCGGGCCAGTCGTGACCTGCGCCAGGCGCTTGCCGCGTTGCCTGGCGCGGCGGCGCTGCGACTCGCCTTTGCCACGGAACACTGATCGTGCGGACACAACGGGCGCTGTGCTAAATTTGCCGGATTGATCTGGCCGGAAGTCTCGGATGGACCTCAAGTTTCTCGACTTCGAACAACCAATAGCTGAGCTCGAAGCGAAAATCGATGGGCTGCGCTACGTCGGCGACGACTCGGGCGTCAATATCGCCGAAGAAATCGATCGGCTGCAGGCCAAGAGTGCTTCGCTGACCAAGCAGATTTTCTCGAGCCTGTCTGCGTGGCAGGTTGCGCAGGTTGCGCGCCATCCGATGCGCCCCTACACCATGGATTACGTAGCCGCGATCTTCGACGATTTCCAGGAGTTGCACGGCGACCGCATGTACGCCGACGACTACGCCATCATCGGTGGCCTGGCGCGGCTCGAGGGCACGCCCGTCATGGTGATCGGCCATCAGAAGGGGCGCGACACCAAAGAGCGCGTGCGCCGAAACTACGGCATGCCGCGGCCCGAGGGCTACCGCAAAGCGCAACGACTCATGCAGATGGCTGAAAAATTCGGCCTGCCCATCATCACGCTCATCGACACGCCAGGCGCCTATCCGGGCATCGGTGCCGAAGAGCGTGGCCAGTCCGAAGCGATCGCACGAAGCTTGTTCGTCATGTCACGTCTCAAGACGCCAGTGGTCGGCGTGGTCATCGGCGAAGGGGGTTCGGGCGGTGCGCTGGCCATTGGTGTTGCCGACCGATTGCTCATGCTGCAATACGCGGTGTACTCGGTCATCTCGCCGGAAGGTTGCGCGTCAATCCTCTGGAAGAGTGCCGACAAGGCTGCGGACGCGGCGGAGGCCATGCGCATTACGGCCAACGATCTTCAACAGTTTGGGCTCATCGATGGTGTGCTTGACGAGCCGTTGGGTGGCGCGCATCGCGACATCGAATCCATGGCGGCCGGCCTCAAGAATGCACTCGTCGCCCAGGTCGAGGAGCTCAAAGCCTTGCCGACCGAAACGCTGCTCGAACAGCGTGCTGCCAAGCTCGCCGCCTACGGCGAATTCCGCGAAGGCTGATGCCGCTCGATCCCGTCGCGCTGTGTGACGGCATCGACCGCACGGCCGCGACGCTTGGCAAGCGCAGACTGGCCATTGCCTTCAGCGGTGGCCTCGACTCCACGGTACTGCTGGCTCTCGTATCCTCGGGTAGCGACCTGCCGTTGCGTGCCCTACATGTGGATCACGGCTTGCAGGGTAACCAGCCTGAATGGCGCGCCCAGGTGGTTGCAAACTGTGACGAGCGTGATGTCTCGCTGCGGGTGCTGGACGCCCGCGTGACGATCGAGCCCGGGGACAGCGTCGAGGCCGCAGCGCGCGACGCGCGATACGCGGCCTTGAGCGCGGCCGTCGACGACGATGAACTCCTGCTGCTGGCGCAACACCGCGACGACCAGGCTGAAACGGTGCTGCTTCAGCTACTGCGAGGCGCAGGGCCTGCGGGGCTTGCAGCAATGCCCGCGGTCGCCGAACTGGGTGCCAGCCATGTGATGCGGCCGCTGCTGGGTGTGGCGCGAGAGACGTTGCGCGACTATGCGCAGGCGCACGCGTTGCGCTGGTTTGATGATCCCAGCAACGCCAACGACCGCTTTGACCGCAATTACCTGCGCCGCGAGGTGATGCCGCTGCTTCGCGAGCGCTGGCCCGGTCTCGCAACCACCCTGGCGCGGGCCGCAGACTGGCAGGCGGAGGCCGATCAGCTCGCCAGCGCGCTGGCGGCGTCCGACGCGCGGCGGTTTGCGCCGCAACCGGCCCGTGTTGACCTGTCGCGTTGGTCGGCGCTGCCACCGGAGCGACAGCGCAATCTGCTGCGCTTTTTGTGCCGGGCGCGGTCGTTGTCAACACCGCCAGCGCGTCGTCTTACATCACTGCAGGCCCTGGCAACGGGTGACACGCCGCGCGGTGCGGTGCGCTGGCCTGGCGGTGAGGCGCGCCGCTACCGCAACTGGTTGCACCTGTCGCCACCGCTGCCGCCGCCACCCGAGGCGACCTGGTGCGGCGTGCCCGATGGCACGGGGGCCGTCACCCTGCCTGAACCCTACGGTCGACTAAACTACAACCGCGACGCGCTTGATGCCGGCGCCATCCAGTGTCGATTTCGACAGGGCGGTGAGCGCGTGCGCCGCGACCCCGATGGGCACAGCGCCCCGTTTGCCGCGTGGTGCCAGCGCGAGGGTGTTGCGCCCTGGCTCCGGCTCCGCCTGCCGCTCACGTTTGTCGGCGATGCGCTCGCGGTCATTGGCACACGGGCTGTATCGCCCGATTATGAGGCCTGGGTACCGCACTGGACCGGGGCCCCTCAGGGTCTCGAGACTTAAGCCAGTGCCCCGTTTCAAATTGTCTGCACGGGGCCCATCTGATAACCTGCTTTTCCGTCTCCAATCACTGAGCAACGGCACGTGCGACAGTGACCGAGAGCCGGAGTGAAGGCTTGCGTCCGGCCCCATCGAGCGATGCTCGAGCGGCCAGGCGAGCTGCGCAAATCTCAGTGGGTTTGCGCCGCTACCGCACCCTTTGCTCCGGCTTTTTTCGTGCCGCAACGACGCGCATCGGCAGCTTAGGCCTGATGCACTGGCGTACATGACGAGCAGGCAGCCGACGGGTCCAACATGACAGCTTACGTATTCATCACCGGTGGGGTGGTTTCGTCCCTGGGCAAGGGTATTACCTCGGCCTGCCTCGCGGCCATTATGGAGTCGCGCGGCTTGTCCATCAGCATGATGAAGCTGGATCCCTACATTAACGTCGATCCGGGCACGATGAGCCCGTTCCAGCACGGCGAGGTGTTCGTTACCGATGACGGGTCCGAAACGGACCTGGATCTCGGCCACTACGAACGGTTTGTGCGCATCACGACGGGCCAGCACTCCAACTTTACGACGGGTCGCATTTACGAGTCTGTGATTGCCCGCGAACGCCGTGGCGATTACCTGGGCGCGACCGTTCAGGTGATTCCGCACATCACCGACGAGATGAAAGAGAGCATTCGCCGCGGCGCCGGTGATGCCGATATCTGCTTTGTCGAGATTGGCGGCACCGTGGGCGACATCGAGTCGCTGCCGTTCCTCGAGGCCATTCGTCAGATGGGCGTGGAGCTCGGCCGTGAACGCGTGGCCTATGTGCACCTCACACTCGTGCCCTACATTGCCACCTCGTCCGAAATCAAAACCAAGCCGACGCAGCACTCGGTCAAGGAACTGCGCTCGATCGGGATCCAGCCCGACATCCTCGTCTGCCGCTCGGAGAAACCGCTGCCCGACGAACAGCGCCGCAAGATCGCGCTGTTCACGAACGTGCCCGAAAACGCGGTCGTGTCGGCCTACGATGTTGGCGACATCTACGAGATTCCGTCCGTGCTGCACAATCAGGGGCTCGACGAGATCATCTGCCGCCAGTTCCGCATGGACGTACCTAAGGCCGACCTCTCCGAATGGAAAGCCGTGGTCGACGCCAAGAAAAAGCCCGAGGGCGAGGTCAACATCGCCATGGTCGGCAAGTACGTCGACTTTCGCGACAGCTACATCTCGCTGGCTGAGGCGCTGCTCCATGCAGGGCTGCACACGCGCACACGCGTCAACATCCACTACGTCGAGTCGCAGGACGTCGAGCGCAATGGCACCAACCAGCTGCGCCAGTACGACGCCATCCTCGTGCCGGGCGGTTTTGGGGATCGCGGCATCGAGGGCAAGATCCAGGCCGTTCGCTTCGCGCGTGAACGCGGCGTGCCGTACCTCGGGATTTGTCTCGGGATGCAAGTGGCCGTCATCGAGTACGCGCGCCATGTCGCGGGGCTGACCGATGCCCACAGCACCGAGTTCGATCGCGAGACGCCGCATCCTGTTGTGGGTCTGATCACGGAGTGGCGCGGTATCGACGGTGTGACAGAGCTTCGCAGCGAACAGTCCGACCTGGGCGGCACCATGCGCCTGGGCGCACAGCAGATCCAGCTGCAGGACGGTACGGCCGTGCGCGAGATTTACGGCGACAAGGAAATCCGTGAGCGCCACCGCCACCGCTTTGAGGTCAACAACAACTACCGCGACCGGCTCGGCAGCGCCGGCCTCGTGTTCTCGGGCCTGTCTGAAGACGATCTCGTAGAAATGGTCGAGCTGCCCGATCACCCGTGGTTCGTGGCGAGCCAGTTCCACCCCGAGTTCACCTCCAACCCGCGTGATGGTCACCCGCTGTTCTCGGGCTTCATCACGGCAGCACGTGCCTATGCCGAAAGCGGCCATGAGTCGCCGGGCAGGAGCGCGAGCGCGTGAAGATAGGCGCCATTGAGGTCGGTCTCGACAGGCCGTTCTTCCTGATTGCCGGCAATTGTGTCGTCGAGACGGAAGCGACGACCATGGAGACGGCCGAGCGCCTGCTCGAGACGACGGACAAGCTCGGCATCGGGCTCATCTACAAGTCGTCGTTCGACAAGGCCAACCGCAGTTCTGTCGACAGCTTCCGGGGCCCGGGCATGAGCGAGGGGCTCGAGATTCTGGCGCGCGTGCGCGACAAGCTCGGCGTCTCGATTCTCACAGACGTCCATGAGGACACGCCGTTCGACGAAGTGGCCGAGGTTGTGGACGTGATGCAGACCCCCGCGTTTCTCTGCCGTCAGACCAACTTCATCGTGAGTGTTGCGAAGCAGGGCATCCCCGTCAACATCAAGAAGGGTCAGTTCCTGTCGCCCTGGGAAATGGACAATGTCGTCGATAAGGCGCGTTCCACGGGCAACACGGATATCATGGTCTGCGAGCGCGGCTTCTCGTTTGGGTACAACAACCTGATTTCAGATATGCGATCGCTGGCCATCATGCGGCGCACGGGGGCACCCGTGGTATTCGACGCCACGCATTCAGTGCAGCTGCCAGGCGGCAAGGGGAATGCGTCGGGCGGGCAGCGCGAGTTCGTACCTGTGCTTGCGCGTGCGGCGGTGGCCACCGGCGTGGCCGGCGTGTTCATGGAAACACACCCGGATCCGTCGCAGGCTTTGTCGGATGGTCCGAACGCCTGGCCACTCGATGACATGCCGGCGCTGCTGGAAACACTCAAACGCATTGACGAGACGGTAAAATCTGGGGCATTTGCCGAGTCGGCCTACGGGCTCGGCGCAGTGGAGCAATAAGCGGTGCAGGGCACAACGATAAAACTGATTGCGGCGCGTGAGATTCTCGACTCTCGGGGCAACCCGACCGTCGAGGCGGAAATCTGGTTCGGCGACGGCAGCCATGGGCGCGCCGGTGTGCCTTCGGGCGCGTCGACGGGTACGCGCGAAGCCGTTGAGCTTCGCGATGGCGACGCAAGCCGTTACCTCGGCAAGGGTGTCACGCAAGCCGTCGCCAACGTGAACGGCGAGATCCGCGATGCGCTCATCGGTCGCGACGGCGCCGATCAGGCGGCCGTTGATGCCGCGCTTATCGAGCTCGATGGTACGGATAACAAGGCACGGCTCGGTGCCAATGCGCTGCTGGCCGTGTCGCTGGCTGTTGCCAAGGCGCAGGCCGTAAGCCGCAAACTACCGTTGTTTGCCACACTGGGCGACAACGAGAACATGCCTGTGCCGATGATGAACATCATCAACGGCGGTGCGCACGCCGACAACAGTGTCGACATCCAGGAGTTCATGGTGCTGCCCGTTGGCGCGCCGAGCTTTAGCGAGGCGCTGCGCTGTGGTGCCGAGATATTCCACGCACTCAAGAAAGTGCTGGGTGGTCGCGGCCTGTCCACGGCCGTGGGCGACGAGGGCGGTTTCGCGCCCGACCTGCCGTCCAACGAGGCCGCGCTCGAAACGATCATGGAGGCCATCGGCAAGGCGGGCTACAGCGCCGGCGGTGACGTCCTGTTGGGGCTCGATGTGGCGAGCTCGGAATTCTACAAGGACGGCCAATACGTACTGGAATCCGAAGGCCGCAGCTTTGACGCTGACGGATTTTCGGCTTACCTCGCGGGTCTCTGCGACAACTACCCGATCGTGACCGTCGAAGACGGCATGGACGAGTCGGACTGGGATGGCTGGAAGCTGCTGACGGACCGGATTGGTTCTCGCGTGCAGCTTGTGGGCGACGACCTGTTTGTCACCAACACCAAGATCCTGAAACGTGGCATTGATTCAGGCGTGGGCAACTCAATCCTCATCAAGCCCAACCAGATCGGGACCATGACCGAGACGCTGGCAGCCATCGACATGGCCATTGACGCTGGCTACACGGCTGTCGTGTCGCACCGCTCGGGTGAAACGGCAGATGCGACCATCGCCGACATCGCCGTGGGCACGCGCGCCACACAGATTAAGACGGGCTCACTGTCTCGTTCCGACCGTATTGCGAAATACAACCAGCTGCTGCGAATCGAAGAACTGCTCGGCGATCGCGCCACCTACGACGGGCGCGCGGCGTTTCCTGCCAGCGTTGCGGTACGCGACTGATGCGTGACGTCGTTCAGACCGGCCGCGCGCTCCGCGCCAGCACCGTGTGCCTTGTGGTTGCGGGTGCCTTGTTTGCCTGGACGATGACCCAGTTGCTGTTGTCGCCCGATGGGCTGCGCAAGACGCGGGAGCTGCGCGCCGCTGTGGCCACGACGCGCGTCGAGATCGCGTCGCTCGAGCGGCGGCATGCGGCGCTGGCCGCCGAGGTCAACAACCTAAAGCGCGGTCTCGAAGCTGCCGAGGAACGTGCCCGTGCCGATCTCGGCATGATCGGTATTAACGAGTCGTTCTACCAAATCATCGTCACGGATTCTGAGTGACCGCCGCCGACGGCGGCTGGCCGCAACCTGCGGCCCATGGCCCGAGCCTGGCCCCTGCACGACTGCGCGTGCAGCCGGAGCACTTCGCGGTCGAAGAAATGCCGAACTGGACGCCGACCGGCGATGGCGAGCACGACGTCGTCTACGTCGAAAAACGCGGCGCCAACACACGTTGGGTGGCCGGCGCGTTGGCCCGCCATGCGGGCTGTCATGCCCGAGATGTCGGCCATGCCGGCCTCAAGGATCGCCATGCTGTCACGCGACAGTGGTTCAGTGTGCAACGCGGTGGTCGCCGTATTGATTGGGACGCGCTCGACATTGAAGGCGTCCGGGTGCTCGAGGCGCATGCGCATCGCCGCAAGCTGCGGCCGGGTGCGCTGTTGGGCAATCGCTTTCGCATTGTCGCCAGTCTTGATGACGCCGGGGCCATCGACAGCGGTGTGCTCGAAGCGCGCGTCGCGGCGGTTACGGCGCAGGGCGTGCCCAACTATTTCGGCCCGCAGCGCTTCGGTCGCGACGGGGGCAACTTGGCACTGGCCGGCCGCCTGGCCGCCGGCGAGCGCCTCGGTCGCGGGGATCGGGGCTTCGCCGTCTCTGCAGCCCGAGCGGCCCTGTTTAACGCCGTGCTTGCGGCACGTGTAGCTGACGCGAGCTGGTGCGTTCCGCAAGCGGGGGATGCGCTCATGCTGACCGGTTCGAACAGTTTCTTTCTGGCCGGACCCGACGAGTCTCTCGAGGCGCTTCGGGGCCGCGCCGCCCGCGGTGATCTGCAACCCACAGGTCCGCTTTGGGGCGATGGTGAGCCGGTCGTCGGCGAGACGGTTGCGGCGCTCGAGTCCCGGCTTGCGGAGGCGCACCCGGATTGGGTCGAGGCGACGTATCGTGCGCGAGCTGACGGCGCGCGTCGCGCATTGCGGGTCTTTGCGTCGGAATTTGAAGTGTCGCCCGTGGACGCGGGTTATGCGCTTGCCTTCACGCTGCCGGCCGGAAGCTTCGCCACGACCGTCATCAATGAGTTCTTCTCGATCGACTAATAACGCAGGAGCACGTATACAGCGCCGCTGCCGCCGTCGACCTGGCGCGCGGAGACGAAGGCGGATACAGCGTCCAGTCGTCGCAGCCAGCCGTCGACGCTGCCCTTGAGCCGCGGCCCGCGGTGGCCTGACCCGAGCCCCTTGCCGTGGATGATGCGCACGCAACGCCAACCGTAGTGTTCGCAGTCCGCCAGGAATTCGCGCAAGACCTCCTTGGCCTCGCGCACGGTGTAGCCGTGGAGATCGAGCTCGGCCTCAACGCGGTAGCCGCCGCGGGCCAGCTTGCGCAGTGTGCGCTCACCCACTTCCGGGCGGCGGAAACGCAGCGCGTCACCGTTGCGCCACTCCATTTGCTCAATATCGGCTTGCAGGCTTTCTTCGAGCACCTGCCGTTCGTCCTCGCGCCGCATGCGGGCGCGCGGTTTGGGTTTGCGGCGGGGTGTTTCGACGCGATCGTGGTCCAGGGGGCGCGCGCCGGAAACCGCGTCGCGGAACAGCGAGTTGTCGTCGTCGTGTTCAGCCATGGGAGGGGTCACCGGATAAGCCATGAGCATAACCGCGCAGCCCGAACGCCGAAAGCGGCGCTTAAGCTCGTGTCCGGGATTGCGTATCATCACGGTTTGGCATGTGCGGGTTCTCGCCCAGTTGAAGATCCTTCTCAGTAACGACGACGGCTACCGTGCTCGGGGCCTCGCGGTGCTTCATGAGCGTTTCCAGCAGCTCGGTGCGGTCGAGGTGGTGGCGCCCGACCGCAACCAGAGTGGTGCCTCGAGTTCGCTGACCCTGCACGCGCCCCTGCGCGTCACTGAGGCCGCAACCGACGTCTATAGCGTCAATGGCACGCCCTCGGATTGCGTTCACCTGGCGCTGGCGGGGTTTCTCGACAGCGACCCCGACATGGTGGTCTCCGGTATCAACCACGGCGCCAACCTCGGTGACGATGTCATCTACTCCGGCACTGTGGCGGCGGCCATCGAAGGGCGTCATTGCGGGTTGCCTGCCATCGCCGTGTCGCTGGTTGGCGATTCGCACACCCATTTCGAGACGGCTGCGGCCGTGACGGGCACGGTCATCGAACGCATGACCCGTGAGCCGTTGCCCGCGGACCTCATTCTGAACATTAACGTGCCCGATGTGCCGCTCGAGTCGCTGCAGGGGATTCGTGCCACACGCCTGGGTTTCCGCCACCGCGCGGAGCCGCTGATCCGGCAACGTGACCCACGCGGTCGTGAGATTTACTGGATCGGTCCTGCGGGGCCCGGCGAGGATGCGGGGCCCGGCACCGATTTCCATGCGGTTGAGCACGGTTTCGCCTCAGTGACACCGCTTCAGATCGACCTCACGCGGCACCAGCAGCTCGAGCAATTGCGTGGCTGGCTCGGAGCGCTGTCGTGAGTTCTCGGGAAGGCATCGGCATGACGTCGATGCGCACACGCGAGCGACTGGTGCGGCGGCTGCAGGAGCAGGGCATTCGTGCGCCGGCTGTGTTGGGTCGCATCCGCGACGTGCCGCGCCACCTGTTCATGGACGAGGCGCTTGCAAGCCGCGCCTACGAAGATACGGCGCTGCCCATCGGACTCGGACAAACGATCAGCCAGCCTTACGTCGTGGCGCGCATGACAGAGGCGCTCATCGAATCGGGAGCGCCCGACAATGTGCTCGAAGTGGGGACGGGGTGTGGCTACCAAACTGCTGTGCTCGCGCCGCTCGTGGGCAAGGTATTTTCGGTGGAATATCTGAAGCCCCTGTTGCGCAAGGCGCGCCAGAACGTGGCCGCACTGAATCTGTACAACGTGCGTTACCGACAAGGCGATGGCTGGAAGGGTTGGTCCAAGTACGCGCCCTATGATGGGATCATTGTGGCCGCCGCGCCGGAACTCATTCCGACGGCGTTACTCGAACAGCTGACAGATGGCGGGCGCATGGTGTTGCCCGTGGGACCGCCGCGTAACCAGCGCCTGTTGCGCATCACGCGGATGGACAATGATTATCGACAGGAGGACCTCGGCGGCGTGAGCTTCGTCCCGCTGGTCCGTTCAACCTGAGGCAGGCACCGTGAAACTGTTCACGCCACTCTACGATTGGGTGCTCGAACGCGCGCGCCACAGGCACGCCGTGTACTGGCTGGCTGCGCTCAGCTTCGCCGAGTCGTCGTTTTTCCCAATTCCCCCGGATGTCATGCTTGCCCCCATGGCGTTGGCCGAACGCGCGCGTGCATTCTTCTACGCGGCCGTGACCACGGTGACGTCTGTGCTCGGCGGCATCCTCGGATTCGCGATCGGCTGGTTCTTGCTGGCCTCCATCGAGCCCTGGTTGCTTGAGAGCCATTACGCAGAGGCCTACCTGACGGCACAGCGCTGGTTCACGGACTACGGCATCTGGATCGTTTTCGTCGCGGGCTTCTCGCCCATCCCCTACAAAGTCTTCACGATTGGTGCGGGTGCTGCGGCCATGAACTTCCCCGCGTTCGTCGTGGCATCACTCATAGGCCGCGGCGCGCGCTTTTTCCTGGTCGCGGGGCTGATGTACGCGGGCGGTCCTGAGGCGGCCAATCACCTGCGTCGCTACGTCGATCTCATCGGCTGGATTGTCGTGGCGGCGGTCGTCGCCCTGCTGGCATGGATCGCCGTCACCTGATCACGGGCCTCGCGGGCGTTGTGCTCGCGGGTTGTGGCGGCCAGGCGTTCAATTGGGAGGCGCCACCGCAGACGGAGCGCGTGCCCGCAAAAGGCACCTACACGGTGCGGTCCGGGGACACGCTCTACAGCATCGCGTTTCGCTACGGGCTCGACCACCGACAACTGGCGCGCTGGAACGGGCTCAACAACGCGACGCTCATCTACCCCGGGCAGCGCTTGCGACTCACGCAGCCGCCCGCGGCCGCCAATCAGCCGCGGCCGAAGCCGCCTGCCCGTCAGCCCGCGCCAACGTCGAATCTCGACTGGACCTGGCCCACGGCCGGACGCATCGTCGCGCAGTTCGACATGGACTCGCAGGTGCCGCGCACGGGCATCCTCATCGGCGGGCAACGCGGGCAGCCCGTGCGCGCCGCCGCGCCCGGGCAGGTCGTCTACTCCGGCAGCGGCCTCAAAGGCTACGGCAAGCTCGTCATCGTCCAGCACGACACGGTCTTTTTAAGTGCGTACGGGCACAACGCCGCATTGCTTGTGGCGGAGGGAGAGCGCGTCAACGCCGGTCAGCGCATCGCGACCATGGGGGAAACGGGCGCGCAACGCCCGCGGCTTCACTTTGAGATTCGTCGCAACGGCCAGCCCGTAGACCCGATGCCGTTGCTGGGGCCGCGCTAGTTAGCCACCCCGCACGAGGGCGAGCACGACGCGACGGCCTTCGGCCAGCATGACGTTGAAAGTGCGGACTGCCGCGCCGTCATTCATGACCTCGATACCGATGCCGGCCCGCATCACGGCGCGCATTGCGGCTGCGTCGGGGAACTGCACACGCTCGCCAGCGGCCAGCAGGATGGTCTCGGGTTCAAGCGCGACGAGCCGCGACAAGAGTGCCTCGTCGAGTGCGCTTACGTCGGCGCAGCGCCAGTCGGTCAGGATGCTGTCGCTCGTGACGGCCAGGCTGCCGCGGTAATCACTGCCGGCAATGCGAATGCTGTCGGGCGCGTAACGCGTGATGGCGTGACGCGGTGTGTCGTCGCGCGAAAACTGCATGGTGTCCTCGGTATTCTGTGCGGCGCGCGCGATGCGGTGTGCACCGTTACAATGCGCTGCCGTGATGCGTTCAATTATGCCATGAAGCTGCCTGCGAGCCTGCCGCGCCAAGCGGTCGCCGTCATCGCGCCCGCGTTGCGTGCGGCTGACCTCGGCGACCTGGCCCGGGACGGTTGGCGCGCAGTGGGAAACCCGCGTGCCCTGCATGACCTGGGTGGGGCGCGCGCCCGTTACTCAGCGGTGCGTGCGCTGGCAGATGGCATCGAGCGCCCGTGGGTGTGTGCGATCGACCCTGTGCGCCTTACGGCCGACATGCGCGACGTGCGGCTCAGCGCCTGGCCTCTCGATGATCTCGACGCCGATACGGCGTCGTCGCTGCACGCCCTGGTTGCCAAGCTGCTGGCGGATGACAGCGACCCGCGGCTGCGCCGGCTCGAGTTGGTCATGGCAGCGCCTGCGCGCTGGTATCTCGTTGGCGAAAGCGCTGATGCGCTTGCATTTGACGTCGCCCCGGCGGACAGCCTGCTCGGACACGCGCTGCGCGCCCACAAGCCAAGCGGTGACGACGGGCGGCTCGTGCAGCGGCTGACCACAGAGCTGCAAATGCTCTGTCACGCGCAGGGTTCCGCCGTGTCAGGGTTCTGGTTGTCGACGCCAGGCGGTTTGCCTGCGTTGACGCCGCAATCGCTGCCGGCGCTGGCCAGTGACGATCCGTTCTGGCGCGGGTGTTGGTCGTTAATCGCGCCGGGGGCAGCGGTGACGAATATGCCAACCGATGAAGGGGTGCCCATCGGGCAGGTGGTGGCACCCGATCCTGCTGACGCAACCCGGACGGTTCACAGCGCGCTGATCGACGACACGCTGCGCCGCCTTACCGTTGTGACCGGTGACGCGACGGTCACACTGGCGCGGGGTGGCTGGCGTCGCTTGTTCTGGGGGCGCGGCGCATGAGCGGGCGTACCGAGCCATTGCCACTGGCCGTGCGACCTGTCGCCGAGCATACGCTTGACGGCGTTGACCCGGTCATTGCGCGCGTGCTCGCGGCGCGCGGCATGACGCAGCCCAAGGACATTGAACTCAGTCTCACCCGTCTGGCGCCCGTAGGGACACTGGGTCGTGTCGAGGCGGCTGCTGACCTGCTGCTTGCGCATCGCGACGGTCGCATCATCGTGGTTGGCGATTTCGACGCCGACGGTGCAACGAGCACGGCGCTTGTGTTGCGCTGCCTGCGCGCGTTTGGTTTTGCCAACACGGATTTCCTCGTGCCCAATCGCTTCGACTACGGTTACGGGCTGAGCCCCGAGATCGTCGATGTCGCGGCGCAGTCGGCGCCCGATCTCATCGTGACGGTGGATAACGGTATTTCGAGCGTCGCCGGCGTCGCACGCGCCCGCGAGCTCGGCATTCGTGTTTTGGTCACTGACCACCATCTGCCGCCCGAGGTGCTGCCCGCGGCCGATGTCATCGTCAATCCTAATGCGCGGGACGATCCATACCCGAGCAAAGTCTTGGCCGGTGTTGGCGTGGCGTTTTGCGTCATGGTGGCGCTCGCCCGCCGCGTGGCCGGCGACAATCCCGAGCTCGCGCGCCTGCCTGCCCGCTACCTTGATCTTGTCGCGCTGGGCACTGTGGCCGACGTCGTGCCGCTGGACCACAACAATCGAGTTCTTGTGCATGCCGGGCTGCAGCGCATTCGGTCGGGTGCGTCGGTGCCGGGTATCCGTGCGCTTATCGATGTCGCGGGCCGTCGCCACGGCGATTGCGTCGCAAACGATCTCGGGTTCGCGGTGGGGCCGCGACTTAACGCGGCAGGTCGGCTCGAGGACATGGCGATCGGTATTCGTTGCCTTCTGACTGATGATCCCGACGAAGCCGCGAGACTGGCGTTGGAACTCGACACTATTAATCGGGCGCGGCGCGAGGTCGAGGCGGACATGCAGGACTCGGCGCTCGAGGCGGTCGCCGCCATCGAGGATGACGCAGGTCTGCCCGCCTGCGTCTGCCTGCACCGCGCTGACTGGCACCAGGGTATCGTCGGTCTTGTCGCGTCGCGGGTGCGTGAGCGTGTTCACCGCCCCGTGTTTGCCTTTGCGGACGAGGGCAACGGCCGGCTCAAGGGTTCGGGGCGTTCGATCCCCGGCGTGCACCTGCGCGATGTACTGGCGGCCGTTGACAGTCAGGCGCCCGGCCTCATCGACAAGTTTGGTGGCCACGCCATGGCCGCGGGCCTGAGTCTGTCGGCGAACGCATTGCCTGACTTCGAAGCGCGAATTAGCGCGGCGGTCGCGGCTGTGCACCCGGATGTCGGTCGTGCACCGAACCGGCTTACGGACGGTGTGCTGAAGACCGATCAGCTCACGCTCGCGCTCGCCGAACAGCTCCGCACCGTCACGCCCTGGGGGCAGGGTTGTCCTGAGCCCGTGTTCCAGGGTTGCTTTGCTGTCGCGTCGAGCCGCGTCGTGGGCGAACGCCACCTCAAGCTGACGCTTGCCGGGGGTATTGAAGCGATCGCGTTTAACCAGGCTGTTGACCCATTGCCCACCACGGGCGAGTGGCTCGAGCTGGCCTACCGGCTCGACGTCAATACGTGGCGTGACCGTCGCAAGTTGCAGCTGGTTGTCGAGCAGTGGCAACGTGAGACGAGGCCCGCCGACGGCGCCCCGCGTGGTACGCTACGCCGCTTTTGAATCTGCCGAGGCTCCCCCGGACATGGAAACCAATGCCATCCGCCAGACGATTGAAGACCTTCGCGACCGTTCGGAGTCGCTCAGGGGGTATCTTTGACTACGTCGGCCGCAAAGAGCGACTCGACGAAGTCCTAAGAGAACTCGAAGACCCGGCAGTCTGGAATGAGCCTGACCGCGCGCAGTCGCTCGGGCAGGAGCGCAGTGAACTCGAGGCTGTCGTGACCTCGCTGGACACGGTGACGTCGCGACTTGAAGACAGCGACGGCTTGCTCGAGCTCGCCATTGAGGAAGACGACGAAGCGACTGTTGAGGAAATCGTCGCAGATCTCCGCGACATCGAAACAGCAGTCGCGGCACTCGAATTCCGACGCATGTTCTCAGGCGAGCAGGACGCGTCACCCGCGTTCGTAGACATCCAGTCGGGCGCCGGTGGCACCGAGGCGCAGGACTGGGCCGACATGCTGTTGCGCATGTACCTGAAGTGGGCCGAAGGCCACGGTTTCAAGGCGGAACTGGTCGAAGCCTCGGACGGCGAAGTGGCGGGCATCAAGAGTGCGACCATTCGCGTCGAGGGTGACCACGCCTACGGCTGGCTGCGCACCGAAACCGGTGTGCACCGTCTCGTGCGCAAGTCGCCGTTCGATTCGGGTAACCGCAGACACACCTCGTTTGCCTCCGTATTCGTGTCGCCCGAGATCGACGACAGCATTGAAATCGACATCGACCCGTCCGATCTGCGCATCGATGTCTACCGCGCGAGTGGCGCGGGGGGGCAGCACGTCAACCGCACCGAGTCGGCAGTGCGCATCACGCACCTGCCCACAAACACGGTCGTGCAGTGTCAGAATGACCGGTCGCAGCACAAGAACAAGGCGACGGCCATGAAGCAGCTGCAGTCGAAGCTGTTCGAGCTCGAATTGCAAAAGCGGCGCAGCGAAACGCAGGCGCTTGAGGACAGCAAGGCCGACGTCGGCTGGGGCAGCCAGATTCGCAGCTACGTACTCGACCAGTCGCGCATCAAGGATTTGCGCACCAATGTCGAGACGGGCAACACGCAGGCCGTACTCGACGGCGGCCTGGACCCCTTCATCGAAGCCAGTCTCAAACAGGGTTTGTAAGCATGGCCGATCAGAAAGACGACATCGCCCGCGACGAAAACAAGTTGATTGCTGAGCGCCGACGCAAGCTTGATGCATTGCGCGAGTCGGGTAACGCCTACCCCAACGACTTCCGCCGCGACGTACTCGCGGGCGATGTACACGCGCGCTACGGCGAACTCGACGGCGATGCGCTTGAGGCCACGCCGATCACCGTCAGTGTGGCGGGCCGCATGATGACCAAGCGTGTCATGGGCAAGGCAAGCTTCGTGAAGATCGCCGACCGCAGCGGAGAGATCCAGCTGTTTCTGCAGCGCGACAAACTGCCCGAAGGCGTCTACGCGGCGTTCAAGACCTGGGATCTTGGCGACATCGTTGCGGCAACAGGTACGCTGTTTCGCACACGCACGGGTGAGCTGACGGTGGCGGTCGATGAACTGCGGCTCTTGACCAAGTCG
>JBCCBB010000052.1:0-21250 GCA_039814545.1 Pseudomonadota bacterium
AATGAAAGGAGGTGATCAGATGTCTAGTGAGTACCTAACTGGGCGAAATCGTGAGGCGTCAACGGGGGTGATTGACGGCTGACCGCTGTCACCTCCGGTCTGGCGACGGACGTTTCGCCCGACCTCACGGAAGGCCGCGCATTGCGCGGCCTTTTTTTATGCGCCGTCGTGATGGGTCGGCACCGTGATCGGCACCACAGGCTGGGTCAGCAGGGCGGGCAGACGCTGGTCTGCCGACGTCCGAAAGGCCTTAAGCCCAATCTGCATGTCGCGGTGCCCGGCCGCTGGCTGCGCCCGGTAACTGCCAAACAAGCGATCCCAGAGACTCAAATTAAAGCCGAAATTGCTGTCAGTCTCGGCCACCGTGCTCGAGTGATGCACACGATGCATGTCTGGTGTGACGATCACGCGGCGCAACGCAGCGTCAACGCCACCTGGCATGCGCACGTTGCCATGATTGAACAACGAGGTCGCGCTCAAAACGATTTCAAAGACCACGACGCCGATCACGGGGGCGCCCAGCGCGGTCACCACGATGAGCTTCCACAACAACGACACCACAATCTCAGCGGGATGGAAACGGACGCCCGTGGTGGCGTCGAAACCCGTGTCGCTGTGGTGCACCCGGTGCAGCCTCCAGAACAGGGGGATCCGATGGAAGAGGCGATGCTGCCAGTAGATCGCGAGGTCCATAAGCACGATGGTGAGTGGAATCGTGACAGCAAGGGGCCACGCCACCGCATGGAACAGGCCCCAGCCGCGATCGGCCGCGACCACAGCGACAGCAACGGGTAGCAGGGGGCCCAGCAGGCGCACGATGGCCGTATCGACCAGCACGAGTGCTGCGTTGACGAACCAGCGCCCGCGGCGCGGGATATCGGTGCGGCGTGGCGCTCGGCGCTCCCAGGCGAGCATGATGAGCAACACGCCAATGAACGCACCGACGCGCACGAGGGGCTCCCAAGCAGGCAAGGCCGTCACGCCGCGTTCAGGTGGCGCCAGACGTCACTGATCACCACCGAGCCCTCTCCGACTGAAGAGGCGACACGTTTCACGGAACCGGCGCGGACGTCACCCACGGCGTAAACGCCCGGGCAACTCGTGGCGTACGGGAAGTCATTGCCCACATCGCGACCCGTGAGCACGAAGCCCTTGTCATCGAGTGTGACCAGATCGGAGAGCCAGCTCGTGTTCGGCGCCGCCCCGACCATGACGAACAGGGCGCGGCTGGGCACTAGCCGGACTTTGCCCGTTGCCTTGTCCCGGATCTCCAGCGCGTCGAGTTGCTCGTTCCCGTGAAGTGCGGTGACCTCGTTACCGTAGTGCACGGTGATACAGGGATCACGCTCAAGGCGGCTCGACAGGTAGTCGGACATCGAGGCGGCGAGCGACTGCCCCCGAACGAGCACATGGACGTGGTCTGCGTTGCGGCACAGGTACATCGCCGCCTGTCCGGCCGAGTTGCCACCGCCGATCACATAGGCCTCGGTACCACCACAAAATCTCGCTTCGGACTCGGTGGCCGCGTAGTAGATGCCCATGCCTTCGAGTTCGGTCAGGCGGTCAAGCGGCAAGCGTCGGTACTGCACGCCCGTGGCCACCACCACGGCACCCGCGTACACACAGGCGCCGTCATCAAGCTCCGCCTTGAAGCCTCTGCCGTCAGGCTGCAACGACACCACGCGGTTGGGAATGGCAAAACGAGTACCAAATTTTAGCGCCTGCACCTCGCCACGCCAGACGAGGTCGGCACCTGAGATGCCTGTAGGAAACCCCAGGTAGTTTTCGATACGCGACGACGTGCCGGCCTGGCCTCCGACAGCCAATTCATCGACGACCAGCGCGCTCAGACCTTCAGCGCCTGCGTAAACGCCAGCCGCAACGCCCGAGGGCCCGCCGCCGACAATGAGCACGTCCACGCGCGTGTTTTCCACCTGCGACTGATCCAGTCCGAGCAACTTGGCAATGGCGCGTGGACTCGGGTCCTCGACCACCTCGTCCTTGCCAAAAATCACGGCCGGTCGGTTGGCGCTGATCTCACAGCGCTCCGCCTCGCAGTGTGCATCTTCGCTGTTGAGTTCGACAGCCTTGAACGGAATCCGGTTGCGGTAGGCAAACGCCGCGATGTCGCGCATATTGCGATTCGCGTCTGGGCCCACCAGTGTCAGACTGGAATTGCCTTCCTCGAGCATGCGGCGCCGGCGTGCAGCGAACACCGTGATGATGATGTCGCTCATCTCCGGCGTCGCCGACATGAGCTCAAGCACACGATCGCGCGGCACGGCGATGACCCGCGTGGGCTCCGCAGCCCGAATTCCGAGCGTATGGACCCCACCGCGCAGGAATGCGATTTCACCGGCGAATTGCGTCGGACCGAGACCGTGCGGCAACAGACGTCCGCCCGTAAACGGGTTGACGATCTCGAGCTCGCCTTCAAGTACGTAGAAAAATTCGTCCATGGTTTGCCCGACATCGACAATGAGTTCGCCCGTTGCAAGCGAGCGTTCACCGCCAGCTTCCCTGAGCGCGGCCACATGGCTCTCGTGCAAGGGGGTGCGGGTCATGTTGTTGAGATCAGCGGCTAGCGATTCCATGGGCGTCCTCGCGTTTGGTAGGGGGGAATTCCGGATTCTAGCGGAGCGTCAGGCTGACAGCGATCCGTGCCGTCGGGCTAGCGCCGCCGTTTTGACAAGTGCGACGACATCACGCCCCGGTGCGAGCGACAAAGACGCCACAGCTCGGTGGGTGACACGGGCCAGCACCGTCTGCCCACCCACATCAATAAGTACCCGCGCCATCGCCGGTTCCAGCGTGTCCTCGATGGCGGCAATGCGCCCATGCAGTGCGTTCTGAATGCTCGTCGCCTCGGGCACAGCGAGCGCGAGGCTCACGTCGCGCGCGAGAATGCGCACGCGAACCCGGTCGCCCACGTCGAATCCGCTCGCAGGCACGCTCAGCGTCGCGTCAGAGAACGCCACCGTTGCCAATGACCAAGGCGACTCGATCCCGGTCACGGTGGCATCGACGACACTGCCGGCCGCGGCCGCAAACTGCCCCGCGGTGTGGGTACCCAGCACGTCGGTGACGGTGCCGTACCCGGCCACCCGGCCGGCCTCGAGTAGCAGCACCTGGTCGGCCAGGCGCACGACTTCATCGATGTCATGGCTCACGTAGAGGACCGGCAGGCCGGCCTGGCGGGCCAATGCATCAATATAGGGCAGCACCTCATCACGACGCGCCGCGTCGATGGCCGAGACGGGCTCGTCGAGCAGCAGCAAACGGGGTTGACGCAGCAGTGCGCGCGCCATTGCGACGCGCTGCCGCTCGCCACCGGACAGCGCATCGATGCGCCGCGCCAACAGCGGCTCAAGATCAAACAGTGCAACGAGCTCGTCGAAGCGGTCCGTTCCCGGCTCCCGGGCGCGACGTTGTGCGAAACGCAAATTGCCTACGACATCGAGGTGATCAAACAACAGCGGCGTCTGCGTCACATAACCGACGGCACGCTGATGCGCCGGCACGGCCCGCTTACCCTCCAGCCAGGCTTCACCGGACACGACGATGCGGCCCGAGCAGTGTTGCGCGAGTCCGGCAACGGCGCGCAGCAGCGTAGTCTTGCCCGCGCCCGATGGCCCAAAGACGGCCGTCGTCCCGGAGCCTGGAATCTCCGCGTTGACCGCCAGCGAAAAAGCCTGGGTGGGTGACCCGACGCGGAGCGCAAGCTCAATCATGGCTGTCAACCTTCACGCGCGAATGCTGAAGCACCCCGCGCTCCCTGCAGCAGGTATAGCGCGAGCAGCGCAAGGAACGAGAAACCAACAAGCGTCAGCGACAGCGCATGCGCGCCCAGGTAGTCGAGTGATTCCACTTGTTCGTACACACGGACGGACGCGACCTGGGTAACGCCCGGGATGTTGCCGCCGATCATGAGCACGACGCCGAATTCGCCGACGGTATGGGCGAATCCCAGCACCGCTGCCGTGACGACGCCAGGCATCGACAGCGGCAACGCCACGGTGAAGAACCGGTCCCAGGGTCCCGCGCCCAGTGTCGCCGCCGTTTCGAGAGGGGCGCGGCCCATCGCACGGAACGCGTTCTCGATCGGCTGCACGACAAACGGCAGCGAGTAGATCACCGAGGCGACTACGAGACCCGCAAATGTGAAGGGCAGCGTGCCCCATCCGGCGGCTGTGGTGAGTCCACCGACAAGACCGTCGGGCCCGAGCCAGAGCAATAGGTAAAAGCCAATCACCGTGGGCGGCAACACCAGCGGCATGGCGACGAGCGCGGCTATCGGCGCCCGCCAACGCGAGCCGGTATGAGCGAGCCACCAGGCGATCGGTATGCCGATCACGAGCAGGCACGCGGTCGTAACCAGCGCAAGCCGCGCCGTCAGCCAAAGGGCGGCGAGATCATTAGCACCCAGCATGTGTTCAAGGCACCCCGTAACCGAATCGCTGTAACACGGCGGCGGTTGACGCAGCGCCCAGGTACTCGAACATCGCCCTGGGCGCCCCGTTCGCGCCCCGCAAGAGCACCGCGTCCTGACGCACAGGCGTATGCCACGTATCCGGTACCAGCCACGCCGAGCCCCGTTCGAGCGCGCCGTCCCGGTACACAAGCGACGCTGCCACAAAGCCAAAGCGTGCATTGCCCGTGCGCACAAACTGGTAGCTCTGGTTGACGTTCTGACCCATGACCAGTTGGCGCCTGAGTGTGTCGTAGACGCCCAGGCGTTCGAGCACCTCGACGGCGGCGTGACCGTAGGGCGCCAGCTTCGGATTCGCGATCGCCAGTCGTTGGGACTGCCCCTGCAGGTCGATGATCGACGCGTCGGTCAGAGAGAGGCCCGCATCGCGCGTCCAAAAGGCGAGTTTCCCAATGGCGTAGGTCTTACGATCCGATGCCGCTACAAGACCGGCATCGACCAGCGCCTGCGGGCGGGCGGCATCGGCCGCCAGCAACACATCGAAGGGCGCCCCATTGCGGATCTGGGCGTAGAGCGCGCCGGTTGACCCGGAAACCAGTGTGACCTCGTGCCCCGTGTCGCGCTCAAATGCCGCGACAACCTCCTGCATGGGCAGCATGAAGTTTGAAGCGACAGCGACGGTCACCTGACCTGCCAAAGCCGGCGGCGGTAACAGGACCGCCGCGACCCACACGACGATTCCGAAATGGCGTCTCCGTCTCATCGAGCAAACTTTCTGCATCGGAAGGCGATCACGAACGAATAACCCCTAAACCACGCTTGAACTTGATGCATCTAGGCGCATCATAAGACCTACACGGACTATTCGCTGGAGATCACGAACATGACGCGCTGGCACGCAGCAATTGTGGCAGGACTCGTAGGCTTGATGCTCATCGGAGCGGCAGCGGCCAACCAACTCGCCTATCCGGGCGACATTCCCAGCGATCGCGTCATTCGCGCTCAGAAGAAGGCCGAGAAAGCCTTCGAGGCTGGCGACTACGATCGTGCCATGTGGTTCTACCGGAAGGAACTGGCACCGATCGGCGACAAATACAGCCAGTACATGATTGGCCACATGTACGCCAATGGACTCGGTGTCGCCCGCAATGTCGTCCGTGCGGCGGCCTGGTTCCAAGTCGCCGCAGAGCGAGGCCATGAAGGCATTATCGAGACGAGCGAGGCCTTCCAGCAGCAGCTCTCACCCGAACAGCTTACAGCCGCCAGTCAGACCGCGGAGAGGCTGCGCGAGGAGCTCGGCGATATCGCACTCCTAAAGCGCGAGATTCGCCGCGACTTGGACCGGCTTCGCGACGTGACGGGCACGCGAACCGCCTCCTGTGATGCGCGACCCGGCACGGTGTTCTTGCCGTTCGCACTACAGCGCCAGTTCCCCGTCAGCCGCTACTGCGAAATCCTCAACGCACGAATCGATGAGCGCGTGGCCTACATCCAGGGCTATGTGACCTACGGGCCGCTCGAGCTGCTGCCTGACGAAGAAGACGAGGCCGAGACCGAGGAGTAGGGCGCCCGCCCGGGCTCGGCATCCAACGGCTTATGCAGGCGCGGGCCAGAGCCAGGCGTAGGCGCCGGCGGTAACAAGTCCGTAGATCAGGGCGTCCAGCAGGTACTTGGCAGTCACCGACCACGGGTGGCCGTACCAGATGGCAAACGGGATCACCGCCCAGCCGTAGGCCAGAAACGCGACTGCTGACGTGACCCGAAACACCTGCATATAGGGTGCCCCAGGCGCCAACGCCAGGCTCACGCAGTAGCCGATGAGCACTGCGCCAATCAGAAAGTAGGCCACCTGCAGACCGATGAGCTTGCCCATAGGCGGCAGGCCATTGGGCATCACCGTAACAAGAGCAACAGGCCCGTTCTCGAAGCGACGTTTCATGTCGTCGTCTTCAAGCGCCTTCATGTCAGTGCAGAAGGGCAGGTTGTAGATATTCGGTTCAGGCTTTGTCGCACCAAGCGCGGAAGCTACTTCAAGTTCATTCTCTAACGGATTGTAATCACTATTATGATACTTCAGCACCAAGTGCACGAGAATGCTCGCCACCCACGCCAAGACAGCTGCAACACCTGCTGGCAGCAGCAGGTCCATACCCGGTACGTTCATGATGTTCCCCCCACATCATTGTTGTAATCCGACCGACCGCTGAGGTCAGCCATAGCCAAAAGGTAGCACGAGGCCGTAAACCGCCTACGCGGGCAGCGGGGAGTCGCCCGACGCGTCGCCGTCGGATGAGGCAGGTTGTTCGGGTACCGCAGTCTCTGCGGTGCGTTGCTTGGGCACGATCTCATAGTCATCAGCGATCGAACGCAGCATACCCGCCATGAGCTTGAGCTGACGGGTGGCGACGAACAGGCCGAGGCCGGTGAAGCCCACGACGACGAGCGCACCAACAATGGCCAGTACCAGCCAGTTACGAATCTTGCGATCCACCGATTGCAACGTGGGGTCGATGGCCTCGGCGCGCGCCGTATCAATAAGGCTTACAAGCACCTCACGCGTCGGCGCTTCCATGCCCCGAATTGCAGGACCGACACCCTGGATGGTTTGATCGAGCGACACGACCAGAACGTTCATCTGCTGCGTCAACTCGGTGAAGGCGGCCAGTTGCTCGGGCGTCAAATCCTCGGGTGATGCCGCCAGCGCCGAAGCCGTCTCGGAAAGCGCCTCCACCGCGGCATTGAGCATCACGGCCGATTCGGCGAGGCCATTCAGCTCGACGGTGACATTAATATAGGGCGATGGCTCGGGCACCACGTCGTCCTGAGCACGACCCCCGAGAGGCGCGGACAGCACTACGGCAAGAATGAAGAGGCGTTTCTTTGTTATGGGCATTACAGCAACTTCCGCTGGGACGTGAGGCCGACCGGAAGATTAACCCCGAGAGGGCCCAATTCGCGCATTTTGTTGTGGTTTTTGGCCCAAAACAGGCGTCAAACCGAAAACGTATCTCGCGAAACTGCCAGATTCCCCGAAAAACCGCTAAGACGTTGTTTTTCGCAACGCGACGGCTCGACCAGGCGATCTGCGCCATACTTAAGTCATTGAATGCAAGACGGTTAGTCGGGGCGCAATCACTGTGCGCGAGTTGTCGAGCCGCACCGCTCCGGTAGACTGGCGCCACATTTTTTTGGCCGTTGGGGATCCACGCTATGAAGAAACTTGTACTTGCAGTAACCGCCTTGCTGCTGTCTGGCACCGCAATGTCGGCTGACCTCGATGAGATTCTGTCCTGCAACTTCGAGACCATGGGTGGTATCGATAACATCAAGGCCGTCGAGTCGGCACGCATGACGGGCACCATGACCATGGGCCCAATGCAGGCACCGTTCACGATTGAGTTTCTGCAGCCCAACAACGTGCGCATGGAATTCGAAATCCAGGGCATGGTTGCGGTACAGGCTTACGATGGCGAGACGGGTTGGGCCGTAATGCCGTTCATGGGCAAGACGACGCCTGAGAAGATGGCCGACGACGAGCTCAAGTCAATCCAGGAAATGGCTGAGTGGGAAGGCCCGCTGGTCGACTGGCAAGAAAAGGGCCATGCCGTCGAGCTCATCGGCACCGAAGACATTGAGGGCACGGAGGCGTACGCGATCAAGATCGTCCGCGCCGAAAGCGGCGATGCCTCGACGATTTATCTCGACACCGAATACTGCCTGCCGTTCCTGTCCAAGGGTGTCCGCGACATCCAAGGCAACGAAATGGCGTTCTCGCAGTCCATCGGCGACTACAAGGAAGTGGGCGGCATCGTCATGGCCCACTCCATGATCGCCTCGATCGGCGACGGACCCACGCCCATGCAACAGGCGATCACGATCGAAAAAGCCGAGCTCAACGTGAGTGACATCTCGGCCGATCGCTTCGCCATGCCCGCTGCCGAGGCGCCGGCAGGCGAGTAAGCACATTCTGCCGCCCGTCCATCCTGGGCGGGCGGCAACACAATCCGCGGCGCCCGGCGCACGGTCGGGCCTGGATTTTTGGGGAGATCCACGATGAACCGCAGCACGATTCTTGTTGCCGCGCTGGCACTTTCAGCAGGCGCGCAGGGCGCCATTGAGCTGAGCTCAGCGACCTTTGGCGCACTCAGCGCCCGCAATATTGGCCCGGCTGTCATGAGCGGGCGCATCTCGGCCGTAGACGGCGTGGTCAATGCCGACGGTCCCGTTACGCTTTACATTGGTACCGCGAGCGGCGGTGTTTGGAAATCCGATGACGGCGGCATTGTGTACACGCCGATCTTCGACGATCACATGCAGTCGATCGGCGCCGTGCGCGTCGATCCCAGCAACCCAGAGACAGTTTGGGTCGGCACCGGCGAGAGCTGGGTTCGCAACACGGTGTCCCCGGGCGACGGCGTTTACCGCTCCACCAACGGCGGTGAGAAGTGGCAGCACCTGGGGCTCGAGGACTCAGACCACATCGCCGAATTGCTCGTGCACCCCGACGACAGCAACACGGTTTATGTGTGCGCTCTGGGTCATCTTTGGGCGTCCGGCGGCGACCGTGGCGTCTTCCGCACCACGGATGGCGGCGAGACCTGGGAGAACGTACTTAACATCGATGACGCGACAAGCTGCGCCGACCTCGCCATGACCCCCGATGCCGGTGTGCTGTATGCGGGCATGTGGCAGGTTCGCCGCTACCCCGACTTCTTCGAATCCGGCGGTGAGACCTCCGGGCTCTACCGCAGCACGGATGGTGGCGACACCTGGGAAGAACTGACGGAAGGACTGCCCGAAACCGACCTTGGCCGCATTGCGGTCACCGTCGCCGCCTCAGACCCGAACATCGTTTATGCAACCGTCGAGAGCGAGAACACAGCGCTGTATCGCTCCGAGGACGGTGGTGACACCTGGGCCGCAAAAGACGACTCGGGCAACATCCAGCTCCGTCCGTTTTACTTCGGCGAGCTCGTGGTTGACCCGAACGATCCCGAACGCGTCTACAAGCCCGGCTTCAGCCTCACCGTGAGCACCGATGGCGGTGAGTCATTCTCCGGGATGTTCGGCGCCGGTTTCTCGGTGTCGATCCACCCCGACCACCACGCGCTCTGGATCAACCCCGCCAATCCGCGCCAACTCGTGCTCGGCACCGATGGCGGTGTCTACATCTCGGAAGACAAGGGTTTCCACTGGCGCCACGTCGCGAACTTGCCTGTCAGCCAGTTCTACCATGTGGCCGTTGATTCACGCTGGCCTTACAACGTCTACGGCGGTCTGCAGGACAACGGCTCCTGGGCAGGCCCCTCACAGGCACCGGGCGGCATCCAAAACAAGGACTGGAAGAACATCGGCTTCGGCGATGGCTTCTGGGCCTTTCCTGACCCCAATGACGACCGCATCCTCTACACGGAGTACCAGGGCGGACAGCTCAAACGTGTCGACCGCGAGACGCTCGAGATCAAACGCATTCAGCCTGCACCCGAAGACGGCCAGGACAAGCTGCGCTTCAACTGGAACACGCCGCTGCACCTGAGCCCGAACAAGCCCGGCACGCTGTATTACGGCGCCCAATACCTGTTCCGCAGTACAGACCGCGGCGAATCCTGGAAAGCGATCTCACCCGACCTCACCACCAACGACCCTCAGGGACAGCGCCAGCTTGAGTCGGGCGGCATCACCGTCGACAACTCGACGGCTGAAAACTACACGACGATCTACTCGATCAGCGAGTCACCACTCAGCCACCGTACGATCTGGGTGGGTACCGATGACGGCAACCTGCAGCTCACGCGTAATGGCGGTCGCAGCTGGGACAACGTGGTAGGCAACATTGAAGGCGTCCCCGCGGGCACCTGGGTGTCACGCGTCGAGGCCAGCCCCCACGATGAAGCCACCGCATTCGTGACCTTTGACGGCCACCGCCGCGGCGACATGAACACCTACGTGTTCCGCACTACGGACTACGGTCAAACTTGGGCGCCGATCATCACCGATGATATTGATGGCTACGCCTGGGTGATCAAGCAGGACCCCGTTAACCCGGACCTCTTGTTCCTGGGGACGGAAGAGGGCCTCTACATCACGCTCGACCAGGGCCAAAACTGGGCACGCTTCTCGGAGAATATGCCCCGGGTTGCCGTGCATGACCTCGTCATCCACCCGTCCGAGCACGATCTTGTGATCGGCACGCACGGTCGTGGTGTGTACGTCATCGACGACATCACGCCGCTGCGGGGTCTGAACCAGGACATCATCGACGCGAACGTGGCCGTGCTCGACACGCGCTCCGCGCCGATGATTCTCAATGCGCAGATCCAAAGCTTCGGCGCGCACGACGCCTTCGTCGGCAGTAACCCGCCGCAAGCCGCGACCATCGTCTACTACCTCAAGAAACGCCACTTGTTTGGCGATCTCAAGGTAGAGGTGTTCGGCGACGACGGGCGCCTCATTGCAACGCTGCCGGGTGGCAAGCGCCGCGGTCTCAACCGCGTCGAGTGGCCCATGCGTTTCAAGGCACCCAAGTTTCCGCCGGCCACAAACCTTGTGCCGGGCTTCCTGGGTCCGCGTGTGCCGGAAGGCCAGTACCGCGTGGTACTGACGAAAGGCAAGGAGACGATTGAGTCGACCGTGCAGCTCGTGGCCGACCCACGTACGCCGCACAGCAAGCGCGACCGCGTCGCGCAGCAGACGCTTGCGCTTGAGCTCTACGACATGATCAACGACCTGAGCTTCTTGTCCGACAATCTCATCGAGATTCGTGACCAGGCCAAAGCGCGCGCCGAAGGCGCCGATGAGACACTGGCGGAGTCACTGGGCACGTTCGCCGAAGAGCTTGAGACGTTGCGAACGTCATTGTCTTCGAGCAAGGGCGGCATGATTTCTGGAGAGGAGCAGCTTCGCGAACGTTTGGGCACGCTCTACGGCAATGTCACGAGCTATGACGGTCGTCCCACGCGTACGCAGTTCGATCGGAGAGACAGTCTCAATGGCGAGCTGTCAGCGGCACTGACCACGGGCGCTGCACTGCTGGACGACAAGCTCGCAACGATGAATGCCGCACTCGGTAATGCCGGGCTTGATCCGCTTGCAACGCTGGACCGTGCAAACTGGAATGAAGAAGAAGGCATGACCGACTTCAACGCCGTCGTCGGCAAGCACTTCTGGCGCGTGCAGCTACCGCAAGCCATTGACGGTATGCGCGTGCGTTAGTCGCGCGCTGCCGGCAGGCGGCTCACAATAGGGTATCTTCGGAGGGAACGCGATCAACCCGGAGTGCCCTATGGTCATGCGCCACGTTGCCTTTGTTTTCGTCCTCCTCGTAATCAGTAGCGCTGCAGAGCCGACCAGCGCTGGCGCTCCACAGGGCTCGGTTGGCCATGACACACGGCCGAGCGCGCGCCAATCGACCTGCGCCGGCATTCGCGGCAATGGACAGAACCTGTTCGCACACTACGGCGCACTCGCGCGCCATGTTGAGGAATACGGCGCCATCACCTGCGCCGCGGGCGGCAGCTCCGGAAGCATTACGGCCTTTTTCATGGAGAGCATGTGGGCCAACGAGCTCACGCATGTGTGCAACCGAAATGGCCGCGCCTGCAGTGAGAAGCGGCGAGATGCACGTTACGCCCTGATGATTAAGTCCGTCGTCGGGCTCACCAATGCCGGCCTGTTTGAGGACGTGGACACGGTTGGCGCGCTGTTGGCAGGTATTTCCGAGGGCAACATCATCGAGCTGCTGAATGGCCCGTTGCCGGAGGAGGGCGTCGAAGCACTCATTCGCCTGCTGCGCGATTTAGGTCCGCTGATCAACCCGGAGGCCATCGAACTACTACTGAGCTCGCCAGACCCGGTGTTTCATGCCACGGACATTATCGATGGCCTGCAAAAAGGGATTCAGTTTGTCGTCGACGATCCGCGGGTGTTTCTCCGAACGTCCGTTGTCAACTTTGACCAGTTCGCGACATTGCTTGGCACCTACGGATCGTTCTACGCGGGCTACGGCCCCGAGGACCGTCGCGGTTTCCGGCGCTGGCTGCGTCGATGTGCCCGGCAGAGTGTCGGGCTGACCTGGGAGCAGACGGCTGCGCTTCCTGGTGCTGATGGTGCCACCTGCGGCGAGAACTTCACGGCGCTGTTCAATGCGTACCGCGAGCGTTTCGCGATGCAGGGCGGGCCGAATCGGGCCGATGACCCGGTAGGCGTGTACTTTCCCGCCTTCGGCGTTACCGGGATTCTGAAAGACGACACAATCACGCAATGGGAGGAAGCCCGTGCGGCGTGGATCAACGCGACGCCGATTCCGTTCGAACCCGACTTCGCCGATGTCGGCGTGGGTTACTGGGGCAACGAACGGGAATTGCGGCGTATGGAGCGCCGACTGCACCGGCGCTTCGACGATCTCGTCTCGCGTCAATTCACACCTTTGGGTTCGGCGAGCTGGCGTGAAGTGTTGTCGTCGTCGCCCGCAGAGCCCGGGTTTAGCCCCGCGGTGCCGTTGAGTAGTGGTTTTGTGTCTGTAGGCGGCTGGGCCGACCCGTTACGGGTTCAGCCTTTGGTGGCATTGCGAGCGGAATCCGTCATTGCGATCAATCGCCTGGGCGGTGTTGGGGGTTTCACGGCCGACGTGACGCGGCTTCTGAATGCGTCGGAAGACGATCTGCGCGATCTCTACTCCACCGTGGATCCCTCAAGCTCATTTTTCATTGGGCTGGATATTGCGACTGGCGTCTGGTGCACCGATTGGGACGGGCAGATGAGCATCCCGAATCTCTTGTTTAATGACGCCTACACCTCGCCACTGATTACTGAGGATCGGTCTCTACTGCGACCCCGGTCCGGCTACCCGAATGTGGGACTGTTCAACATTGCAGGCTGTGCGCCCGGCATCGATGTTGGAGGAGACTAGGCCGCGCTGGTATTTCTCCGTTCGGCGACGTTGCGCTTAGGATATGCTGTGAGCACGCGCTCGTAAGTTTCCAATGTAGTTCAAACCCCAGGAGCCCCCAATGCGAAAGACCCTGGCAGTGAATGGTGAACAGCACGTTGTCGATGTCGCGCCAGATACACCGTTACTCTGGGTCCTTCGAGAACAGCTCGCCCTGACCGGCACGAAGTTTGGCTGCGGTATCGCACAGTGTGGCGCCTGTACGGTCTGGCTCGACAAGCAGGCTATTCGTTCGTGCGTCACGCCGATAGCGGCGGTGACAACACAGGCCATTACGACCATTGAGGGGCTGGCACCCGGCCCTGAAGTATTGCACCCCTTACAGCAGGCGTGGATCGAGCATCAGGTGCCCCAGTGTGGCTATTGTCAGTCCGGGCAGCTCATGTCAGCGGCCGCGCTTCTGGCGGCCAACCCCACCCCCTCTGACGAGGACATCGATCAGGCGATGCAAGGCAATATCTGCCGCTGCGGCATGTATCAACGCATACGCGCCGCCATCCGAACCGCCGCGGACCGGATCGCGGAAGGGGGCAACGCCAGTGAATAACTGGACACGGCGTGCGTTTATCGGGGCCGGTGTCATCACCGGTGGGGCGTTGCTGGTCGGTGTTGCTATTCGCCCCGGGCGTCGCGTTGACAAGCTCGCGGCACTGGTCGAAGGCGAAGACGAAACACTGGTGCATGCCTTCATCAAGATCGACACGGACAACGGTGTGACCGTGATCGTGCCACACAGTGAAATGGGGCAGGGCGCACAGACGGCATTGGCGCAGATGGCAGCCGATGAGCTCGACGCCGATTGGGAACAAGTCCGCATTGAGGAAGCGCCGGCCGCCGGCGAGTACGCGCTGTACACCATCGGGCGTGGTTTCCTGCTTAAGGATGTGGACCTGCCGAAAATCCTGATCCCGACGGTAGACGGCGCCATGATGCGTGTCGCTGATTCGATGGGCCTTCAAATCACAGGCGGCAGTATCAGCGTTCGGGTCACCGGCATGTACGGCATGCGTGTCGCGGGTGCGGCGACCCGCGATTTGCTGCGGCGCGCAGCAGCAGCGGCCTGGGATGTGCCCTCGGAAGATGTCGAGACAAACTGCGGTCAGCTGAAACATGCCGCAAGCGGACGCACCGCCCGTTACGCTGAATTCGCGGAAGCGGCCGCACAGCTCAAGCCCACCTACACGCCGACCTTCAAGGACCCTTCCGAGTACACCATCATGGGTCAGTCGGTGGAGCGCCTGGACTTGCCTTCAAAAGTCGACGGTAGTGCGCGCTTTGCGCTCGATGTCCGTTTGCCGAATATGGTGTACGCGACGGTCTCACAAGCACCCGTTTTCGGCGCCCGTGTCGCCTCTCTGGACGCAGACGATGCTCTGGCAATCGATGGTGTTCTCGCAGTCCACCGCCTGCCAGAGACAGGCTTCGACTCAAGCATAGGCGGCTTTGACCTCGGTGAGTCTGTGGCCGTCGTCGCCAGCAGCTACTGGCTGGCGAAGAAAGGGCTGCAGGCACTCAGCATTCAGTGGACCCAGACAGGACATGAGGCTGTCAGCAGCGACAGCCTCTACGAGCAATTCGCTGAGACGCTGTCGAGTGGCGCCGACGTGGTCACGGACACGGCGACTGGCGACGTTGCAGAGGCCGGTGCACGTGCTGCATACGGTATTGAGGCAACGTACCGCGTGCCCTTCCTCGCTCATACGTGCATGGAACCGCTCAATGCCACGGCCGATGTTCGTGACGGGCGCTGTGAGCTCTGGGTGGGCTGCCAGAACCCGCTGGGGTTTCGGCACGCCATGGCGGCGGTTCTTGGTCTCGAGTATGACGACGTCACAGTCCACAATCAGTTCATGGGTGGTGGCTTCGGCCGCAAGGCGAGGGCGGACTGGGCCACCCAAGCTGCTCTGCTTTCGCGAGAAGTCGGGCGCCCGGTGCAACTGATCTGGTCACGCGAAGAGGACGTCCGACACGACAAGTATCGGCCCGCCGGGATGAGTCAGTTCCGCGCTGCACTCGACGATAACGGCAGACTGCTCGCCTGGACCAACCGTTACACCAACAAGATGGATCCGCCCGATGCGCCGCTCATCCCATACGCGATTCCCAACCAGGACATCGGATCAATAGCCAGTCCAACACACGTACCCACCGGTGCCTGGCGCAGTGTTGACCATTCGCAACACGGCTTTTTCACAGAGTCATTCATTGACGAAGTGGCGATCGCTGCGGGCCGTGACCCGTTCGAGTATCGCGAGCAGTTGCTGTCAGAACATCCACGCCATTTGGCCGTGTTGCAAAAAGCCGCGCGCGCCGCCAGCTGGGGTTCGCCAATGGGTCCAGGGCGGGGTCGCGGCATTGCACTACAGGAGTCGTTCGGCACGATTGTGGCTCAGGTCATTGAGGTCACCGTCAACAACGGCGCGGTCGCCGTGGACCGGGTTGTTGCTGCTGTGGATATTGGCTTTGCCATTTCGCCAGACGGTACCCGGGCACAAATCGAATCCGGTGTGTTGTACGGGCTGACCGCAGCACTCTACGGTGACATCACGATTGAGAATGGGGCCGTCAAACAGAGCAACTTCCACGACTACCGCGCGGTACGCATGTCGGAGTCACCAAAAATCGAAACACACATCATCAATAGCGGCTACGCGCCAGGTGGCGCGGGAGAAGTGGGAACACCGGCAGTTGCACCAGCCCTCGCGAACGCCGTGTTTAACGCCACTGGCGTCAGGGTGCGAGAGCTGCCTTTGTCCAAGGCCACTGTGATGCTCAGTGATACCGATGCGGCCTAGCGAGACGACTGGACCCTGAGTGATGTCTTCATTGCGAAGCGGTCAAGGCGTGACCTGAGAATTGCCTGAAACCACGCACACCATCTGAATCGCGTAGCTCTGGGTGGCACAGCCACCGCGGATCACGAGGATAGCCGACGAAGAATGACGGCCCGTATGCGTCTCCGACCCCGGCAAAGCGCAACGGGGATGGCGCCTACACCAAACTTTCGGTTATCAGCACATAACTACAGCGTCGTTCGCGCGGTCGAACAACTGTCGTAGCCTTGCTTTCCCTTTAAGAAAGCTAGGTGGCAGACGCGCATGGTTTCCAGCACGGCCTCACTACCGCTTCCGGGTGGCGCACTTGCCCCTGAACAAATCGCGGCGCTAGACGCCGCGATCGCGCCGCTTACCGCCGATCAACTGATCTGGACCAGTGGATACACGGCGGGACTTGCCGCAGCCCGGCGAGAAGGGACAAGTCCGCTTGCTGCTCCGGCAACCCCCATTGCCGCGGTGGCCGATGTCCCTGAGCTCACGATTGTCTACGGCAGCCAGACCGGGCACAGCGAGTCGGTTGCAGCGGCGCTGCATCAGTCCGCCGAACAAGCAGGGTTCGCTGCGAAGCTCCTGAACATGTCGGATCTCTCGGCACGGAAGCTCGCGAAGGCGCAGTGGATTGCGCTGGTCGTAAGCACCCACGGCGAGGGCGACCCGCCCGACGATGCTGTGATGTTGCTGGAGCAACTACGCAAGCCCAGGGCACCAAAACTCGACGGCGTGAAGTTCTCCGTGTTGGCGCTGGGAGACTCGAGCTATGCACAGTTTTGCCAGACCGGTAAGGACTTCGAGGTGGCGCTACTCGCGCTTGGCGCGACCGCCGTCGCGCCGCTCATGGAGTGCGATGTTGACTACCAAAGCGCAGCGGCCGATTGGCGTGACCGCGTTCTGAACGACTATCGCAACGAAATCGGTGGCGCAGAGGGACGACCCGCACTGCAAGTGGTGCAACCCAGCAGTGTCGGTCTGCGCGAAACCGTCGCCACGGTGGTCGCAAATCAGCGCATCACGGGAAGCCGCTCCAGCAAGATCGTGCACCACGTTGAACTCGCCAGCGATGCGCCACTCGACTACCAGCCCGGCGACTCGCTGGGTCTTCGCGTCGCGAATCCGGACACGGTGGTTAACGCGTTTATCGATGCGGCGGGTCTGGACGCATCGGAAGAGGTGCAGCTTGAGGGCAAAACTACAAGCGTGTTCGACGCCCTAAAGCACTCACTCGAGGTGACACGCATCACAGGTCCGTTCCTCGACGCCTACGCAAAACTCGAAGGCGTCGAGTCGCTGCAGGACACGCTTGAAGCACCTGAAGGCAAGAAGCGCGTCATGACGCGGGGCCACATCGCCGATGTCCTTGCCCGTTACCCGCACGCCGCGAGTGCCCAGGCTTTTGTTGAGACGCTGCGCCCGCTGCAACATCGCCTGTACTCCATTGCCTCAGCGCCCTTGGAGACGCCGGACGAAGTGCACCTGACCGTTGCGGAAGTGCAGTTCGAGGTGGACGGCACGGAGCGCTATGGCGCCGTGTCGCGAGCGGTGGTCGACCAATTGAAGGAAGGCGACGAGATCGAGGTTTTCGTCGAGCCCAATACGCGCTTCCGCCTGCCCGAAGACGGTGACACAGACGTGATCATGATTGGTCCGGGCACGGGCGTGGCGCCGTTTCGCAGCTTCGTACAGCAACGCGCCGCGCAGGAGGCGACAGGACGCCATTGGTTGTTCTTTGGCGACCGGACCTTCAGCGAGGACTTTCTTTATCAGGCGGAGTGGCAGACGCATCTGCGTGACGGCGCACTGACTCGCATTGATCTTGCGTTTTCACGCGATCAAGAGGCGAAGGTGTACGTCCAGGACCGCCTTCGCGACCAAGCCTCCGAACTCCTCCAGTGGATCGACGGCGGGGCAGCGATCTACGTTTGCGGCGACGCCAGCGCCATGGCGCCGGATGTTCATACGGCGCTGATTGAAATCCTAGCGACTCGGCACAGCGGCGATTTAGAAGCCGGCGCTGCCGACCTGGAAACCTTGCGACGCGCGCGTCGCTACCTCCGGGACGTTTACTGATGACCGACAACAACCCACTGTCACCCGTCGAGGGCATTAAGACCCGCAGCAAGCATCTGCGCGGCACACTCGAGGAGAGCCTCGGCGACCCCATCACCGGCGCGATCGCCGACGACGACACGCAGGTCTCCAAGTTTCACGGCATCTACCAGCAGGATAACCGGGACCGGCGCGCAGAACGGCAGCGCCAGAAACTCGAGCCCGCATACAGCTTCATGATCCGGGGTCGTCTGCCGGGTGGTCGCTGCACGCCGGAACAGTGGCTCGCGATCGAAGCACTCGGAGAGCAGTACGCGGCCACGGGCGTGCGCATTACGACGCGACAAGCCTTTCAATTCCATGGCGTGGTCAAAGGCGCTCTGAAACCGACCATCCAGGGCATCGACAAGGCATTGCTCGACACTATCGCGGCCTGTGGTGATGTAAACCGCAACGTCATGTGCAGCCCGAACCCGGACTTATCCGCTGTTCACCGTGAGGTCGACGCGCTCGCTGGTGCGCTCAGCGCACATCTGACCCCGCAAACGCGCGCCTACCACGAGATCTGGCTCGATGGTGAGAAGCTCACCGATGCACCAGAAGTGGTGGAGCCGATTTACGGCGACACGTATCTGCCGCGCAAATTCAAAACCGGCTTTGTCATACCCCCGCAGAATGATGTGGACGTCTACACGCAAGATCTCGGCTTCATCGCCATTGTGGAGGCGGGCGCGTTGATCGGATTCAACGTCACCGCCGGCGGTGGCATGGGCTCGACGCACGGCGACAAAAAAACGTTTCCGCGGCTTGCTGACACGCTGGGTTTCATCACGCCCGACCAGGTGCTGGACGCAGCCACCGCGATCGTCACCACCCAACGCGACTTTGGTAATCGGTCCGATCGCAAGAACGCCCGTTTGAAGTACACCATCGAATCGATGGGCCTGTCGGCCTTTCGGGAGCAGGTGGAAAGGCGGCAGGGCTTTGCGTTTGCACCCGTACGTGGGGTCAGTTTCACCGAGTCCGGTGATCGCCTGGGTTGGGTCGAGGCCGAGGACGGTGTCTGGCATTTCGGGCTCTTCATACCTAGCGGGCGTGTGCGCGACCACGAGCAAGGTCCGCAATACCAGACGGGGCTCATCGAGATCGCCAAGTTGCACAAGGGCGAGTTTCGTATGACGCCCAATCAAAACCTGATCATTGCTGGGGTGCGCGCCGAGGACAAAGCACTCGTCGCCGGTCTACTGGCCGCACACGGCCTAGCGCAATCCACATCGAGACCGGCGGCAGGCGCCATGGCCTGCGTCGCACTCCCGACCTGCGCGCTGGCAATGGCCGACGCGGAGCGTTTTCTGCCCGAACTGACCGATGAAGTCACGGCGCTCTTCACACGCCACGGGCTGCCGGACCAGAGTCTCTCCATGCGAGTCACGGGCTGCCCCAACGGTTGCGCGCGGCCATTCGTCGCCGAAGTCGCATTGGTTGGCAAGGCACCGCGCCACTACAACTTGTACCTCGGTGGGCGTCACGACGGTACACGTCTGAACAAGCTCTACCAAGAGAACATCTCCGTGGATCGCGCCCTCGAAATCCTCGACGGCCTGATTGCCCAGTATGCAAACGAGCGCAGGGAAGGTGAGGCATTCGGCGATTTTTGCATTCGCAGCGGCGTGATCGCCGAGACCACGGCCGGACGAAACTTTCACGACAAAGTAAGTGACGCGGCATGAAGACAGCACCCCGCAGCGCGCAACAGGAACCCATCGCAACCGAAGACGTTCACGCGATGGCGCAGAGGCTCGAGAAGCTCAACGCCACTGCACGCGTCGACTGGGCACTGGACCATCTGCCCGGGTCACACGTGTTGACCTCCAGTTTTGGCGCACAGGCGGCTGTATCCCTGCACCTCTTGACGCGCGCCAACCCGGACCTGCCCGTCGTATTGGTGGATACCGGTTACCTGTTTCCCGAAACCTATCAGTTTGTCGACACACTCGCGGACAAGCTTCAACTCAATCTGCATGTCGCACGACCCGCGGTCAGTGCGGCGTGGCAGGAAGCACGGCACGGACAACGCTGGCAGGACCCAGATCGAGGCTTAGACGACTACCTCAAGGAAAACAAAGTCGATCCACTGGCCACCATGCTCGATTCGTTGGAAACCGGAACCTGGTTTGCCGGTTTGCGACGGGCCCAGTCCCAGGGCAGGGCGGAGCGCGCCGTTCTAGAACAAGCGGCCGGCCGCTGGAAGGTGCACCCGATCGTCGACTGGAGCGACCGGGACGTTCACCGTTACCTGACCCGACACGGACTGCCGTATCACCCACTTTGGGAGTCCGGTTATCTCTCGATCGGCGATGTCCATTCGACACGGTCGATCCATGAGGTCGGCAACGTCACCGAGTTGCGTTTCGGCGGCAGCCGCCGTGAGTGCGGCATCCACGGCACAGACCGTTCAGTCTGATGGAGTATTTCCCACTCTTTGCTGAGGTTCGCGGCCGACGCGTGGTCGTGGTCGGGGGTGGTGAGGTCGCCAGCCGCAAGATTGCGTTACTGAAGCGAGCGGGGGCGGCGATCCGCGTTGTTGCGCCGGCGCTCGATCACCACGTCAGCGACTGGCTACAGCAGGGCGCACTGACCCACATCGCACGCGAGTTTGAGA
Source organism: Pseudomonadota bacterium (assembly GCA_039814545.1). Classification (GTDB taxonomy): domain Bacteria; phylum Pseudomonadota; class Gammaproteobacteria; order Steroidobacterales; family Woeseiaceae; genus CALBPI01. The sequence goes on from JBCCBB010000052.1 coordinate 20,919, forward strand.
CGAGCGATCTCGACGAAGCCTGGTTGGTCGTGGCGGCGACCAACGACTCGCGAGTCAACCAGCAGGTCTCCGAAGCCGCGGAGGCGCGACGCATCTGGTGCAACGTGGTTGACGCGCCCGAGCAATGCAGCTTTATCACACCTGCCATTGTGGATCGTTCCCCCCTGATGATCGCGATCTCGAGCGCGGGCGCCGCGCCCGTTCTCGCCCGGATGTGGCGCGAGCGTCTCGAACGTCAGCTGCACCCGCGTCTGGGCGACCTGGCCCTGTTGGCGCGTCGCTGGCGCGGCCGCGTCAAGCGCGCACTCGGTTCACTGTCCGCGCGCAGACGA
>JBCCBB010000099.1:0-10263 GCA_039814545.1 Pseudomonadota bacterium
GATGTGATAGAGCGGCAGCGCGCAGATACCAATGACGGGCGTATCGTCGAGCTTGTTGCCGAGCCAGGCGTTGGACTGCTGCACGTTGTGCACGAGGTTGCCGTGACTGAGCATCGCGCCCTTGGCCACGCCCGTGGTGCCACCCGTGTACTGCAGGAATGCGAGGTCGTCGAGCGAGATCTCACGCCGCTCAATCGTCTTGCCGGCACCGCTGGCCAGGGCCTGGCGAAACGTCACGGCGCCCGACAGTGAGAACTCGGGCACCATCTTCTTGACGCGCTTGACCACGACGTTGGTGATCATGCGCTTCAGGCCTGGCAGCATGTCGCCGATCTGCGTGGTGATGACGTGCTCCAGGCCTGTCTTGTCGATAACGGCAGACAGGGTCGACGCAAAGTTCTCGACGATGACAATGGCCTTTGCGCCCGAGTCGTTCATTTGGTGTTCGAGCTCGCGCTTCGTGTAGAGCGGGTTGACGTTGACGGCCACGAGCCCAGCGCGCAATACGCCGAACAGCGCGATGGGGTACTGCAGGATGTTGGGCATCATGAGTGCCACGCGCTCACCCTTGGCCAACCCCAGCTCGTGCTGCAGGTAGGCCGCAAACTGCGCCGACAGCCGGTCGACGTCTGCGAAGCTCAGGGTCACGCCCATGTTGGCGTACGCCGGTTTGTCGGCGTGCGCCCGGCAGTTCTCCTCAATGAGATCGCGCAACGAATCGTAGCCCGCGTTGTCGATAAACTCGGGTGTGCCTTCGATGTACGAAGCGAGCCAGATTTTTTCCATGCGCCGTATTACTCCTGGACGTCGGAAGCTTGTTTAAAGCGTTGCAGCACAGGCTCGATCACCGGCCAGACGGCGTCGAGCATGATGGGCTGGGCGTTTGCGTTGGGGTGGATGCCGTCCGCCTGCATAAGCGTCGCGTCGAGCGCCACATCTTCAAGGAAGAACGGCACGAGCGGGACGTCATTGCCCGAGGCCACAGCGTCGAATCGCTTCTGGAAATCCTCGGTGTAGCGTGCGCCGTAGTTGGTGGGAATCATCATGGCGAACAGCACGACATCGCTGCCCGCGCCCCGCGAGGCGGCGATCATCTCGTTGAGGTTGCCTTCCATCTCTTCGAGCGGGAAACCGCGCAGCCCGTCGTTGCCGCCGAGCTCGATGACCGTGATTGCAGGTGCAAAGCGGTCGAGCGCTGCGGGCAGCCTGGCCCGCCCACCGCGTGTCGTGTCGCCGCTGATGCTCGCGTTGACGACGCGAATTGCATAACCTTCGCTGCGCAGGCGCGCCTGCAGCAGTGCGACCCAGCCTTCGGTGACGCGCTCGAGGCCGTAGCCTGCGCTGAGGCTGTCGCCCACCACGAGCAATACCGGTGCGTCATCCGGCAAGGCATCAGGCGCCGAAGCCGGTGTCGGGGCCTTCGCAGTGGCAGCCGCCGCGGGTGCAGCCACAGGCGCATCCGCGCCTGCAGGCGCTTCGAAATCACGAGAGGCAAGCGCCCACGCGGCTAACAGCGCGAGGGCGACGGCAATAACGAGCAGGACATTCTTGCTGGCACGCATAGGGGCCGGATCGAGGACGATGGAACACGAAACTGCAAGTGTAACGCAGCACGACGCTGCGACGGACCTGGTGCTGTCTGCGCGGGACCTCGGCAAGACCGTAACTGGCGCCGACGGCGACCTGACCATTCTGGATGACGTGAGTTTTGACGTGAGCCGGGGCGAGACGCTTGCGGTCGTTGGGCCCTCTGGTGCCGGCAAGTCGACCTTGCTGGCTCTACTGGCGGGCCTCGATACGCCCTCTCGCGGCGACGTGACGCTCGACGGTGTGTCGCTGGCGGGCCTCGACGAAGACGGGCGCGCCAAGGTGCGCGCGGGCCGTGTCGGCTTCGTGTTCCAGTCGTTTCACTTAATCCCGGCGCTGACGGCCATCGAGAACGTCATGATGCCGCTCGAACTCGCCGGTGAGCGCCAGGCGCGGCAGGTGGCGACCGAGATTCTCACCGACGTCGGGCTTGGCGAGCGCCTGCGCCACTACCCCGCGCAACTCTCGGGCGGCGAGAAGCAGCGCGTCGCGATTGCGCGCGCCTTCGCCTCGCGCCCGGCGTTGCTCTTCGCTGACGAGCCCACGGGCAACCTCGACACGGGCACGGGCGAGAATATTGAGCGCCTGCTCTTCGACCTCAACAAACGTCACGACGCGACCCTGGTTCTCGTCACGCACGATGAAGGGTTGGCGCAGCGCTGCAGTCGCCGGCTCGCGATTGAAGGCGGCCGACTCGCGCGGGACGAGCGCGGCTGATGCGGACCTGGCGGTTCGCACTCAACGGGCTCTGGCGCGAACTGCGCTCGGGGGAGCTCGTCGTGCTCATGGCGGCGCTCGTTGTGGCCGTGGGCTCTATCACGGCGATCAGCTTTCTCACGGACCGCATCGGCAAGGCCGTAGCGCGGCAGGCCAGCGAAGTGCTCGCCGCAGATCTGCGCGCGGGCTCGGGACGTGAGCTCGATCCGGATTGGCTCGCGCGGGGCGAAGCTGCGGGTCTCGAGACCGCGCAGGCGCTAAATTTCCCGAGTGTCGTGTTCGCGGGCGACCAGCGTGTGCTCGTGAATCTCAAGGCCGTGTCGACGCGCTATCCGCTGCGCGGCGAGCTGCGGCTGGCGCCCAAACTGTTTGCAACGCCCGCGGCTGCGCGCGGGGCACCACCGTCGGGTACGGCCTACGCTGACGCGGCCATGCTAGCGCGGCTGGGCATCGATGCAGGTGACACGATTGAAGTGGGGCGGCTGACCCTCGAAGTTGACTCGGTGCTCGTGTATCGCCCCGATCAGTCACCGGGCTTCACGGCGCTGGCGCCGACGTTGCTTGTGAACATTCGCGATATCGACGCCAGTGGTTTGCTCGCTGAGGGCAGCCGCGTGCGCTACACGCAGCTCTACGCAGGTGACGCGGCGGACGTTGCGGCATTTGGTGAGGCCTTGCGCGAGGAAGACGTCGAAGGCGTGCGCATTGAGGACGAAGCGGCTGCTGGCACGCAGCTCGCATCCGCCATTTCGCGCGCTGGGCGCTTCCTCTCGCTGGCGTCATTGGTGAGCCTGATTCTCGCCGCCGTGGCCGTGGCCATGTCGGCGCGGCGTTACGCCGAGCGGCGCCTCGACAGTGCAGCGCTCATGAAGACGTTTGGTGCACCGCAGGCGCTCGTGCTGCGCGTCGGACTCGTCCACCTTATGGCCGTTGTGGTTGTCGCAAGTCTCATAGGGACGGCACTGGGCTTCGCGGCCGAGCGCGGCTTATCAGCGCTGCTCACAGGCTGGCTGCGGGGCGACCTGCCCGAGCCGGGCTGGGAGCCTGCGCTGCCCGGCATGATCACGGCGCTCGTACTGATGGCGGGCTTTGCGTTGCCGTCACTATTCCAACTGCGCGACACGCCGCCGCTGCGCGTGTTGCGCCACGACATTGCACCGCCACCGCCTGCGGCCTGGCTCACCTGGGGCCTCGCGCTCGCGACGCTGGCGCTGCTGGTCTGGTGGGCGGTGCGCGACGCCACGCTGCTGACGGTCATTATTGGCGGCACCGTCATTACGGCTGCCGTGCTCTACGGCGCAGGGCGCCTGCTCGTGGGCGGCTTATCGCGGCTGCGCGGCAATGTCGGCGTCTCCTGGCGGTACGGACTTGCCAATGTGGCGCGACGCGGTCAGAGCAGCGCGATCCAGGTCGTGGCCTTTGGGCTTGGGCTCATGGTGCTCTTGCTGCTGACCCTCGTGCGCAACGACCTGCTGTCGGGCTGGCGTGCGACGGTTGATGATTCCGCGCCCAACCAGTTCCTCATCAATATCCAGCCCGAAGAGCGCGGCAGCATCGGCGAGATCTTCAGCGACGCCGGGTTTGGCGACGTGGCTTTTACACCGCTCGTTCGTGGCCGCATCACGGCCGTCAACGACACGATCGCCGACGACTGGTCGTCGCCAACCGGCGAAGGCACGCGTCGCCTGGGCCGCGAGATCAACCTGAGCTGGTCGCCCACACTCGACCCCAGCAACGAGGTTGTGGCGGGCCAATTCTGGGGCGCCGACTACTCGGGCGCGCCGCAGGTGTCGGTTGACGAGGACACTGCTCAGGAACTCGGTGTTGGCATTGGCGACACCTTGTCGTTCGATTTCGCGGGCGTGCCCATCACGGCCGAGATCACAAGTTTGCGTCGCATCGACTGGGATTCCTTCAAGCCCAATTTCTTCATGGTGCTGAGCCCGGCCGGCATGGCCGAGCTGCCGCAAACCTACATCACCTCGCTGTACGTGCCCGAGTCGACTAATGGCGTTCTGCTCACGCTCGTGCGAGAGCATCCGAGCGTGTCGGTCATCGACATTGAGGCGGCGCTGGCACAGGTGCGCGGCATCATCGACAAGGCGTCGCTGGCTGTGCAGTACGTGTTCTTGTTCACTCTGGCCGCTGGTCTCGTGGTGCTGTTCGCGGCGATCCAGTCGACGCTCGATGAACGCCGTTACGAGAGCGCCTTGTTGCGCACGTTCGGTGCGACGCGCGGCACGATTCTCGCGGGAATCCTCGCTGAGTTCTCTGCGCTGGGCCTGCTCGCAGGTGCCTGCGCGGCGACGGGCGCGACGGCTATCGGTATCGTTGCGGCGCGCGAGCTGTTCGACCTGGAACTCGGCGTGAATCCAGCGCTCTGGTTCGCGGGGCTCGTGGCCGGACTCGTGATGGTGGGGGCGAGCGGGACACTCGCGGCGCGGTCGGCGGCCGACACACCACCCGTGCGGACGCTCAGGCGCGGCTGACGCCTAGCCGCCGTTCTTGCGCGCGGCCTTGGCCGCTTTCTTCTCAGCTTTTTGCTGTGCTTTTTCGGCCTTTTGCGTGGCCTTCTCGGCTTTCTTGATTTCGCGCTTTTCCACTTCCGGGTCGACGAGGCGGCGCACGGTTTCGACGATGTCGACTTCACCAGTCTCAAGCAGCTCCGGGAACGCTTTCCGGCACACCGTCCAGGTGGCGCCGATGATCGCGAAATAGAGCACGAAGAGAATCGCCGAATAGGTCAGCTGGTCGACGAACTCACCCATCCAGGGTGGCAGCCGGAAACCGAAGATCGCCTCGACGATGGCTGACAGGATGCGCTCCATAATGCTGATCTCGAGCATGATGTAGAGCAGCACGGCGAGCACGATCTGCAAGGCGAGCAGACGCCAGGCCAGTGTCCTCAGCGCAGCGATCCAGTTCTCGCTGTAACAGAGTGCGGCGAACGCAATGGCGATGCCCGCGGCGACTTCGCTGCCGTCGGCCAGCCATTTCGCGATGCCGCCCGTGTAGGCCCAGAAGGGTGCGTCTTCGAGCGCTTCGATCCCTGAGTCGACGAGGCTTGCGCCCAGCGACAGAAACACCAGCAGCGCGGTTGCCGGGATGATGGGCGCGACAAGCCAGACGAAGTCTTTGTCGGTAGCCGCGTCGCTCTGGAACAGGTAGCGACGCACCGCAAGCGCGAACGCGATGCAGACGAAGGCGGCGGGCCAGTTCACGAGCGCGGGCAATCCCATCTCCGCGGTCAGGCGATTAGCCACGAGCCCAACGCCGATGGCCGCGAGCGTCAGCATGACGATGCGCACACGAGGTTGTGCGCCGAAAACCTGGCTCAGGTTGTCGTCGAGTGGGTCGTCATTGAAGGCGCGCCGCAGCGCCGGCGCCATGTCATCGAAGCCGTCGCGCGCGATCTGCAGCAGATGGCGAAAGCGTTTCACGGGTCTCAACCGCCCGGAACGGCGTCCATAATCGTGCCGCAGACGTCGCGGATTAGATCGCCGCGCGGGTGGCTGGCGCGCCAGACGCCCACCACCGTGCGCGACGGTTCTGGTGCTTCGAAGCGCAGCGTCACCAGTCGGTCGTCGTCAGAGACCTGGTCGCGCACCGCAAGCTCGGGCAGCAGCGTCACGCCCGCGCCGCCGGCCACCATCTGGCGCAGCGTCTCGAGGCTCGTGGCACGGAACTCGTCCTCGTTGACGCCGCCAGCCATGGCGCAGACCTCGAGCGCCTGGTCGCGCAGGCAGTGACCGTCTTCGAGCAAGAGGAAATGCTCGTCGGCGATCACGTCCTGCTGCACGACACCCTGGCCTGCGAGTTCATGATCGGCACCAACGGCGAGCAGGAACGGCTCGACGAACAGCTCGTGGGAATCACAGCCCGCAAGATCGAGCGGCAGCGCGAGCACGCCCATGTCGACATCGCCGCTGCGGATGGCGGCCATGAGCGGATCGGTCTGCAACTCCAGGTACAGGCAGCGCAGGCGCTCGAATTGGTCGGCGAGCGCCGGTGCAGCGTGCGGCAACAGGTAAGGCGCGATGGTCGGGATCAGGCCGATGCGCAGCCGGCCCGCTTGTGGGTCCTGATGCATTTGCGCGAGTTCATTGATCGACTCGGCTTCGCGCAGCAGTCCGCGCGCGCGTTCGGCAATGGCCGTGCCCGTCTGCGTCAGCGTGATGCCCCGCGAGTGTCGCTCGACAAGCGTGACGCCAAGCTGCTCTTCCAGCTTCTTCACCTGGGTGCTCAGCGTGGGCTGGGTCACGAAGCAAGCTTCCGCCGCCCGGCCGAAATGGCGGTGCTCGTCAAGCGCCACGAGGTAGCGCAGCATGCGCAGATTGAAGTGTAAGTTGCTGGCCATCAGCTGGCTTCCTTGAGCGTCTGAAAGGCGTCGAGTGCGGCCTTGCGAGAGGTCTTGAGATCGACAATGGGGCGTGGGTAGTCGCGGTTGAGCGCGACGCCCGCCTCGCGCAGCACCGCCTCGGGTGCCTCCCAGGGTTTGTGCAGGTACTTCTTGGGCAGCGCCGCGAGCTCGGGCACCCAGTGGCGGACGTAGGCGCCGTCGCCGTCAAACTTCTCGCCCTGGGTGACGGGATTGAAGATACGGAAGTAGGGTGCTGCGTCGGCGCCCGTGCCCGCCGACCACTGCCAGCCCATGGAGTTGGCCGGCAGGTCGGCATCGACCAGGGTGTCCCAGAACCAGCGTGCACCGTGCAGCCAGTGGGCGCGGATGTTCTTTACCAACAGCGAGGCCACGATCATGCGCACGCGGTTGTGCATCCAGCCCGTGCGCCAGAGTTCGCGCATGCCCGCATCAACGATGGGAATGCCCGTGTTGCCGCGCTCCCAGGCGCGGATGTCCGCGGCGGCCTCGTCGTCGTCGCGCCAGGGGAATACCGCGAACCGCTCGTTCATGGGCGCGTCTGTCGTGTGCGGGAAATGGAACATCACGTAGTGCGAAAACTCGCGCCAGCCGATCTCGGTCAGAAACACGCGGCAACCGTCGGACTCGGGGTCCTGCGCTTCCTCGACAAGGCGCCATACCTGGCGCGGTGAGATCTCACCGAAATGCAGGTGCGGTGACAGCCGCGAGGTACCCGCCGTACCCGGCAGATCGCGTGTGGTGTCGTAGTCGCGTACGGGGTCGGCCACGAAGTCACGCCCGCGCGACATGGCGCCTGCTTCACCGGGTGTCCACGCGGCCTCCAGACCGTCGTCCCAGCCGATCGTCGGCTCGAGATCCAACGCGTCGAGTGGCAGCGACGCGATGTCGACGCCATCGATACTCGCGGGCGCCGCCAGCGGATCTGGCCGGTGGAGCCGCGCGCGTGCCGCGCGCCAGTAGGGCGTAAACACGCGGTAAGGTGTGCCCGTCTTGGTCATGATCTCCCAGGGCTCTTGCAGCAACGCGCCGTTGTGGCTGTGTACGGCGACGTGGTCATCATTCAGCGCGGTCTTGATGGCTTTGTCGCGTGCAATAGCCGCGGGTTCGTAGATGCGGTTCCAGAAGACGGCTTCGGCACCGGTTTCCGCGATGACGGCGCGCAGCGTGTCGAATGCGGGCCCGCGCCGGAGCGTCAACGCGGCGCCGCGCGCCGCGATATCGCCGCTCAGTGCTTCGAGACTCTGGTGCAGCCACCAACGACTGGCCGCGCCTGCAGGCCAGTCCGTTTCTGTCTCGCTGTCATCGATGTACAGCAATACGAGTCGGTCGCAATGTTCGAGTGCATTATGCAGCGCAGGCTGGTCGGTCAGCCGCAGGTCGCGGCGAAACCAGACTATGCCGGTCGCGTATCGGTCGGTCATTCAGTCGCCCGGGTCGATGTCGATGCGGTTGCGTCGACCGTCGTTCAGAAACACACGGAGGTTCTCGGCCGTTTGATCGACGGCGCGTTGGCGTGCCTCGCGGGCCGCCCATGCCGTGTGCGGTGTCACGATGAGATTATGCAGGCCCGCGCCGATGAGTGCATTGCCGTCTGCGGGCGGCTCCTGATCGAGCACGTCGATCGCGGCGCCGCCAATACGTCCGTCGCGCAACGCCGCGGCCAGTGCTTCCGCGTCAACGAGCCCGCCGCGGGCGGTATTGATGAGCACGGCATCGGGCTTCATGCGCGCGAGCATCGCGGCATCGACGAGGTGGTGTGTGCTGGCGTCGAGTGGGCAGTGCAGACTGATGACATCCGCTGTTTCGAACAGCGCTGCGATCGGCATGCGACCCGGTCGATCATCATCGGCGTCGCGTTGCGCGACGTGCACAGTCATCCCGAAGGCTTCGGCGAGGCGCGCGACGGCGCGTCCCAGTTCGCCGTAGCCAACGATGCCCATAACGCGACCGGACAATTCGCGAATCGGAAAGTCGAGCAGGCAGAAGTTACCCGGCCGCTGCCAGCCACCGGCCTGCACGCGTGCGTCGTAGTCGACAATCCGGTGGGTTAAGGCCAGCAGCACAGCGAAGACATGCTGGGCCACGGATTGCGTGCAGTAGGCCGTGATGTTGGTGACGGCAATGCCGCGGGCGCCGGCCGCGACGAGATCGACGCCGTCGGCGCCCGTCGCCGTCAATCCGATGTAGCGCAGCTCGGGTAGAGCGGCCAACATGTCCGCGTTGAAGCGGCACTTGTTGGTGATCACGATGTCGGCCCCCTGGCTGCGCGCCATCACCTCATCGGGTGCCGTGGCGTCGAACAACGCCAGGCTGTCGACGGCCGCGGCCAACGGAGCCGTGGTGATATCCTCACCCACGCTCGCGACGTCGAGAAAGACCGCCCGCATGCCAAGTTCCTTTGCAAAAACGCGCGTCATTGTATCGCGCCCCGCGCCGTGACTCGTCCACGCTTCTGGGAGCGCTTCCCACTCGATGCCTTGCAGCACGATGAATGGGAGGCACTCTGCGATGGTTGCGCGAAATGCTGCCTGCATAAATTCGAGGATGCCGACACAGGCGAGGTCTGGTACGCCGATGTCGCGTGTGCGTTGCTCGACCTCGACGTGTGCCGCTGCCGTGACTACGCGAACCGCCTCGAGCGCGTGCCCGCCTGCGCGACCATTCGCCCCGAGACGGTTCGCGAGATGCACTGGTTGCCCGACACCTGCGCCTATCGTCGCCTGGCCGAGGGCCGCACGCTGGCATCGTGGCACCCGCTCGTGAGTGGTGACCCCGGCGCGGTGCATGCCGCGGGCGTTTCGGTGCGCGGCTTTGCGCGCCAGACCGAGGGCGAGCCCGATCCCGATGACGTGGTTCTGACGCAGTGGCAGTATGACCACGACCCCGATGAAGGAATCGACCCGGATGGCTGAGCCCAAGTTCGTGCCGCTCGAAGGCTACGTACAACTCAATGACACAGAAATGGCCGAGCGCGCTGCAGCGCTGTTCGTGCAAATGGACCGTCGCCGCACGGTGCGAGAGTTTTCTGACGAGCCTGTGCCTCGCGCAGTGATCGAAGACTGCCTGCGTGTGGCCAACACCGCGCCAAGTGGGGCCAACATGCAGCCCTGGCATTTCACCGTGATCTCGGACCCCGAGATGAAGCGCCGTGTGCGCGAGGCGGCCGAAGCCGAGGAGCGCGAGTTCTACGAGCACCGCGCCTCTGACGAGTGGCTCGAAGCACTCGCGAAGTTTGGTACCGATGCCAACAAGCCGTTCCTGGAAACCGCGCCCTACCTGATCGCGATTTTCATGCAGAAGTTTGCCGTCGATGACGAGGGCAACAAGACCAAGCACTACTACCCGCAGGAGTCCGTCGGCCTGGCCACAGGCATGCTCATTGGGGCACTGCATCAGTGCGGGCTGGCGTCGCTCACGCACACCCCGAGCCCCATGGCGTTCCTTAATGAGATCTGCGAGCGGCCCAAGCACGAGCGGGCGTTCCTGCTGCTCGTGGTCGGAAAGCCCGCTGAAGGCGCCACGGTACCTGCGATCTCGCGCAAGGCACTCGAGACGTTTACCGACTTCCGATAGCCCGC
>JBCCBB010000098.1:0-10280 GCA_039814545.1 Pseudomonadota bacterium
GCTGGAGTCGCGACGCATCGATGCGCCTAATTTGATGTTCGATGTTCATGTCGTGATGTCTCGCACCGCCGAACACAGCCGCGCAGCCCAGGCGGCGGGCGAGGTGATTCGTGAAGTGAGCGCTGAGCACTTCGCATAGCCCGCCTCAAATAGCCTGTATCTCTAGTCCCAGTAGTGCGTGTCCGCATGGTGGTCGCGCACCGGTGAGGTTAGCGACCCACCAGGTCTTCAATAGTCATCATAGAGCGCGTCGCGGTACTGTTCGCATACGAGTTCGACGTAGTCTCGCCCAGATAGATCCGACGGGGGGCCAAACGACAGCGGCGGCAGGCCCGCGGCTTCGCGTTCTTCAAGATAGGCGTCAGCGATTCGCGCTGCGATCTCTTGCGTCGCCTTTGGCTCGGGCATCCGAAAGACAGACGTAAGACCCGTATTCAACTCCGGCGCGATGTACCAGACTGCGGCAGAATAAATCCGCTCGGGGAACATGTTGATGCGCCGACTCTTGCTCAACGCATCAAACCCCTCTTGGCTAATCCAGCCCATGCTCACAGCATCCTTACCGAGTTCCCAATCGATTTGCCCCACCATGCTCAGCGCCATGAGCCGCCCCTCCAGCGCCGCGCGATGGAAAAGCCCACGGGCTTCGAGTGCCAGAGCCACTCGCTCAGACTCGGTGACGCCGCCCTTGCTTCCGGCAGCGCGGTAGAAACGATCAAAGGCGGGTGTATTCACTGTGGCTTTGGAAGGCGTCAGCGTCAGAACCGCATTGTCGGGGTCCAGGCCCAGGGCCTCGAGTTGCAGACGTCGACCCAGAACCACCATCGCGGCGGTATCGCCCTGCGCGACCAGATCGCGCAGGCCGGAAGCATCAATGCCGTCATACGACTGCATGGCTTTGCCCAGCACCGTGATCGACTGCGTGGTCGTGATCTGTTGCTGAACGTCGTCGCGCCGCAGTAATTGTTCTGGTGTCAGACAATCGCTCGATTCGTCCTCCGTGGGCGTTGGCGACTCCCATGCCGCGGCTGAGGTTCCCACCTTAGTCGGGGCCGTGTGTTCGACTATGGGATCTGCAGCGCTGTAGGTGATCGATGTGGCATCGCTGCCAGGCTTACGGCCCGTGCTGACGACCAAGGCGATGCCAACGAAGACCAGCGCGAGCGCGACGCCATAGCGAAACTTGCTGGCCGAAGCGTGCTCAGGCATTGGTTTGATTGTCCCGAACCATACGCACCATCCTCGCAGCCTCAGGATTCACTTGCGGATGCTCAAGCAGCGTTTGCGCAACAGTTTGAAACCCAAGCCGCTCGTAAAATCCAACAGCGCCATCTTTGGCCATGCTCTCGAGCCAAATGACGTCGCAGTCCGCAGCCAAGGCTATTACGGCGTTCATGACCTCTCGCCCAAGACCGCGGCCGTGCGAAGACTGCGCGAGATAAATGCGGTGCAGATAAACGTAGCGCGACTCAGGTTTGCTTTTGGGTGGACGCTTGCCGGCAACAACACGAACAAAGCCAGCCGGCGCATCCTCCCAAACCACACGGAACAGCGACGCGCCCGGCTCGGAATGCTCGACCTCAAGCGCCTCGACTGAAAACGTCTCGTTGACGTAAGCCACGCCACCGTCACGCCAGAGCGAGGCGTAAGCACGCGGGTACTCCACCCGCATGAAGGCTTCGAGCCAGCGCAAATCATCGCGACTCATGGGCACGAGCTTTAGGGCGTCATCAGGCATGCGCCAAGCGTAGGTAATGCGGCACGCGACGCCAAGCAAACCGGCGAAACGAATCCGCAGGGAATTCCCCGAGTATTGTGGCCACGCGCTGGCAGCCTCCGGCGGATACTGCTAACAGTCTGTTTTGACTGCGACTTCTGAAGTGAAATCGCGGAACCTGTTCACGTGACTTTCAGTCTCACTGTGCTATAGCTGACTCAAATCATTTCCGAACCTGCCGCTGCAAAGGGCAGGTCACAAAGACACTGCTCCGGGGGGCGGAGCTCAGAGGAGGCGCGTTAGCGCAGCACAGCGAGGTCAAAAAGATGGTCGATTCCCAGAGCCGCGAACAGGTGGTGCCCGTGCACAACCTCCGTGATTTCTTCCGCACATCGGTGGACGACGCTGTTGCGCGACAAGGGGTGGCCATCGAGCCTCAAACCACGCAGTACGTGGTCAACCTCCTCACGCTCTACTCACGCTCCGAGGCGCTCTACGACCACGACGGCGAATGCTACGGCCTGCGCCCGCTCGCGCTCATGCTCGCCGACGCCGCACAGGCGGAGTCGGCTGACGCCCGCAGCCAGCACCTACAACGCATCGGTGATGTGGCGCTGTTCATCTCCGGGTTCTTTATCGAAAGCCTCGCCGAGCGCGCCGTCGATGTGGACTACTACATCCACATGGGCGGCAACGCTTACGGCTCGTTGTCCGACGAACTGCGCGGCACGTTCCGAGGCAATGCGTTCTCCGATATCTACCGCGAATTGGCCGCGAAGTTTGGCCAGGTCGTCGACGTGCTCAACGACGTCCGCGATGGCGGCAACACAACACCCAGCGATGTGCAGCGACTCTACGAGGTCTGGCGCAAGACGGGCAGCCAACGTGCAAAGGCACAGCTCGAGTCGCTGGGTATCACGCCGATGGTCGGGGGGCCTGGGCCGAGACGGCACTGATGCTCGCCGAGCTTCAGCAGCAGCACTGCGACACCTATGGCGTCGCCGGCTACCCCGATGTGCGCGACTACCTGATCACGAATGCCGCCGTCGCCCAGGCGGTCGCTCGTGAGTCGTTGTTGGCGGGCACCAATGAGACGTTGCTGCTTGCCCAGGATGACGACGGGCTCGCGTTGTCACTGTTTCTCGATGCGGATTTACTCGAGCGTCTCGAGGCGACCGACCCGCTGGGTACCCTCAAACCGCGCGCACTGGCCGATTTCTGGCAGGTCGTTGAAGGCATCAGCCACTTCAACACCGTGGTGCACCGGGCGCACCACGACCGGCAAGTGAGCCTGCTTGAACTCGAGCTGCAGGCCGAGGTCGATAAGTTCGTGGCGAGTCTGCAGCGTGCGCTTGCGCAGGGCGACTTAGTACTTGCGCGCAGTATCCACGGCTGGTTGTTCGACGTAGTCCGCTTCCACGAAGACCTCGATGGCGACGCACTGGACCGCTACCGGGCGGCTAATGATTTCGCGGGACGCTTTTGTGCACGGCTCGCCGATGCGATGATCCGGAATGTCGCCGACGCGCAGGCGGAGCTCCGACGGTTCTTTCGCCTGCCCGCGGCCGACAAGATCAGCCACATCAATACGCGCTGCATGTAGCGGCGCGCCTGCGCTGCAGAAGGGGACATCATGCAACTCAGGGCCTGGATGAGACTGGCGCCGCTTTTGCTGGCGCCCACCATTGCGCTTGCCAGCGAACCGCTGGAGCTGCCGCTCATCGTGGAGACGGGCCAGCGCATGCAGGTGAATTACGTCCACACCAAGCGTCAAAACAATGAGGCGAGCAGCGGCGACATTCGCGGCCAGCTGCACATCATTGATGCCGATTCAGACCCCGGGAACATCCTGGTTGAATGGCAGACGGATTCCGTCCGCGTTGACGGCGTGGAAATCGATGCACGCTCGCCCCAGGCCGCCGACCTGATGATCGGACTGCCCATCACCTTTATCGCCGACGCGGACCTGTCGCCCAAACGCATCTTTGACCGGCCCGACCTTATGCAGCGACTCTTCAATGCCGAGTTCTTTGTCAGCATCGACAACGCCACGCGCGACAAGATGCAAGACTTCTTTGCAAACATGGACGACGCATCGTTCGCGGAACTGATGCTCAAGATCCCACGCTACCTGTCGCTGTGCCAAAACACAGCGCTGACACCCGGGGAGCCTGTTGAGTTTGAGACGACGTTTTCCTCGCCCATGCCCGGCGTCGGCATCGACGGTAACGGTCGCTATGCCGTGGAGGTGGACAGCTCGGGCCGAGTATCGGTTCAGTATTCAAGCAGCTACGACCCCGACAGCGTGAAGGACTTCGTGCGTGCGTTCATCGCCCAGGCCGATATGGAAAACGCACCTTCCGAGGAGGAGATCGCCCAGCTGCGCATCGAGCGCAACGACATCGCAGACTGCGACGTCGACAGAGACTCTGGCTGGGTTCGACAGATGACGTTTGCAAGTGAGGTCATAGCGCCGGACGGCGAGCAAGGCGAGCGTTACGACGTCGACGTCTTCCGCATCAACTAAGCGCAGGAACGCCAGGGATGCACGACACACCAGCGACACTGGAGACGATGAGCCCTCGGGCCCGGTGGGGCCTCGCGCTATTTTGCGTGGCGCTGGGTACCTACCCGATCCTGCTGGCAACAGGCGTGGTCGAGCCTGACCCCGGCCAACTGCACGCGCCGCCCTGGGTGGTGGGTATCGCAGGCGGCGTGTTCGTGCTGCTGGGCTTCTATCTGCCGTTCTCGGGCTCCAAGGTCAGCAACAACCTGTTCGGCGCGCTGATCTGCCTGAGCTTTGCGGCCATGGGCGCCTGGGTCGCGTTCGACTCGCCGCCCGGCAGTATCGAAGGCGGCATCCCGTTTGCGCCCAGTGCTTTCAATCAAGCACTGGGGCGAGGCCTGTTTGGTTTCGGTGCGCTGATCTCCCTGGCCATGGGGATCCACGCGCTGCGGCTTGCCGCACGGGCTTTCCGCGAAGGCCGGAGCTAGGCGCAGCCGCGCTCAAATCTGCGAGGGCGAAACGCGCCATTGGCACCTATGGCGCAACCGACACGTCGGCGCGCTAACCCGCGATGTACTGCCGCAGCTGGTCGATGAGAAAGCTCTGCTCGCGAATCTTTACGCGCACAAGATCTCCGATCGACAACACGCCAAGTACGGTCTCCCCTTCGAGCACGGGCAAATGGCGCGCCTTGATGTCCGTCATGAGCACCATGCACTCATCGACGGTTCGGTCGGGCCCCACGTACAGGACCTTGGCCGTCATGACTTCGCTGATCGGGGTATCGCGTGAGGCTTTGCCAGCCAGGATCACTTTGCGCGCGTAGTCGCGCTCGGTGAAGATGCCGACGAGCTTGTCGGCTTCCATAACGAGCAGTGCGCCAACGCCCTTGTCAGCGAGCAACTGCAGCGCATCAAGCACTGTGTCACCGGGTGCCACGGCGAAAACGTCGTGGCCCTTGTCGTCGAGAATGTCCCTCGCGGTCGTCATCCTGCTCCCCCCGTCCGCGTGCCAACAACGTGCGCCGCGCGAGCCGCGGCCGCGTAGTACCTAAACCTACACGAACGCGCGCAGAAATAAACCCGCCGGCGCGGACTCATGCGGCACTGCGATGGGCGCCCGGGCGTTAACCCGTACCGAACAAGAACAGCATGGGGTCGGCGAGACGCTCGCGCCAGCTGACCTCGTTGTGGTCGGCACCCTCGTATTCGCGCACGACGAAGTCCTCGCCTTCCGTACGGTTCTGCTCAAGCAACCAGGCGCGCACACGGTCGTGCGGCGGTCCGTAGTCCGCGTCCAGTCCAAGCGTGCCGTAGTCGAACCAAAGCTTGGGCCCGGCCGGCACGGTGATGCCGCGCTCGATGTCGCGAACGATGTAGGGCGTGTCGTCGGGCTGACCCTCGATATCGAGCTCGATGTCGTCGTAGTAGCGCGCGACCATGCGCTCGGAGATGGTGAAGTGCGTCGACACACAGCCACAGCCGCCGAATCGATCGGGGTATTCGCTGACCAGGTAATAAGACAGCAGGCCGCCCATCGAGCTGCCCATGACAAAGGTGTTTTCGGGCCCGGTTAGCGTGCGGTAATCGGCCTCGACACGCGGCATGAGTTCCTCGGTTAAGAACCGCCCATAGCGCGGTGCGCCGTGCCAGGGCGAATACTCGTAACCACGTGAGGGACTGTTGAACGCGCCGACCACAATCATGGGCCGGATCTTTCCCGCGTCGACGAGTTGCGTGACGACCTCTGCCACACCCCAAGTCTTGCCCGTGTAGGCGCCGCGCGGGTCGAACAGGTTCTGCCCGTCGTGCATGTAGAGCACGGGATAGCGCGTGTCGCTGTCCGCGTCGTAGCCGGGTGGCAGCCAAACGGCGACGTGGCGCGCGTGATCGAGGTGCGCCGACTCGATGTCCTTGAGGTAGCTCAGCGTGCCGGGCACGTTGGCACCCGCCGGGTCATCGACGTAAGCGAACGGATCCGCCTCGCTGCCACCGCTGCAGGCAGCGACAACTGCGAGACTGACAGCCACCGCAATACGGCACCAAGTGGTCATTGCGCGCGCTTGCACGAACGCACACCGTCCTGACCCGTCTCCTCGTCCATCAGCTCTAGTTTGGCACCCCCCACAATGACACCCAGCTTGATGGCCTGGCGCACGTAGTGGTTTTTACCCGCCTCGGCCTGCAACACGAGGTCGTTCTCGCCGAACTCAGACTCGGTTGAGAGCTTGCGCTCACCCGGTTCGACGAGCGTGTAGAAATAGGTCTTCGGCCCCGTCTCGCCGATAACCGCGCCGTCAATGTAGACGGTCTTCTTGAGCGCGCCGCCAAGGCTCGAGTTGCGGTAGATGTAGAGGCCGGCCTTGTCGGCAGGCGGTGGCGAAAAGGACTTCGCAGCCGCGTCCTCAGCCTCGGTGGCCATGGGCACGCTCGCACAGCCCGTCAGGATGGCCAGCAACAGCGCCGTGGCTGCAAATTTGATGTTACCCATTACACGCCCCTCATATTTTGAATCCCCGATCCATCGTCCCACCCGAGGATTGCTGCGGCAAGCGCTGCTGCCCCCTTTTCAGCCGCAGTGCTAGCATGCGACGAATCCTGACGACGGAGACCGTCCATGCGACTTGCACTCGCCGCACTTGTGGCCCTGTCCTGCGCCACCGCCAACGCTGACCCCATCGAAATCACCGAATGGACAGTGCCCTACGAAACCTCGCGACCGCGCGACCCGTTCGCGGTTAGCGCCGACTCAGTTTGGTTCGTCGGACAGCGCGCGGGCTATCTCGCGCGACTTGACGTTGAGGCGGGCAGCTTCGAAAAGATCGACCTCAAAGACGGCTCCGGGCCGCACAACCTCATCGTGCAATCAAACGGTGACGTCTGGTACGCGGGCAACCGCACGGCGCTCATCGGTCGCTACGAACCCGACACGGGCGCGATTGAGGAAATCCCGATGCCTGACCCGAAGGCGCGCGATCCGCACACGCTGATCTTCGATGCCGACGAGTCGCATATCTTCTTCACCGTGCAGGGCGGCAACATGATGGGGCGGCTGACGCTTGCTGATCGCAAGGTCGACCTCATCGCCTCACAGTCGACGCGCTCGCGGCCTTACGGCATCAAGCTCGCACCCGACGGCAGCGTGTGGGCCACACTGTTCGGCACCCACAAGCTCGCGCACATCGATCCCGAGACGCTTGAACTCAAAGAGATCAACCTGCCGCGCGAGAGCGCGCGCCCGCGCCGGCTTGAAGTGCTCGCCGACGGCAGCGTCTGGTACGTTGATTACGCGGACGGCAATCTCGGCCGTTACCTGCCTGAGACGGGCGACTTCACGGAGTGGCCGCTGCCGCAGGGCGACAATGCGCGCCCCTACGGCATGGCCTCCGACAGCCAAGGCCGCGTCTGGATGGTCGCCACGGGCGTCCAGCCCAACGTATTCCTGGGCTTCGACCCGTCAACCGAGACCTTCTTCAGCCAGACCGAAGTTGACTCGGGCGGTGGCACCATCCGCCACATGCACTACCACGAGCCGACGGGCAGCGTCTGGTTCGGCGCCGACGCCAATACGATCGGCCGCGCGGTCGTTGAGCCCGACCGCTAGGCCGTGACACCTCGCGTCCTGCTCGTCGGTGCCGCGCTGGGCGTTGGCCTCGCCAGTCTCGCCTGGGCTTACCCCGAGGGATCGCCCTGGGGCGCGGCGGACCCGGCGGCTGACGAGCATTGCGCCTCGTGTCATTGGGAACGCCAGCCCGTGATGGCCTCGCGTGCACTCGATCTTGATGGCCTGCCCAAACGCATCACCGCGGGGCAGGAATATGTGCTGACGGTAACGCTAAAAGGGACCGATGCCGCGGTGTCCGGGTTCCAGCTCATCGCGTCTGCCGAGGGCCAGCCTGCGGGTCGATTTAACAGCGGGGACGGCGATGTTGAGTCGGCGGCGATCGGCGCCCAGATCCGATCATCGGCAACGCGACCCACAACGGGCGACATGGCGCGCTGGCGACTCGTGTGGCGTGCCCCGGCGAAGCTCGATGGCCCCATCACCTTTCATGCAGCCGCTTCGGCTGCCAACGACGACGGCTCGCCGTTCGGCGACCAAATCCACTACCGCGAGTTCACGCGCGACCCGCTTCAGCGGCCCAAAAAAAAGGGCCGCTAGCCCCGAAGGACTGAGCGGCCCAGGAGCGCTCGGTTAGATCAGTCGTCGTTCAAGTTGCCTGCAGCGGTGACTTCGCCCAGCGCGTTCACGCCGGAGACCACGTCACTCCAGAGGTAGCCCTGCGACCAGAGGAAGCCCTGGGCGCCGATACCTTCGTCAGACCACAGGAAGCCCAGTGCGTCGATGCCTTGGTCCGACCAGAGGTAGCCGTAGCTGCCGACTTCGTCGGACCAGAGGAAGCCCTGCGACAGCGTCTCGTCGGACCAGAGGAAGCCGTAGGCACCGATGTCCTGGTCCGACCAGAGGTAGCCGTCGGCCCAGATATTGCCGTTGGACCACTCAGAGCCGCCCCAGAGCACGCCCGTGTTCTGCACGGCGATCACGTCGGCGTTTGTGGCGCGGACCATCTTCGGCGACAGCGCGGCGTTAGCCGGTACACCCAGGTCGTTCATCGCCGCTTCGATATCGAGTACGCCAGCACCCGTCGCCGTCGCATCAAGCGACATGCCGCGTGCGGTGCGCATCAGCCGGGCCTTGGCCGTGTCCGGCGTCAGGTTGCTGTGCTTCTCGTACATCTTGAGCACGGTTGCCGACACCAACGGTGCGGCCATGCTCGTGCCTGACATCTCCAGGTAGTCATCGTCGCAGCCGCTCTTGTCGCAGGCCGTCACGTTTTGGCTCAGCAGGCTCTTGAGCGAGGCGTTGTCAGGAATCGTCGAAACGATCTTGTTGCCGGGTGCCACGAGGTCGGGCTTCAGGATGTGGTCGTTGAGCGACGGGCCGCGCGAGGAGTAGCTCGAGACGTAGTCGTCGCTCGTGTCAGCCGTACCGTTGTCTGTCAGTGAACCGACCGTGATGACCTTGGGCGAGTTGCCCGGGCTCGTGATCGTGAAGTTGCCGTCGCGACCGTAGTTACCGGCGGCCACGACGACCGTGATGCCCTGGTCCCAAACCGCTTCGACAGCGAGGACCAGCGGGTCCGTCTCGACAGACTCCTCAACAGCTTTGCCGATCGAGAGGTTGGCGACTTTGACGTCGAAATACTGACCGTACTCGGCGAGCCAGGCCATGGCGGCGATAGCGTCGCTCGTGACACCCATGCCGTTGTTGTCGAGGACACGCAGCGAGAGCACTTTTGCCTTGGTTGCGAGACCTTTGTGTTTGATGCCTGTTGAGCTGTCGCCGTCGCCAGCGATCACGCCAGCAACCAGCGTGCCGTGACCGTAGTTGTCCTTTTTCGACGAGCTGTTGTAGTCGTCGATCTCATCGAACTCGCCGTCCTCGTACTCGATTTCAGGCTGCGGGTATTTGCCGCCCGTGAAGTCGTACTGGCGGACGCGATCATCGAGGTCGTCGTGCTCGACGACACCGGAGTCCACGACGGCGGCTGTCAGCCGCTTGCCCTGGAACGAATCGTTATGCGTGGTGGGCACAGGCGCTTTGACCGCTTGCAGGTGCACGGGCATCAAAGAGCGTGCGTAGTCCAGTTTCGCGTCATAGCTGGCAGACAGGGTATCCGTAGGCACGGCGCTCAGTTTGAGCGACGCAACCGCCGTCGACTGCACGGGCGCGTCCAGCGACACGCGGCGCACGCTGTCACTGATGGCCAGCTCGACGAGCGCGCCGGCCGGTAGTTTCACAGCAAGCAGACCCAGGCGGTCAAAGCGGCGCACGACCTCGCCACCCATGCGACGCACGCGCTCGTTCTCGAAGAGCTCGGGCGCGTCGTCGTAGCGTACGATGACGGGTACCGATTCGGCGCCGCCTGCGCTGGCGTGGGCGGCAACGGTCGGGCTCATCTTGGCAATCGCAACTTCAACCAGGTCGGGTGCATATCCCGTGTCGACGGGCGCGACCACAGCCGCTGTCTGCACGAAACGAGCGGCGTCGAGTTCC
>JBCCBB010000108.1:0-8949 GCA_039814545.1 Pseudomonadota bacterium
GCAGTTTTTAAAATTTCAAAATTCGATAAAAATGCTTATTCCTGTTTCCTGACTTGATTTTAATCACAAATTGCTTATAAAACAATATATGAAAATTTTAAAAATTTTCATGTTTCATGGGGCCTAGCAAGAAAGAGAGCGCCTGCCAAAAATGTTATCCAAATGCACCTTAAGGTCTAGTTACGCCCTCGACACTTTCTATTTCCTTGTCATGGGCGCGCTGGTCATGTGGATGGCCGCGGGCTTCACGATGCTCGAATCCGGTCTCGTCCGTTCCAAGAACACGGCTGAGATCCTGACCAAGAACGTCGGTCTCTACTCAATCGCCTGCATCATGTACATGCTCTGTGGTTACAGCATCATGTACCCGGGCGGCGACTTTCAGGGCGGCTACTTCAACGCAATCGCCAACATCGGCATCCTGGGCTCGTCGGACAACGACGCTGCCGCGGTCGCTGATGGCAGCTACTACTCCGGCCTTTCAGACTTCTTCTTCCAGGTGGTGTTCGTCGCCACGGCGATGTCGATCGTCTCCGGCGCCGTCGCCGAACGGATGAAGCTCTACTCGTTCTTTGTATTTGCCATCGTGCTGACCGGCTTTATCTACCCGATCCAGGGCTTCTGGAAGTGGGGCGACGGCTGGCTCAACGTTGGCGGTTTCCAGGACTTCGCCGGTTCGGGCGTCGTGCACATGACGGGCGCCGCCGCAGCTTTGGCGGGCGTGATCCTGCTGGGCGCGCGAAAGGGCAAGTACGGCAAGGACGGTCAGGTACAACCCATCCCGGGCGCCAACCTGCCGCTCGCCACGATCGGTACGCTCATCCTCTGGCTGGGTTGGTTCGGCTTCAACGGCGGTTCGCAGCTGCAGCTCACGGGCATCGAGAACGCTAACGCGGTCGCGCTCATCTTCGTCAACACGAATATGGCTGCTGCCGGTGGTCTCATTGCCGCCATGCTGCTGTCGCGCCTCTGGTTCGGCAAAGCGGATCTCACGATGATCCTGAACGGCGCCCTGGCGGGCCTCGTCGCGATCACGGCTGAACCGCTGACACCGACACCGCTCGTTGCGACGCTTATCGGCGTCGTTGGCGGCGTTCTGGTTGTCGCTTCGATCGTGTTCCTCGACAAGCTCAAGATCGACGATCCGGTCGGTGCCATCTCCGTGCACGGTGTCGTCGGCATGTGGGGCCTGTTGGCCGTGCCACTGACCAACGACGCTGCCAACTTCAAATGGCAGCTGATCGGTCTGGTGAGCATCTTCGCCTGGGTCTTCGTCACAAGCTTCGTCGTCTGGTTCGTCCTCAAGGCGGTCATGGGCATCCGCGTCTCTGACGAGGAAGAGTACGAAGGTCTGGACATCGGGGAATGTGGGCTCGAGGCCTACCCCGAGTTCGTCACCACGGACTCATAAAGACATCGCGGCTGTGGCAGCTCATCACAGGGCTGTCACAGTTCGCGATTATTCTAATGACGTGGTCGTCGCCATCCCCCCCTCCGGCGTCACCATAATGCGGTCTTGAGGCAACTCGACCGCTTCCAAACGGGCCAGATGGCCCGTTTTTTTTGCCCAACCGCCGAGTGGACATAATCCGACGATTCCGGCGCGTTGCGTGAACCGGCGCACATGGCGTAGTGCGAGCCAGTTCACCGTATCGCCAGCCTCTGTCCTATACGCTGCTCCTGTGATAGTCCGAGCGCTTGCCGCCGGACGCATTTCCTTAGAGGATAGGGGCCATGACGCGCCGCACGACATTTCGCATCGCCACGCTTGCTGCATCGGCTCTCGTGTTCGCGCAAGCGAGCGCAGAGATCTACACCTGGGTCGACGAGAACGGTGTGGTCCACTATGCCGATCAGCCCCAGCATAAAGACGCCAAGCGCAGCGAGATTGACTCGGAGCGCACGGATTCTGGCGACGCACAGCGGCGTCTGGAAAACGCTGTCGCGCTAAGCGCCGCGCAACGCCAGGCCTTCAACGACGCGCGCAGCGAGTCCGACCCGAATGATCTGGTCGCGCAGGCCGAGCGCACGGTCGAGCTGCGCCGCCAGAGCTGTGAGGCCGCCCGGTCCAAGTTGCAGCAATTTGCGCAAGCACGCAGGCTCTTCACGCTCGACGAGGAAGGCGCCAAGGTCTACCTTGATGAAGACCAGACGCTGGCTGCACGCGCTGAAGTGCAGGCCGCGGTCTCCGAGCACTGCGACTGATCGCACCCCGGCGCTGCGCCGACCCCGCATTGACGCTAAGCTAAGCCCCGAATGAACGTCGTGGCGGCCTGCCCCTGTGCGCGCCTGCCGGGACCAACCGACTGTCGTGGGGACGACCGTGGAAAAGCAGACCATTCGGATCGCGACTCGCGAGAGCGATCTGGCCTTGTGGCAGGCCCGCCATGTGCAGAGCCTGCTGGAGCAACAACCCGACGTGATTGGCGTCGACCTCGTGCCAATGACCACGCGCGGTGACCAGATCCTGGACCGCGCGCTCAACAAGGTCGGCGGCAAGGGCCTGTTCATCAAGGAACTCGAAGTTGCCATGCTCGAGGATCGGGCCGACATCGCCGTGCACTCGATGAAAGACGTGCCCGCGACGATGCCCGACGGCTTCGCCATTGCCGCGGTGCTGGACCGCGCCGACCCGCGCGACGCACTGGTCGGCAGCACCCTCGACGCGTTACCTAAGGGCGCCCGGGTGGGCACCTCGAGCCTGCGCCGCGCCGCTCAATTGCGTCTGACGCGTCCCGACCTCGACATCCTGCCGCTGCGTGGCAACGTCAACACGCGGCTGGCCAAGCTTGATGCCGGCGACTATGACGCGATCGTCTTGGCCTGTGCCGGACTGCAACGGTTAGGCATGGCCGAACGTATCGCCGAGCCACTGGCCGTCGACCTCATGTTGCCGGCCGTGGGCCAGGGCATCGTCGGCATCGAATGCCGTTCGGACCAACCCGCACTGCGCTCGTTGCTCGGCCACCTCAATGATGCCAATGCCGTCGCCGTCGCCACCGCGGAACGCAGCGTGGCACGCGCGCTTGAGGCAACCTGCCATTCACCACTGGGCGTCCACGCCACGATTAGCGACGGCGCGCTCACGCTGAACGCACTGCTGGCGAGCCCTGACGGCAGCCGCGTCATCCGGGAACAAGGCACGGCACCCGCAGGCCGAGGCGACAAACTGGGCCGCGCCGTAGCGGGCCGCATGCTCGACGCGGGGGCAGCCGAGCTGATCGCCGAGGCGGACTGACATCTCCGTTCTCGACCACAAGGGCGTGCTCATCACGCGCGCCGTTTCACAAGCCGAGCCTATGGCCCGTGCTGTGCGCGCGGCGGGCGGTCGACCGGTGCTGTTACCCGCCATTCGTATCGAACCCATCGAAAAGCCGGCAGCAACCGGGCGCGCCGACTGGGTCATCTTTATCAGCCCCAATGCCGTCGAGTACGGACTCAGCCACGTGCGCGGGCTCGTGGCATCGGGTGCGCAGGTCGCTGCCGTTGGGCCCAGCACGGCGCGCGCGCTGTCAGCCGAGGGCCTCGCGCAACCCTTGCGGGCACGCGAGGGCTTCGATTCGGAGTCACTGCTCGCGCTGCCGGTATTTCGTCAGTGCGCCGGAAGCAACATCACCATCGTACGTGGCGTTGGCGGCAGGCCGCTGCTCATCGACACACTCCGGGACCGGGGTGCCAATGTGACCGTGCTCGAGGTGTATCGCCGTGACCGGCCCACACTCAGAATCGAACAAGTACAATATCTGGAGTCGCAGTGGGCGGCGGGCGGCGTGGCCGTAACGACCTGCCTCAGTGTGGCGACGCTGGACAATCTTATGACGCTGCTCACCACGCGCGCGCAACGACTGTTCATGGCGACGCCGCTGTTGAGTCCGAGCCCGCGCGTGCTTGAGCGCGCGTCAGAACTGGGGCACACGGGTGCGCAGCAACTGGCGCGCGGCCCCCGGGTGGAGGACCTGGTGGCCGAGCTCATCGACATGGCAGCCCAGGGTACGATTTGAAGGGGCGAGAACGCACCGATGTCCGAACAACAATCCGATCAGGACGACGCGGCAACCGACGTCAATGACACACCGGCCGAGTCGGTCAGCGATGCTGCGGGCGAAGCCGCGGACGCGCCCCGCAAAAAAAGCAAACTGGGGCTCATCGCGACCGGGGTCATTCTCATCGCCGTCGTAGCGGGCGGCGTCTGGCTCAAACAGGGTGGCGACGCGCCGGCAACCACGCCCACCGCAAACGGGGCTCCGGCGCGGCAGGCCGACGCGGTACCAGCAACAACGCCAGCCGCAAGCAGCACCGAACCCGAGACGGTCGCGCAAACAACGCGCGATTCCATCATCCCGGCAGCGACTCAAGCGGATATCGACGACCTACGCGCCGACCTGCGCCGCCTGCGCGGGGAGCTCGAAGCCTCACGCAGCGAGGTGGCCACGTTGTCCGAGGCGATTCGCGACCAGGAACGCGAAAACGCACGCCTGACAGCATCCATCGACGAACGTGTCGACCTGCTGGACTCACTGCCCGGTCGGGTGCTCAACCTGGAGCAGGGCGTCGAAACCCTGCAAGGCGTTTCCGCTGGGTCGCGCGACGCGTGGCTGCTGGCCGAAGCCGAGTACTACATGCAGATTGCCAACGCGCAGGTGCAGCTCGCCAACAACCCGGCGCTTGCGGCGCGCGCATTGCAACTCGCCGACGCGCGGGTTCGCGAGCTTGCGAACCCGTCCTACACGCCCGTACGGCGCGCCATCGCCGAAGAGATTGCGACGCTGACAGCGACCGAAGATGTCGACATCGAAGGCATCACGCTGTCGCTCGGCAGTCTCGCCGCCATGGTGCCGACGCTGCCGCTCATCAACGAGATCAGCGTGCCTGAGGCCGATGGCGCAGGTGATGTGGACATCGACACGCTGTCGGGCTGGCAGCGCGCTCGCGCCGCGACCTCGCAGGCGATGTCGGGCATGTTCCGCGTTCGCAAATCCGATGAGCGCGTCGAGGCCATGCTGTCGCCCGAGGCGGAGTACTTCCTGCGGCTGAACCTGCAGCTGCAGCTGCAGGCCGCGCGCCTGTCGCTATTGCTGGGCGACGCGGCCGGTTTCCGCCAAAGCCTTGAAGACGCCGGCGGCTGGCTCAGCGCGTACTTCGATACCGAAAACCCGTCGGTGGCCAACGCACTCGCACTGCTCGAGCAGACTGCCGCCTCGACCGTCGTCACGGCGCGGCCTGATGTATCGGGTTCGCTCACGTTGCTACGTCGCCAGCGCACGCTGGAGCGCGCCGGCGAATGAAGCTTGCGATCGTCATCGTCGTTGCGCTCGCCCTGGGTACCTTCGGCGCGCACTTTCTCATGGCCGATCCGGGCTATGTGGTCATCGACTTCCGGGGCTACATCATCGAGATGTCCGTGCCCGTGCTGTTGGCGCTTTTGCTGCTGACGTTGCTGGCCGCCTGGCTGCTCGTAAAACTCTGGCGCGCGCCGCGCCGGCTGGGCGAAGCGGCCGCCAACTTCCAGGGCAAGCGCGCGGGCAAGCGCTTCACGCAGGGGCTTATCGAGGTCGCTGAGGGCAATTACGCACGCGGCGAGAAGTTGCTCACACGCGGCGCGGGTAAGGCCGATGCGCCGCTGCTCAACTATCTTGCTGCGGCCCGCGCGGCCCAGCTGCAAAACGAAGACGGGCGGCGCGACAACTGGCTCAAGCTCGCCTGGGAACAGCAACCCGAGGCCTCGAGCGCCATCCTGCTCACGCAGGCTGAGCTGCAGATCGCGCACGGCCAGCACGAGCTCGCCCAGGCGACGCTCAAGCGGCTCGACGAGGAAGAGAAAGGCCGCGGCCAGGCCGTCGTGCTGCTCGCGCGGCTTTATGCCGATCTCGGCGACTGGCGCGCGCTGGGCGAGCTGCTGCCGCGGCTGCGCAATATCGGCAAGCCGAGTCGCAAACAACTCGATGCCTGGACCCTTCGCGTGCACGT
Organism: Pseudomonadota bacterium; assembly: GCA_039814545.1. Lineage (GTDB taxonomy): Bacteria > Pseudomonadota > Gammaproteobacteria > Steroidobacterales > Woeseiaceae > CALBPI01. The sequence continues at coordinate 5,968 of JBCCBB010000108.1, forward strand.
GCACACGCTGAGCGACACGGCCTCGCACTCGGGCGACATCCCGCGCGCCTGGGAGGACGTGCCGAATCGGTTGCGAAAAGACGTCACCTTGCGCATTGCTTACATCGACGCACTGATCGCGACAGGCAGCCAGACGCGCGCGGAGCGTGAGCTCCGGCAGATGCTCAAGACCACCTGGCACCCCAAGCTCGTACTGCGTTACGGCGAAATTTCCACTGAGGACCCCAACGCACAGCTCGAGCAGGCCGAGCGCTGGCTCGACAAGCACGGCGACGACGCCGAGCTGCTGCTCACAGCCGGCCGTCTCTGCATGGCCAACAAGCTCTGGGGAAAGGCGCGCAGTTACATCGAATCGTCCCTGGCGACCCGGCCCATGCCCGCCGCCTACGCGAGCTACGGCCAGCTGCTCACCCAGCTCGGCGAGAGCGGCGCTGCGGCCGACGCGTTCCGACAAGGCCTGGCCATCGTCGCCGACGACACGCTGGCGTTGCCCAAGCCGCTGGACTGAGCTGTGACCGGGCCTGCCGTACTCATCGCCGGTGCGGGCTACACGGGTGACCGCCTCGCCGCGGCGCTGGTGCAGGGCGGTCGCCGCGTCGCGCTGCTTTCGCGCAAGCCCACGCCGCACACGGGCGCCACACCCGTTCCCGAGAATCTCGATGCGCCCGTCATGGACGGTCGGCTCAACGCCTGGCTGCAGGGTGATCCTGTGGCGCTCGTCTACCTCGTGCCGCCCGACGACGATGACGACGCCACCGAAGACCGCCGACTGCGACGCCTGTTGCAGGCGCTGGGCAGCCCGCCTGAGCGCGTGGTGCTCGCCAGCACCAGCGGTGTCTACGGCGACCGCGGCGGCCGCGTGACGCCCGAAACCACACCTGTGAACCCGCAGACAACCCGCGCCAAACGCCGGGTGCGGCTCGAGCAGACGCTGGCGCAGAGCGACGCCACCTCGACGGTGGTGCTGCGGATTTCGGGAATCTACGGCCCGGGACGCCTGCCGCTGGACAGCATTCGTCGCGGCGACCCGATCATCGACCCCGACGAGGCCGGGCCCGGCAACCGCATCCACGTGGATGATCTCGTGGCCATCTGTATCGCCGCCCTCGACCATCCGGCGCCGCCGGCCGTGGTCAATGTCGCCGACGGCGACCACACCTCATCGAGCGACTTCACGCTGGCCGTGGCGGACATCGTCGGCCTGACCCCACCCGAGCGCATCAGCCGCACTGAGGCGCAGCAGCGCCTGAGCCCCGGGCGGCTGTCGTTTCTCAATGAATCACGGCTGCTCGACACGCACGTGCTGCGCGAAGCGCTGGGCATCACACCCGCATACCGCTTTCATCGCGATGGCATCGCGGCGAGCCTGAACCCGGACTAGCTGCTGCCTAGGGCTGTGAGCGCTTGGACTTGAGCCACTTCGTCAGGGGCTCCCACTGCTCCGTGTCGGGCCAGGCCAGATACTCGGGCAGCTCAAAGATGCTGAGCCCCCGCGTGTAGGCACGCACGTAGTTTTGCGCGTCCCGGAGCCAGGTGAGGTAGGGCACGCGCAGCCGCTCGAGGTACTCGTCGAGGTCGTCAAAGATCAGTGTGTTCTCGCGCACGCGGTTGCCGATCACGCCGATCTTGGCCTGCTTACGCTCGATCTTGCCGACATTCTGCAGCTCCGAGATGAATTTGGTCGTGGCCTGCATGTCAATCGTCGACGGCAGCACGGGCACGATGATCGTCTCGGCGTGCTTCACGAGATTCGTAAGTTCGGGACCGTGGCTTCTGGCCGGCGCGTCGATGATGAGCACATCGGCTGTGCGCGGCAGCTTCTTGAGCCCGTCTTCAGCGGCATTCAGACCGACGATCGGCGCCGCATCTGCGGGGCGCACATCGAGCCAGTCGAGTGCGGAGCGTTGCGGGTCGTAATCGGCGAGCGCCACGGACTGCCCCTCGACGGCGTACATGCCGGCCAGGTTGGTCGCGATCGTGCTCTTGCCGCAACCGCCCTTTGAATTCAGCACCATGATGTGACGCATTGCGTACCCCGGTTTGACTTATTCTGGCGAGCAAACTTATCGACTGCCCGTGCAAATGTCTACGGCGTGTCGTGCGTCGCACCGCCACAGTGGTGATAATACGTCGATGCGCATGGCCTTCACGAAGATGCACGGACTCGGCAACGACTTTGTTGTCGTCGATTTACGAGGCGCCGATTCGGATTTGATCGAGGCGGCTACGAACGCGCAACGCATTCGCGAACTCGCCGACCGCCGAACGGGCATCGGCTTCGACCAATGGCTCACGATCGGTCAGCCCAGCGGCGAGCACCTGGCCGATTACCGCGTCTTCAATGCCGACGGAGGCGAAGTCGAACAATGCGGCAATGGCGCGCGCTGCATCGCAGCATGGCTCGCGCAGGCCACGGGCGCACAACCCGGCAGTCCGCTGGCGCTCGGCAGCCGTGGCGGTGACGTCATGGCGCAGGTCGATGCGGCCGGCCAGGTCACCACGACACTCATGCCCCCCCGGTTCGAGCCCGCGGACATTCCGCTCACGGCCGACGCGCGCGCCGACCAGTACGCGCTCGGCGACCTCTCGTTTGCTGCGGTCAGTGTCGGCAACCCGCACTGCGTCATTTACTTGGACGACGCCGTTGCTGCGGCACCGCTGCTTGAGATCGCGGAATCCGTCGATGCGAGTGGCCGCTTTCCAGAGGGCGTAAACGTCGGGCTTGCCCAGGTAACAGGCCGTGACCGTATCGATTTGCGCGTTCGCGAGCGTGGCGTCGGTGAGACCCGCGCCTGCGGCACGGGGGCCGCTGCAGCAGCCGTCATCGGCTTGCGCGACGGCCGCGTTTCGGGGCCCGTGAACGTGCAGCTTGCAGGCGGCACGCTCGTGGTAGACTGGCGCCCGAGCGGCGGGGGCATCGCCATTTCCGGCCCCGCACAGACCGCATACGAGGGCTACGTGACACTATGACCACCGGCGCCA
>JBCCBB010000114.1:0-8124 GCA_039814545.1 Pseudomonadota bacterium
CTTCCACCTCGTAACCCATGATCGCGGCAGCGTGATTGCTGATCACTTGCTCGCGAACAAACCGCTCAGCCAGCGTGTCAGATCTTTCTTCCGGATGCAGCAGTCATTTGATCAGCCGCACGGTTTGCCGAGACCACCCCACTCGGACATGGCGACCGTCGAGTTTCAAAGCAGGCCAGGCCTCATTCGCAACTTGTACGCGGGTGACTATGTCTCCGTGACGCTGCCTGAGGAAGAAATCGCAAGGCTCGAGTGGGAGTGGGGTTTCGAGGGAACGGCCGAGGCCGCTGCCCGCACGTTTCGCGGGACCAGTTTCGACATTGAGCGCGATTTCCGGATGAAGAACACACTCAAGAACATGACGATGCCGGTGTATTTGGTACAAGGTGACGACGACCCTGGGCAACATCCCGAGGAATACGCGAAATCGGCAAGCCTGCTGCCAAAGGGTCGCGTCATCATCGTTGATGCCAACCACTTTATTCACACTGAGAAGCCTGAGCTCGTGGCAAGCCTCGCAAGATCCTTGTTCGAGTCCGCTGAACGCTGACGAACCGCTGGCACGGGCTGGGCGATAGTGGGTGCCACCGGGACCGACAAAGGTGCGCATTGCGTCGATGCGAAACGCCACATTTCGCCCCAGCCCCGTCTCGGTGCGCACTGAGCTAAGTTGACGACAGCCGCGTGTCGAAGTTTGGGCGCCTCACCGGCTGCGTTCGTCGACCATTTGATGTCGCCTTGTCGATGTTTTTTCCGACACGCAAGCGTGCACATTCATTTGACAGCGCAGCGAGGCCGTTCAGGCTTGTCAAATTGCTGTGTCAACGCACAAGGGGTGCGCACCTAGGCGTCTATTGATGGACGCCTGGAGGTGATAGTTCTAATCGCGAACGTTTCTCAAGAGAGTGTTTGCGATGACCAGACTAGATTTTCGCCTTGTTGTTCTCCTGCTCTCGACGCTGCTGACGAGCGGGGCTTGTTCGGCGGCGCCCGCAACGTCAGACGCAACCGCTGGCGCGATGCCTTCGGATTCCAGGGCTCAGGTTCCGCCCAAGTCACTGTCCGTACTGGAATTCGGCGGCGCGAACACGCTCTTCGCGGCGGATCCCACCCAGAATCGCGTTTATGCGTTTGAGTTGAGTGGTATCCCTGATGAAACGCGGAATCTGGATTCGACGCCGTACAACCTGGTCGGCTTCGGTACACAGCTTGCCGCGTTTCTTGAAACGAGCCCCCTGAGCATCAGCTATCACGACCTGGCGGTTCACCCGGTCACCAAGGCGGCATTCATTTCTGCCTCAATCCGCTCGTCGGAAGGTGTCCGCTCGGAGCTAATTCGCGTGACGCCCGACGGCGCGATCGCATCGATCGCATTTCAAGATTTGAAGTTCACGAGTCTCTCGCTGAGCGAGCCGCCTGATGAGTCGGTGTCATTTTGGCGGGACATTCCCGCAGCCACGCTGTCCGTGACCGATTTCGAGTTCGACGATGGTGTGCTCTACATCGCAGGCCTATCCAACGGCGAGTTCGCGTCAACTTTGCGTCAGGTTGCCTTCCCGTTCGGGTCGGGCGCCGATGTCTCGACCATCGAGATGTTTCATACCGCGCACAACCAGAATGAAACGCGAGCGCCGATTCGCGCCATGTCCATCGCGACCGTCGGCGGCAAGAAAACGCTCATTGCCGCGTACACGTGCACCCCGCTGGTGACGATCCCGGCCGATGCGCTCGTCGACGGCGCGCATGTGGTGGGGAAGACGATCGCAGAACTCGGCTACGGCAACACGCCAGTCGAGGTCCTGACAGTGACCGCCTACAACATGGAACGGCAGCCCGAAGACTTCGTGCTCGTGATCAACCGGGAGATGAGCGCCAATCTGATCAAGATGGAGGACCTGGCTGAGGCGCCAGGCCTGACGACAGCGTTCTCAGGTTTGGGGGATACGCTCGGCGTAGAGGGTACGCACGTGCCATTCGCCGGAACGCTGCAAGCAGACAACCAAGATGCGCAGTTCATCTTGGCACTGCGTCGCAACATCGATACGGGCGACGTGGACCTCATCTCTTCCATGAAGGGTGTCTACTTCCGTCTTTCCGATTTTGTGTCCGAGTACACCTTTCCCGACTACGAGTACCCGGAGAGCCAGAAAGGAACCCAGATGTTCCACAACTTGATCAAGCCGATCGAGGGGTACCCAGAACTCGTGATCAATTAGCCCGTTCGACCGTAAAGACCGGAGGCGCGCATCGCCGTGCCATCGGCTGGCGGTTCTATTAATGACCGACTTGGGTACAACTATGAATGCACGCAATGGACTCATTGCCACGGCTTCCGCACTCGTGCTGGCCTCTGCGCCAGTGGGTGCCGCCGAAACGAAGCACACTTCGGCGACCCCGATCGTACCGACAGCAGGCATCACCTACGCGAGCTATGCCTCGCCTGCGCAACAGCTCAAAACGCGCGACGCGCTCATGAGCCGACCCGCGGGCACGGTCGCCTGGAGTGCACGAATTGCCTACACGGAGGGCGAGATTTTCAATCCAGCGACCGGCCGGATGGACAAAGTTCGATTGCGCAGCTACCAGGGCGAGGGCGTCGACCCGGAGGTGCCCTTCGTACCGCCTGCGATTTACCTTCGGCCCGGTGATACGTTCCTGTTCAATCTAAAGAACGACCTGCCGGCCGAGGATCCCTCCTGCATCGACCACGGCGACATCAACATCCCCCACTGCTTCAACACGACCAACATGCACGTCCACGGGTTGTGGGTGAGTCCTGCCGGCAACTCCGACAATGTGCTGCTCAGCCTCCGTCCCGGGGCTGACTTCACGCATGAATACAATATTCCCGCGGATCACCCGGCGGGCACGTTCTGGTACCACCCGCATACACACGGTTCCACTGCGCTCCAGGTCAGCAGCGGCATGGGCGGCCCTCTGATCATTCGCGGCGAGCGATTACCTGGGCCGGATCACACCGGGGATATCGATACGCTGTTGCGCACGCCCGATGGCGCACCCATCGGCGAACGCATCATGACCCTGACACAAATCGCCTACGCCTGCGGTCCCAGGCAGAGCGACGGCTCGATCGACATCAAGACCGACGAAGAGGGCTTCTGGATATGCGATGACGGCGATGTCGGTATGGTTGAGGGCTACAACCAGTTCGGCATGTTTGAGAACTTCGATACGCCGTCGGGCATTCCCGACGTTCGGATTCGATGGGAGGTCTCAGGTCGGCATACAGCAATCAACGGGCGCGTCATCCCGACGATTGATGGTGTCACCGCCGGAGACATCGAGCGATGGCGCTTTATCCAGGCTGGCGTCAGTGGTTCGATCTCTGTGGGTTTTCGTCGTTTTACCGGCGACGAGAGTGACCTCGTTTACAGCGCGGGCAACGTTGACCAACGAGATGCCTATGTTGGCGACCTCTGCAGTGGCGCGGAAGTCGAGCAGCTGTCGATCGCTCTGGATGGACTGACCCGCTCTCGGATCAACGTACAAAAACGCACCATGCTGCACCCCGGATACCGAGATGATGTGCTGGTCGCGTTTCCGGAACCGGGCTTGTACTGCATCGTCGACAACGATGCGCCCAAGAACGAGAACATCCGGATGCAGGAGAAGCAGCGCCAGCTGCTCGGATTTGTGCGCGTAGGTGGTTCGCCCGACGCACTCGGGGGCGAGAGCGCCAAAGCACACATCCAGTCGTTTCTCGTCGACGCCGCGCGCACGCACATGCCCGAGGCTATTCGGACGCGCGTGGCGGGCGAGCTGGCGGCGGAGGACATGCGACTCACGGCCTTTACGGCACACGAGTCGCTGTTGGGCAAGGAAGTAGACAACTACCAAACGCTGGGCTTCGACACGTTCATTGTCGAAGACGCCCCGAAGAATGAATTCGTCGTCGGCGAGCTTGAGCTCGCGCCCGGTAAAATGCCAAAGCTCATCGAACCGGACGAATTCGTGGCTGGTCGCGTTGATAGAACGCTAACACTGGGCAATATTGAGGAATGGACGCTGGCCGCGTTCACGGAAGGGCACCCGTTCCACAAACACGTCAACCCGATTCAGATTGTCAGCATCGTTGATCCGGATACTGGCGTCGACGTCAGCAAGTTTGATTCCGGCTCCGTCTATGCCGGTCTGTCAGGCCAGTGGAAAGACACGGTGTTCCTGCCGACCAATCTCTTCGGCGCACCCTACGTGGTTACGGTCCGGACGCACTACCGGCGCTATATCGGTACGTTCGTTTTGCACTGCCACATTCTCGATCACGAGGACTTCGGCATGATGCAAGTGCTCGAGGTCGTTATGCCTGCTGCGCCGGGAGCCAGCGGCCACAACGCGCACGGTCACTAAGTGGGGGCCTCCATGAGCACGGTTCGATCACTGGCCGTGAGACCAGGTCAACAGGACGCGCGCTTCAAGCGTCGCTGTTCTCGAAGACACCCTCTGGTTGCGGCGATACTGTTGCTGGGCGCCCAGCTGCCGGCCCAAGCCGACGAGGTGTCCGAGTTGGCGGATCAAGTTGAGGCGCTCGCGGCCGTTGTAGCGCAACAAGCCGCTGAAATTGAGGCGCTGCGGGCGGCGCTATCGCGCGTCACGACGCAGGCCGACGCAGGCGCCGTTGCAGACACGGAGCCCGAACAGGGAGACGATGTAGGCGACATACTGCTCGTGAATCCTGAGCAACCACTGGGTCGCTTCCCGGATGCCGCGATCATCACCGCGGGCGACTTCGAGGGCGCGATCAAAATCCCAGATTCGCAGGCGTCCGTGCGGCTGGGTGGTTTCGTCCGTGCCGAAGGGATCTTCGACTTTGACAGCCTCGGATTCCAGGATGTCGTCAATCATCGACGCATCCCGCTGGACGGCACACCCGAGGATGGCGCGAGTCAGTCTCGATTCCACGTACGTAACAGCCGCTTCAATATTGATTACCGGCGGCCTGTTTCTGTCGGTGAGCTCAGAGCGTTCCTCGAATTCGATTTTTTCGGCGGTGGCGACGAGTTCATCAACAACTATGAAGTCCGCATTCGTCACGTGGCCGCTCAGGTTGGTAACTTCTATGTGGGCCAGTGGTGGTCGCAATTCACGGACATTGCGGCCAGTCCGGAAACGGTCGATTTCGGGCCGCCGTTGGGTCAGCCCGTCCTCAGAAACCCCGGCCTTCGTTGGGTAAAAAGCGTTGGAACCGAGGGTGTTTGGCGATACGGATTCGGGGTCGAGAATCCCGCGGGCGACGTTACCGATACCGAGGACCTGTTTGCCTCGGACGCTGTACCTAATTTCACTGGCTTCGTTGAAGCGAACCGGGATTGGGGTCGCGTAAGGGTCGCCGCACTGGCTTTGCGGTTGGACTCGGATGAAGACGACACCTTTGCGGGTGGTCTGAATGTGACGGGGCGAATCAACACGCCCTGGTTCGCGGATCGCGACAACATCGTCTTCGGCTTGTCCGGTGGCGAGGGCTTTACGCACTACTTCTCGGTCTTCGCCGGTGCGGGGCTTGAAGGTGTGATCAGTGCGGATGGCTCAATCGAAGCGACCGAAATACTGGGCGGCTACGTTGGCTACCAACACTGGTGGTCAGAAGACTGGCGCTCCACCTTTGTCGCCAGCGCCGTCGACCTGGATGCGCCCGATGGCTCTTTGGGCAGCGCCTTCGACAGTGGAGAGCGCTATCGAGTGAATCTGTTCTGGACACCGCAACGCGACATCACGCTGGGGCTGGAGTTTAGCTATGCGGCCCAGAAGACTTTTGATGGCAGAGACGGTGATGGCACGCGATTGAACGCGGTGGCGACAATCGATTTTTGATCACGTTGCGGGAGACTTCGATGAGCACTAGACCTGGGAATGATGATGCGATTCGGTTGCTGGAACGATTGTCCCGGCGCGCGATCCTCAAGAGACTTGCGATCGGGTGCGGCTTGGTCGCGCTGTCATCCGCTGCGATTGCGCAGGCACCGCCACCACCGCCACCGCGTCGGGGTTCCGTCAAGACGTCTGGGTTTCTGCCCACGCCGACGGACATCATGTATGCGCTCAGGAAGGACGTCACGCTGGATCGAGAGGAGGCTGTCGAGCTTGAGCGGTTGATTGCGCAGACACTTGCTGATCAACGCAGGCTGCTCATGACCTACGGCATTAATGCCGACTACGAGCGGCCAGACATTCAACTGAGCTATCGCGATGCGAAACAGCTGAACGATGACATGGATGATCTCATGGACGACACGGAGGATGCGGCGGATCGAATCTTGTCAGCTACCCAGATGCGTGCGTTCAAGAAGCTCTTACGCAACGAGGAATCCGCACGCAAACGTGCCATTGATGCGATGCGTCGATGATGGGGGGGCGCTCCAGTCTGTGGCCGCTGGGTGTTTGTCTCGTCGCGGCCAGCGCGCTGCCGGCGACTGCCCAGGCGGAATCGCCGCATCACGTGTCCCTGTTGCTGGGCGCAACCGAGCTCGTTGACGAGGGCGACGTCGGGTTCACCTACGGCATTGACTATGAATACGCGTTGGACGAGCGTCTTGGTCTCGGCTTCGTCATCGAGCGAGCGGAAGGTGATGTGGCCGCCACGTCGCTGTTCGCTGTTGCTGATATTCACCTGTCGCGGCACCTCGTGCTCCAGGTTGGGCCGGGCTTCGAATGGGGCGAATCTGAAGATGTGGGTGCCTTTCGGGTTGGGGGCTACTACGAGTGGGAGCTCGACGAGATGACGTTTGCGACGACGTTGTCCTACGACATTGCGGACGGCGAGGACGACTCGATCGTGCTTGGGTTTCTCGTAGGGTTTCGGTTCTAGGGGCGTTCTCCCGGCCTATCATATGCTCGTGCGGCGCGCCGTCGAGCGAAAGACTCAAGGCACCTGACGGGCAGGCAGCCTTGACGTCTCGGATCGATTCTAGGCTGCCTTCGCAGCAGGGCTTTGTCCTGGAGGCGCCGCAGCGACACAGGGCCACGCGCCCGTCTGTCGCAAGCGAGTCACCGACGTCGTCCACGATGGGTGGTGCCTCCTCAGTCACCAGGGGGCCGTCCGGGATTGGGGTGATTTTTGACGCCATGGCAAACATCGTTCCAAGCAGGCCGCCGGCATGGCACCGGCAAACACGCACAGGCGCTGCGCGATGGCGACAGGCAAGCTGCCGGCCATCACCCTGGTCGGCAATGGGTTTGCGGTGAGCCCTCGATGCATCGAGAATGCCTGCGTATGTCGGGATTTGGGGGAAAGCGATGATGCCGAGGCTTGCGCTCACGCTGCTGCTGGCCGCCACAGTCAGCGCATCGGCCGGTGATTACGACTATTTCGCCGCCAACCGCCACCTGATCCGCAACGGCGTTCAAGCCGTGCTGATGTGCAACGGGCTGTTCACCTCGCGTCGCTCTCTGAACCAGGTGTTCGCGCAGGAGCTGGCTTACCTGGAAGACCCCGTGGGCAGTGCCCGCGGTGGCGAGTACGACGTCGATGTCGGACGCAGGGCTGTCGCCGTGGGTGGTCCGTCTTCGGGTCCCGTGGTTCGGGCAACCTTCCGCGAGGGCATCGGCTGCGTCGTGATGGCGCCCGACCAGAGCGCCGAAGACTTTGTCGATCTGCCCGAACTGACGCTGCCTTACCCGGACAATGACCCAGCCGGTACCGCCTGGCCCTTGGGCGACGTCGTCACCCCGCAGGCGCTGCCCGCGTTCATCGACGCCGACGCACTGCAGGCCGCCAGCGATTGGGCCTTCAATCGCCCCACGCCCGAGCAGGACACGGTCAGCCTGCTCATGGTCCACCGCGGTCAGATCATCCACGAGCGCTACGCGCCGGGCTTCGATGTCACGACGCGCACCCGCACCTGGTCCACGGCCAAAAGCATCGCGGTCACGCTCATCGGCCAGCTTGTTGACGCCGGACGCCTCGAGCTCGATGCATCGCTGGGCCTCGACTGGCTGCCCGAAACGGGCGACGCGGAGGAAGAGCCTCGCGATGCCATCACGCTGCGCCACGTGCTGCAGATGGCCAGCGGCCTCTACCCTGTGGACAGCTTCCGCATGGAGTATGCAACGGGTTCCGGGCTTGCCTATTGGGCCGGCGCGAGCTCCAACGAAGGCGCACGCCGACGC